>MKTU01000051.1:11399-82857 GCA_001898415.1 Rhodanobacter sp. 67-28 | reverse complement strand
TGTCCGAGTGGTTGAAGGAGCACGCCTGGAAAGTGTGTATACGGCTTATCCCCGTATCGCGGGTTCGAATCCCGCCCTCTCCGCCAGTTTCTGAACAAACTGCGACGGCATGAAGCTGGCGCAACAGCAACAGCAACAGCAACAACACAGCAACAAGCGTAATCGCTTGACGTCCATGGTGGCCCCGTCGGTCCCCCCGCGACGATAGTTCGCAAACTCCGCCAGGTCCGGAAGGAAGCAACGGTAGCGAATGACTCGGGTGCCGGGGTGTGGCTGGCGGGGCCGCCACCATTTCGGGCCGGACGTTTGCTGACTTGCGTGCGCCGACTTGGCACAATCGACCTTTGTCCCCACGTTGGCAGTCATGTCCTATCAGGTACTCGCCCGCAAGTGGCGCCCGCGCAAGTTCTCCGAGCTGGTGGGGCAGGAACACGTGGTGCGCGCGCTCACCAACGCGCTCGACACCGGCCGCATGCATCACGCCTACCTGTTCACCGGCACCCGTGGCGTGGGCAAGACCACCATTGCGCGCATCTTCGCCAAGTCGCTGAACTGCGAGCGCGGGCAGTCGGCCGATCCCTGCGGCGAGTGTTCGGTGTGCACGGCGGTGGACGAAGGCCGCTTCGTCGACCTGCTGGAGATCGACGCGGCCAGCAACACCGGCGTGGACGACGTGCGCGAGGTGATCGAGAACGCGCAGTACGCGCCGTCGCGCGGCCGCTTCAAGGTGTACCTGGTCGACGAGGTGCACATGCTGTCGAAGAACGCGTTCAACGCGTTGCTGAAGACGCTGGAAGAGCCGCCACCGCACGTGAAGTTCCTGCTCGCCACCACCGACCCGCAGAAGCTGCCGGTGACGGTGCTGTCGCGCTGCCTGAAGTTCAACCTGAAGCGGCTGCTGCCGGAGCAGATCTCCGGCCAGATGCGGCACATCCTGGGTGCCGAGAACATCGCCTATGAAGACAGCGCGATCGGTGAGCTGGCCCGCGCCGCCGACGGCTCGCTGCGCGATGGCCTGTCGCTGCTTGACCAGGCCATCGCCTATGGCGGCGGCGCGCTGCACGCCGACGACGTGCGCACCATGCTGGGCAGCGTGGCGCGCGGGCAGGTGCTCGGCGTACTGGAGGCGCTGGCTTCGGGCGACGGCGAGCAGTTGCTGGTCGAGTGCACGCAGATCGCCTCCTATTCGCCCGACTTCGGCGGCGTGCTCGACGACATCGCCGGCCTGCTGCATCGCCTGCAGCTGATCCAGCTGATTCCCGGCTACCGGCCGGAAGCGGATGACGCCGACGGCGCGCTGGCCGACCTCGCCGGGCGCATCACGCCGGAGGACGTGCAGCTGTACTACCAGATTGCAGTGACGGGCCGGCGCGACCTCACGCTGGCGCCCGACGCCCGCACCGGTTTCGAGATGGCCTTGCTGCGCATGCTCGCTTTCCGTCCGGGCGACGAACCCGCGGCGGCGCGCGTGGCGCCGCGTGCGCCGACGAGCCAGGCGCACGCGCGTGCACCCGCACCGCCGTCCGCAGATACTCGCGCTGCCACGCCGACACCCGCGCCAGCACCGCGCGAGCCCGCCGCGGAGGCCCCGGCGCCCGCGCCGATCGCACGCGATGCGAGCGGCCGGCCGGATTGGGAGGCGCTGATCGAACGGGCCCAGCTGCGCGGGCCGTTCAGCGTGGTGGCGCAGAACGCGGTGCTGCGCGAGCGTGACGGCCAGACCCTGGTGCTGGCGTTGCAGCCGGCGCACATGGGCATGGCGGTGGAGCCCATGGTCAGCCAGATGGAGGATCGCATCAGCCAGGCGCTGGGCGAGACCATCCGCCTGCGCTTCGTCAGCGAGAGCCAGGCCGACGCCATGCAGACCCCGGCGGCGCGCGCGGCCAAGGCACGCGACAGCGCGCAGAGCGCGGCCGAGCAGGCGATCGAGGACGATCCGCTGGTGCAGAGCCTGAAGCGCGACTTCGGCGCCCGCGTCGTGCCGCAATCCGTCAAACCCTTGGGCAACGAACCCGGAGCCAGATGATGAGAGGACAAATCGGTCAGTTGATGCAGCAGGCGCAGCGCATGCAGGAAGACATGAAGCGCGCGCAGGAGGAGATCGCGAAACTCGAAGTCACCGGCAGCGCCGGCGGCGGCCTGGTCAGCGTGGTGATGACCGGCGCGCATGAAGTGCGCCGCGTGCAGATCGACCGGCAGACCTTTGCCGACGACCCCGAGATGGCGGAAGACCTCGTCGCCGCCGCCGTGAACGACGCCGTCAACAAAGTTGCCCAGGCCAGCAAGGACAAGCTCGGCGGCGTCACCGCCGGGATGAACCTGCCGGCCGGGTTCAAGATGCCGTTTTGAGCCGGAAATCGGAAATGGGGAATCGCGAGACCAGGCGCGGGAGCCAGCGAGCCGTGCTTTCCCGACTCTCCATTCCCGATTCCCCATTCGCGGCCAAGGGCCCATGAACAGCTCCCCACTTCTTGCCGAACTGATCGAGGCGCTGCGCTGCCTGCCCGGCGTGGGTGGCAAGAGTGCGCAGCGGATGGCGTTTCATCTGCTTGAGCGCGAGCGCGAGCGCGGGTCGCGGCTTGCGCGGGTGATGGCGCAGGCGATGGAGAAGATCGGCCACTGCGAGCGTTGCCGCAATTTCAGCGAGGAGCCGCTGTGCGCGTTGTGCGCCAGTGCCAGTCGTGATCGACAGGTGTTGTGCGTAGTCGAGTCGCCGACCGAACTGGCGGCGATCGAGCAGGCCACCGGTTATCGTGGCCAGTACTTCGTGCTGATGGGCCGGCTGTCGCCGCTGGACGGGCTCGGGCCGGAAGAACTGGGGCTGGCGAAACTGACCCGGCGCCTGGGCGAGGGCGAGATCGAGGAGATGATCATCGCCACCAATCCCACCGTGGAAGGTGACGCGACCGCGCACTACCTCGCGCAACTGGCGCGTGCCGGTGGCGTGCGCCCGACCCGGCTGGCCTACGGCGTGCCGCTGGGCGGCGAACTGGAATACGTCGACCGCAGCACGCTGGCGCATGCGTTCGGCGGTCGCCAGATACTGGACTGATGACGGCCACCGCGCCGCCGGATCGAGGGAGTCAAGCATGAGCGATACCATTTTCAGCAAGATCGTCCGCCGCGAGATTCCCGCCGACATCGTCTACGAGGACGACGAGGTGCTGGGCTTCCGCGATCTGAATCCGCAGGCACCGGTGCACGTGCTGTTCATTCCCAGGCAGTCGCTGGCGACGCTCAACGACGCGACTCCGGAACAGGCGGCACTGCTCGGAAAACTGCTGCTGGCCGCCGCGGCCTACGCCAAGCAGGAAGGCTTCGCCGAGCAGGGTTATCGCACCGTGATCAACTGCAACGAGGATGGCGGCCAGACCGTCTTCCACATCCATGTCCATCTGCTGGCCGGACGCCGCATGCATTGGCCGCCGGGCTGACCGGCGCGGACCTGACGAAAAACGGAAAACGCCGGCTGCGAGCCGGCGTTTTCGTAGGCAGATGGTTACTTCTTCGGCGGCGGTGGCGGTGCCGGCGGACGCACCACGATCACCCGCGGGCCGCCCCAGTACGGATAGCCCCACGGGCTGCCCCAGTACGGGCCGAAGCCCGGGCCCCAGAACGGGTCGTAGAAGCCGGGCGGGTAGGCTGCGCGGGGCTGTCGCTTGGGCCACAGGTAGACCACGTTCGCCTCGACGCGCGGGTAGGCATAGTCGTACTCGCCGACCTTCTTGGTCACGGTGCCGTGCAGGGTGCCGGTCACGGTCAGCTCGCGTCCGCGGGTGAACACCTCAGGGTCGTAGAAACCGTCGCGGCAGGCGACGAAGCGGCCGTCGTTCTCGCCCGAATTGCCCAGGCGCGGTCGTGCCTGCTTGTCCAGCGGGCGCGACAGCACGAAGAAGCAGGTCTGCTGCGGGCCGGGTTCGGTCTTGATGATCTCGCCACCCCAGCGAACCGGGGTGTCGCCGGCGCCGCCCTGTCGCGCACTGGCGGTGGAGACGGTGGCGTAGTTTCCCTGCAGCGGTTGCGGGATCGTCGCACAACCACCCAGCACGGCAACCGCGGCGGCGAGGGTGAGAGGACGGTAAAGAGACATGAGGTTTTCTCCGTCAGGAACGATGGTGTCCACCATCGCATCGATGTCATTTGACCACGTTCGTTACCCGAAAATCCCGCACCATGCGCCGGAACGCGTGGACTGATTCAGGCGCGGGTTCGTCGCTGGCATAGCAAAGCTCCAGGTACTGCTGCATCAACTCCGTCAGCTGGCCGCGCTGCGCCGGCAGGGCACGTGCCGCGCGGCTCAGGTAGTGCTGCGGGCCTTCGCCGGTCCGCCGGACGATCCGTTGCCGTGCGAGCTTGCGTTCCAGCGCGCGCAAGGCCTCCCGCAACGGGTCGCGCGGCTGCCGCCGCCGCAATGCCCACGCCAGCCCGATGGCGACGAACAGGCTGCTGCCGATGGCCAGCAGCACGCCCAGCGTCCTCGTGTCGGTGTCGCGGATGCCGAACGGGGTCAGCAAGCCGCGCTGACGTAGCGCATCAAACGCCACAACGCCCTGGTCCCACCAGCGGTTGACAATGTCCCAGCGATTGCGGAACTGCTGCAGCCAGTCGCGTCGGTACCAGTCCAGCTGATCACCCGCGGCAGCGGCAGCGCCCAGGCTGACCCGTTCGGGGCGCACGGCGGCCGTGGGGTCGACGCGCACCCAGCCGCGACCGGCCAGCCACACTTCGCTCCAGGCATGGGCATCGGAGTTGCGCACCAGCAGATAGTTGCCCAGCTTGTTCCAGTAGCCACCCTGGTAGCCGGTGACCACGCGTGCCGGAATGCCGGCTGCGCGCATCAGCACGGTGAATGCGGACGAGTAGTGCTCGCAATAGCCTTCGCGCGTGGCGAACAGGAAATCGTCCATGGCGTCGCGGCCCAACGGCGCCGGCGCGAGCGTGTAGCGAAACCCGCCATCGTGAAACAGCGCCAGCGCCTCGCGGACGATGGCGTTGTCGTCGCTGCCGTGGCGCTCGCGCCAGGATTGGCCGAGCGCCAGCGTGCGCGGGTTGAAGCGGGCGGGGAGCTGCAGCCAGCGCTGCGGTCGCGCGTCCAACTGCGGTTCGAGCCGGTATCGCGTGGCCGAACCGAGCGCATAGCTGAGCGCATCGTCGACCGGTCGGCTGGCTACCACCACGCGGTCCCTGTGCATGACGGCCCCCGCGGGCGCCTCGATCGGCACATCCAGGGTCGGCAGCACGCGGCGGTGCGTGGGCAGCAGGTTGATCCGGTAGCCGATCGACTGCTCGACCTCGAGCGGCACCGGTGCTGCGTGGGCCACGTCGTCATAGCTCCAGCTCACGCCGTCGTACCTGGCCATGACGAAGGCGCGAAAGTAGCGCTGGTCCGGCGGCGGCGGTGGGCCGTCGAAGCTGACCCGCATGGCCGGGTGATCGTCGGTCAGCAGTTCGGTGAAGGCACCCGGACTCATGCGGTCGCTGAGGCCGGTGCGCGCCTGGTCGCGGCCGGGTGCGCCCCACAACGGCGAACCCAGCCGCGGCACCAGCACGAAGGCCAGCAAGGCCAGCGGCAGCGCCGCCGCCAGCAGACCCAGCGCGGGCACGAAACTGCGTGCCATTCCGGTCGGCGTTTGGGCCGGTTCCAGCGCGCGCAGGGTAGCCAGCGCCGGCACCAGACCCAACGCCACCACCAGCGTGCTGACCATGCCCTGGTCGAACAGCAGGGCGGTCATCAGGGTGAAACAGGCAAAGCCTACCCCGACGCGCACGTCGCGCAGGGTCTCGGTTTCCAGCAGCTTGAGCACCAGCAAGCCGATGCCCAGCGCGGTGCCTGGTGCACGCCCGAACAGGTTGCCGTAGTAGGCGATGATCGCCAGGGTCAGCAAGGTCAGCAGCGGCAGCTTGATCGCTTGCGGCACGCGACCGGGGTGGCGGCGGCGCTGCCACCAGCGGCCGCCCAGGATCACGGCGAGCGCGGCGTTGAGCCACCACGGCAGGTGACTGGCGTTGACCGCCAGCACGAAGGTCGCGCTGAGGCAAAGCAGGTCGAACGCGCGTTGCGTCAGCGCGACTTGCGCCGGCTTGGGCGGCTTGCGCCCGATCACGGCAGGCCCGCCAGCGCGTCCATGCAGCGGACGTAGTGCTGCGGTCCGCTGCCGCTGCCGATGTCGTTGCCTGGCAGCCACAGGCTGAAGCTGCAGCGCTGCGCCTGCGCTTCGTTGAGCCAGCGCGCCAGCCGCGCGATGCGTGCCTCATCGTCGAGGCCGTGCAATTGCCGCCAGTCGAGACTCCACTGCGGCTGGCTGCGCGGCTGCTCGAAGTCCTTCACCAGCAGATCGTCGTGGCGGGCGCTGGGCTTCCAGGCGATGTGTCGTTGCGGATCGCCGGCCCGATAATCGCGCAGCGCGGCCAGCTCTTCGCCGCGGTGCAGTTGCATGTGGCGGGCGTCGTCGGCCATCGCCCGTGGCGCCGGACCGGTCGCCTCCGGACGCGGCCAGACCAGCACGGATTGCGCCGGGTGCAGCCAGCTCCAGGCGCGGAACATGCCCAGCGGCCAACTGGTCCACAGTCGCAGTCGCGGCAGCGGTTGCCAGCCGCGCCGGCGGGTCGGCAAGCGCAGGCTGACCCGGGCGGCGTCGGTGCCGTCCACGGCGAAGGCGGTCGATTCGTCATCCAGGTCCAGCCGGATGGCGCTACGCGGCCGATCGGAGTGGAACGAGCACACCAGCTCGATCGCCTCGCCGGCGATCGCGTGGCCGGCGCGCAGGTGATCCAGGCGCAGCCCGTCGAGGTTGCGGAACGCCACCAGCATGCTCGCCGCACTCGCCGCGCCGAGCAGGCAGGTCAGCAGCAGGGCGGCGTTGTTGTTGTAGTTCAGCGCACCGACCAGCATCAGCAGCAGCAGCACGGTGAAACCGAGGCCGAAGCCGCTGGGCACGATATAGATGCGTCGGCGATGCAGGGTGATCGGCAACGGCTCCGGGCGGCGGTAGCGGGTCAGTGCCGGCAGGCGCTTTTCCGCCCGGCGCTGCAGGCGTTGCAGCAGGCCTCGCATCAGTCCACCGCCACCTCGGTCAGCAACTGCCGCGCCAGCAGCGCGCCGTCGGCCCCCCGCGTCGCCAGCAGTCGGTGGGCCGCCAGCGGCACGAACAGGGCTTGGATGTCTTCGGGCAGTACATGACTGCGGCCGCTGAGCATGGCCCAGGCGCGGGCGGCGCCCAGCAGGGCCAGGCCGGCGCGCGGCGACAGGCCCGCGCGGATCTCCGGATGGCGTCGGCTGGCGGCCAGCAGGGCCTGCAGGTAGTCGAGCAGGGCCCCGCTGGCAGTGATGGCCTGCGCGCGTTGGTGCAGGGCCAGCAGCGATTCGGCGTCCAGTTGCGGGGTGAGTCGGGCCAGCATGTCGCGGCGATCGCTGCCGGTGAGTAGCGCGCGCTCGGCGCTGGGATCCGGGTAATCCAGCGACAGCCGCAGCATGAACCGGTCGAGCTGCGAATCCGGCAACGGGAAGGTGCCGTTGAGATCCAGCGGATTCTGCGTGGCGACGACGAAAAAGGGTTGGGCCAGCGCGTGGGTCTGGCCGTCCACGGTGACCTGGTTCTCCGCCATCGCCTCAAGCAGTGCGCTTTGCGTCTTGGGGCTGGCGCGGTTGATCTCGTCGGCGAGCAGCAGGCCGGTGAAGATCGGCCCGGGATGGAAGCGGAAGCTGCCGCTGTCGCGCTCGTAGACGCTGACGCCGATGATGTCCGACGGCAGCAGGTCGCTGGTGAACTGCACGCGCTGGAACTCCAGCCCGAAGGTGGCGGCCAGCGCGTGGGCCAGGGTGGTCTTGCCCACGCCGGGCACATCCTCCAGCAGCAGGTGGCCGCCGGCGATCAGGCAGGTGAAGGCCAGCTTGACCTGGTGCGGCTTGCCCAGCAGGACGCGGTTGACCTGGTCGATCGCGGCTTGCAGGCGTTGCTGCAGGGCTTCGGCGCGGGGCTCGATGGTGGCGGACATGGTTTCTCGACGGTCTGGAGCAGGGCGGGCGCGGTCCGCGCCGTGTGTCTGGCAGTGTAGCGGTACGACCTTCGCCGCCTCAGGGCACGGCGACGCCGGCCTGGCGCAGCATGCGCGCGAGCGCGATCAGCGGCAGCCCGATCAGGGCGCTGGGATCGCGGTTGTCGATTTCCTCGAACAGGCTGATGCCCAATCCTTCGCACTTGAAGCTGCCGGCGCAATCCAGCGGCAGCTCGCGTGTGACGTAGCGCTCGATTTCCGCGCTCCCCAGCTCGCGAAAGCGGACCCGGGTGTCATCCACGTGGGTTTGCGAGCGGCCGTGACGGGTTTCGAGCAGGCACAACGCGGTGTGGAAATGCACGATGCGGCCGGAGCTGGCGCCGAGTTGCTCGCGGGCCACCTCCACGCTGCCGGGCTTGCGCAGGATTTCGCCGTCAAGCGCGGCTACCTGGTCGGAACCGATCACGAGCGCGTCGTCGAAACCCGCGGCTACGGCGGTTGCCTTGGCGATCGCCAGGCGCAGGGCGCGTGTCGCGGGAGCTTCCCCGGCCTGCGGCGTTTCATCGGTGTCGGGCGCGGCCTGTTCGAAATCCGCCAGCAGACGGCGCAACAGGTCGGCGCGATAGCGGGAGGTCGAGGCCAGCACGATGCGGCGTGGCATGTGCGGTTTGTCCATCAGTGGTCAGAGTCGCGGCGGATCTGCTCGCGCATCGCGCTGTTCAGCTCGGTCTGCGCCTGGGCCAGCGCCTTCAGCAGCGGCTGCAGCCGGTCGCGCGCCTCGCGCATCGAGCCGGCGGTTTCGTCCAGTTCGTGCTGGGTCGCGGCGGGGGAACGGTCGCGGATCCACAGGCGTTGCTGCAACAGCGCTCGCAAGCCGGCGTCGACGGCGTGGCGTGCGTCCTTTTCACTGGCGGCGGGAAGATCCGGGTTCAGCGACATCACCGCATGCGCCTGCTGCAGGCCGGAGCGGCAGGTTTTCAGGTCGAGCTCCAGCCGGTCGGCCAGGTCCAGCAGGTCGCGGATGCTGCCGGCGCGCCGGTTCTGGCGCTTGCGCAGCAGCACGGCCGTGCCGGCCAGCAAGATCAGGATGGCGAGGCAGGCCGCCACGCCGAGCGTGAGGTACGGGTTCAAGGGCGCTTCGTCGTGCGGGAGTGGCCCAGTCTGCCGCATCAGGGAGGGATCAGGCAAAATGCGCGTCACAGCCGTTGGCATCGGCGCTCCGGTGCGGCCGCGGGTTGACTTGGTGGCCCGGCAAACCTACCATTCCGCGATTATGTCCGTGACACTGCCAGAGTCCGTGGACGCTTGGCGCATGGTCTCGGCGCGGCGTTCGTTCGAGGGAACGCTGCCCATCGCGAGCTTGCGGCGCCTCGGCGAGGCACTGGCCGGCACCGATGGCGAGGTGAGTTTCGCGCTTGATTTCGGGCGCGACGACCTCGGCACCAGCTACGTGGATGTCCGCGCCAGCGCGCCGCTGACGTTGATCTGTCAGCGTTCGCTGGAACCGTTCGTGCTGCCGGTTGCGGTGCAGACGCGACTGGGGCTGATCAGCCAGGAGCGCGACGAGGCGGGGTTGCCGCCCGATTGCGAGCCGCTGCTGGTGGCCGAGGATGGCCGCCTGCGACCGGCGGATGTGATAGAGGACGAATTGCTGTTGGCGCTGCCGCTGGTCCCGGTCAATCCGGACAGCCGGTTGCCCGACGAAGTGACAAGCCCCGACCCGGCGCAGGATCATGCCGAATCGGAACGCTCGGAGAATCCGTTCGCGGTATTGCGCGAGCTGAAGAAATAACGTCGTCCCGGCTCGCCTGATCCGGGCCGTTCGATCAACGATCATCCCGTTTCATTTCACCACGTTTCAGTTGGAGAACTACCATGGCTGTTGCCAAGAGCCGCCGTACCCCGTCCACCCGCGGCATGCGTCGTGCCCACGACAAGCTGAGCACCGTGCAGCTTTCCACCGATCCGACCAGCGGCGAGGTGCATCTGCGCCACCACGTCACCAAGGACGGCTACTACCGTGGCAAGAAGGTGATCCAGGCCAAGGCCGCGGTGTCGGTCGAGGATTGACCGGGTTGCCGGGACCCCGCGGGGTCCCGCCGGGCGATCAACCGGGACGGCGCGGCGACGCGCCGTTTTTGCGTTCCGCCACCCGGGCACGTAACGTACGGCGTCGGCCCAGCGGCCGATCCCGCAGTCCCTGCCGATGGAAAGTTGAATGACCCAGATTTATTCCCGCCTCGTCGCCACCGGCAGCGCCTTGCCCGAGCGTATCGTCACCAATGCCGATCTGGAAAAGATCGTCGACACCAGCGACGAGTGGATCCGCACCCGCACCGGCATCCGCCAGCGGCACATCGCCGCCGACGGCGAAACCACGGGCGACTTGTCCTTCCGGGCCGCGCAGAACGCGCTGGAGGCGGCGGGCGTCAAGGCGTCCGAACTCGACCTGATCGTGCTCGGCACGACCACGCCGGACCTCATCTTTCCTTCCACCGCCTGCCTGCTGCAGCATCGCCTGGGTGCCAACGGATGCGCGGCGTTCGACGTGAATGCGGCGTGCTCGGGCTTCGTCTACGCGTTGGGCGTTGCCGACAAGTTCATCCGCAGCGGGCAGTCGAAGAAGGTGCTGGTGGTGGGCGCCGAGACGCTCACCCGGATGGTCGACTGGACGGAGCGCGAAACCTGCGTGCTGTTCGGCGACGGCGCCGGCGCGGTGGTGCTGGAGGCGTCCAGCGAACCGGGCGTCTACGCCACCTGCCTGCACGCCGACGGCGGCTACAAGCACCTGCTGTACAACCCGGTGGGCGTGTCGGCCGGTTTCAGCGACGAGCCCAATCACGGCGTGCGCATCCGCATGTCCGGGCGCGAGGTGTTCAAGGTCGCGGTGAAGACGCTGGACGCCCTGGTCGGCGAGACGCTGGAGGCGGCCGGCATGCAGGAGTCGGACATCGACTGGCTGATCCCGCACCAGGCCAACCTGCGCATCATCGAGGCGACCGCCAAGCGGCTGAACATGTCGATGGAGCGGGTCATCGTGACGGTCGACAAGCATGCGAACACGTCCTCGGGTTCGGTGCCGCTCGCGCTCGATTACGCGGTGCGTTCGGGCAAGGTGCAGCGTGGACAGAACCTGTTGCTGGAAGCGTTCGGCGGCGGTTTCACCTGGGCCTCGGCGTTGCTGCGTTACTGAGCCACCGCGGTTCCGGCGAGTTCTTCGTGATGCCGCCCAGCCGGGCGGCATCGTGTTTTGTGTCCCGGAAAATGCGGAATACAGCTGCGTATGGCCGTCGATGCTGGCACCATGGCGGTTTTCGTCGACGGGATTTGCGCCTCCATGAGTTCCACTTCCGCTTCGCTGGCTTTCGTTTTCCCCGGTCAGGGCTCGCAATCGGTCGGCATGCTGACCGAGCTGGCTGCTGCGCACGCCGAGGTGCAGTCGGCGTTCGGGGAAGCTTCGCAGGGCGCCGGCGTCGATCTGTGGAGCCTCGCCATGCAGGGGCCGGAGGAACAGCTCAACCGCACCGAGCACACCCAGCCGGCGCTGCTGGCTGCCAGCGTGGCGGTGTGGCGCGTGTGGCAGAAGCTGGGTGGCGTGGATCCGGCACAACTGGCGGGCCACAGCCTGGGCGAGTACAGCGCGCTGGTCTGCGCCGGTTCGCTGTCCTTGCACGACGCGGCCGCCCTGGTGGCCGAGCGCGGGCGCCTGATGCAGGCTGCAGTGCCGGCCGGCGTGGGCGCGATGGCGGCCATCCTCGGTGGCGATGATGCGCAGATCGCGGCTGTCTGCGAAGAGGTGGCGCAAGGGCAGGTCGTGTCACCGGCCAATTTCAATTCACCGGGACAACTGGTGATCGCCGGCAACACCGAGGCGGTCGATCGTGCGCTGGTCCGGCTCGCCGAGCTGGGCGTGAAGAAGGCGATCAAGCTGGCCGTGTCGGTGCCGTCGCACTGCGCACTGATGCGCGAGGCGGCCGATCGGTTGGGCGAGCGGATGGCCACGATCGACTGGCAGCTTCCGCGCGTGCCGGTGATCCAGAACGCCGAGGCGCGCAGCTACGGCACGGTCGAGGAGATCCGCGGCGCCTTGCAGCGCCAGTTGTACCTGCCGGTGCGCTGGACCGAGTGCGTGCAGGCACTGGCCGCGGGCGGTGCCACGCGCATCGCCGAATGCGGGCCGGGCAAGGTGCTGGCCGGACTGATCAAGCGCATCGACAAGAGCATCGAGGCGCGCCCGCTTGGCGATCCGGCCCAGCTCGATGCCGCCCGCGCCGAGTGGGCGTGAGTTTTCAGTTTTCCGATTCCCCGAAGGAACACCCGACAATGAGCAACCCACTGCAAGGTGAAATCGCGCTGGTCACCGGCGCCAGCCGCGGCATCGGCGCGGCGATCGCGGACGAGCTGGCGGCCATGGGCGCCATCGTGATCGGCACCGCCACCAGCGAAGGCGGCGCCGCCGCGATCGGTGAGCGGATGGCTGCGCACGGCGGTCACGGCCGCGTGCTGGACGTCACCGACGGCGCCGCCGTCGAGGCGCTGGTCGACGCCATCGCGAAGGAATTCGGCCCGGTCTCGATCCTGGTCAACAACGCCGGCATCACCCGCGACCAGTTGCTGATGCGGATGAAGGAGGAGGACTGGCAGGCGATCATCGACACCAACCTCACCTCCGTGTACCGCACGTCGAAGGCGGTGATGCGCGGCATGATGAAGGCGAAGAAGGGCCGCATCATTTCGATCGCCTCGGTGATCGGGCTCACCGGCAACCCCGGCCAGGCGAACTACGCGGCGGCGAAGGCCGGCATCATCGCGTTCTCCAAATCGCTGGCGCGCGAGATCGGCACGCGCGGCATCACGGTCAACGTGGTGGCGCCCGGCTTCATCGACACCGACATGACCCGCGCACTGCCGGAAGAGACCCGCCACGGGTTGCTCGGCCAGATCGCGCTCGGCCGTCTGGGCGATGCCGGCGACATCGCCAAGGCCGTGGGATTCCTGGCTTCGCCTGCGGCGTCCTACATCACCGGCGAGACCTTGCACGTCAACGGCGGGATGTACATGCCGTGAGGCATGCGCACGCAGCTGTCGCCAGCGGCCTCGTTTTGGGCGACAATCGCCCTTTCGCGTCGGTCAGCGGCAGGCAGGTCCAGCCATCGCCGGCGAATCGTGGCAGCGCTGGCGCTTAGCCACTACAATGCCGCCGGTCTTGAGCCATGCAGTCGGACCGGTACCGACAAACAATCACCCCTTGAGAGGTATGGGCAACATGAGCACCATCGAAGAACGCGTCAAGAAAATCGTCGTCGAGCAGTTGGGCGTGAAGGAAGATGAAGTCACGGCGAACGCTTCGTTCGTGGATGATCTGGGCGCGGACTCGCTGGACACGGTGGAGCTGGTGATGGCGCTCGAGGAAGAGTTCGAGACCGAGATCCCGGACGAGGATGCCGAGAAGATCACCACCGTGCAGCAGGCCGTCGACTACATCAAGGCCCACTCCAAGGACTGATCGGTTCCGGAGGCATGTCCATCCCGCCTGGCACGCCCCGTGCGAGCCGGCAAGGATGGGCAGCGATATCGAATGCTGCGCCTGAATGGCGCAGTTTTCGTTTCTGAATTTCGCAACGTCCGAACCCGTATGGTGCATCGCGCATCGTCGGGCGCCACGGACGACGCACCCGGAGCGCGCCGCGCCGGCCATCGGTCGTGGCAGCTTCCCGGGAATAACGAAGGAACAAGCATGAGCAAGCGTCGAGTAGTAGTGACCGGCATGGGCATCATCTCGCCCGTCGGCAACGACATCGCCAGCGCGTGGGATCGGGTGGTCAAGGGCGAGAGCGGCATCGGGCCGGTCGTCCACTTCGACACCTCGGCCTACTCGACGCGCATCGCCGGCCAGGTCAGCGGTTTCGACCCCGCCGAATGGATGCCGCTCAAGGACGTCAAGAAGATGGACCCGTTCATCCACTACGGCGTGGCGGCGGGCACCCAGGCGCTGCGCGATTCGGGCCTGGAGATCACCGATGCCAATGCGCCGCGCGTCGGCGTGGCAGTGGGCGCCGGTATCGGCGGCCTGTACACGATCGAATCGACCACGCTGGAACTGGCCGCGAAGGGCCCGCGCCGCGTGTCGCCGTTCTACGTGCCCAGCTCGATCATCAACATGGTCTCGGGCCAGCTGTCCATCATGTTCGGCCTGAAGGGGCCCAACATCGCCTGCGTCACCGCGTGTACCACCGGCGCGCACAACATCGGCCTAGCCGCACGCATGATCCAGTACGGCGATGCCGACGCGATGATCGCCGGCGGCGCCGAGTTCGCCACCACCGGCACCGCGATGGCCGGCTTCTGCTCGGCCAAGGCGATGTCCACCCGCAACGACGAGCCGACCAAGGCGAGCCGCCCGTGGGACAAGGATCGCGACGGCTTCGTGCTGTCCGACGGCGCCGGCGTGGTGATGCTGGAGGAGTACGAGCATGCCAAGGCGCGCGGCGCGCGCATCTACGCCGAGCTGGTCGGCTTCGGCATGAGCGGCGACGCATTCCACATGACCGCGCCCAGCGAAGGCGGCGAAGGCGCGGCGCGCTGCATCCAGACCGCGCTGAACGACGCCGGCCTCAATCCATCCGACGTGCAGTACGTCAACGCCCACGGCACCTCCACGCCGCTGGGCGACCTCGGCGAGGTGATGGCGGCGAAGAAGGTGTTCGGCGATCACGCGTACAAGCTGGCGATGAGCTCCACCAAATCCACCACCGGCCATCTGCTGGGCGCGGCCGGTGGCGTCGAGGCGATCTTCAGCGTGCTGGCGCTGCGCGACCAGGTGCTGCCGCCCACGATCAACCTGGACGAGCCGGGCGAAGGCTGCGACCTCGACTTCGTGCCCAACGTCGCGCGCGAGGCGAAGCTCGACGTGGTGCTGTCCAACTCGTTCGGCTTCGGCGGCACCAACGGCACGCTGGCGTTCCGTCGCGTTTGACCGACGCGGGCATGGCTTGCCATCGGCGCCGGCTGGACGGCCGGCGCGATCTTCTCGCGCCGGCGGCGGCGCTCCCCGAGCGCTATCCGTGCCTGTTGCAGAGCGTCGTGCACGGCAGCGCGCAATCGCGCTACGACATCCTGTTCGCGTTTCCCGGCGAGCGGCTGGAACTGGTCGCCGATGGCGTGTTGCGCGACGGTGACGGTCGCGTGCAGCCGGGTCGCTTTCTCGATGCGCTGGACCGGGCGTGGCTTGCCGGGCGGTGCCCGGCTGGCGCCGACGAGTTGCCGTTCCACGGCGGTTGGGTTTTGCTGCTGAGCTATGAACTGGCCGCCGAGATCGAGCCCCGATTGAAGTTGCCGCCCAGCTCGACGCTGCCGTTGGCGCTGGCCGTGCGCTGCCCGGCGGCGATCATCGTCGACCATTGGCACGAATGCACCTGGCTGGTCGCCGAGGCCGGCTTCGAGCCGTTGCTCGACCGGCTCGAAGCCGATCTTGCATCGCCGGCGGCATGGCCGCCGTTGCCCGCACTCGAGACCATCGAGGAAGACCCGCCCGGCGACTTCCTCGATGGCGTGCAGCGCATTCACGAACACCTCCGGGCCGGCGACACGTTCCAGGTGAACCTGTCGCGCGGCTGGAACGCCCGCTACGCGCTGCCTCCCCAGCCGGCGGCGCTTTACGACGCCTTGCGCCGCGCCAACCCGGCGCCGTTCGCCGGTTTGCTGCAACAGCCGGGCTGGGCCGTGCTGAGTTCCTCGCCCGAACGCCTGGTGGAAGTGCGCGGCGGCGTGGCGCAGACGCGTCCGATCGCCGGTACGCGCCCGCGGCTGAGCGGCGACGACGAGCACGCGCGCATCCGCGAACTGAGCGCCCACCCGAAGGAGCGTGCCGAACACGTGATGCTGCTCGACCTGGAGCGCAACGACCTGGGTCGTGTCTGCGCGCCGGGCACGGTCGAGGTCGACGAGCTGATGGTGGTGGAGAGTTACGCCCATGTTCACCACATCGTCTCCAATGTACGCGGACGGCTGCGCGCCGGCGTAACGCCGGGCGAGGTGATCGCCGCCACCTTTCCCGGCGGCACCATCACCGGCTGCCCCAAGGTACGCTGCATGGAGATCATCGCCGCGCTGGAGCGCACGCCGCGCGGCGCCTATACCGGCGCGCTGGGCTACCTGGACTGCAATGGCGAGCTCGACTTGAACATCCTGATCCGCACCCTGACGCTGAGCGGCGAGCACGTGAGCCTGCGCGCCGGCGCGGGCATCGTCGCCGACTCGGAAGCCGCCGCCGAGCTGGACGAGACGCGCGCCAAGGCACGCGGCCTGCTGCGCGCGCTCGGGAAGCCGGGCTGATGGCGGCGCGGCTGCTGGTCGACGGCGTGGCCGCGGATCGGGTCAGCGTGCTCGACCGCGGCTTCGGTTACGGCGACGGCCTGTTCGAGAGCATCCGCATGGTCGGCACGCGCGCGCCGCTGTGGGCGCGGCACATGCAGCGGCTGACGGCCGGTTGCGAGCGCCTGCTGATTCCCGCACCCGACCCGGACCAGCTCTGGCACGAAACGCAGCAGGTCCGGGCGGACATGGCGCATGCGGTGGTGCGTATCACCGTGACGCGCGGCATCGGCGAGCGCGGTTATGCGCCGCCGGCAACGCCGCGACCCACCCGCGTGGTGGCCGCGTTCCCGCCGCCGCCGGTGGGAGAGGCGGCCATCCACGGCGTGCGCATGCGGGTGTGCCGGCTGCGGCTGGCCGAGCAGCCGCGACTGGCCGGCGTCAAGCATCTGAACCGGTTGGAGCAGGTGCTGGCGCGCGCCGAGTGGAACGATCCGGCGATCGCCGAAGGCGTGCTGTGCGATGGCCACGGCCATGTGATTTCGGCGACCATGGCCAACCTGTTCGCGGTGATCGACGGCGAGTTGCTGACCCCGGCCGTGGACCGCTGCGGCATCGCCGGGGTCGCGCGGGCCGAGGTGCTGGAGGCGATGTCGGCGCGCGTGGCCGAGATCGGGTTGGAGGCCCTGGCCGGGGCCAGCGAGCTGTTCCTGAGTTCGAGCGTGCGCGGCATCGTGCCGGTACAGTCGCTGGAGCGTTGGACCTGGGCACCCGGCGCAGTGGCGCGCCGGTTGCAGCAGCATTGGCGCGATCTGGGATTTTCAATGGAGCAGGGCGGATGAGTGTTCGAGCGATGCGCGGGGCTGCGCGGCTGCACGGGTTGCTGCTGGTGGTGCTGGCGCTCGCTGCGGCGCTGGCGGTGGGCTGGAACGACTACCATCGTTTCAGCGTGACCGCGTTGAACGTATCGCCGCAACAGCAAAGCATCGACGTCAGCCGCGGCACCAGTTTCCGGGGCATCGTCGCCGAGCTGCGGCGACAGGGTCTGACCACGGCCAGCCCGTGGTACTGGCGATTGCTGGCCGAGCAGATGCACGTGGCCGGCAAGCTGCACGCGGGGGAATATGCGCTCGCGCCCGGCATCACGCCGCGCCAGTTGCTGTCGGACATGGCGGCGGGCAAGGTCCTGCAGCGCAACTTCACTATCGTCGACGGCTGGACGTTCGCCGAGCTGCGCCGCGCGCTGGCCCAGGCCGACGTGCTGCAGCACGACACCAGCGGCCTCGACGACGCGACGATCATGCAGCGCATCGGCGCCGGCGGCGAGGCGCCGGAAGGACGCTTCCTGCCAGAGACCTACGCCTACGTGAAGGGCGACGGCGAGCTGGACATCCTGCGCCGCGCCCATGCGGCGATGGAGCGTACGCTGGCGGCGCTTTGGCCGGGGCGTGCGCCGGACTTGCCGCTGGCCAATCCGTACCAGGCGCTGATCCTGGCCTCGATCGTGGAGAAGGAAACCGGCCGCGCCGACGAGCGTGCGAAGATCGCCGGAGTGTTCGTCCGGCGCCTGGAGCATCACATGCTGCTGCAGACCGACCCCAGCGTGATCTACGGCATGGGCGCGCGTTACGACGGCAACATCCGCAAGAGCGATCTCGCCGCCGACACGCCCTACAACACCTACACCCGGCCCGGCCTCCCGCCCACACCGATCGCCCTGCCGGGCCGGCCGGCGATCGCGGCCGCGCTGCATCCCGCCGCCGGCGATGCGTTGTATTTCGTGGCGCGCGGCGATGGCAGCCACGTGTTCTCCAGCACCCTGGCCGAGCACAACCGCAACGTCGACTGCTACCAGCGGAAGCGCTGCCGATGAGTCCCGCGCGCGGCAGGTTCATCAGCCTCGAGGGCGGCGAGGGCGCCGGCAAGAGCACCTTGCTGGCCGGCGTGCTGGCCTGCCTTCGCCAGCGCGGGCTGTCGGTGGTGCAGGCGCGCGAGCCGGGCGGCACGCCGGTGGGCGAGGCGGTGCGCGCGATCGTGCTGGATCCGGCGCTGGCCCCGCTGGCGGCGGAGACCGAACTGCTGTTGATGTTCGCCTCGCGCGCACAGCTGGTGCGCGAGGTGATCGAGCCCGCGCTGGCTGCGGGGCAGTGGGTGGTGTGCGACCGCTTTGCCGACGCGAGTTACGCCTACCAGGGCGGTGGACGCGGCCAGCCCGCCGCGCGCATCGAGGAACTGGAGCGCTGGGCCTGCGACGGCGTGAAGCCCGATCTCACTTTGCTGCTCGACCTGCCGGTCGCGGCCGGGCGCGCCCGTGCCGCCGGTCGCGGCGAGGCCGACCGCATCGAGTCCGAGGCGGACGCGTTCTTCGAGCGGGTGCGTGCCAGCTACCGCGACCGCGCGGCACAGGAGCCGAACCGCTTCCGCGTCATCGACGCCAGCCAGGCTCCCGGGCAGGTGCTGCAGGCGGCCACGCATGCCTTGATCGAGTGGCTGGAAGGGTCGGCCCGATGAACGCACTGCCATGGCACGAGGATCATTGGTCGCGGCTGCAGGCCCGTCGCGAGCGCGGCGCGCTGCCGCACGCCCTGCTGCTGTGCGGTGCCGCCGGCCTGGGCAAGCGTGCGTTCGCGCAGCGTTTCGTGCGCGGCCTGCTGTGCACCGAGCCGGTGCACGGCGAAGCCTGCGGGCATTGCCGGGGTTGCCGGTTGAGCGCGGCCGGCTCGCATCCGGACCGGGTGGAACTGACCTTCGGCTTGCGCAAGGACGGCACGCCACGCACCGAGATCGTGGTCGACCAGATCCGCGAGTTGTCCGCCCGGCTGGCCATGCGCAGCCAGCTCGGCGGCTGGCAAGTGGTCACCATCGACCCGGCCGACGCGATGAACGCCGCGGCGGCCAATGCCTTGCTGAAGACGCTGGAGGAACCGGCTGCGCAAACCATGCTGATCCTGCTGGCCGATGCGCCGTGGCGGTTGCCGCCGACGATCCGCAGCCGTTGCCAGCGGATCGAGTTCCATCTGCCCGAACCGGCGCTGGCGCTGGCCTGGCTGCAGCGCGAAGGCGTGGCCGACGGCAGGGCGGCGCTGGCGGCAGCCGGTGGCAACCCGGGACTCGCCATGCAATGGAGCCGGCATGGCGCGCTGGAGCAGCGCACCGAAGTCCGCCGCGACCTGGCGGCGCTGGCCGGCGGGCGCGGCCAGGCGGCCGAGGTGGTCAAGCGCTGGCTGGACGACGAGCCGGCGCAACGGCTGTGGTTTGCCGCGCAGGCCGCGGCCGACGAACTGCGCGCCCGTTCGCTGGGCGATCGCCCGCCACTGGGCAGCGCGCTGGACGCGGCGGCGCTGGGCGATTGGCACGACGCCAGCAACCGCGCACGCGAGGGCCTGCGCGGCCCCTTGCGCCCGGATCTGCTGCTGCTGGAGCTGCTGTCCCGGTGGCGCTGATGGACAGTGCCCGGGGCGACGGTGGGCCAGAGTTCTCCGCGAGCACCCGTCTGCTGGTGATCGCGCCGCATCCCGATGACGAAACCCTGGCCACCGGCGTGCTGCTGCAGCAAGTGCTGGCGGCCGGTGGCGAGGTGCGCATCCTGCTGCTGACCGCCGGCGACAACAATCCCTGGCCGCAGCGCGCGCTGGAACGCCGCTGGCGCCTCGGCGCGGCGGATCGGCGCCGCTGGGCGCAGCGGCGCGCGGCCGAATTGCAGCATGCGCTCGCCGCGCTGGGGGTACCGGCGACTGCGTTGCAATCCCTGGACTGGCCCGACCTCGGCGTCACCGGCCTCTTGCTGCAATCGACCGACCGGGCCGTGGCCGCCATCCGCGATGCGATCGACCGCTTCGCCCCCGACCTGATTGCCGTGCCGTCATTGCAGGATCGGCATCCCGACCACAGCGCGGCGCACGTGCTGGTGCGGCTGGCATTGGCCGGCCACGCCACGCCGCCGGCGCTGCTCGCCTACCTCGTGCATGGCGACAAGGGGGATCGGCGCGCCTTGAAGATGCCTGCCACGGCCGCCCAGCTCGCCGGCAAGCGCGCCGCCCTGCAGGCGCATCGCAGCCAACTCGCGTTGAGCGGCAAGCGCCTGCGCCGAATGGCGGAGCGCGACGAAACCTATTTCGAGCCGGACGCTCCGATGCCGGCAGCCCTGCCGTGGCACCCGCCCCGCGTGTGGTGGCGCTGGCTGCGGCTGGACCTGGTGAACCCGGCAACATCGCAGCGCTGGGCCTGGCAGAGCGCGCCGCTGCGACATGACGCGGACGGCACATTGCGCCTGCAGCTGCCCGCGGCTGCGCGTGCGGCGCCATGTTTCGTGCGGCTGTCGCTGGACTTGTGCTCGCCGTGGATATTCGACCATTGGGGCTGGTGCCAGATCCAAGCCGACGAGCCGACCCCCGCCGCCGGTGTTGCGCCCTTGGACCGACCCAGCTAGGTTGCTGCGCAAGCAGGGGAAGACGGCATGCACCTCGAAGAGCCGGACGCGATGCGGGTCAATACGGGCGCCACGGCTGCGACCAGCGAGAGCTATTACGCGGCGCTGTCCGAGATCGGCCAGTTGCTGGTTCGCGCGGTGGAACCTCCGGAACTCTACGACGCCATCATCGAGGTGCTGCAGCGGCGCCTGGGCGCGATGCTGGTGATGATCGGCGAGGCCGACCACGCGGCCGGATGGTTCCAGCGGGTGGCGCCGGTGGCGGTGGCCGCGGACATGCAGGACATCTACCCCGAACAGACCCCGCTGTCGCTGGTGCGGCCCTCGTTCTGGCGCGGCGTGCCGCAGATCGAGCCGGACCTGCGCCGCGTGCCGGGCCTGCAGCGATTGCGCACCGCCTACGAGCGCCATGACGTGGTCGCCGCGATGGCGATACCGGTGATGGTGTTCGGCGAGGTGCGCGCCGGACTGGTGATCCGCGCATCCGACCCCGCGTACTTCTCGACACGGTTGACCGAGCTGCTGCAGCAGGCCGCCGCCAGCATCGGGCTGGGGCTGGAGGCGCAGTCGCAACGCCATCAGTTGCAGCGCTCGGTGCAGCAGGAGGCTCGCCAGCGCCGCGCCTTGCGTCTGCTCAGCGAGATGATCAAGGTGGTCACGCACAGCCCTGACGAAACCCTGCTGCTGGCCGAGAGCAGCGACGTGGCCTGCCGCGTGGGCGGCTACCGCTTCGCGTGGATCGGCCTGTTTGCCGACGACGCGGCCACAAGCTTGCGCCTGCATGCCCACGCCGGCATGGATGGCGTGGTGACGCCGGGGGAGGGTCTCGCCCTGGACGAGCAGAAGCATGCCGGCGATGCCGCGGTCGTCGCCTTGCGCCGCGGCGAGCCGTGCGTTCGCCAGTACGCCGCGGGCGCGCCGCGCGAATGGCCGCTGCCGGGCACGACGCTGGGAGACGGCGCGGTGCTGGCGTTGCCGCTGCGCGTGGGCGAGGCGGTGGTGGGCGTGTTCGTGGTCGGTGCCGACCAGGCCGACGCTTTCACCCCGGTCGAGGTCCAGGTGTTCGCGGAGATGGCGGTCGAGCTTGGCCTGGGCATGCAGATGCAGCGGGCGCACGCGGCGCGGCTGCTGGCCGAGCGCGATCTGCGTTTCAACCTGCAGCACGTGCGCACGGTGCTGTCCAACCAGCATTCCGGGGTGCTGGTGACGACAGCGAACGGGCTGGTGAAGTTCGCCAACGAGGCATTCTGTGCCTTGTTCGGGCTGGCCGAATCGCCGGGCGAACTGGAGGGCCTGCCGTCGGCCGCGCTGCACGCTCGCATCAGTCATCTCTATTGCGAGCCCGAACGCGAGCTCGAACGCATGGCCGGCATCGTGGCGCGCAACGAGGAGTCGCGCGACGAGGAAGTGCTGCTGGCCGACGGGCGCGTACTGCTGCGCGACTTCATGCCGATCTGCATTGACGGCGTGGCGCAGGGCTGCATCTGGCAGCAGCGCGACATCACCGAGCGGAAACTGCACGAGGCGCGCGTCGAGCGGCTGGCGTTCTACGACGTGGTCACCGGTTTGCCCAACCGGCGGCTGTTGTTCGAGCTGCTGGAACAGGCGCGGACCCGAGCCACCGCCGACGATTCCCTGCTGGCAGTGGGCATCCTGGACCTGGACCGGTTCAAGAGCGTCAACGATACCGCCGGCCACAGCGGCGGCGACCGCGTGCTGGCGGAGGCGTCTTCGCGCATCCGCGGCATGCTGCGTGACGCCGACGTGCTGGCCCGCCTCGGCGGCGACGAATTCGCGTTGCTGATCCCCGGCCTGGACAGCCGCGAGCAGCTGGACGTGATCAGCCGCTGCATCCTGCAGGCGCTGCGGGTGCCGTTCAACCTGGACGAGGAGCAGTTGTTCCTGTCGGCAAGCATCGGCTGGACCCTGTTTCCGCTCGACGGCTCCAGCGCCGAGGGGCTGGTCCGCCACGCCGACATGGCGATGTACGAGGCGAAGGAGGCAGGCAAGGATCGCGGCTCGCTGTACGAGCCGGCCATGGAGCTGGAGCAGGTGCGTCTGCAGGCGATGCGCGAGCGGATCGCCCAGGCCCTGCAGCAGTCGCGCTTGCAGCTCCTGTTCCAGCCAATCGTCTACATCGACGGCCTGCCCGGGATCAACGGCGTGGCCGGGATGGAGGCACTGCTGCGCCTCAACGATCGCGAGCAGGAGCTGATCGGCCCGGCCAACTTCATGCACGTGCTGGACGACCCGCAACTTGCCCGGCCGATCGGACGCTACGTGCTGGACGAGGCACTGCGCTGCTGCCAGGGCTGGTTGCATGCCGGCGTGCCCGTTCCGGTGTCGGTCAACATCAGCACCCGCCACCTGTTGCACCCGGCGTTCTTCGCGGACATCGACGCCGCGCTGGACACCTATCCTGACGTGATGGACGTCGGCTTCGGTATCGAGATCACCGAGACCGGGCCAAGCATGGACCATGCGCGGGCCAAGGTGGTCATCGAGGAATGCCGGCGGCGCGGCATCCGCGTGGGGCTGGACGATTTCGGCACGGGCTCGGCGTCGCTGAGCCACATCCAGCAGCTCGACATCGAGCACATCAAGCTCGACCAGAGTTTCGTGCGCGACATCCTGCATGATGACCGCAACATGGCGATCGCCGCGGGCGTGATCACCACCGCGCGCATGCTGGCCAAGGCGGTGATCGCCGAAGGGGTGGAGACGCCGGTGCAGGGGGATCTGCTGGCGTCGCTGGGCTGCCACCAGTTGCAGGGCTTCTCGATATCGCGGCCGATGGCCGCCGCTTCCGTGCCGGCATGGGTTGCCGGCTGGGCGCCGCCGGCAACCTGGGGCAACCTGGTCAACGAACGGCAGTCGCTGCTGGCCGGCGAAACGACCGGGCAGTGACGCGCGGCAGTGCCTGACGCGCTGCGCCGACCTGCTAAGATCGACGCCGTTGACCGGGACGCAGGCCCGGCGGGGAGCGTGGCATGAAACCGATGGCTGGCCGGCAAGGCATCATCTCGCTGAAGATCAAGGACGCGGCGTCGCTGTACAACGCGTACATGCCGTTCCTCAAGCATGGCGGTCTGTTTGCGCCGACGGCGCAGTCCTATGCCCTGGGCGACGAGGTGGTGCTGCTGGTGACCCTGGCCGACGAGACCGAGCGCCTGTCGGTGGTGGGCAAGGTGGTGTGGATCAGCCCGGTCGGCGCGCAGGGCAATCGCACCGCCGGCATCGGCATCCATTTCAACGAATCCAGCGACGCGGAGGCCGCGCGCAGCCGCATCGAGAACATCCTCGCCGGCACGCTCAATTCCGAGCGACCCACGCAGACCATGTGACGCGCCCGGCGCAAGCCGTGCGTTAGTTCGCAACGCAGCAGCCGTCAAGGCTTGTTGTACCCCATCGCACTGATACAATGCGCGGATTCGCAAACGCGTTTTGCGAGACATCGGGCGCCGGTGGCTTCGATCCGCCGGCGTAGTCGGAGGCCCAGGCCACGCCGATGCACCGAACTGAAGTCGTCGGACCGTGAGCACTTGATCCAAGTTCCCACCGGTCACTGATGCGCCCAAGCGGCGCGGAGGTAGGTTGCATCGTGCTCGCCGAATACTGGCCTGTCCTGTTGTTCATCGCCGTTGCCGCCGGCCTTGGCGTGGTGTTGCTGGTGGTCGGCCTGCTCGCCGGCCCGCGTCGCCCCGAGGCGGAGAAGCTCGCCCCCTACGAATGCGGCTTCGAGGCATTCGAGGACGCACGCATGCGCTTCGACGTGCGCTATTACCTGCTCGCCATCCTGTTCATCATCTTCGACCTGGAAATCGCCTTCCTGTTTCCGTGGGCGGTGGTGTTCAAGCAGATCGGCCTGATCGCGCTGATCGAGATGGGGCTGTTCCTGCTGCTGCTGGTGATCGGCTTTGCTTACGTGTGGAAGAAGGGAGCGCTCGAATGGGAGTGATCGATTCCATCAGCCGGGTGATGCACAACCCCGAGCCGCTGAACCTGGTCGACGACATCCTGCGCCCGGCCGGCGACAACCCCGTCGTGCAGCGCGGCTTCGCCACCACCAGCGTCGACGCGCTGATGAACTGGGCGCGCACGGGCTCGATGTGGCCGGTGACCTTCGGCCTGGCCTGCTGCGCGGTGGAGATGATGCACGCCGGCGTGGCGCGGCTCGACCTCGACCGCTACGGCGTGATCTTCCGCCCCAGCCCGCGCCAGTCCGACGTGATGATCGTGGCCGGCACCCTGGTCAACAAGATGGCACCGGCACTGCGCAAGGTCTACGACCAGATGCCCGAGCCGAAGTGGGTCATCTCGATGGGCAGCTGCGCCAACGGCGGCGGCTACTACCACTATTCCTACTCCGTGGTGCGCGGCTGCGACCGCATCGTGCCGGTGGACATCTACGTGCCGGGCTGCCCGCCGACGGCCGAAGCATTGATCCACGGCATCCTGCAGTTGCAGAAGAAGATCCGTCGCACCAGCACCATCGCGCGTTCGTGAGGCCCGACATGTCCGATACCTCCGCGAAGTCGCTTGCCGACCAGCTTGTCGCGCGCTTCGGCGACACGCTGGAAGTCAGCACCGAGCGCAACGAGATCATTGCCGACCTGGCCGCCGCCGACCTGGTTGCGGTGGCCACCGCGCTGCGCGACGAGCCGGCGTTCCGCTTCGGCGAGCTGATCGACCTGTGCGGCATCGATTACCTCGGCTACGGTCAGGTCGAGTGGGACACCACCACGGTCAGCGGCTCGGGTTTCTCGCGCGGTGTCGAAGGGCAGGCGCTGGGCCGCTTCAGCTGGGCCGAGCGCCCCAGCGGCGACAGCCAGCCGCGCCGCTTCGCCGCGGTGGTCCAGCTGCTTTCGATCGAGCACAACCGTCGCTTGCGCCTGCGCGTGTTCTGCACGGACGACAGCCTGCCGGTGGTGCCGTCGCTGACTCCGGTGTGGCCTGGCGTGAACTGGTTCGAGCGCGAGGCGTTCGACCTGTTCGGCATCATCTTCGAAGGGCACCCGGACCTGCGCCGCATCCTCACCGACTATGGTTTCGTCGGCCATCCGTTCCGCAAGGATTTCCCGCTGATCGGCAATGTCGAGGTGCGCTACGACCCCGAGCAGAAGCGGGTGATCTACGAACCCGTGTCGATCGAGCCGCGCGTGCTGGTGCCGCGCACGATCCGTGACGACGCCGACCTGCTGCAGGCCCGGGCTGAAGCCGCCGACAAGTGGCGGGAGAACTGAAGATGGCCCAGGAAATCCGCAACTACACGATGAACTTCGGCCCGCAGCACCCGGCTGCGCACGGCGTGCTGCGCCTGATCATGGAGATGGACGGCGAGACCATCGTGCGCGTCGATCCGCACGTGGGCCTGCTCCATCGCGGCACCGAAAAGCTGGCCGAGTCCAAGCCGTTCAACCAGTCGATCGGCTACATGGACCGGCTCGACTACGTGTCGATGATGTGCAACGAGCACGCCTACGTGCGCGCGATCGAGACTCTGCTGGGGATCGAGGCGCCGGAGCGCGCGCAGTACATCCGCACCATGTTCGACGAGATCACCCGCATCCTGAATCACCTGATGTGGATCGGCTCGAACGCACTCGACCTGGGTGCGATGGCGGTGATGCTCTATGCGTTCCGCGAGCGCGAGGAGCTGATGGACGTCTACGAGGCGGTGTCGGGTGCGCGCATGCACGCCACGTACTACCGCCCGGGCGGCGTCTACCGCGACCTGCCGGCGCAGATGTCGCAGTACCGCGAGTCGCCGTGGCACAAGGGTGCCGACCTCAAGCGCATCAACAGCTGGCGCGAAGGTTCGATGCTCGACTTCCTCGACGCGTTCACCGCCGACTTCCCCTCGAAGGTGGACGAATACGAGGCACTGCTCACCACCAACCGCATCTGGAAGCAGCGCACCGTCGGCATCGGTGTGGTCAGCCCGGAACTGGCCCAGCAGTGGGGCATGACCGGCGTGATGCTGCGCGGCTCCGGCGTGGAATGGGACCTGCGCAAGAAGCAGCCGTACGCGAAATATGCCGAGGTGGACTTCGACATCCCCGTCGGCGTCAACGGCGACTGCTACGACCGCTACCTGTGCCGCGTGGAGGAGATGCGCCAGTCCAACCGCATCATCCGCCAGTGCGTGGAATGGCTGCGCGCCAATCCCGGCCCGGTGATCCTCAACGACTACAAGGTCGTGCCGCCCCATCGCGAGGTGATGAAGGAGAGCATGGAAGCGCTCATTCATCACTTCAAGCTGTTCACCGAAGGCTATTGCGTGCCGGCCGGCGAAACCTATTGCGCGGTCGAGGCGCCCAAGGGCGAGTTCGGCTGCTATCTGGTTTCCGACGGTGCCAACAAGCCGTTCCGCGTGCACCTGCGTGCTCCCGGTTTCGCCCACCTCTCCTCCATGGACACCGTCGTGCGCGGCCACATGCTCGCCGACGTGGTGGCCATGATCGGCACCTACGACCTGGTGTTCGGCGAGGTGGATCGATGAATACGGGAATAGGGAATAGGGAATGGGGAATCGGAAGAGCGGCACGCTTCCGACCGATGCCCCTCGCCGAGAGCTCCGGTGCACCGCATGCGTTGCCTTTCCCATTCTCCATTCCCCATTCCCCATTCGCTGGTTCAAACCCATGAAAGCCACCGGCAACTACAACCAGGTGAAGCACGTCGATCCGCTCCTCGTGCTTTCCGAGCACACGCGCAAGCACATCGACGCGTGGGTGGCCAAGTTTCCGCCGGATCGCAAGCGCTCGGCGCTGATCCAGGCGCTGTTCGGCGCGCAGGAGCAGAACCGCGGCTTTCTCACCGACGAGCTGATCACCGCGGTGGCGAAATATCTGGACCTGCCGCCCATCTGGGCCTATGAGGTGGCGAGCTTCTACTCGATGCTCGAAACCCGGCCGGTGGGCCGCAACAACGTGGCTATCTGCACCAACATCTCGTGCTGGCTCAACGGTGCCGAGGAGCTGGTCCGCCACTGCGAGCAGAAGCTCGGCATCAAGCTGGGCCAGAGCACGCCCGACGGGCGCGTCTACCTGAAGGCCGAGGAAGAGTGCATCGCCGCCTGCGTGTACGCCCCGGCCGCCACGGTCAACGGGCATTACCACGAACGTCTCACCACCGAAAAGCTCGACGCGATCCTGGATGGCCTGACCCTCGACGGTCCGGCCGCTCACGGCGCGGAGGGGAGTCACTGATGGCCGTCGGACCCGCACCCCAGGAACACCAGGTCGTCTACACGACGCTGCACTTCGACACGCCGTGGGCGATGGAAAGCTACGAGCAGGTCGACGGCTACAAGGCCTGGCGCAAGATCCTCGCCGAGAAGCCCGATCCGGCGTCGCTGGTCGAGGAGATCAAGAAGAGCAGCCTTCGCGGCCGCGGCGGCGCCGGTTTTCCGACCGGGCTGAAGTGGTCCTTCATGCCCAAGGGCACGATGCAGAAATACATCCTGTGCAATTCGGACGAGTCCGAGCCGGGTACCTGCAAGGACCGCGACATCCTGCGCTACAACCCGCACGCGGTGATCGAGGGGCTGGCCATTGCCTGCTACTGCACGGGCTCTACGGTGGCCTACAACTACCTGCGCGGCGAATTCCACCACGAGCCGTTCGAACACTTCGAGGCGGCGCTGAAGGAAGCCTATGCCGCCGGCCTGCTCGGCAAGAACGTGCAGGGCAGCGGCATCGACGTGGACATCCATGCCGCCCTGGGCGCCGGCGCCTACATCTGCGGCGAAGAGACCGCGATGATGGAGTCGCTGGAAGGCAAGAAGGGCATGCCGCGCTTCAAGCCCCCGTTCCCGGCCAATTTCGGCCTGTACGGCAAGCCGACGACGATCAACAACACCGAGACCTACGCTTCGGTGCCGGCGATCCTGCGCCGCGGCGCGGACTGGTTCCTCAACCTCGGCAAGCCGAACAACGGTGGCCCGAAGATCTTTTCGGTGTCCGGCCACGTCAATCGCCCCGGCAATTACGAAGTCCGCCTCGGTACCTCGTTCAAGGATCTGCTGGCGCTGGCCGGCGGCGTGCGCAACGGCCACAAGCTCAAGGCGGTGATCCCGGGCGGCTCCTCGATGAAGGTGCTGCCGGCCGAGATCATGCTCGAAAGCACCATGGACTACGACTGCCTGCAGAAGGCCGGCTCCGGCCTGGGCTCGGGCGCGGTGATCGTGATGGACGAGACCACCTGCATGGTCAGGGTCTGCCAGCGCATCTCGCGCTTCTACAAGGCCGAGTCCTGCGGCCAGTGCACGCCGTGCCGCGAAGGCACCGGCTGGATGTATCGCGTGCTGACCCGCATCGTCGAAGGCAACGGCACACAGGAGGACCTGCACCGCCTGAAGGCCATTGCCGGGCAGATCGAGGGCCACACCATCTGCGCTTTCGGCGAGGCGGCGGCATGGCCGGTGCAGGGATTCCTGAACCGGTTCTGGAACGAATTCGAGTACTACGTGGAGCACGGACACTCGATCGTCGATTCGCGCGATGAGGTCAAGGCATGACCATGCTCTCCATCCGCGCGAATCGGGAATCGGGAATCGGGAACAGGGAATCGCGCCGCGACATCCGGCGGCCCTTTCCATCTCCCATTCTCCATTCTCCATTCCCTGCTCCCCAAGGAGTTGCTGCATGAGTACGCAGCCAACCAGCACCGCTCCCGACCTGGTCAGCATCGAGATCGACGGCAAGCCGGTGCAGATCCGCAAGAATGCGATGATCATCGAGGCAGCCGATGCCGTCGGCGTCGTGATCCCGCGTTTCTGCTATCACCGCAAGCTGCCGATCGCCGCGAACTGCCGCATGTGCATGGTCGAGGTGGAGATGGGTGGGCGCCCGGTGCCCAAGGGGCTGCCCGCGTGCGCCACCCCGGTCACCGAGGGCATGAAGGTGCAGACCCGCTCCAAGCTCGCGCTGCAATACCAGCGCGACGTGATGGAGTTCCTGCTGATCAACCACCCGCTGGATTGCCCGATCTGCGATCAGGGCGGCGAGTGCGAACTGCAGGACGTGGCGCTGGGCTTCGGTCGCAGCGTGTCGCGCTTCACCGAGCGCAAGCGCACGGTGGCCGACGAGAACATCGGGCCGCTGGTGGCCACCGAGATGACGCGCTGCATCCACTGCACGCGCTGCGTGCGCTTCACCAGCGAGATCGCCGGCACCTACGAGCTGGGTGGCATGAGCCGCGGTGAGGACCAGGTCATCGGCACCTACATCGGCAAGACGGTGGAAACCGAGCTGTCCGGCAACATCATCGACGTCTGTCCGGTCGGCGCATTGACCGACAAGGTGTTCCAGTTCAAGGCGCGCGCCTGGGAATTGATCGCCAAGCCGTCGATCGGCGCGCATGACGCGCTGGGTTCCAACCTGTGGCTGCACACGCGCCGCGGCGAGGTGCTGCGGGTGGTGCCGCGCGACAACGAGGCGATCAACGAGTGCTGGCTGTCCGACCGCGACCGCTACAGCCACCAGGGCATGTACGCCCCCGATCGCCTGCATGCTCCGCAGGTGAAGCGCGACGGCCAGTGGCACGACACCACCTGGGAGGACGCGCTGGCGTTTGCCGGCGAGGCACTGAAGAAGGCGCCGGGCAGCGAGCTGGGCATCCTGGTGCACCCGTCGATCTCGAACGAGGAGGGCGACCTGCTGGTGCGCCTGGCGCGTGGCCTGGGCAGTGCCCACCTCGACCACCGTTTGCGCCAGCTCGATTTTGCCGATCACGCCGTGGCGGTACCGTTCGGCATGCCGGTCGCCGAACTGGAAAGGGTACAGGCCGCCTTGCTGGTCGGCTCGGACCTGCGCCAGGAACTGCCGCTGGTCAATCACCGGCTGCACCAGGCGACCAAGAAGGGCGCGCGCGTATTCGTGGTGAATCCGGCTCGTTTCGATTTCAACTACAAGCTGGCGGGCGAAACGATCGTCGCTCCGCAAGCGCTGGTCGACGCCATGCTGGGGCTGGCCAAGGCTGCAGTGGAAGCCGGTGCCACGGCGCCGGCATCGCTGGCCGGTGCGCTGGACAGCGCCCGCAGCGGGCAGGGCGATGGTGGGGTGATTGCCGCGCTGAAGGCGGGTACCTCGGCGGTGATCCTCGGCGAAGCCGCGGCGACACACCCGCAGGCCTCGTGGCTGCGCGCGATCGCGCACTTCATCGGCGAAGCCACCGGTGCCGGCGTCGATGAGGTGCCGGTGGGCGCCAACGCCATCGGTCTGGGTCGCATCGGCGTGGTGCCGGGCAATGGCGGGCTCGATGCCCAGGCCATGCTGGCGCAGCCGCGCAAGGCGTACCTGCTGTACGGCGTCGAGCCGCCGCACGACTTCGCCGATGGCGCCGCGGCGCTGAAGGCGCTGCGCGGCGCTGACAAGGTCGTGGCGTTCAGCGCCTTCGGCGGTGCCGCGCTGCGCGAGGTGGCGGACGTCATCCTGCCGATTGCACTGCTGGCCGAAATCGACGCGACCCTGGTCAACGTCGACGGATTGGCGCAGGGCGTGATCGCGGGTGCCAAGGCGCCGGGCGAGGCGCGGCCGGGCTGGAAGGTCCTGCGTGCGCTCGGCGGGGCGATGCAGCTGGCCGGTTTCGAGTTCGACGACATCGCCGGTCTGCGCGACGGCATCGGCGAGCGCGCGCAGGCAGCGCGTCAGGGCCTGTCGACGCGTGCGGCGCCTGCCGCGCTCACCCGGTTGGCCACCTGGCCGATCTACCGCGTCGATGCGGTGTTGCGCCGGGCCACCGCGCTCAATGCGCACCCGCTCAATCGTGCGCCGGCGATCCGCCTCAATGAAGCCGAGGCGGGGCGGCAAGGCCTGACCGCCGGCGCGCAGGCGCGCATCGGCGAGGTGCAGTTGCCGGTGCTGGTCGATGCGGCCGTGCCCGACGGCGCCGTGTGGATCGAGGCAGCCCAAGACCTTACCGCCACGCTGCCGCCGCACGGCGCAGCCATCACCTTGAGCAAGGCATAGGCATCATGGCTGATCAACTCATCAACCAGGTCATGTGGCCGCTGATCTACATCCTGTGCATCGTGCTGCCGCTGGTGATCGCGGTGGCGATGTTCGTGTACTGGGAGCGCAAGGTCATCGGCTGGATGCACGTGCGCATGGGACCGAACAAGGTCGGCCCCGGCGGCGTGCTGCAGGCGTTCGCCGACGTGGTGAAGCTCTTGATCAAGGAAGTGATCCTGCCGACCAAGGCCAACCGCTTCCTGTACTTCCTGGCGCCGCTGATCGGGCTGGTCCCCGCGCTGGCGGCCTGGGCGGTGATCCCGTTCAGCGGCAAGATGGTGCTCTCCAACGCCAACGCAGGCATCCTCTACCTGCTGGCGATGACCTCGATGGGCGTCTACGGCATCATCATCGCAGGCTGGGCGTCCAACTCGCGCTACGCGCTGTTGGGCGCCATGCGTTCGGCGGCCCAGGTGATCTCGTACGAGCTGGCCATGGGCCTGTGCCTGGTCTGCGTGATGGTGCTGGCCGGCAGCCTCAACCTCAGCGAAATCGTCAACGCGCAGGCCGGCGGCAAGGGCCTGTTCGACTGGTTCTGGCTGCCGTTGCTGCCGGTCTTCGTGATCTATTTCGTCTCCGGCGTGGCCGAGACCAACCGCCTGCCGTTCGACATGGCCGAAGGCGAGTCGGAAATCGTCGCCGGCTTCCACGTGGAGTATTCCGGGTCGGCCTTCGCGCTGTTCTTCCTGGCCGAATACGCCAACATGATCCTGGTCAGCTTCCTGTCGGCGATCTTCTTCCTCGGCGGCTGGCTCAGCCCGCTGCAGGGCTGGATCTCCGCCGACGCGCCCGGCTGGATCAGCTGGCTGGGGGCAGGCGGCTTCATCTGGCTGTTCATCAAGGCGTTCGTGATGTCGTTCTTCTTCCTGTGGTTCCGCGCCACGTTCCCGCGCTACCGCTACGACCAGATCATGCGCCTGGGCTGGAAGGTATTCATCCCCATTGCCATTGCCTGGGTGTTCGTCGCCGGTCTGCTGAAGTACTACGACCTGGTCAGCATCGGGGTGGGAGCGTAAGCCATGAACGCGGTAACCCGTTATTTGAAGAGTTTGATGCTGGCGGAGCTGGTTGCCGGCATGGGCGTGACGATGCGCTACATGTTCAAGCCCAAGTACACCATGCGCTACCCGATGGAGCACATCCCGAAGTCGAATCGTTTCCGCGGTCTGCATGCGTTGCGCCGCTATGCGAACGGCGAGGAGCGCTGCATCGCCTGCAAGCTGTGCGAGGCGGTCTGCCCGGCGCTGGCGATTACCATCGATTCGGCTCCGCGAGAGAGCGACGGCCAGCGCCGCACCACGCGCTACGAGATCGACCTGTTCAAGTGCATCTACTGCGGTTTCTGCGAGGAGAGCTGCCCGGTCGACTCGATCGTCGAGACCTCGATCCACGAATACCACTTCGAGAATCGCGGCGAGAACGTGGTGGACAAGCAGAAGCTGCTTGCCATCGGCGATCGCTTCGAACAGCAGATCGCTGCGGATCGTGCCCAAGATGCGCCGTACCGCTGAGGCCCTTCGATGAATCCCCAAACGCTGCAAATCATCTGCTTCTACGCCTTCAGCCTCGTCACGGTGGCGGCGGCGCTCTCGGTGATCACGCTGAAGAACACCGTGCACGCCGTGCTCGCGCTGGTGCTCACCTTCTTCAGCGCTGCCTGCCTGTGGATGCTGCTGGACGCCGAGTTCCTCGCGCTGGCACTGGTGGTGGTCTACGTCGGCGCGGTGATGGTGCTGTTCCTGTTCGTGGTGATGATGCTCGACATCGACCTGGAGAAAATGCACGAGGGTTTCGTGAAGTTCCTGCCGGTCGGGGTGATCGTGGCCATCGTGATGCTGGTCGAGATGCTCGGCCTGATCGGCGTGTGGGCGATGCATGCGCGCGACCTGGGCGCTGACCCGGCTGCGGTGGCCGGCATGTCCAACACCGCGTGGCTGGGCCAGGCGCTGTACACCAAATTCCTGTTGCCGTTCGAAGTGGCTGCGCTGGTGCTCACCGTGGGCCTGGTGGCTGCGGTAGCGCTGACCCTGCGCGAACGTCGCGGTGCGCGTTACGAATCCGCCAGCCGGCAGGTCAGGGTCGATCCGCGCGATCGCGTGCGCATCGTCAAGATGGACGCCGTACGCCCGACGCCGGCCGCCGCCGACGAGGGCACCGCAGGAGAATCCAAGCCATGATTTCGCTCGCACACTACATCGTGCTCGGCGCCGTGCTGTTCTGCATCGCCGTGGCCGGGCTGTTCATCAACCGCAAGAACGTGATCGTGCTGCTGATGTCGATCGAGCTGATGCTGCTTGCGGTCAACATGAATTTTGTCGCGTTCTCGCGCTTCCTGGGCGACGTGTCGGGGCAGGTGTTCGTGTTTTTCATCCTCACCGTGGCTGCGGCGGAAGCTGCCGTCGGCCTGGCGATCCTGGTCCTGCTGTTCCGTACGCGCAGCACGATCAATATCGCCGACATCGACAGCATGAAGGGCTGAACCCATGGGTCTTTCCACGAGCGTCCTGTTGACCATCGCACTGGCGCCGCTGCTCGGTTCGCTGGTGGCCGGTTTCGTCAGCCCGTTCCTCGGCCGCGCGGGTCGCGCGGTCGCCCACACCGTCACCATCGCGTGCATGATCGTGTCGGTCGCGCTGTCGTTCCATGTGCTGTACCAGCTCACCGTGGGCGGCGCGGACAACTACAACCAGAACCTCTACACCTGGTTCCAGATCGGGCAGGTCAACGCCAGCGTCGGTTTCATGGTGGACAGGCTCACCGCGATGATGCTGGTGGTGGTGGGCTTCGTCTCGCTGGTGGTGCACCTGTACACCATCGGCTACATGCGCGACGACCCGGGCTATACGCGCTTCTTCAGCTACATCTCGCTGTTCACCTTCTCGATGTTCATGCTGGTCATGAGCAACAACTTCATGCAGCTGTTCTTTGGCTGGGAAGCGGTGGGCCTGGTGTCCTACCTGCTGATCGGCTTCTGGTACAAGCGGCCGACCGCGATCTTCGCCAACCTGAAGGCGTTCCTGGTCAACCGTGTGGGTGACTTCGGCTTCCTGCTGGGCATTGCCGCGGTGTTGACCTTCCTGCACACGCTGGACTACGCCAGTGCGTTCAGCGCGGCGCCGGGGCTGGCTGGCCAGACGCTGCAGATCACCGCGAACACGCAGTGGGATGCGGCGACCGTGATCTGCATCTTGCTGTTCGTCGGCGCCATGGGCAAGTCGGCACAGGTGCCGCTGCACGTGTGGCTGCCCGATTCGATGGAAGGCCCGACCCCGATCTCGGCGCTGATCCATGCCGCGACCATGGTCACCGCCGGCATCTTCATGGTGGCGCGCATGTCGCCGCTGTTCGAGATGTCCTCGACCGCGCTGAGCTTCGTGCTGGTGATCGGCGCCACGACTGCGCTGTTCACCGGGTTGATTGGCATAGTCCAAAATGACATCAAGCGCGTGGTGGCGTACTCGACGCTGTCGCAGCTGGGCTACATGACGGTGGCGCTGGGCGTGTCGATGTACTCCGGCGCGGTATTCCACCTGATGACCCACGCCTTCTTCAAGGCGCTGCTGTTCCTCGGTGCCGGCTCGGTGATCATCGCCATGCACCACGAGCAGGACATGCGCTACATGGGCGGCCTGCGCAAGTACATGCCGATCACCTGGATCACCATGTGGATCGGCTCGCTGGCGCTGGTGGCGGTGCCGTTCACCTCGGGTTTCTACTCCAAGGATGCGATCATCGAGGCGGTCGGCCTGTCGCATCGCTGGGGCGCCAACTATGCGTACTTCTGCGTGATGGCCGGTGCACTGGTCACGGGCCTGTACACGTTCCGCCAGATGTACCTGACCTTCCACGGCAAGGAGCGCTTCACTGTCGTCGCCTCGCATGGTCACGGTCATGACGATCACGACCACCATGAACCGGGCGTGCTGGCGCATGCGCCGAAGGAGTCGCCGTGGGTGGTGACCGTGCCGCTGGTGCTGCTGGCGATCCCGTCATTGCTGATCGGCTACGTCACCGTGGCGCCGATGCTGTTCGGCAACTGGTTCGGCAGCGCGATCCACGTGGACGAGGCCAACAACGTGCTGGCCGAGCTGGGCCAGGAGTTCCATGGCGCGGCGGTGATGGCGTTGCACGGCTTCACCCAGCTGCCGTTCCTGCTGGTGGTGGCGGCCTTCGTAATCTGTACCTACATCTACGTGTTCAATCCCGCGCTGGCCGGTCGGATCAAGCAGGCGCTCAAGCCATTGTGGACGGTGCTCGACCGCAAGTACTGGGCGGATGAAGTGGAGTACGCGCTGTTTGCCAGCGGCGGGCAGAAGATGGGGCGCCTGTTCTGGAAGTTCAGCGACGCCGGCGTGATCGACGGCGTGGCGGTGAACGGGTCGGTGCGGCTGGTCCATCGCGGCGCGGCATTGCTGCGGAGACTCCAGACCGGTTACCTCTACCACTACGCGTTCGCCATGATCATCGGCGTGATCGTGCTGTTTGGCGGCTATCGACTGTTCGGCAACTAGGGGAAGCAGGCTCCATGTTCAATCATCTTCTCAGTCTGCTGATCTGGCTGCCCATCGTCGGCGCGGTGCCGGTGCTGCTGGCCGGTTCCGCCCGGCCGATGCTGGCGCGCTGGCTGGCGCTGCTGATTACCATCGCGACCTTCGTGATCAGCCTGTGGCTGCTGCGCTACGACCCGGAAGGGTCGGTGATGCAGCTGCAGGAAACCCATGTGTGGATCTCGACCTGGGGCGTGCATTTCACCCTGGCGGTGGACGGCATCTCCGTCGCGCTGATCCTGATGACGACCTTCGTCGGCATCCTGGTCATCGCCGGCGCGTGGAAGGTCATCCAGAACCGTCCGCACCAGTACATGGCCTGCATGCTGTTGCTGGAGGGCCTGCTGATCGGCGTGTTCTGCGCCACCGACGCGCTGGTGTTCTACGCCTTCTTCGAGGCGGTGCTGATCCCGATGTACATCCTGATCGGCATGTGGGGCGGTCCGCGGCGCGTGTACGCGACGTTGAAGCTGTTCATCTACACGTTCACCGGTTCGGTGTTCATGCTGATCGCGCTGCTGTACCTGTACCAGAAGGCGCACACGTTCGATCTGGCGACGCTGGCAGCGCTGCCGCTGACGATGAAGGAGCAGGCCTGGCTGTTCTTCGGCTTCCTGATCGCCTTCGCGATCAAGGTGCCGATGGTGCCGGTGCACACCTGGTTGCCCGACGCGCACGTCGAGGCGCCCACCGGCGGTTCGGTGTGGCTGGCGGCGGTGATGCTGAAGATCGGCACCTACGGCATGGTGCGCTTCATCCTGCCGATCACCCCGGACGCCGGTGCGCACTTCGCGTGGATCGTGATCGTGCTCAGCCTGGTCGCGATCGTCTACATCGGCTATGTCGCGCTGGTGCAGGAGGACATGAAGAAGCTGGTGGCCTATTCGTCCGTGGCGCACATGGGCTTTGTCACCCTGGGCATCTTCATGGCCTTCATGCTGGTGCGCGAAGGCGGCAATACCGACATGGCCAGCCTGGGCATGCAGGGCGCGATGGTGCAGATGATTTCGCACGGTTTCGTCTCCGGCGCCATGTTCACCTGCATCGGCGTGATGTACGACCGCACCCACACGCGCCAGATCAAGGACTACGGCGGCGTCATCAACATGATGCCGTGGTTCGGCCTCTTCTACGTCTTGTTCGCGATGGCGAACTGCGGCCTGCCGGGCACCAGCGGTTTCGTCGGCGAGTTCATGGTGATCCTGGCCAGCTTCAGCGCCAGCCCGTGGATCGCGTTGTTTGCCACGTTCACCCTGATCATCGGTGCCGGCTACACCTTGTGGTTGGTCAAGCGCGTGCTGTGGGGCCCGGTGACCACCGAACACGTCAAGCACATGACGCCGATGACCCCGCGTGAAACCTGGGTGCTGATCGGCTTTGCCGTTGCGGTCCTTGCCATCGGCGTGTGGCCGCAGCCGCTGATCCACCTGATGGACAGCTCGGTGGCGCACCTGGTGCAGCAACTTGCCGTCCACAAGATCTGAGCAGAAGCGAACATGCCCACTCTCTATGACATCCTGACCCTGCTGCCGGAGCTTTACCTGGTGGCGGCGGTGTGCCTGATCCTGCTGCTGGACGCGTTCATGAAACCGGCGCAGCGCCCGCAGCTGCACTGGATCTCCATCGCCGTGCTGCTGGTGGCGATCTACCTGGTGGTCGCCGGCCAGCCCGAACAGACCGCAACCGCGTTCAACGGCATGTTCGTGCGCGACCACGTGGCGGAGATCCTCAAGGTCTTCGCGCTGGGCATCACCGCGGTGGTGTTCGTGTACGCGCGGCCCTACATGATCGACCGCAAGCTGTTCGGCGGCGAGTTCTACGCGTTGATGATTTTCGCCGCGCTCGGCGTGATGGTGATGGTGTCGGCCGGCAACCTGGTAACGATCTACCTCGGCCTGGCGCTGCTCTCGCTGTCGTCCTATGCGCTGGTCGCGCTGAACCGCGATGCCCGCCTGCCGCCGGAGGCGGCGATCAAGTACTTCGTGCTGAGTGCCCTTGCTTCCGGCATGCTGCTCTACGGCATGTCGATGGTCTACGGCGCGTCGGGCATGGGCGGCACGCCGACACTGGATCTGGCGCAGCTGCATGGCGTGATGGCCTACACCACGGCACCCAAGCTGTTGCTGCTGGGCCTGATATTCATGCTGGTGGGCATCGGTTTCGAGCTGGGCGTCGCGCCGTTCCACATGTGGCTGCCGGACGTCTATCACGGAGCGCCGACGCCGGTGACGACGTTCATCGGCGCGGTGTCGAAACTGGCGGCATTCGGCCTGGCCTGGCGCCTGCTCGAGGTCGGGATGGGCGATCTCAGCCATTACTGGCAGCCGATGCTGGCCGCGCTGGCCACCGCATCGCTGGTGATCGGCAACCTGGTCGCCATCGTGCAGACCAACTTCAAGCGCATGATGGCGTACTCGACCATTTCGCACATGGGCTACGTGTTGCTGGGCCTCTCGGCGGCAACCCCTGAAGGCTACTCGGCTGCGCTGTTCTACGTGATCTGCTATGCGCTGATGAGCGCGGCGGCGTTCGGCGTGATGCTGGTGCTCGCCCGGGCCGGGTTCGAGTGCGAGGAGATCAGCGATTTCAAGGGTCTGAACCAGAAGGCGCCGTGGATGGCGTTCCTGATGCTGTTGGCGATGTTCTCGCTGGCTGGCGTGCCGCCGCTGTTCGGCTTCTGGGCCAAAGTGCTGGTGCTGGAGGCGGCGATCCACGCCGACATGTTGTGGCTGGCCATCGTGGGCGTCGTCACCGCGTTCATCGGGCTTTACTACTACCTGTACGTCATCAAGGTCATGTACTTCGATGCGCCGGAGGAAGGCGCGGTGGTGGAGGTCAAGACCGACACCTCGCTGCGCGTGGTGCTGTCGGTGAATGCCTTGGCGCTGCTTGCGCTCGGCCTGTACTGGGGGCCGCTGCTGGCATGGTGCCAGCGCGCGTTCGGCGTCTGACGCCCATGTCGGCGGATGGTTTTCCGGCCAGCGCGACGATCTTCGTGCTTGCAAGAAACCCGCCATCCCGGTAGACTTTGCGGACTCTGATGCGGGGTGGAGCAGTCTGGCAGCTCGTCGGGCTCATAACCCGAAGGTCGCAGGTTCGAATCCTGCCCCCGCTACCAGATCTTTCTTGATGCAAGAAAGCCTCCTCGTGAGGCTTTTTTGTTGGCTGCAAGGATGTACCGCACGGCGCGAAACGCGAGCGCCGGACATGGAACGCGACACGAGGACGATCATCGGCGAGTTAGGGAAATGGGCCGTTGGAGCCCATTTTTTGTTTCCGCGACCGAGTTCAGGTGAGTGATGGATACCCAGGCTCTGGCACGACGATTCAGCGAAGTACTGGCCGATCTGGGCCTGGAATGCCTTGGCGTGGAGTTCACTCCATCGCAGGGGCAGAGTACCCTGCGCGTTTACCTTGATTTGCCCGAGGCGGATGGCGCGGAGCGTCGTGAAGTCGGCATCGAGGATTGCGAGAAGGCGAGTCGCGAGCTGTCGGCGCTGCTCGACGTGGACGACCCGATTCCCGGCCATTACGTGCTGGAAGTCTCCTCGCCGGGCATCGACAGGCCGTTGTTCACCGCGGCGCACTTCCGCAAGGCCGCGGGACAGGAAGTGAAGGTGCTGCTGAAGGCACCGCTGGATGGCCGCCGTCGCCTGCGCGGCAAGCTGGCCGTGGTGGAGGGCGACCGCATTTCGCTCGAAGCGGAAGGCCGCACCTTCGATTTCGATCACAACCAGGTCGAGAGTGCGCGCGTGGTGCCGGACTGGGTCGCGCTCGGTTATGCGCCCCAGCCCAAGCCCGGCGGCAAGCGCCCTGCGAAGAGTTAGCAGAACCCATTGAAAAGCCTGCCACGGATGGCGGACCTTTGATCCACGTGTTCATGGACGAGCGCAGAAAAATCAACAATTGGACGCCGCCTGGCGCCTGTGGAGTTGCAGCAATGAGCAAAGAACTTTTGCTGGTCGTCGATGCGGTCGCCAACGAAAAGGGCGTATCGGAAGACGTGATCTTCGACGCGATGGAGGCCGCACTGGCCTCGGCCGCCAAGAAGCGGTACCCGGACGAAGAGCCGGATATCCGCGTGTCGATCGATCACGCTACCGGCGAGTACGAGACGTTCCGCCGCTGGGAGATCATCGCCGACGACGGCGAGATGGAATCCCCGGCGTACCAGCTGCGCCTGATGGATGCGCTGGACGAGCGTGCCGACGCCCAGGTCGGCGAGTACATCGAGGAGCAGGTCGAGAACGCCGAATTCGGCCGCATCGCCGCGCAGGCCGCCAAGCAGGTGATCGTGCAGCGCGTGCGCGAGGCCGAGCGCCAGCAGGTGGTGGACGCCTTCGCCGATCGCGTCGGCGAACTGGTCACCGGCATCGTCAAGCGCGTCGAGCGCGGCAACATCTATCTCGACCTCGGCAGCAACGCCGAGGCGTTCATCCCGCGCGACAAGACCATTCCGCGCGAGTCGGCGCGCGTGGGCGACCGCGTGCGCGGCTATCTCTACGAGGTCAAATCCGAGGTTCGTGGCCCGCAGCTGTTCGTGTCGCGCGCCGCGCCGGAGTTCATGATCGAGCTGTTCAAGCTGGAAGTGCCGGAAGTCGGCCAGGGCCTGGTCGAGATCAAGGGCTGCGCGCGCGACCCGGGCGACCGCGCCAAGATCGCCGTGCTGGCGCACGACAGCCGCACCGACCCGATCGGCGCGTGCATCGGCATGCGCGGTTCGCGCGTGCAGGCGGTCTCCAACGACCTCAACGGCGAGCGCGTCGACATCATCCTGTGGCACGAGAATCCGGCCCAGTTCGTCATCAACGCGATGGCGCCGGCCGAGGTGCAGTCGATCATCATGGACGAAGAAAAGCACTCGATGGACATCGCGGTGGCCGAGGACAAGCTGTCCCAGGCGATCGGCCGCGGTGGCCAGAACGTGCGCCTGGCCAGCAAGCTGACCGGCTGGCAGCTCAACGTGATGACGCAGGACCAGGTCACCGCCAAGAGCGAGGCCGAGCAGGAAGCGGCACGCGTCCTGTTCATGGACAAGCTAGAGGTCGACCAGGAGATCGCAGTCATCCTGGTGCAGGAGGGTTTCTCCAGCATCGAGGAAATCGCCTACGTGCCCAGCGCCGAGCTGCTGGCCGTGGAGGGCTTCGACGAGGACATCGTCGAGGAGCTGCGTGCCCGCGCCCGCGATGCGCTGCTGACCGAGGCGCTGGCGGTGGAGGAGGGCGTCGACGATCACCAGCCCAGCGCCGAGCTGCTTGCCCTGGAAGGCATGGACGAGGAAACCGCTTATGCGCTGGCCGCGCGTGAGGTCTGCACGGTCGACGACCTGGCCGACCTGGCAGTGGACGATCTCATCGATATCGAGGGCATGGATGAGGAGCGCGCTGCGGCGCTGATCATGGCGGCCCGCGCGCCGATGATCGCGCGGCTGGAGCAGGGTGGCTGAGCGCGGGTACGGCGGCACCCCGGACGGGTGCGCCGGGAAGAACCCCGGGGTTCTTCACCAGGGATGGAAAGGGCGGCGATCATGATGCCGCACGAAATGACAAGCGCGGGAACGGCGGAGCAGAGAACAGAATGTCGGACGTCACGATCAAACAACTCGCCCAGGTACTGGGCATGCCGGTCGACAAGTTGCTGACGCAGCTTGGCGAAGCGGGCATGAAATTCTCCGACCAGGAGCAGGTCATCAGCAGCACCGAGAAGGTGAAACTGCTCGGATTCCTGCGCCGAACCCACGGCAAGGCCGAAGCCGCCGCCGAGGTTGCGGATGCGGCACCGCGCCAGATCACCCTGCGACGACGCACGGTGGGCGAATTGAAGGTGGCCGGCTCCGGTGGTCGTGGCGCCGCCGGCCCCGCCAAGACGGTAAACGTGGAAGTGCGCGCCAGGCGCACCTACGTCAAGCGCAGCGTGATTGCCGAGGAGGCCAGCGCCGAACCCGAGCGCGAGGAGGCCGTGCGCAAGCTGCAGGAATCGCAGCAGCAGCGCGAGCGCGAGGAGCGCGAACGGCTGGATTCCGAGCAGCGCCGCGAGAAGGACGCGCGCCAGCGCGAGCTCGACGAACAACAGCGCCAGGAAGAAGCCCGGCGTGCCGAAACGGCCGCCGAAGCGCAGAGCGCGGCGGATCTCGCAGAACCCGCGCCGGAAGCGCCTGCCGAGGAGCCGGTGGTCGCCAGCGAACCCGTCGACGAGGAGCCGGGCGTGCAACGCATGGACCAGCGCGAGCTGGGCATGATCCTTCCGCGCATCCACGAGCCGCGCAAGCGCGAAAAACTGGTCAAGCCGCCCGCCCCGGCACCGGCTCCCGCACCGGCGCCCGCGCCGGCAGCGAGCGATGCGGCTCGCGGCGGCAAGGCACGGCATGGCCGCGAGCGCAGCGAGGACGTCGGCAGCAAGCACGAGCGCGACGGCAGCAAGCGCTTCGCCGGCGGCCAGATGCACCTCAGCGAGGCCGATCGCGCACGCCGCTCGTCCTCCAGCACCAAACGCGGCAAGGGCGGGCGCAGTGGCGGTCGCGACCTGCTGGCGCGCGGCAGCGGCGTGTCCGGCGGAACGCACGGGTTCTCCCGTCCCACCGCACCGGTGGTGCGCGAGGTGGTGGTGAGCGACACCAACGTGGTGGCCGATCTCGCCCAGAAGATGGCGGTGAAGGGCTCCGAGGTGGTGAAAGCCCTGTTCAAGATGGGCGTGATGGCGACGATCAACCAGACCGTCGACCACGACACCGCCGTGCTGGTGGTCGAGGAACTCGGCCATACGCCGGTGGCGGACAACCAGAACAACGCCGAGGAGACGCTCGCGGCGCATACCCAGAACATCGAGCTGGAAGGCGAGAAGGTTCCGCGGCCGCCGGTAGTGACGATCATGGGTCACGTCGACCACGGCAAGACCTCGCTGCTCGACTACATCCGGCGCACCAAGGTGGCATCCGGCGAAGCCGGCGGCATCACCCAGCACATCGGCGCGTACCACGTGAAGACCTCGCGCGGCGTGATCACCTTCCTCGACACCCCGGGCCACGCGGCGTTCACCTCGATGCGCGCCCGCGGTGCGCAGTCGACCGACATCGTGATCCTGGTGGTGGCTGCCGACGACGGCGTCAAGCCGCAGACGATCGAGGCGGTCAAGCATGCCCGCGCGGCCAACGTGCCGATCATCGTGGCGGTCAACAAGATGGACAAGGACGGTGCCAACCCCGACAACGTGAAGCAGGGCCTGGTTGCGCAGGAAGTGGTGCCGGAAGACTGGGGCGGCGACGTGCAGTTCGTGCCGGTGTCGGCCAAGACCGGCATGGGCATCGAGGAACTGCTCGAAGCGATCTCGATCCAGGCCGAGGTGATGGAGCTCAAGGCGGTGGCCGACGGCCGCGCCTCCGGCGTGGTGATCGAATCCAGCCTGGATCGCGGCCGCGGTCCGGTGGCCACCGTGCTGGTTCAGCAGGGCACGTTGCGCAAGGGCGACTTCGTGGTCTGCGGCATCGAGTACGGGCGCATGCGCGCGTTGATCAACCAGTCCGGCAAGCAGGTGGACGAAGCCGGTCCGTCGATTCCCGTGCAGGTGCTCGGTCTGTCCGGCGTGCCCGAGACCGGCGACGATTTCGTCTGCGTCGAGGACGAGCGTCTGGCCCGCGAAGTGGCGCAGGAGCGTGAGCTCAAGCGGCGCGAGACGCGGATGGTCAGCAAGAGCAACCGTCTGGAAGACATCATCGCCAAGATGGGCCAGGGCGACGAGCAGCAGACGCTCAACATCCTGGTCAAGGGCGACGTGCAGGGGTCGGTGGAGGCCTTGCGCGAGTCGCTGACCCAGATCGGCAACGAGCGCGTGCGGGTCAACGTGGTGTCCTCCGGCGTGGGCGGCATCAACGAATCCGACGCCACGCTCGCCGCTGCGTCCAAGGCGCTGGTGATCGGCTTCAACGTCCGTGCCGACGCATCGGCGCGCAAGGTGATCGAAACCAACGGCCTGGACGTGCGTTACTTCTCGATCATCTACGACGTGATCGATCAGGTCACCCAGGCGGCCACCGGCCTGCTCGGCATGGAAGTGCGCGAGGACATCATCGGCATCGCCGAGGTGCGCGACGTGTTCCGCAGTTCCAAGTTCGGTGCCGTGGCCGGTTGCATGGTCACCGAGGGCCACGTCAAGCGCAGCAAGCCGATCCGCGTGCTGCGCGACAACGTGGTGGTGTTCGAGGGCGAGCTGGAATCGCTGCGCCGCTTCAAGGACCTCGTGGAAGAAGTCCGCAGCGGCATGGAGTGCGGCATCGCCGTCAAGCAGTACAACGACGTCAAGGTCGGCGACCAGATCGAATGCTTCGAGCGCACGGAAGTGGCTCGCACCTTGTGATGCCTGCGGCATCGCAAGGTGCAAGCGGGAATAGGGAATAGGGAATCGGGAATAGTCAGAGCGGCTGTCCCGACTTCCCTGGCCTCCATGCTCCCGTGACGCACCTTTGCCTTTCCGATTCCCTATTCTCGATTCCCTATTCCCGGCTTTCCAATCATGCCTTCCCGCGATTTCAAACGTACCGACCGCATCGGAGCCGAGCTGCGCCGCGAGCTTGGGCTGCTGGTGCATGCCGCGGTGCGCGACCACGGCCTGCCGTCGGTGAGTGTTTCCGATGTCGAGATCACCCGGGACCTGGACTGGGCGACGGTGTGGGTCACCGCGCTGGTACCGGAGCAGGGTTTGCCGGCGGTGAAGGCCCTCAACCAGATGGGGCACGAGATCCGCCACGCGCTGGCGCACAGCGGCATGCGCATGCGGCGCGTGCCCGAACTGAAATTCAAGTACGACGATTCGGTCGACAAGGGCGAGCGCATCGAACGCCTGCTGCGCGAACAGGCGGATGCACCCAAGCCGGACGATGACGCCAACGCGGTCTGAGTCTGGCGGCACGAATGCGCAAACCACCCCGCATCCAGTACCGCGACCTGCACGGGATCGTGCTGCTCGACAAGCCGATCGGCTTGAGCTCGAACCAGGCCTTGCAAGGCGTTCGCCGGCTGTTGCGCGCGGCCAAGGGCGGCCACGCCGGTGCGCTCGACCCGCTGGCCAGCGGCCTGCTGCCCTTGTGTTTCGGCGAGGCCACCAAGCTGGCCGGCACCTTGCTCGGCACGAGCAAGGGTTATCTGGCTGAATGCCGGCTCGGCATCAGCACCGACACCGGTGACCGCGAGGGCGAGGTGATCGCACGCCAGCCGGTGCCCCGACTCGACCCTGAGCTGATCGAAGCCGCGCTGGCACCGCTGCGTGGAGCGATCCGTCAGGTGCCGCCGATGTATTCGGCGCTCAAGCAGGATGGCGAAAGACTGTACGTGAAGGCGCGCCGCGGCGAGTCGGTGGAACGGCCGGCGCGCGAGGTGGTCGTGCATCGACTGGAGCTGCTCTCCCGCGACAGCGACACCTTGCAGTTGCTGGTGGAATGCGGCTCGGGAACCTATGTGCGCTCGCTGGCGACGGATCTGGGTGCCACCCTGGGTTGCGGCGCGCACCTGACTTCGCTGCGGCGCACCTGGGTGGATCCCTTCCGCGATCCGCGCATGGTCACCATGGCCGAACTCGAGCAGGCAGCGGAGCAGGGCGACGAGGCCTTGCTGTGCCATCTGCTGCCGGTGGCCGAGGGTCTGCGCGACCTGCCGTCGGTTCACCTGGACGAGGCGCAGGCGATGGCCGTTTCGCGTGGCCAGCCGATCCAGCTTGACCCCTCGGTACCCGCCGGTCGCTGCGCGGCATTCGCGCCCGATGGTGCCTTGCTCGCCGTGCTCGAACTGGACGACATGCGCCGCAGCAGCATCCTGCGCGGCTTCAACCTGCCGCCAGCGGACGGATTTGCCTGAAAAGCGGGCTGCGCACTTGTTGTAACACCACTGGCATCAGTAGAATAGACAAGTTATTTCAACGCTTTCACTCCAACCAGGGCGAAGCTTGCGCTTGCGTCATCTCGCGATGATGCAAGCGCAAGCTTCGCATCGCCTTTCAAGGAAACGTACAACCATGTCCCTTACCGCAGAACAGACCAGCAAGATCATTGCTGATTTCGGCCGCGTGCCGAACGATACGGGCTCGACTGAAGTCCAGGTGGCCCTGCTGTCCGCCCGCATCGACCATCTCACCGGTCACTTCAAGGATCACATCCAGGACCACCACTCGCGTCGTGGCCTGCTCAAGCTCGTCAACCAGCGCAAGCGCCTGCTCAGCTACCTGAAGGATCGCGATCTTGCGCGCTACCAGACCCTGATCGAACGCCTCGGCCTGCGCCGGTAACGCTGGGCGCCGTTCGCGGACGCGAGGATCATGCGGCGCCCGTGCGCGGGCGCCTTTCCCAATTCAGATCAGGAAACAGTCACGTGGCAAAAGTAACCAAGTCATTCCAGTACGGTAATCACGAAGTCACGCTGGAGACGGGCGAAATTGCCCGCCAGGCATCCGGTGCGGTCATGGCCAGCATGGGCGGCACCGTGGTGCTGGTCACCGCCGTCGCCGCGACGAAGCAGAAGGAAGGCCAGGATTTCTTCCCGCTCACCGTCGACTACGTCGAGAAGTTCTATTCCGCCGGCCGCATTCCCGGCGGCTTCTTCAAGCGCGAAGGCCGTCCGACCGAGAAGGAGACGCTGACCTCGCGCCTGATCGATCGCCCGGTGCGCCCGCTGTTCCCGGACGACTTCAAGAACGAAGTGCAGGTCATCGCCCAGGTCGTCTCGCTGAACCCGGAAGTGGACGGCGACATCGTGGCCCTGCTCGGCGCCTCCGCCGCGCTCAGCCTGGCCGGCATCCCGTTCAAGGGCCCGATCGGCGCCGCCCGCGTCGGTTACGCCAACGGCAAGTACCTGCTGAACCCGTCGACCACCGAGCTGAAGACCTCCCAGCTGGACCTGGTCGTCGCCGGTACCGCCGGCGCCGTGCTGATGGTGGAATCCGAAGCGCAGCTGTTGTCCGAGGACGTGATGCTCGGCGCGGTGATGTTCGGCCACCAGCAGATGCAGACCGCCATCCGCGCGATCGCCGAACTGGCCACCGAGGCCGGCAAGCCGTCGTGGGACTGGCAGGCACCGGCGCGCAACGAGTCGCTGGCCGCTGCCGTCAAGGGCGCGGTCGGCGACCAGCTGGCCGCCGCGTTCCAGGTGCGCGACAAGCTCGAGCGTCGCGACGCGATCTCCGCGATCAAGGCCGACGTGCTGGCCGGGCTCAAGGCACAGGCCGAAGAAAACGGCTGGTCCACCGCCGCGATGGCCAAGGAATTCGAGGAGCTCGAATACCACACCATGCGCGACAGCGTGCTGAAGACCAAGGTGCGCATCGACGGCCGCCAGCTCGACGACGTGCGTGCGATCACCGCCCGTGTCGGCGTGCTGCCGCGGACGCATGGTTCGGCGCTGTTCACCCGCGGCGAGACCCAGGCGCTGGTCGTCATCACCCTGGGCACCACGCGTGACGCGCAGATCATCGACGCTCCCGGCGGCGAGTCGAAGGACCCGTTCCTGTTCCACTACAACTTCCCGCCGTTCTCGGTGGGCGAAGCCGGTCGCTTCGGCGCGCCGAAGCGTCGCGAGATCGGTCACGGCCGTCTTGCCAAGCGTGGCGTGCAGGCGGTCAAGCCGAGCATCGAGGAGTTCCCGTACGTGGTGCGCGTGGTCTCGGAAATCACCGAGTCCAACGGTTCCTCGTCGATGGCCTCGGTGTGCGGTTCCTCGCTGGCGATGATGGATGCCGGCGTGCCGCTGAAGGCGCCGGTGGCGGGTATCGCCATGGGCCTGGTCAAGGAGGGCAACGATTTCGTCGTGCTGTCCGACATCCTGGGCGACGAGGATCACCTAGGCGACATGGACTTCAAGGTGGCCGGCAGTGCCGAAGGCATCTCCGCGCTGCAGATGGACATCAAGATCGACGGCATCACCGAGGAGATCATGAAGGTGGCGCTGGAACAGGCCAAGCGCGGCCGCCTGCACATCCTCGGCGAAATGGGCAAGGCGCTCAGCACCGCCCGCACCGAGATGAGCGAGTTCGCCCCGCGCCTGATCACCATCAAGATCCACCCGGACAAGATCCGCGAAGTGATCGGCAAGGGCGGCGCCACCATCCGCTCGATCACCGAGGAAACCGGCACCACGATCGACATCAGCGATGACGGCACCATCATCATCGGCTCGGTCAATCGCGAGGCGGGCGAAGCGGCCAAGAAGCGCATCGAGCAGATCACTTCCGACGTCGAGCCGGGCCGCATCTACGAGGGCAAGGTCGCCAAGCTGATGGACTTCGGCGCGTTCGTGACGATCATGCCGGGCAAGGACGGTCTGGTGCACGTATCGCAGATTTCCGACGAGCGCGTCGAAAAGGTCTCCGACAAGCTCAAGGAAGGCGACATCGTCAAGGTCAAGGTGCTGGAAGTCGACAAGCAGGGCCGCATCCGCCTGTCGATGAAGGCCGTGACCGAGGAAGAGCGCGCCAGCGTCTGAACTCCGCCACGAGGCAATTCCGCAAGGCCCGGCCCATGCCGGGCCTTGCGCGTTTCGGGGCCGGTGATTTTGTGCAACCTGCTTTTGCTAGGATGGATGGACCTTGCGCGAGGATGCACCGATGGCCGATCCGGCGAATGATTTCATCAGGGATTACCAGGCGCTGGCACAGCAGTCGTGGGACGCCTGGACGCGCCAGTTCCAGCAGCCTCCCGCGGCCAATCCGTTCGCGCCGCCCCCGGCGCCTGCCGCGGGCAATGACATGCTCGAACGCACCCTGGCCGGGCTGAAGGGATACTTCGACTGGATGCAGGCAGCGGCCAGCGGCGGCGCGGCCCAGCCGGCCACCGACTGGCGTCAGCAATTGCAGCAGATGTTCGGTGGAGCCAGTCAGCCGTTCGCGCAGGCTTTCGGCGGCATCGACACTGCCGGCGCGGAGGGCTTCTCGCGGCAATGGCAGTCCTGGCTGCAGGCGGTCCAGCGCGGTGGTTTCGGTGAGCTGTCGGGCTTGCAGGGGCCGACCCCGGCATTCGGCTTGAACCGCGAGCAGCAGATGCAGCAGCAAGCCCTGGCCACGGCCTTGCTGGAGTCGATGCGGGCATCCGCCCGCTATCAGGAACTGATCCAGCGCGCCAACGCGGAAGGCATGCAACGCCTGCAGGCGCGGTTGGCCGAACCGGGGCGGCAGGTCGATTCGCTCAAGGGGCTGTACGACTTGTGGGTGGACGCCTCCGAAGAGGCTTATGCGGGAATCGCGCTGTCCGACGAGTTCCGCGATGCCTATGGCGAGATGGTCAACACGCAGATGCGCGTGCGCCAGCTCCAGCAACAGCAGACCGAGCAGATGTGCCAGCAGCTCGGCGTGCCCACGCGCAGCGAAGTGTCCAGCCTCGGTGAACGCCTGCAGGCGCTGCGCCGCGAATTCCGTGCCAATCTGGCCGATGGGTCCGCCGACCATGCCGGGGAGATCATGGCCTTGCGCCGGGAACTCGCGGCGTTGAAGCGCCGGCTCGCCGATCGTCCGGCGGTACCCGCAGTGAAGAAGCGCGCCGCTGCCAAGCCTGCGGTCGCCGTGAAGAAGGCGCCGGCGAAAGCGGCGCGCAAGCCCACCAGCCCGTCCAAATCGGGCTCCGGCCAGCGCAAGCGCAAATAAGGAGAGCAGCCATGCAGACACCATTGCGCGTCGACCCGACCCAGGCCCTGGCCGACATCGCCACCTTCCAGCGCAAACTGGCCGCCGGCATGGCCAACCTGCGCAACATGCGCGAGCCGGAATACGCCAATACCCCGCGCGAGCTGGTCTACAGCGAGGACAAGCTGAAGGTCTGGCACTTCACCGGTCACGGCAAGGCGACCTCGAAGACCCCGCTGCTGATCGTCTACGCCCTGGTCAACACGGTGTGGATGACCGACCTGCAGGCCGACCGCTCGATGGTGCGCAACCTGCTGGAGCAGGGCGAGGATGTCTACCTGATCGACTGGGGCTATCCCGACGGCGCCGACCGCTGGCTGACCCTGGACGACTACATCAACGGCTACCTCGACCGCTGCGTCGACGTGGTACGCAAACGCCACGGTCTCGACGCGATCAACCTGCTCGGCATCTGCCAGGGCGGCGCGTTCTCGCTGTGCTATACCGCGCTGCACCCGGACAAGGTGAAGAACCTGATCACCATGGTCACCCCGGTGGATTTCCACACGCCGGACAACATGCTGTCGCACTGGTGCCGCCGCATGGACGTGGACCTGTTCGTCGACACCATGGGCAACATCCCGGCCGGGTTGATGAACTACGTCTACCTCACGCTGAAGCCGCTGCGGCTGAACCAGCAGAAGTACATCGGCATGGTGGACATCCTCGACAACCCGACCGAGCTGGAAAACTTCCTGCGCATGGAGCGCTGGATCTTCGACTCGCCCGACCAGGCCGGCGAGGCGTTCCGCCAGTTCATCAAGGATTTCTACCAGGGCAACAAGCTGGTCAAGGGCACGCTGGACATCGGCGGTCAGAGCGTGGATCTGGGCATGATCACCCAGCCGGTGCTGAACATCTTCGCCGAGCAGGATCACCTGGTGCCGCCGGATGCCTCGCGCGCACTGGGCAAGCACGTGGGCACCACCGACTACACCCAGCTCGCATTCAAGGGCGGCCACATCGGCATCTACGTGTCCGGCCGCGCCCAGCGCGAGGTGCCGCCGGCGATCCACCAGTGGTTGCGCCAGCGCGACTGAATCGCGCGCCCGCACGTGATCGCCTGTCGTGCGGAATCCACGCACGACAGGCGATAATCACCGGATGACCACATCCGCCGATACCCACGATTCCATCCGCGCCGTGCAGTGGCAAGGCGATCACCTGCGCCTGCTCGACCAGCGCCTGCTGCCGGGCGAGGAACGCTGGATCGACTGCCGCGATGCGGCCCAGGTCACCCAGGCCATCCGCGACCTGGCCGTGCGTGGCGCGCCGGCCATCGGCATTGCCGCCGCCTGGGGCGTGGCGATGGCGGCACAGCAGGGCGTTCCGCTGGAACCGGTATTGGCGCAGTTGCGCGCGGCCCGGCCCACGGCAGTGAACCTGATGTGGGCATTGGACCGGATGAAAAAACGCATCGCTGCCGGTGCCGATGCCGGTGCGCTGTTGCACGAGGCGCAGCTGATCCAGGACGAGGATCTGGCTGCCAATCGCCGCATGGGTGAGCTCGGTGCAGCACTGATCGCGCCGGGCTCGGGCGTGCTGACCCATTGCAACACCGGTTCGCTGGCCACCGCCGGTTACGGTACCGCGCTCGGGGTGATCCGCGCCGGCGTCGCCGCAAACCGGATCGCGCGCGTCTATGCCGGCGAGACGCGTCCGTGGCAGCAAGGCGCGCGGCTGACCATGTGGGAACTCGTGCGCGAGGGCATCCCCGCCCGGCTGATCGCCGACTCTGCCGCCGCGCACCTGATGAAATCCGGCGCCGTGCAGTGGGTGATCGTCGGTGCCGACCGCATCGCGGCCAACGGCGACACCGCCAACAAGATTGGCACCTACCAACTGGCGATCAGCGCGAAATACCATGGCGTCAAGTTCATGGTGGTGGCGCCGTCGTCGACGGTGGACATGGCGACCGCCAACGGCGAGGAGATCGAGATCGAGCTGCGCGACCCGGCCGAGCTTCTGTCCAGCGGGGGCAGGCGCGTGGTGGTGGAGGGAGCGCAGGCATGGAATCCGGTTTTCGACGTCGCACCCGCCGAGCTGATCGACGCGATCGTCACCGAGCGCGGCGTGATCGAGCGACCTGACACCCTGTCGATGCAGGCCTTGTTCGGCCATTGATTCCCCGGGTTCCGATGCGGCATCCGGCCGTCCTCGCGGCGCTCGCGGTGTTCGTCCGCTGGTTGCCGAGACGACCTCGCTGGGGGCCTGCGCGTCCGGCGCGCTGCTCAATTCTTGAGCACATTTCCGATGGCCTCGTGCCGGTCTCGCAATGGCAATACAAGTCATTGATTTCAAAAGCTTAAAACCTGTCATTTTGCAACCATCCATGCTACAATCCAGCGGTTCATTTCGGGTCGCTCGCGCACGCGCTTGAGACGCGGCGCCAGCGTCCTTTTTTTGTCTCCAGGGAAGCCAATCCATGGCAGAAACCGCCAAAGAAATCATTCGCGTCAACATCGAAGACGAGATGCGGCAGAGCTACCTCGATTACGCGATGAGCGTGATCATTGGCCGCGCGCTTCCCGATGTACGCGATGGACTCAAGCCGGTGCATCGTCGCGTATTGTTCGCGATGAACGAACTCGGCAACGTGTGGAACAAGCCGTACAAGAAGTCGGCCCGCGTGGTCGGCGACGTCATCGGCAAATACCATCCGCACGGCGACCAGTCGGTGTATGACGCGATCGTGCGCCTGGCGCAGCCGTTCTCGCTGCGCTACATGCTGGTCGACGGCCAGGGCAACTTCGGCTCGGTCGACGGCGACAGCGCCGCCGCCATGCGTTACACCGAGGTGCGCATGTCGCGGCTCAGCCACGAGCTGCTGGCCGACATCGACAAGGAAACCGTCGACTTCGGCCCGAACTACGACGAGAGCGAGCACGAGCCGCTGGTGCTGCCCACGCGCGTGCCGAACCTGCTGGTGAACGGTTCGGCCGGCATCGCGGTCGGCATGGCCACCAACATCCCGCCGCACAACCTCAACGAGGTAATCGCGGCGACCATCGCGCTGATCGACGAGCCCGCGCTGTCGATCGACGAATTGATGCATTACATCCCGGGCCCGGACTTCCCGACCCACGGCATCATCAATGGCTCCTCCGGCATCATCGAGGCCTACCGCACCGGTCGCGGCCGCATCCTGGTGCGCGCGAAGGCGGAGATCGAAACCGAGTCGAACGGCCGCGAGACGATCATCGTCCACGAGCTGCCGTACCAGGTGAACAAGGCGCGGTTGATCGAAAAGATCGCCGAGCTGGTCAAGGAAAAGAAGCTCGAAGGCATCAGCGAGCTGCGTGACGAGTCCGACAAGGACGGCATGCGCGTCGTCATCGAGATCCGCAAGGACGCGATGGGCGACGTGGTGCTGAACAACCTGTTCCAGCAGACCCAGTTGCAGGTCACCTTCGGCATCAACATGGTGGCGCTGCTGGACGGCCAGCCGAAGCTGCTGAACCTCAAGGACATCCTCGAAGCGTTCATCCGCCACCGGCGCGAGGTGGTCACCCGCCGCACCATCTTCGAGCTGCGCAAGGCCCGCGCCCGCGCGCACATCCTCGAAGGCCTCACTGTCGCACTGGCCAACATCGACGAGATGATCGAGCTGATCAAGACTTCGGCGTCGCCGGCCGAGGCGCGCGAGCGCATGCTGGCCAGGAAATGGCAGCCGGGCGTGGTCGGCGCGCTGTTGTCGGCGGCCGGTGCCGGTGCCTCGCGACCGGAGGACATGGACCCGCGCGATGGCCTGAAGGCCGATGGCTACCAGTTGTCCGACGTGCAGGCGCAGGAAATCCTGGCGATGCGGCTGCACCGCCTTACCGGCCTGGAACAGGAAAAGCTTTCCGACGAGTACCGCCAGATCCTGGAAACCATCCGCGGCCTGATCGAGATCCTGGAGAACCCGGACCGCCTGCTGCAGGTGATCCGCGAGGAGCTGGAAGCGATCAAGGCCGAGTTCGGCGACGCGCGTCGCACCGAGATCCAGCATTCGCAGGAGGACCTCAACGTCCTCGACCTGATCGCCCCGGAAGACATGGTGGTCACGCTGTCGCACACCGGCTATGTCAAGCGCCAGCCGGCCAGCACCTACCGCTCGCAGCGGCGCGGCGGCAAGGGTCGCTCGGCCTCGGCGCTGAAGGACGAGGACGTGGTCGAGCAGCTGTGGGTGGTCAACACGCACGACACCCTGCTCACCTTCACCAGCACCGGCCGCGTCTACTGGCTCAAGGTCTACCAGATTCCCGAGGCCGGTCCCGGCGCGCGCGGCAAGCCGATCATCAACCTGCTGCCGCTGGGCGAGGGCGAAAAGGTGCAGGCGGTGCTGCCGATCCGCGAGTATGCGGAAGATCGCTTCGTGTTCTTTGCCACCAAGCACGGCACGGTGAAGAAAACCCCGCTGACCGAATTCGCGTTCCAGCTGCAGAAGGGCAAGCTGGCGATCAAGCTGCACGACGACGACGCACTGGTCAACGTCGAGCTGACCGACGGCGACAGCGACATCCTGCTGTTCGCCTCCAACGGCAAGGTCAATCGTTTCGACGAGAACACCGTGCGCTCGATGGGCCGCACCGCCGCGGGCGTACGCGGCATGAAACTGGTCGGCGGCGCCGAGGTGGTATCGCTGATCGTGGCGGCGGAAGGCGACATCCTCACCGCCACGGCGCGGGGCTACGGCAAGCGCACCGAACTGGCCGAGTTCACCAAGAAGGGCCGTGGCACGCAGGGCGTCATCGGCATCCAGTGCTCCGAGCGCAATGGCGCGCTGGTCGGCGCGGTGCAGGTCACCGAGGCGCACGAGCTGATGCTGATCTCCGACCAGGGCACCCTGGTGCGCACGCGCGTGGCGGAAGTCTCGCAACTGGGCCGCAATACCCAGGGCGTCACCCTGATCAAGCTGCCCGCCAACGAAACGCTGGTCAGCGTGATGCGGCTGGACGCGGAAGAGGACAACGGCGACGAGGCCGTCGTCGAGTCCGGGGATGCGCCGGTCGGCGAAGCGGGTGAGGGCGCCACGGGAGACGCTTCCGCGGACGAGTGATCCCGCTGTGGTGAAACGAACAGGCCCCGGCATGGCCGGGGCCTGTTCGCGTTCATGGCATGCCGCGCGTCGGTCAGCGATGGTCCAGCGTGACACCGGTCAGCAGGCCGCGGGCCAGCATGCTGCATTGACGCCGGTACACCAGAAGCTGCCACTGGCGTCCGCCGACCTGGCGCCACAGCACCGCCGAGCGCACCGCGGCGAGCAGGTTGGCGCGCACTTTCTCGACCACGGCCGGTTGCTGCAACTGCTGCGGATTGCCGCTGACCATCACCCGCGGCCGCAAGGTGGACAGCGTGGAGGCATACAGCTCGGCGAGACGGCCGCTGACCTGGCTCGAATCCTGTCCGAAATGCTCGACCTGGCGCTGCGCCGCCTGGATGCCCTGCTGCAGCTTCTCCAGCAGCTCCGGGCGGCCGGCAAGGCTGCGTTCCAGCCGCATCACGGTGACCACCATGCGGGTAACCGACATGTCGCGATCGCTCTCGTCGAGCTGGGCGACCAGGTTGCGCAGGCCGAGTCGCACGCCCGAGACGCCACCGTACACGGCCACCACCGAGGGCGCGTCGATGCGGAAGATGCTGGCCACGCCCGCCTGCATGGCAATCTCGTCGCAGCGTCCGTCGTTGGCCAGTTGCTGGGCCAGCGAGCAGGCCTGAAACAATCCGGCCAGGGCGAGTACGCGTTCCTCGTTCATGCCTAGGGTTTCAAACACGGATTTGCGATTCCTTGAGTTGCGCTGTGGTGGTGAGGGTGAAGGCTGGCAGCAAGCCGCCGTAGGCGGCATCGGTTGCCATGATCACCGCGCCGCCGAGGCAGACCTCGCCAGCGTAGAAAACGACCGATTGACCCGGCGTGACGGCACGCTGCGGCACATCGAACGTGACGGCAAGACCGGCCTCGCCGACGCTGACCGAGCACGCCTGGTCGGTCTGACGGTAGCGCGTGCGCGCCGTGCAGCGAAACTCGGTGCCCGGCGGCTCGCCGGCGATCCAGTGTGGTGCCTCGGTATGCAATCGCCGCGACAGCAGCCAGTGGTTCTCGCCGCCCTGGGCGACGATCAGCACGTTGGCCGCCACGTCCTTGCCCACCACGAACCAGGGCTCGCCGCTGGCGCCATGCCGGCCGCCGATGCCGAGTCCGTTGCGCTGGCCCAGGGTGTAATACATCACGCCCTGGTGTTCGCCGACCCGCCGGCCGTCGGGCGTGCGCATCTCGCCCGGGCGTGCGGGAATGTACCGCGCCAGGAAGCTGCGGAAGTCGCGCTCGCCGATGAAGCAGATGCCGGTGGAATCCTTCTTCGCATGGGTCGGCAGCGCCGCCTCGCGGGCCAGTTCGCGCACGCGCGGCTTCTCGATCCCGCCCAGCGGGAACAGCGTGGCGGCCAGTTGCTGCTGGCCCAGCGCATGCAGGAAATAACTCTGGTCCTTGGCCGCGTCCGTCGCCCGCAGCAGCCGGTGGCGTCCGTCCACGCAATCGACGCGGGCGTAATGGCCGGTGGCGATCTTTTCCGCGCCGAGCGTGCGAGCCTCGTCGAGGAAGGTCTTGAACTTGATCTCGCGATTGCACAGCACGTCCGGGTTGGGGGTGCGGCCGGCGCGGTATTCGGCAAGAAAGTGCTCGAACACGCCATCCCAGTACTCCGCCGCGAAATTGCGCGCGTGGAACGGGATGCCCAGGCGGCCACAGACCGCCACCGCGTCCTTGCGGTCCGCGTCGCTGGTGCACGGACCGTCGCGGTCGTCCTCTTCCCAGTTCTGCATGAACAGGCCTTCGACCTCGTGGCCCTGCCGTTGCAGCAACAAGGCAGCCACCGACGAATCGACACCGCCGGAGACGCCCAGCATCACCTTCATCCGCGCGACCCTCCCGGCACCCAGCTCAGGCTGGCCAACGGCAGTCGCTGGCCGGCCAGCCAGGCGTCGATGCTGGCCAGCACCAGCGGGCTGCGCAGGCGCTCGCCGAGGCCGGCGATTTCGTCGCGAGTCATCCACAAGGCGCGGCGGATACCGGTGTCCAGCGGCCGATCGGCGTCGTGCCCGAGTGCCCGGGCGGCGAAACTGAAGCGGATCACTGCCTCGCCGTGCTCGCTGCTGCGCCATTGCTGCACGCCGATCAGGTGCTGCGGCTCGACCGTCCAGCCGGTTTCTTCCAGGGTCTCGCGCACGGCCGCGGCGGCCAGCGTTTCGCCGTCCTCCAGGTGCCCGGCCGGCTGGTTGCAGACCAGTCGGCCGGCAACCTCCTCCTCCACCATCAGGTAGCGCCCGGCCTCAGCCACCACGCACGCCACGGTGACGTGCGGGCGCCAGATCTCGGGGCGGGGCGTGGGGTCGGCCATGAAAATTCAGGGGTGGAAAAGTGTCCATTGTGCCACTACCTGCAGTAAACGCCGACGCGCCGGGCACGATTGGCGGCGGCGTATACTTCAACCGAAAGCGAATGCCTCCCACGACACCATGGCCAACGAAAACGAACACGAACAAGACAGCGGCCGCGGCCTGGCGCTGGAAACCGCCAAGCCGGAAGTGGCACGACCGCCGCTGTTCCAGGTGCTGCTGCTGAACGACGATTTCACACCGATGGATTTCGTGGTGGAGGTGCTGCGCAATTTCTTTACCCTGGACCAGGAGCAGGCGGTGCAAATCATGTTGCACGTGCATACCCGCGGACGCGGCGTGTGCGGCGTGTTCACGCGGGAAGTGGCAGAAACCAAGGTCACCCACGTCAACGAGTATTCCCGCTCGCATCAGCATCCGTTGTTGTGCACTATGGAAAAGCTCTGAACGCCCCCATTTCGTGCCCATCGCGGCGCTGAAGGCCGCCCAACAAGCTAGCGGAGACGATCCGAATGTTCAGCAAGGATCTGGAAGTCACCATCGGCCACTGCTACAAGCAGGCCCGCGAACAGCGTCATGAGTTCATGACGGTGGAACACCTGCTGCTGGCGCTGACGGAGAACCAGTCGGCGCTCGGCGCACTGCGCGCCTGCGGCGTCGACCTGCCGCGCATGGCCGGCGAGCTGACCCGCATCATCGGCGAGACGGTGCCGGTGCTGCCGCCGGGCGACGAGCGCGACACGCAACCCACGCTGGGCTTCCAGCGGGTGCTGCAGCGCGCCGTCTACCACGTGCAGTCGTCCGGCCGAAAGGAGGTTACCGGCGCCAACGTGCTGGTGGCGATCTTCGGCGAGAAGGATTCGCATGCGGTGTTCTTCATGCACCAGCAGGAGATCACCCGGCTCGACGTGGTCAACTACATCTCGCACGGCATCGCCAAGATCGGCGACGAGCCGGCCGCCGGCGTGTCCGGCGGCGAGCGCGAGGGCGAGGAGGGCGGCGAGCCCAAGGGCAACCCGCTGCACGAGTTCGCCAGCAACCTCAACGAACTGGCGCTGGAAGGCAAGATCGACCCGCTGATCGGGCGCGCCGACGAGATCGAGCGCACCATCCAGGTGCTCTGCCGCCGGCGCAAGAACAATCCGCTGTATGTCGGCGAGGCCGGCGTGGGCAAGACCGCGCTGGCCGAAGGCCTGGCCAAGCGCATCGTCGACGGCGAAGTGCCCGAGGTACTGGAGAGCGCCACGATCTGGGCGCTGGATCTCGGTGCCCTGGTGGCCGGTACCAAGTACCGTGGCGATTTCGAGAAGCGCCTGAAGAGCGTGATCGCGCAGCTCAAGAAGCAGCCCGGTGCGATTCTGTTCATCGACGAGATCCACACGATCATCGGCGCCGGCTCCGCCTCGGGCGGCACCATGGATGCCTCGAACCTGATCAAGCCGATGCTGGCCTCGGGCGAACTGCGCTGCATCGGTTCGACCACGTTCCAGGAATACCGCGGCGTGTTCGAGAAGGACCGTGCGCTGGCCCGCCGCTTCCAGAAGATCGACGTGGTCGAACCGACCGTGGCCGACAGCGTGGAGATCCTCAAGGGCCTGCGTTCGCGCTTCGAGGAACACCACCATGTCGCCTACACCAACGACGCGTTGAAGGCGGCCGTCGACCTGTCGGTGAAGCACATCCCCGACCGGCTGCTGCCGGACAAGGCGATCGACGTGATCGACGAGGCCGGCGCACGCCAGCGACTGCTGCCGGAAGACAAGCGCACCGGTACCGTGGACGTCAGCGAAGTCGAGTACATCGTGGCCAAGATGGCGCGGATTCCGGAGAAGCAGGTCTCCGCCTCCGATCGCGACGTGCTGCGCAACCTCGAGCGCAACCTCAAGATGGTGGTGTTCGGGCAGGACCCGGCGATCGAGGCGCTGGCCGCGTCGATCAAGATGGCCCGCTCGGGCCTGGCCGACCCGTCCAAGCCGATCGGCTGCTTCCTGCTGGCCGGCCCCACCGGCGTGGGCAAGACCGAGGTGACCAAGCAGCTGGCGATGCAGCTCGGCATCGAGATGATCCGTTTCGACATGTCCGAGTACATGGAAGGGCATTCGGTGTCGCGGCTGGTCGGTGCGCCTCCGGGCTACGTCGGTTTCGACCAGGGCGGCCTGCTGACCGAGGCGGTGACCAAGCACCCGCACGCGGTGCTGCTGCTGGACGAGATCGAGAAGGCGCATCCGGACGTGTTCAACATCCTGCTGCAGGTGATGGACCGCGGCGTGCTGACCGACACCAACGGCCGCGAGGCGAACTTCAAGAACGTGGTGGTGGTGATGACCACCAACGCGGGCGCGGCGATCGCGGCGCGGCGCAGCATGGGCTTCGTCGAGCAGAAGCACGAATCGGACGCGATGGAAGTGATCCGCCGCATCTTCACGCCGGAGTTCCGCAACCGGCTGGACGCGATCATCCAGTTCGCCGCGCTCGACTTCGAGCACATCCTGCGCGTGGTCGACAAGTTCCTGATCGAGCTGGAAAGCCAGCTGACCGAGAAGCGGGTGAGCCTGGACGTGGATGCCGACGCCCGCCGCTGGCTGGCCGAGCACGGCTTCGACCCGCAGATGGGCGCACGGCCGATGGCGCGGGTGATCCAGGAGAAGGTGAAGCGCGCGCTGGCCGACGAGCTGCTGTTCGGCAAGCTGGTCGACGGCGGCGTGGTCAAGCTGAGCGTGGCCGACGGCGAACTGAGGGTGGAGTGCAAGGCCGTCGCCAAGCTCCCGGCCATCGTTGAGTAACGGCCCGCTGAGGGCTGGCTCCACAACGCAAAAGCGGCGCCATGCGCCGCTTTTGTCATATCGGTACGTCGATCCCGTCGGGGCCGCCTACTTCATGCGGTAGGTGATGCGTCCCTTGCTCAGGTCGTACGGGGTCATCTCGATCTTGACCTTGTCGCCCGTGAGGATACGGATGTAGTGCTTGCGCATGCGCCCGGAGATGTGCGCGATCACCACGTGACCGTTCTCCAGCTGCACGCGGAACATGGTGTTGGGCAGGGTCTCCTGGACCGTGCCTTCCATTTCGATGACGTCGTCTTTGGCCATATGTCCCGGGCTTCACGCGCAGCCGAGATGGCTGCGTAAGCCGTCGATTATGCCACGAATGGCGGCGTGGTTAAAGAATCATCAAGGCCGTCGCAAGTTCAGGCAAACAGCTCCTCCAGCTTGCGCCGGATCTCCTGTTCGATCATGCCGGTCAGCGGCGTCAGCATCATGCCCAGCCTCGCCTGCACGTCGATTGCCTCGCGCTCCACGGCAATGGAACCGGTGACACCGGGGCGCGAGAAACCCAGGGTGTCGCCTTGCCAGTCGCCGGCCAGGCCGAACTTCTCGTGCATGCGCGCGGCCACCTGCTCGACGCGGGCGCGGGCCTCGGCGATCGACAACTGGTGGGCGCGGCGAATATGGATGCTCGGCATGGCATGCTTCCGGCAAAGCGGCCATCTTACTGCGATGCAGGCGCATGGTAGAGTCTCGCGATTGATCGACCTGGCACGCCATGCGCATCGAATTTCCCAATGCCGCTCGCGAGGATTTCCGCTGGACGCAGGCGCGACTGTGCATCGGCAGCGACGCCGCCAATGACCTGGTGCTGGCCGCCGGCCAGGCGGCCGCGCGGCACGTTCGCATCGAGCAGGATCGTCGCGGCTGGGTGCTCCAGGTGCTGCCCTCGGCCGACCGCATCTACGTCAACGCCAGGCCCGTGCGCGAGCGTGCGCTGGTGCGTCCGGGCGACGTCGTCAGCATCGGCGATTGCCGCATGTTGCTGCGCGACGACGACGATCCCGCGCTGCGTGAGCCGCGCCAGGTCCCGGCGCACGAACGCTGCATCGTGGCGCTGCGCGCGGTCGCCGGACCGCTGTCCGGGCGGCTGCTGCCAGTGCAGGATGGGCTCGAGTTCGGTCCCGCCGGCCGTTGCCTGCCGGGCCTGCCGGCGGGCGAGGCGGTGGGCTTGCGCATCGGCTGGCAGGAGGGCCGGCTGATGCTGGAGTCGACCCTGCCCTCGGCGCGGCATCCGTTGCGGGTGAACGGCGTCGCGACCCAATGCGTGGCGCTGCAGGACGGCGACCAGATTGGCGTGGCGATGCACCGCTTCGTACTCGAGGCTCCCGGCATGGAACCCGAACCGGAACCGGTCGAATCCGCGCCGCGGGCGACGCCCTTGCCCGAGGCAGCGGCCGGGCCTTCCGGCGAGGTGTGGTGGCTGATCGCCACGGCTGCCGCGCTGGCGCTGGCCATCGCCTTGGTGCTGCTGGTGCGCTTCTGAGCACTGGTTGACGAAAGCATGTTGCGCCGCGGCATAATGCGGAACAACCTCGACGCCGCAGGAAACCCCGTGAGCAGAGTCTGGAATTTCAGTGCCGGTCCCGCCGCGCTGCCGCTGGCCGTGCTCGAACGCGCCCGCGACGAGCTGACCGACTGGCAGGGCAGCGGCGCTTCGGTGATGGAGCAGTCCCATCGCGGCAAGCGCTTCATCGCCATGGCCGCGCAGGCCGAAGCGGACTTGCGCGCGCTGGTGGGTATCCCTGCTGACCATGCCGTGCTGTTTCTGCAGGGCGGCGCGACGCAGCAGTTCGCCCAGATCCCCATGAACCTGGCGGGCGAGGGGGAAAGCGCCGACTACATCGACAGCGGCCACTGGAGTGCCAAGGCGATCAGCGAGGCAGCGCCGTACGTGCGGGTCAACGTGGCCGCCAGCGCGAAGGCCGCCGGCTATCGGCAGCTGCCGCCGCGCGAAAGCTGGCAGCTCGATCCGCGCGCCGCCTATGTGCACTACACGCCGAACGAAACCATCCACGGCGTGGAGTTCCCCGACGTGCCCGAGACAGGCGAGGTGCCATTGGTCGCGGACATGTCCTCCAACATCCTGTCCGCGCCACTGGACGTGCGCCGATTCGGCCTGGTCTATGCCGGTGCGCAGAAGAACATCGGCCCGTCCGGACTGGTGCTGATGATCATCCGTCGCGACCTGCTCCAACGAGCGGGCCGGCCGATGGCGCGGATCTTCCGCTATGCCGACCATGCCGCGGCCGACTCGATGTTGAACACCCCGAACACCTGGGGCTGGTATCTTGCCGGGCTCACTTTCCAGTGGCTGCTGGCGCAGGGCGGGCTGGCCGCGATGGGCGCAGCCAACCGCGCCAAGGCCCACTTGCTGTACACGAGCATCGACGGCTCCGGCGGCTACTACCGCAATCCGGTGGAGCCGGCCGCGCGTTCGCGCATGAACGTGCCATTCACCCTGCATGACAGTGCGCTGGATGCGCCATTCCTGCAGGAGTCCGAGGCCGCCGGGCTGCTTGCGCTGAAGGGGCACAAGGCAGTGGGCGGGATGCGCGCATCGCTGTACAACGCCGTGCCGCTGGAGGCGGTCGAGGCGCTGGTCGCTTTCATGCGCGACTTCGCCACGCGCCATGGTTGAACATCATTCGCGGAGCATGGGATGCTCGCGTGCAAATGGACTTCTTTCCATCCAGACGGCCAAGGCATGAACGACCCCAAGACTCCGCTTAGCGAGATGCGCGAGCGCATCGACAGCATCGACCGGCAGATCCAGCAGCTCATCTCCGAGCGCGCCAACCATGCCCGCACGGTGGCGAAGGTGAAGGGCGAGGGGCTTTCGGCGATCGACTACTACCGCCCCGAGCGCGAAGCGCACGTGCTGCGAATGGTGGTGGACCGCAACCAGGGGCCGCTGTCCGATGCCGAGATGGTGCGCCTGTTCCGCGAGATCATGTCCTCCTGCCTGGCGCAGGAAGACCCGTTGAAGATCGGCTTCCTCGGCCCGGAGGGCACCTTCAGCGAACAGGCCGTGCGCAAGCATTTCGGCCATGCCGCCTACGGCCTGCCGCTGGGCAGCATCGAGGAAGTGTTCCAGGAGGTCGCCGCCGGGCACGCCGATTTCGGCGTGGTGCCGGTGGAGAACTCGGGGCAGGGCATGATCCAGGTGACGCTGGACATGTTCCTCACTTCCGAGGCCACCATCTGCGGCGAGATCGAGCTGCGCGTGCACCAGTGCCTGCACTCGCGCAGCGGCAGGCTGGAAGACGTGCATCGCATCTACGCACATGCTCAGTCGCTGCAGCAGTGCAAAACCTGGTTGCGCATCAACCTGCCCGACGTCGAGTGCATCGCGGTGTCGAGCAATGCCGAGGCGGCTCGGCTGGCGTTGCATGCCGATGACGTCGCGGCGATCGCCGGCGAAAGCGCAGGCAAGGTCTATCGGCTGAAGACGGTGGCGCAGGGCATCGAGGACCGCGCCGACAACACCACGCGCTTCCTGGTGATCGGCCGCACGCTGTTCCCGCCCTCGGGCAACGACCGCACCTCGCTGCTGGTCACGGTCAACGACAAGCCGGGCGCACTGTACGACGTGCTCAGCCCGTTCGCGAAGCATGGCATCAGCCTGAACCGGATCGAGTCGCGCCCGGCGCACACCGGCAAGTGGCAGTACGCATTCTTCATCGATGTGTCCGGCCACATTGACGACGATGCGCTGCAGGCCGCCGTGCGCGACATCGGCGAGTCGGCCGCGTCGATTCGCGTGCTCGGCTCCTACCCGGTGGCCTTGCCTTGAGCGCACGGCTGGACTGGCTCAGCGGCGCAGGTGGTCCCTTGCACGGCAGCGTCGCCGTGCCGGGCGACAAGTCGATCTCGCATCGGGCGCTGATGCTGGCGGCCATCGCCGAGGGGCGTTCGCATATTCGCGGCTTTCTCGAGGGTGAGGACACGCGCGCCACGGCCGCGGTACTGGCCCAGCTCGGCGTGCGCATCGAAATTCCGACGGAGGGTGAACGCGTCATTCACGGCGTCGGCCTGCACGGCCTGCATGCCGCCACGCAGCCGCTGGACTGCGGCAATGCCGGTACCGGCATGCGTCTGCTCGCTGGCTTGCTCGCGGGGCAGGCGTTCGACAGCGTGCTGGTGGGCGATGCTTCGCTGTCGAAGCGACCGATGCGCCGGGTGACCGACCCGCTGGCGCGGATGGGCGCGCGCATCGACAGCCAGGACGGCCTGCCGCCCCTGCGGCTTCACGGCGGCAACACCCTGCGCGGCATCCGCTACGAGTTGCCGGTGGCCAGCGCCCAGGTGAAGTCCGCCCTGCTGCTGGCCGGCCTGTATGCACAAGGCACGAGCGAGATTCTCGAACCGCACCCGACCCGCGACTACACCGAACGCATGCTGGCCGCGTTCGGATGGCCGATCGAGTTCACGCCGGGTCGTGTCCGGCTCGACGGTGGCCACGCCTTGCGCGCGGTCGACGTCGAGGTGCCGGCGGACTTCTCGTCGGCGGCATTCTTCCTGGTTGCCGCCAGCATCGTGCCGGGTTCGCAACTGCGCCTGCCGGGGATAGGCCTCAATCCACGCCGCACCGGCTTGCTGCAGGCACTGCGCCTGATGGGCGCGGACATCGTGGTGGAGCGGGAACGCGAGGCCGGCGGAGAGCCGGTGGGCGACCTGGTGGTCCGCCATGCGCCGTTGCATGGCATCGAGTTGCCCGTCGCGCTGGTGCCGGACATGATTGACGAACTCCCCATCCTGTTCATCGCTGCTGCCGCGGCGTCGGGACGCACGGTGGTCCGCGGCGCGGCCGAGTTGCGGGTGAAGGAATCCGACCGCATCGCCACCATGGCGGCGGGCATGCGCGCGCTGGATGTGGCGATCGAGGAGACCCCGGATGGCGCGGTCATCGACGGCGGCCCGATCGGCGCCGGCACGGTGGAAAGCCTCACCGACCATCGCATCGCGATGAGCTTCGCGGTGGCCGGCTTGCGCGCGACCGGGCCGGTGCGGATCAACGACTGCCGCCACGTGGCCACCTCGTTCCCCGGCTTCCGTGAGCTGGCCAACGGCTGCGGGTTTGCCCTGCGCGAGGCGTGCTGAACCTGGCGCGGCACTCGTTGTATCGTGATCGTCCGCGCCGGCGCGCACCCCAAGGATTGACCGATGTCGCTTTCCCGCTCGTTCATCGTGGCCATCCCGGCCCGGCATGGCTCGACCCGGCTGCCGGGCAAGCCCCTGCGTGACATCGGCGGGGTGCCGATGGTCGTGCGCGTGGCGCAGCGCGCACTGCAAGCCGGCGCCAGCTGCGTGGTGGTGGCGGTGGACGACGAGCGCATCGCCGAGGCGCTGGCCGGCCAGCGCGAGGTGCAGATCTGCATGACCCGCCGCGACCACGCCTCCGGCAGCGACCGGCTGGCCGAGTGCGCGGAGCAGCTTGGCTGGGCCGACGACAGCATCGTGGTCAACCTGCAAGGCGACGAACCGTTCGCGCCGGCCGCCGGCATCCGCGCCGTCGCCCAGGCGCTGGCCGGTGACGATGCGCCGGTGGCCACGCTGGCCACGCCGATCATCGACGCCGAGGAGCTGTTCGATCCTAACGTCGTGAAACTGGTGCGCACCGGCAACGGGCGCGCGCTGTATTTCAGCCGCGCGCCGATGCCGTGGGCGCGTGATGCGTTCGCGACGGACCGGCACGCGCTGCCGTCCGGCACTCCGTTCCTGCGCCACATCGGCATTTATGCCTATCGGGCCGGGTTCCTGCGTCGCTACACGCAGTTGTCGCGCACGCCGCTGGAACAGACCGAATCGCTGGAGCAGTTGCGCGTGCTCGAGCACGGCCACGCGATCGCGGTGCGGCTGACACCCGAGCCGTTTCCCCCGGGCATCGATACCGAGGCGGATCTGGAACGCGCCGAGCTGTGGTTGCGCTCACACCCGTGAGGCTCCATATCGGGAGCGTCGCCATGTGCTGCCGCTAGAATCCTCCCATGCAGTCCCCGCAACCGCCCCCCTTCGACGGCAAGGCCTTCGTACGCACGCTCGCCACTTCGCCGGGCGTCTACCGCCACTTCGACGCGGCCGGCGAGCTGCTCTACGTGGGCAAGGCCGGCAACCTTAAAAAGCGCGTCGGCAGCTATTTCCTGAAGCCGCCGACAGAGGCGCGCATCGCCGCGATGGTGGCGCAGATCGCCCGCGTCGAGATCACGGTGACGCGTACCGAGGGCGAAGCGCTGCTGCTGGAATCGCAGCTGATCAAGTCGCTCAAGCCGCGCTACAACATCCTGCTGCGCGACGACAAGAGCTATCCCTACATCTACCTCTCCAGCGGCGAGGACTATCCGCGGCTGGCCTTCCACCGCGGCGCAAAGAACCTGCCGGGTCGCTATTTCGGGCCGTACCCCAGCGCCCATGCGGTGCGCGAAAGCCTCAACCTGATGCAGAAGCTGTTCAAGGTGCGCCAGTGCGAGGACAGCTACTTCCGCAACCGCACGCGCCCGTGCCTGCTGTACCAGATCGGCCGCTGCAGCGCGCCGTGCGTGGGGCTGATCAGCGTCGAGGATTATCGCCAAGACGTGCGCCATGCCGAGATGTTCCTGGAAGGGCGCAGCAACGCGGTGATCGACGAACTGGCCACGGCGATGGAGCAGGCCAGCCAGTCGCTGCAGTTCGAGCGTGCCGCGAAACTGCGCGACCAGGTCGCCGCGCTGCGCCAGCTGCAGGCGCAGCACCACGTGCGCGGGGCCAGCGCCGACATGGACGTGCTCGCCTGTCGCATCGAGGCCGGCATGGCCTGCGTCAGCGTGCTGTTCTTCCGCAACGGCATCAGCCTGGGGACGCGGGATTTCTTCCCGCGGCTGCCGCTGGACGCCACGCCGGCGGACGTGCTGGCGCAGTTCATCGCGCAGTACTACCTGGACCGGCCGGTGCCGCGCGAGCTGATCCTCGGCATGGCGCTGCCCGACCAGGCCCTCCTCGCCGAGGTGCTGGGCCAGCACGCCGGTCATGTGGTGGAACTGAAGTCCAGCGTGCGCGGGGATCGTGCGCAGTTCCTGCAGATGGCCGAGCGCAATGCCCAGGCTTCGCTTACCGCGCGGCTGGCCAGCCGGCAGACGCTGGGCACGCGTTTCGACGATCTGCAGAAGGTGCTGGGGCTGGACAGCATGCCGCGCCGGATCGAATGTTTCGACATCAGCCACACCATGGGCGAGCTCACGGTAGCGTCGTGCGTGGTATTCGGCCCGGAAGGCCCCGAGAAATCGCACTACCGCCGCTTCAACATCGCCGGCATCACGCCCGGTGACGATTACGCGGCCATGCACCAGGCATTGACCCGACGCTTCCGCAAGGTGGCCGAAGGCGAGGGCGTGCGTCCCGACGTGCTGCTGATCGATGGCGGCAGCGGCCAGGTGGCACAGGCGCTGGAGGTGTTGTGCGACCTGGGTGTCGACGGCATCGAGGTGGTCGGCGTGGCCAAGGGGCCGGGCCGCCGCGCCGGCGAGGAAACCCTGGTGCTGGCGCGACATGAGGCGGGCAGCGTGGGCCGCGAGCTGCATCCCGGCTCGTCCTCGCCGGCGCTGCACCTGGTCGCGGCGGTGCGCGACGAGGCGCATCGCTTTGCCATCAGCGGCCATCGCAAGCGGCGCGAGAAAGCGCGCGAGCGCAGCGTGCTGGAGGACATCCCGGGCATCGGGGCGCGGCGGAGGTCGTTGCTGCTGAAGGCCTTCGGCGGCATGCAGGGCGTGGAGGCAGCCGGCGTCGAGGAGTTGATGCAGGTGAAGGGCATCGACCGAAACCTGGCCGAGAAAATCTATGCCAGCCTGCATGGCTGAATGCCGGCAGGTACCATCACGTGGCAGCGGCATGCCGGCGTGCGAAACTGCAACAAATCCTCAGGACGAACCATGCGCATCAATTTGCCGACCTGGCTGACCCTTTTCCGCGTGGCATTGCTGCCGGTGATGGTCGTGGTGTTCTACTTGCCGTTCCGTGGCCACAACATCACGGCCGCCATCGTGTTCATCCTGGCCGCCATCACCGACTGGCTGGACGGCTATCTCGCCCGGCGGATGAAGCTCACCTCGGCGTTCGGCGCCTTTCTCGACCCGGTGGCGGACAAGTTGATGGTGGCGGTGACGTTGTTCCTGCTGGTGCAGTCGCATCCGAGCAGCGGCTGGTCCGGCATCCTGATGGCGGTGACCGCGGCGGTCATCGTCGGGCGCGAGATCAGCGTGTCGGCGCTACGCGAATGGATGGCCAAGATCGGCATGAGCGCCACCGTGAAAGTCGCCATGATCGGCAAGCTGAAGACCGTGATGCAGATGGTGGCGCTGGTGGTGCTCATCGTGCAGCACGAGAAGGAAGCCACGGCGCTGCGGCTGTATCACATCGGCGAAGGACTGCTGGTGATCGCCGGCATCCTGACCATCTGGTCCGGGCTGTACTACCTGCGCGCAGCCTGGCCGATGCTGCGCGACGACGCCTCGGGCAAACCGACTTGACGACACCGTTTCACGTATTAGAATGCGCGGCTCCGATGCGGGAATAGCTCAGTTGGTAGAGCACGACCTTGCCAAGGTCGGGGTCGCGAGTTCGAGTCTCGTTTCCCGCTCCAGATTTCGCCCGTGGCGACGCAAGGCCCTGACTCGTTCAGGGCCTTGTCGTTTCCGGCCATCAGCCATGGCGCAGGGCCGCACGCGGGAGGGCCGGGCGCTATTCACAAGCGATCTGGTTCTGCTATCATTTGCGGCTCCGATGCGGGAATAGCTCAGTTGGTAGAGCACGACCTTGCCAAGGTCGGGGTCGCGAGTTCGAGTCTCGTTTCCCGCTCCAGGATTTGCACGGAACCCCGGATCGCCGGGGTTTTGTTTTCCGGGGAATATGCGATCATCGGGGTGTCACGTGATCGCGTGCATCAAGCAACGGCCTGGTGGCAGAGTGGTCATGCAGCGGACTGCAAATCCGCGTACGCCGGTTCGATTCCGACCTAGGCCTCCATTGCATCGCGGCTGTCACGGCAGCCCGACAAAAAGCCCGCCATCGGCGGGCTTTTTGCTGTCTGGCGGTGGCTGGTGCCCGGGGCGGGGGTCGAACCCGCATGGCCTTGCGGCCGAGGGATTTTAAGTCCCTTGCGTATACCAGTTTCGCCACCCGGGCCGGAGTGTGCTCGCCGCGAAGGGCGCCGCGCGCAGCGGCGCGAATGCTAGCACGCGGGTCAGAACAGGCTCTTGACGATGTGGAAGCCGGCACTGTACTCGCCGATAAGCGTGCCCACGCTGACCAGGATGAAGTTGAGCAGGGTGCGCGCCACGCGGTTTTTCCACCAGCCGGTCCAGTGCACGATGTCTTCGCGCAGGCTGTCGAAATCCGCCACGCGTGGACGACGCACCCAGGCTTCGGCCATCGCGCTGATGCCGCCGGCGGGGATGCCGGGGCGGAACGGCTTGATCGGGGCGGCGACGAAAGCGGCGGCGACGCTCAATGGATGACTGCCGGCCGCCACCGCGCCCAGGGCAGCGAAGCCGCCGGTGAACAGTATCCACGCCATCAGCGCCTGCGTGCCCAGCGCCGCATTGCGGTGGAATGCCCAGGCGATGGCGGCGAACACCAGCAGCACCAGGCCGGCGGCGACCCATTTCGGCCAGCGTGCCTTGGGCGGGGTCTGCGCCAGTTCGGCAACGGTACGCGCCGGGTCTTCGTGCTGCTCGCGCAGCAGCGTGCACAGGCCCTTGAGATGGCCGGCGCCGATCACCACCAGCACGCGCCGGGGCTCGTCCGACGGCGTGTGCGCGGCTTCCTCGCGCAGTCGCGCCGCCATGTAGGCATCGCGTTCGCCGATCAGGCTTTCATACAGCGGCTTCGAGCCGCTGGCGAACTCGCTGAAGGCGCTTTCCAGCAGGTCGCTCTGCTTGAGCTTTTCCACTTCGTCTTCGGCGATGTCGTTGCGCTCGAAGATGCTGGCGGCGAGCCCGCCGAGCAGGCCGAATCGTTGCCAGAAACCCACGCTGCGCCAGGCGCGTTTCAGCGTGGTGCCGACTTCGCGGTCGATCAGCCACAGCGGCACGTCGTGCGCCTCGGCGCCGTCCATCGCTGCCTTCATCTCGGCGCCGGGCTGGATGCCCGACTGCTCGGCAAGGCGCTTCTGGAAGGTAGACAGCACCAGGCTGGCGACGACCATGCCGGCCTTGCCTTGGCGGATCACCTGGAACAGGTCCATCTGCTTGAACGCTTCCGGATCGCGCATGCCCTGCGCGCGGCTTTCGCACAGCTCCACCGCCACCGCGTCGAAATGCTCGCTGGCCAGCAGCGCCTCGACTGCTTCCTTGCTGCTGCGCGAGACGTGGGCGGTGCCCAGCACCACGTACTCGACGCCATCGCGCTGCACGCGCTCCAGCGGCTGTCCTTCGAGGGCTGCCGGCGGGGCGACTGCGGTTTCGGGAACACTCATGCGGACGGCACGCCAGTCAACGGGGAGAGAAGCCATGAATGGGGGTGACGCCCCTGTGGCACAAGCCAAAACTTGAAACTGCGGCCATGGCTGGCCGCTTTTTGATCTTCGCGATCAAGGATGATCGCAAAGGCTCAGTCACGGAAGCGCTTCAGCAGGTCGGCGTAGGCGTCGATGCGGCGGTCACGCAGGAACGGCCAGATCCGGCGCACGTTCTCGCTGCGGCCCAGGTCGACTTCCGCGAGCAGCAATTCGCGGGCATCGGTACCCGCCCGGGCCAGGAATTCGCCCTGGGGTCCGGCGACGAAGCTGGAACCCCAGAACTGGATACCCGAGGTCGCGTCGGCGGGATCGGTTTCGAAGCCGGTACGGTTGCAGGCGAGCAGGGGCAGGCCGTTGGCCACGGCGTGGCCGCGCTGCACGGTGATCCAGGCGTCGCGCTGGCGGTCCTTCTCGGCTTGCTCGTCAGTGGGATCCCAGCCGATGGCGGTCGGATAGAGCAGCAGCTCGGCCCCGGCCAGCGCCATCAGGCGCGCCGCCTCCGGATACCACTGGTCCCAGCACACCAGCACGCCGAGGCGGCCGACCGAGGTGTCGATCGGTTCGAAACCCAGGTCGCCGGGCGTGAAGTAGAATTTCTCGTAGAAGCCCGGATCGTCCGGAATGTGCATCTTGCGGTAGACGCCGGCGATCGCCGCCGAGCGGTCGAAGACGACGGCGGTGTTGTGATACAGCCCGGCGGCGCGGCGCTCGAACAGCGAGGCGACCACCACCAGCTTCAGTTCCGCAGCCAGCTTGCCGATGCGCTCGGTGCCGGGGCCGGGGATGCTCTCGGCCTGGTCGAACACCTCGACCGATTC
>MKTU01000051.1:10844-11384 GCA_001898415.1 Rhodanobacter sp. 67-28 | reverse complement strand
CTCGATCGCATCCAGGTTGGCGTCGCGGCTGCCGCGGTCGGTTTCCTGCAGCAGCGCGACCTTGAGGGTCTTGCGGGTCATGATGGTTCCTGCCGCCTGTGGCTTGACGCCCTAGTGTAGCGAACCGCGCCGAAGCGATTGTGCAGGCGAGGTTGCCGGCCATGCCGCAGCGGCAGGTATGCGCCGCGCGTTGCCTGTTTCAGATCATCCCCGCCGGCAGTTGCATGGTGATGCAGTGCAGGCTGCCGTTCTGCCAGATCAGCGGGCGGCAGGGAATCTGCACCACCTCGCGGCCGGGGTGTGCGGTGCCGATGATGCGCGCGGCTTCGTCGTCGGCTTTGTCGCCGTAGGCAGGCACCAGCACGGCACCGTTGACGATCAGGTAGTTCGCGTAGGAGGCGGCAAGCCGACGGCCCTCGTCCAGGATGGGCCGGGCCCAGGGCAACGGATACAGTTGGTACGGCCGGCCATCGGCGGTGCGCAGCGCGGCCAGCTCGGCAGCCATGCGCTGCAGCTCGTCGTGATGCGGGTCGACGGGAT
>MKTU01000051.1:0-10822 GCA_001898415.1 Rhodanobacter sp. 67-28 | reverse complement strand
ACAGCACGCGGTCGGCGTGCAGGCTGTCGCGCAGGATCGCGCTCATCTCCTCGCGCGACTGCTCGGGATGGCGCTGCACCAGGCAGCGCCAGGTGGTGAGGATGCTGCCGGCGCCGTCGCTCTCGATGCCGCCGCCTTCCAGCGCCCAGTCGATACGCTGGTGTGCGGCGTGACCGAACACGCCGGCGTCGACCAGGCCGGCGACCAGTGCGTCGTCCTGTTCGGCACCGAACTTGCCGCCCCAACCGGTGAAGCGGAAGTCGGTGAGCTGGAATCCGGTGTCGCCACGCTTCAGCGTGATCGGGCCGGAATCGCGCAGCCAGGTGTCGTCGTACGGCAGTTCGACGAGGCGGATTTCTGAAAGCTCCACGCCGGCGTCTCGCAGTCGCGACTGCACGTGTGCGCGCAGCTCGGCATCCGCGACCACGACGATCAGCGGCTGGAACCGCGTGATCGCGGCGGCCAGCGCCAGGTAGGTGGTCTCCACCGCAACCAGGCGTTCGGCCCAGTCCGTGCCGGCATGCGGCCAGGCGATCAGTACCGCGGCCTGGGGTTCCCATTCCGCCGGCAGGCGCAGGGTGGAGTCGGTCATGGCGGGGTTCTCGTGCAGATGGGCCGCCTATTGTAAAGCGCAGGCAAACGCAGACGCGGCCCGTGTCGCCACGGGCCGCGTCTGGGTGAAAGGGATCAGTGGACCGCGGACGGGTCGGTGTTGTTGCCCGCGGGCGTGTTGAGCACCGAATGGATCACGTGGCTGTGCTCGAAGTACACGATGAAGTTGGAGTATTCCCAGCGGTTGATCTGCGGGTGCTTCGCCGTGTCCCCGCCGCGCGGCGACAACTTGCGCTGCGGCGCACCCCAGGTCTTCTCGACCTGGGCCATGCTCAGCCCGCGGCTGGGCAGGTTCATGCCTTTTTCCTGCTGCACGCGGTGGATCAGCAGGCTGTCGCCATGTTCGCGCGACTGCGCTGCACTGGCTGCCGACGGCACGGCCAGGCCGGCGGCAGCGGCCAGCAGGATGGCGATCGGCAAACGGCTCGTGAACTTGACCATGGCTCCCCTCTCCATACAAGGCTGTATGCGGCGTCGTTGTAGCAGACCGCGCCATGTTACGCCATGCCGCGCCGCTGCGATTGCGATGGATTGGGCATTCGCTGCGGCCGGCATCCTGATCGACAAGACAGCGGCAAGTGCGCCATCGCCGTTATCATGGGCGGCTGCAGTGCCCGTTTGCGCGGGCAGGACTCGCTCATTCCATGATTTCGTTTCGACATTTCGCCTTGCGCCGCGGCAGTCGTTTGCTGCTTTCCGACATCGACCTGGTGATCCAGAGCGGCTGGCGCCTTGGCGTGATCGGCCGCAACGGCTGCGGCAAATCCAGCCTGTTCGCCGCACTGCAGGGCAGGCTGGAGAGCGATGCGGGCGAGCTGGAGATGTCGGGCAAGCTGCGGCTGGCCTCGGTGGCGCAGGAGACGCCGGCGCTGCCGGACGCCGCGATCGACTACGTGTTGGCCGGTGACGAGGAACTGGCCGCCGCCATCAACGACGAAGCGGAAGCCGGCGATCGCGGCGACATGGAGGCGATGGCGAAGGCGCATCACCGCATCGAGGAACTGAACGGCTACGACGGCCGCGCCCGCGCCGGCCGCCTGCTGCATGGCCTGGGCTTTCCCCCGGAAACGCACGAGCGCGCGGTGCAGGAATTTTCCGGCGGCTGGCGCGGACGGCTGAACCTGGCGCGTGCGCTGATGTGCCCGTCCGACCTGCTGCTGCTGGACGAGCCGACCAACCACCTCGACCTCGACGCCGTGCTGTGGCTGGAAGAATGGCTGCGTCGCTACCAGGGCACCTTGCTGATCATCTCGCACGACCGCGAGTTCCTCGATGGCGTGATCACCCACACGCTGCACCTCAACGACGGCAAGGCCAAGCTCTATACCGGCAATTACAGCGCGTTCGAGCGCCTGCGCGCCGAGCAGTTGCGCCAGCAGCAGATCTCGCACGAGCGCGAGCAGGCCGAGCGCGCGCACCTGCAGTCCTTCATCGACCGCTTCAAGGCCAAGGCGACCAAGGCCAAGCAGGCGCAGTCGCGGATGAAGCGGCTGGAGAAGCTGGCCGGCACCGAGGCAGTACGCGCCGAGCGCCCCTTCAGCTTCCAGTTTCCCGCGCCGGGGCGGCTGCCCGATTCGATGCTGCAACTGGAAGGTATCACCGCCGGCTACCTGGCCGATCCTTCCACGCACGCGGACGAAGTGGCGAACATCGTGCTCGCCGACGTGCGCTTCAGCATCGAAGCGGGCGAGCGGATCGGCCTGCTCGGCCCGAACGGCGCCGGCAAATCCACCCTGGTGAAGACCCTGGTCGGCGAGCTGGAACCGTTCGGCGGCGAGCGCAAGGTGCACAAGGACTTGAAGATCGGCTACTTCGCCCAGCACACGGTGGAAAGCCTGCGCGAAGGGTCGAGCCCGCTCGACCATCTGCTGGACAAGGCGCCGGGCGTGGCCACCCAGGTGATGCGCGATTTTCTCGGCACATGGAATTTCGCCGGCGACCGCGCGTTCGAGTCGGTCGACGGTTTCTCCGGCGGCGAGCGCGCACGCCTGGCGCTGGCGCTGATCGCGTGGGACAAGCCGAACCTGCTGCTGCTGGACGAACCGACCAACCACCTCGACCTGGACATGCGCGAGGCGCTGGCCGACGCGCTGGCCGATTTCGACGGCGCGCTGGTGCTGGTTTCTCACGACCGCCATCTGCTCGGCATGGTCTGCGACAGCTTCTGGCGCGTGGCCGACGGCGAGGTGGCGCCGTTCGACGGCGACCTGGACGACTACGCGCGCTGGTTGAAGACCCGCACTGCCGCGAACAAGAAGGCGGCCAAGCCGGTGGTGGCCAAGGTGGTGGAGGTTTCGCCGGAGGAGCACAGGCGCCAGGCTGCCGCCCAGCGTGACGAGGAAAAAGCCGCGCGCCAGCGGGTGAAGAAGATCGAGACGCGCACCGCCAGCATCGATACCGAGCTGGCCGCGCTGGAGGCGCAACTGGCCGACCCGGCCACCTACAACGGCCCGACCAGCGAAATGATGCGCATCGGCCAGCGCCAGGCGCAGCTGCGCGGCGAGAAGGAATCGCTGGAAAACGAGTGGCTGGCGCTGGTCGAGCAACTGGAGGCCTGAAGAGATGTCCAAACCGGAGCCGTCGCTGCAACTGTGGCTGCCCTCGCTGGCGCACGTCGAGCCGACCCATCCGCTGCACGCGTGGCTCCCGCGCGCCGACCGCCTGGCGGATGGCGGCGTCGGTTATCTCGATGGCCTCGGCGGGCATTTCACCGGCGTCGAGGCGCACGTGCCCGCGGCGGCGATCACCCGCCAGTTTCTCGCCGGCGACGCGGGCGATGCGCTGTGGCTGTCGGCCGACCCGGCCTGGGTGCAGCCGGACATGAACGGGGTACGCCTGCTGGCCTGCGGTCGCATGGGCCTGGGCCTGGACGAGGCGCAGGCGCTGGCCGAAACGCTGCGGCCGGTGTTCGACGACGCCGGCATGCAACTGGAGATTTCCACCCCGGATCATTGGCATCTGCGCCTGCCGGCCGATACGCCGCTGCCCGGCCTGGCCGCGCCATCGCAGGCGCTGGGCGAGGACCTCGCGCAGCACCTGCCGCAGGGCGCGCACGGGCGCCGCTGGCGCGTGTTGCAAAACGACATCCAGGTGCTGCTGCACCAGCATCCGCTCAATGCGCAACGACGGATGCGCGGGCAATCGCTGGTCAACAGTCTGTGGCTGTGGGGCGGCGGACGCCTGCCCGCGCCGCCGACCAGTGCCCTGGCCGGCGTGGTCAGCGACGACCTGCTGCTGCGCGCACTGGCCGCGCGTGCCGGCATCGCGCATCCGTTGCGCACGGCCGATGCGGTCGCAGCCGCGGGTGCCGGCTGGCTGATCGACCTGCAGGATCTGCCGGCGCACGAGCTGGCCTCGCGCTGGTGGCCGCTGCTGCAGCCGCTGCTCGAACGCCAGCCCGTCACGCTGCATTTCGCCAGCGGCGAACGCTGGCTGCACAAACCCGCTCATCGCTGGCGCTTCTGGCGCGGGGCAGGGCGTTGAGCGTGCTGCAGCTGCGTCGGCGCGAAAGCCGGGGCACGCCGCATGGCTGGCCGGATGCGGTGCACCCGGTGCTGCAGCAGGTCTACGCCGCGCGCGGCGTGCTGGAACCCGGCCAGGTCGAGCACCGGCTGGCGCGGATGCTGTCGCCGCAACTGCTGGGCGGCATGGCGCAGGCGGTCGAACTGCTGGCCGAGGCGATCCGCGATGACTGGACCATCCTGATCGCCGGCGACTACGACTGCGACGGCGCGACCGGCACCGCCGTGGCCGTGCGCGGCCTGCGTCTGCTCGGTGCGCGGCGGCTGGATTACGCGATCCCGAACCGCTTCGTGCACGGTTACGGGCTGAGCGCGGCCTTCGTCGCCTCGATGCAGCCCACCCCGCAGCTGATCGTCACGGTCGACAACGGCGTGGCCAGCGTGGCCGGCGTGGCGGCGGCGCAGGCGCGCGGCATCAAGGTCATCGTCACCGACCATCACCTGCCCGGCGAGCGGTTGCCGGCGTGTGATGCGATGGTCAATCCGAATCTCGCCGGCGACGCGTTCCCCAGCAAGGCGCTGGCAGGTGTCGGGGTGATGTTCTACCTGCTGCTCTCCCTGCGTGCGAAGTTGCACGAGCAGGGCGCTTTCGGCGCGGCGAAACCCGACCTGTCGCCGCTGCTCGACCTGGTCGCCCTGGGTACGGTGGCCGATCTGGTGCCGCTGGATTTCAACAACCGCGTGCTGGTCGAGGCCGGCTTGCAGCGCATGCGCCGCGGCCGCGCCTGCGCCGGCATCTCCGCTCTGGTGGAAGCGGGCAGGCGCAGCCTGACCACGCTGTGCGCCAGCGATCTCGGCTTCGCAGTCGGGCCGCGGTTGAACGCGGCCGGGCGCCTGGAGGACATGCGCCTGGGCGTGGCCTGCCTGCTCACCGACGACGTGGCACAGGCGCGCCGTTACGCCGAGCAGCTCGACGCGATCAACCGCGAGCGGCGCGACCTGCAGGCCTCGATGGTGGCCGAGGCCGAGGTGATGGTGGCTGGCCTGGGGCCGCTCGATGCGATCGGCGTGGCATTGTTCGAGCCGTCGTGGCATGCCGGCGTGGTCGGCCTGGTCGCCTCGAAACTCAAGGAGCGGCTGCACCGCCCGGTGATCGCCTTCGCCCCGGCCAGCGAAGACGACACCGAAAACCTCCGTGGTTCCTGCCGTTCCATCCCGGGCTTCCACATCCGCGACGCGCTGGCCGTGATCGACGCCCGCCAGCCCGGCCTGATCGAACGCTTCGGCGGCCACGCAATGGCTGCCGGGCTGAGCCTGAAAGCCGCCGACTACCCGCGCTTCGCCGCCGCCTTCGACGCGGTCGCGCGCGAGTTGATCGAGCCCGAGCGGCTGCAGGCGGTGCTGTACACCGACGGCGAGTTGCCGCCCGGCGCCGCCACGCTGGCGCTGGCCCGCCAGTTGCGCGCCGCCGGCCCATGGGGCCAGGCGTTCCCCGAACCGCTGTTCGACAACCTGTTCGACTGCGCCGGCTGGAAGGTGATGGGTGAGACCCATCTGCGCCTGCAACTGCACGATCCGCGCGATGGCGCCGTGCACGACGCGGTGATGTTCAATGCCTATGACGGCCAGCCACCGCCGCCTCGGCTGCGCACGGCCTACGAGCTGACCATCAACGACTGGCAGGGTCGCGAGACGCCGCGCCTGCTGCTGCGGCACATCGAGCCCGCCTGATCGGAAATGCAGGATTCTCGAAAGCCTGCTCCCATGCCTTCGACTTGCACGCTTTTCACGTGCCTGGACCCAAACTGGGGCACCCCATCCCAGGAGCACGCCCGTGATCGCACAGATCGAAGGATTGCCTGCCGGCACGCTGGGTTTTCGCGCGCACGGCCAAGTCACCGCGCAAGACTACGAGAACATCGTGGTGCCGGACGTCGAGGCGGCGTTCGCGCTCAATCGAAAGCTGCGCCTGCTCTACGTCACTGCCGACGACTTCACCGGCTTCGACCCCGGCGCCATGTGGAACGACGCAAAACTCGGCGCGCGGCACTTCAGCAGTTGGGACCGTGTGGCGCTGGTCACTGACGTGCCCTGGCTGCGCGGTACCGCCACGGCCTTCAGCTTCGCCATCCCCGCCCAGTTCCGCCTGTTCCGTGGTGCCGAGGTCGACGAAGCCACGCGCTGGATTACGGCGGACTGAGTACCTCGACGGTGCCGTGGCGGCCGTCGATGCGCACGCGCTGGCCATTGGCCAGCATGCGCATCACGTGGCGCACGCTCATCACGGCCGGCAGGCCCAGTTCGCGCGCGGTCACCGCGCCGTGCGACAGCGGGCCGCCGCTTTCGGTGATCACTCCGCGCGCCTGGTAGAACAGCGGCGTCCACGCCGGGTTGGTGGTGCGCGCCACCAGGATCGCGTCCTTGGGGAAGTGCGGGAAATCCTCCGGGCTGCGCACCACGAATACCTCGCCCTCGACGATGCCGGGGCTGCCGCCCAGGCCCTTGAGCACCTGGCTGCCGTCGACCTCGACCGGTTCCGCCTCGCCGAAGATCCAGTCCGGCGTGCGTGCGCAGGCCGCCAGGTAACCGGCCTTGTGGCGGGCGGCGGCTTCCGTGATCGGGGACAGTTCACCGCTGTGCAGCGCGCCGTCGAGCAGGGCCAGCGGCACGAAATAGACGTCCATCGGATCAGCCAGTACGCCGCGTTCGACCAGCTGTGCGCCGATCGCTTTCAGGCCGCGGCGAAATGGCAGGTGTAGGCGGGTGGTCTGGTAATGCTCCAGGTCGTCCAGCGCGGTATACGTGCGGGCCAGCCGGATCACCTCGTGCACCAGGTAGCGCAGTTCCTCCGGCGCATGGCTGAGCACGTTGTGCTCCATCGCCGCCTGGGCGGCTTTCTGCGCCAGTTCGGCGGCGGCGCGGTCCTCGTCGGGACGATCGACCAGCATCTTCAGCTGGTCCAGCACGATCTGCGGTGCCTCGACCCAGGTCGGGTGGTAGGCGTCGAAATCCAGTTCGCGATGGCCGTGGCGGGCCAGGAAGCGCTGGAACTCGGCGTGGAAGGCGGGGTGCTGCGCCAGTTCTTCCAGCAGTTCGACGCTGGGTTCGCTGCGCAGCCGGTCATGCAGGACGGCATCCATGCGAACCAGCCGCGACAGCGACCACAGCTCGGCATTGACCTGGCCGGTCTTGGTGTCGGTGACTGCCAGCAACTGGTCGAACACCTGCTGCGCCTGGTCGGCCGGCAGCGCCAGTCGCAGCATCTGCTGCAGGGCCACGTACAGCGTGCGCTGGGTCAGCGAGATGGCGATGTTCGGCAGGAAGTAGCTGGCGCCCAGCGCATTGATGCGCAGCACGTAGTCCCACAGTTCATTCAAAGGGCGGCCGTCCAGCGACTCGCGCATCAGGGCGCCGATGCCGAGCAGATAAGTGTCCAGGTCGCGCATCCAGCGCACCGGCAGCTCCTGCACCCAGGCAAACTGCGCGGCGATCTGCGGCAGCGCGGCGCGGATGCTTTCCACGTCCTTGAGCATCTTCGCCGGCGTGCGGCCGCTGTAGAGTTCGACCGCGTTCTGGTTGCCGTAGATGTAGTAGTCGCGCATCGCGAACCACTTGTCGCCGAACGGCGGCAGGCCCATCAGCTTGAAACTGTGGTTGAGCGAGGCATGGAAGCCGGCTTCGCACAGATCCCAGGTCAGCGGGGTGACCGGGTTGGGAAAGCGCTCGGCCGATTCGTCGCGGGTCCAGCGCGCCGGGATGCGCGTCACCGCACGCGACTGCAGCAGGTACAGCGTGCCGTCCTGCCACGCCCACTCGATGTCCTGCGGGAAACCGAAGTGCTGCTCGGCGGCCAGCGCCAGCTGCGCCACGGCGCGGCGTTGCGCTTCGGCGAGGGCAGGGGCATGCGCCTGTTCGGCGGACAACGTCGAGTGGCGAGTACCGCCGGCGGCATCGGTCACCAGCGCCTGCGGCTTCTCGGCGATCACCGCGTCGACCTCGCTCATGTCGCTGCGCCTGAGCCGGTACTCGTCGACCGGCTCCTCGCCACCGACCACGGTTTCGCCGAGGCCGAACGCGGCGTTGATCAACACCTGGTCCAGCGCCCCACGCACCGGGTCGATCGAGAACGCCACGCCGGCGGCCTCATGCTCGCCCACCTGCACCATCTTCTGCACCACCACGGCCATCGCCGCGTCCAGGTGGTTCAGCCCCATCCGCTCGCGATACGGCAGCACGTGGGCGTTCCACAGCGAGGCGTAGCAGCGGCGGATCGCGTCGAGCACGGCATCGACGCCGCGGATGCCCAGCAAGGTATCGTGCTGGCCGGCGAACGCAGCGCCGGGCAGGTCTTCCAGCGTGCCGGAGGAACGCACCGCCACCGGCGCATCGGCCAGATCGAGTGTTTCCAGTTTCGCGGCGAGCTCGTCGCGCAGTGACGACGGCAACGGCTGCGCGAGCAGCAGGGCCTGGATGCGCTCGCTGCGGGCGGCGTGGTCGAGTGTGGCGTCTTCCAGCACGTGGCGGATCGCCTCATGCAAGGGCGCCACGAACTCGCGATAAACCTCGCTGCCGACCACGATGCCCGGCGGCACCGGCAGGTGCTGCGCGGCGCGCGCCAGGTTGGCGCCCTTGCCGCCGCTGACGGCATGCTCGGCGGCCTGCGGATCGGTGAAGACGAGGAGTTGGGTCATGCGAGGGTTTCCTTGCGGTAACGCTGAATGAAGGCGAGCACCGCGGCGGCGAGGGCGATCCCGCACAGCACGTCGATGCCGTAGTGATAGCGCAGGTACAACGTGGCCACCACCAGCGCCAGGATGATCGGCGCCAGCAGGGCGGCGATGCGCCGATACCTGCCCAGCGCGAAGAAGCCCAGCACATACACGCCGATGCCGCTGTGCAGGCTGGGGAACACGTCCATGCCGGTGATCCCGGCCTTGACCACGCCGGCCAGCAATGCCGTCATCGCGCCGCCGTGCACGGGATACGGAAACACCTCGGGAAACGCCATGTACGGTCCACCGGCCGGCACCAGCAGGTAGCCGGCAAAGCCGACCAGGTACATCAGGGTCAGGCCGAGGAAGAACGCCTTCGCCTCGGGGCTGCTGCGCTGCACGCTGAACACGATCGCCGGCAGCAGCACCACGAAATAGAACAGGAAGTAGCCGCTGCTGAGCAGCTCTGACAGCCACGGCCGTTCCCAGCCCAGCAGGTGCTCCGGCAGGCTGCGGCCACCCCACAGATCACGATCCAGCGCGAGCAGCGTCGCGTCGGCGGTGTGCTGGATGAATACCTCGCGGATCGCCTTGAACAGCGGAAAGATCAGCCAGCAGGCGACGAACTGCAGCGTGCCTTTCCAGCTGGCCCAGCCACTGCCCGGTGCAGCCAAGGTAGCGACCAGCAACAGCAGCCAGGCGATACCGCCAAGCAGGCTGGCGGCGTGCAGGTCGCCGTCATCCAGCCGCCAGGCACCGATGCTGCCGAGCACCAGGATCAGCAACAGCTCGGCGGCGAAGGCATGGCCGATCCAGCGCGCGATGCGTGGCATGTTCACGGATTCCCCCGATGCATCACGCGCGGCCAGCGCCACCAGCCGAGTGCGGCCAGCGGCCACAGCACCAGCAGCGGCCATGGCCAGAACCAGGTCATCAACAGCAGACAGGGCAGCCAGACCATCGCCACCAGCAGCCCGCCCACGATGCGGAAAAAGCTCACCGTATTGCGTGCATCCGCCTTGCCACCGGCGACCCGGCCGGCCAGCAGCACCGGCGCCGCCAGCAGCATGAACGCCGCCACCACGAGCCAGTCCCATGGCCATGGACGAGCGCGTGGTGGTGGCGGCGGTGGCGCCTGTGGGCGTTGCTGTGCGCCGATGAACGCCAGCGCGTAGGACTCGCCCGCCGCGGCCCGCACCGTCGCCCAGGCTTCCGTCGTCGCAAAGACCTCCGGGGTCGGACAGTTCACCGAGACCGCGTCGAGCGCGGTCGCGATCGCCTGATGGATGCGTCGTTCCCAGTCGCGATCGGATTCATCGGCATCGCGTGCGGGCAAGTTCACCGGCACTCCGACCAGCGCCTCGACGCGCGAACGGAAGCGGTCCGGCGCCTGGTAGTGCAAACCCAGCGGCAGCACCTCCAGCGACAATCCCTCGTCCAGCAAGGTGCGCGCGATGCGCGCTGCGCCGCGCTGGTAAGGCAGCGGCTGCCAGCCCCATTCGCTGCTGCCTTCGGGAAAGATCACCAGGTCGCCGCCCGCACGCAGTTGGGCGCAGCCGGCGTCGACGGGATGAGCGAACGCGGCGCGCCGCTTGGCGTAGCGCTCGCGATCCTTGTCGCGCACCACCGCGATGCCGTCGAACATCCAGCGCAGCAGCGGATGCCGCAGCAACTGGATCGAGACCAGCCCTTGCGCGCCGGGAAACACCCGCAGCACGGTGTAGCCGTCGATCGCCCCGTTGCGATGACTGCTGACGATCAGCCGACCGCCGCGTCGCGGCACGGGTTGCCGATGGGCACCGAAGATGCGGATGCGGCCGAAATAGAAACCGCGCAGCAACCAGGCCAGCAGCGGAATCCACCAGCGCAATGGCCGCCCTCCCGCGGGCATCGGTGCCGGGTCGGTGCGGGAGCGGGCAGACATCCGTGTTGCGTCATGGCTCATTGGCGGCAATGTAGCGGCAAGCGGCGGCTGGCGTCACTGCTGTGCCAGCACTTGCCAAGCGTCGGATGATCTGTTCAAGTTGATCCATGCAT
>MKTU01000050.1 GCA_001898415.1 Rhodanobacter sp. 67-28 | reverse complement strand
GGTCGGCGGCGTTGATGACGTCCATGGCCTTCATGCCGTTGAGCTTGGATCGGGCGGCGTCGAGCAGCATCGGCTCGGTGATTTGCGAAGGCTGGACGTGCGCGGCGATCATCTGCTGGATCGGTAGGCTTCCCACGATCAGCATCCGCACCGACTTCTGGAAGACGCGCGCGTCGCGGTCGGGAAGGGCCGAGGTGATCTGGTTGATGGAGTCGACGAGCGAGTCGCTGCTGCTTCCGTTGATCGCGATCTTGTAGCCAGGCAGGCCGGGCGTCACCTTGGCGATGGGCGCCGGGACAGGCGCTACGGACGAGGACGCGTCGGCGGCCTGTTCGTGCCCCGGCGACGCCGGGGCAGGCTCGTGACCCTTCAGGCGATCCCGCAGCGAACTCCATTCGGCTGCGGTGTACGTCTTGCCGGCGCCGCTCGCCGCCGCGTCCAGGTATTGCTGCTGCGCCGGCGTAACGAACCCGACGTTGCGGCTCACCTTTGGCGGCGCGCCGGCTCCCGCGCCCGTGACCTGGAGCGGCGTATCCCGCCACGCAACCTTCATCCAGCCGAGAACGGCCACCATGGCGATCAGGAGCAGGATCGCGCCGCGCTTCACCCAGACCTCCTGCGACGCGCCGGCGGCGGGCTGCGGCGCCGGGGTGCGGACGGTAGGCTGAGGTGCGGGGACGGTCGAGGATGGACGACGGTGCCGATTTTTGATGGTCTTGGTTCGCATGGACGTGTCCCTGGATCAGCCGCCGTTGCTGCTGCTGAGGAATGCGGTTGGATCGAAGTCGGTGGACCACAGGCCCACGCGGTGCGCCTTGGCCAGTTCCTGCACCATGTTGTAATCGTTGGTGACTCGGGGAAGCTGCAGCGCCCAGCCCTGCTCGACCAGCTGAGAGCCAATGTCGATGTAACCGACGAAGCAGCGCCCGAGAGTCCGGCCGTTTAGATCCTGCCCCTTGGGGTAGCAGCCCACCTTCTGGATGCCGATGAAATCCCTCAGCGACCGCGTTGCTTCATCGCCGCAGAACCATTGGCGGCTACCCGTGATGCACTGGTAGTTGGACGGGGGGATCTGGATGCCCCAGAGGACGAACACCTGTCCGCCTACTTGGATTCGGTTGCCGGTCAGCAGCGTCGCGTCGCCCACGACGGCGCCTCGCTCGGCCAGCCGCATCGTCACGCGGTCGGCCAGCGGGGCGTCGGAATCGGCGGTCGCAGTCGACGGCCCACTCGCAGGTTCGGAGTTGGCGCGTGGGGCGAAGATGTTCCCCAGGATGTCCCGTGCCGACACGTCGCCGTTGGAGTCGCCGGGCGCTTGCTCGCCCGTGATCGACGACCCCACGCGCTGGCGCAGATCCGGCCGCGCCCTAAGCGCCACCAGTCCGGCGAACACGACGAGGCACGCGAGGGCCAGAGCTGTCACCATGCCGCGCTTCTGAGGTTTGACATGCTTTGCCATGCGACTTCCCTGTGGTTGTGATTCCTTACGAGAAAGTCTAGGGTGGTTCCGCGGAGGCGCCATCGTGAAACTGGCCTATTTCTGCGGCAGTTTCGCCCGAACGAGCCCTCCTCCTGTGGCCCTACCATGTTCCCGGAGGGTGGCTAAAGTGCCCCTCGCCGGGTCGCAAAGGCTGGTAACAATCGGCATACTTCGGCGCAACTTCAGGGACAGACGCAGGATTTATCGTGGCCCCCTCCCACGTAACCTCTCACGAACGCGACGACCAGCTTGCCGCTCCGACTACCGTCGAGGCATGGCATCTGGCCGCCGTGCAGACGTTGAGCGAGGTCATTGACGGCCTGGGCGCGATCGTGTCCGAGCCGAGCAAGGATCCGAAAGTCCTCGTTGAGTTGGAAATTGGCGCTCTGCAGCAGCGACTCGTCAACAGCTGGCGTGCCTTCTGTGACGCGGCGCTGTTGCGCACCGACCGCGATATGAGCTTCCTGTTCAAGGAGCCGGCGCTTCCCGTGCGCATTCGGCTGGACGCCGAACGTAAGGCTATCGACATCACATGGGCGACGCCGGAACCGCAGGATGGTGCGCCGTTCCTGCTCCCGGGGCGCCACGCGCTGGGCACGACGACGTTCGCCGAACCGAGCAACCCCTTCCAGCCAGTGCGCCTGACGAAGCTGCCTGAGGACACGGTGCTGCTCGACATCACCGACGCCTTGCACGCGGCGACGGCGGCGGTCGTGGAGGTGCTACGCACGGTGTGCCGCGACCTGAGCCATCACGTGGCGACCTTGCCGGCCGACGTGGGCTACCAGCAGATGTCGTTCTTCGTGGCCTTCTACCAGCGAACCGTCCGCCTGCTCGAGCAGGGACTGGGCGACGACGAGTTTCGCCTGTGGGATCGCAACGTGGTGGAGGCCGCGAGCTTCGTGGAGATCCCTAAGGCCATCGTCGCCAGCAGCACATCGTCCAACGCCATCCTTGTCCTCGCGGTTAGCCTGGTCGCCGACCTGTATGAGCGAGCGATGAAGAACGCCGAGATGGAACACGGCCAGGATTACGATGTGCTGGTCGAGCTGGTCAGCAAGCGGCTGAACCAGGCGTACACGCAGTTGTCGTCGATACTGGACGGCCACAACCACATCCTCCTCGCGACACACGGCGCCGCGGACGTGAAGGCTACCCCGGTGGTCATCATGCGGACGGTGCCGGTGCGCCTGCCCCAGCTCGCGCTGATCCCCTCCCAGGCGGACGTCCTCCGGGATCTTCTGGACAGCGTCCCGGTCATGTGACCCCCTACTGCGCCTTGCGGCGCAGCCGCGCAACCACACGCTGTGCCACGTCGCTAGGGATCGCGAAGGACAAGGGCATGCTCGAGCCGTGATCGGCCTCGAACACCTGCGCATTGATGCCGACGATGCGACCGCCCACGTCGAACAGCGGGCCGCCAGAGTTGCCTGGGGCCTCGGGCACGTCGGACTGGATGAACCGCACCGGGTTGTGTCCCTTGAACTTGAGATCTCGGTTGAGGGCGCTGACCACGCCCTGGGTAACGGTTCCCTCGAAGCCGTAGGGTGCACCGATCGCGATCACCTGCTGCCCGGGCCGGATACTCGCCGAGTCCGCCCAGCGCGCCGCGTTCAAGCGATGCTCTGGGTGGACACGCAACAGGGCCAGGTCAGCGTCAGCGTCCACACCGACCACCGTCGCGCGGAGTGGCACGTCCTGTGCCGACCCTCGGGGAAATCGGACCAGCACCACGTTGGCGCCGGCCACCACATGCGCGCACGTGACAATCTCGCCACCGTCGCCGATGACCACGCCGGCACCGCGGGCCGCGCGATCGGCTAGGCCCGCCTTCGCGATCGCTGCGGGCGAGGCGTCGTCCAAGTGGTCACCTATGATGCTGACGGTGGAACGCGCGCCGACGCTGGCGGCTTCCACGAGCAGATCGGTGGAGCTGGGCGGCATTGCGGTGGGCCGCGCGAGGTTGCCATATCCGGCGGCGCCCAGGCAGAAGGAACCGAAGGACGCCGCAGCCACCAGCAGCGCGAGGGCGCCCCACGCGAAGCCCCCGGATCGCAGGCTCATCGGCAACCGCCATCCTCGGCGACAGGCGGCAACACGCCTTCCCCTCGCTGGTGCAGGAACATCGCGAGGTTAGCGACGTCCAACGGGTCGCCCTTCGCGACGTGTTCGCGCAGCATGTCGGATAACCGCTGCTGCATACCGGGTTCGTCGTTGTTCCAGCCACCGCGCCCCTTGGATCGCGCGATCGCCAGCTTGACCTTCATCGCCTCGGCGAACGCTTCGACGGCCACGTCGTCCGGGTGCGCACCGGACGGTGTCACTCTTGAGTTATCTGCCATGGCGTCAGCTCCCAGTCGCTTTCGATTGGCAAGCGCTGCACAGGTCGGCTTCTACCCAGCTGCACCCGCCAGGGCACGCGAAGCGCTCGGTGCATCCGCAGACACGGCACGAGCCTGCCGGCGACACCAGCGGAGGGCGCACATCCGATTTCGCCTCGAAGTCCGGCGCGGACTCACCTTCGGACGCCGCTTCGGCGTACCGCTTAGCCAGCAGCTCGGTGGGGAACCGGAAGGCGTGGACGACATCGACAATGTCGAACCCACGTCCGAGTACGCCCAGGTATTCGCCGACGGCCTGCTTTCGCTTCAGGACGAAGCTCCTGCGCATAAGACCCTCCTTGTCCTCTTTGGGGTTGGTGCCGCTAGGGTAGTCACCGCGCGCGGAGGCGCGGAGGCTGCAAACCCTCGGAAATTCGCCGAGTTTCTCGGGATTGGCGGCCGGTGAAGGCGCTCCGTGGCCTCAGCCGACACGGAACGGCCGCACCCCACTCCACGCGTGCGGTGCCGACTGTCCGGCGCGGACGATTTGCCCCGCCCGCGCCGGCGACTCGCTTACGCCGCCTCGTCGAACCCCTTGTACTTGAGCTGATCCATGCGGCAGTCGGATTCGTCCTGGTCGGCACGCTCGCGTTGGTAAACCGGCTGATAGAGCGAGCCGCCGACCCGCGCCACGTTCAGGTACTGGACCTCTACGATTGCATGGACAGCCGGGATCGGCTGGTTCGGCGGGATCGTGACGTTCCCAAGGCGGTGCCACGCCCCGGCGGCGTCCTGCGCCTCGACCTGCACGCTTCGACGCCCGGTGTTCAGTGCCATCACGCGCACGGTGGCCGATGCCAGGAACTTGTACTTGTGCCATTCGGCGTCCGTGGTCTGGAGGCCCGGCACATAGGCGGAGCCATCGCGCTTGAACACGACACCCTCACGGCGTGCCGCGCGCACCTCCTCGAGCAGTCTCCGCTTGTCCTGCGTCGTCCGTGCGACGCGCGAGATCCGCACCGACGCGCCGGGCTTGATGACCTCGCGGAGGATTTTCCGGCGTTCGGCCAGCGGGAGGGGACGGAGGTTGCGACCCTCATGCTCCAGCACGTCCCAGAGGTACACCACGTCGCCGATGCTCTCGCCGTCAAACACCGATCGCCCGCGCCAGCCGACCGCGCACGCGCACACTTCGGCATCCACGGCGTCCGCCAGAGGGGTCATGTTGCCCTTCCGGTTCACCCCATGCGCGACGATCGCGTCGTCGCACTCGACGACCACCATACGCCGCTCACCGTCGTGCTTCTCCTCCGCGCTGTACTGCGGGTCTAGCAGGTAGCGATCCAGCTCGGCGTCGCCGATGGGGTTGAGCAGCATCGGTCGGATGTCGGTACTGGTGAACGCCCGCAGCGGCACGTCCGCCAGCCCGCCGATGGCGGGATCGCTGCCGACGTAGCCCTTGGCGAGCTTCGCTTTCACCAGTCGGAGATATTCCTTCAGCGCCTTCTCGTAGGGCACGGGTTCGGTGATCTTGTCCTGAGGCTTGAGCGACCCTCCGATCGCGGCGGACTGGGCCTTGAGCAGCCATCCGCGGCCGTCGGCGGCGCGTACCAGCTGGATTCGATATTCCTTGTGCGAAGTCCCCTCGGTACAGGTGAGGCGGATCGACTTGGCTTCCGATGCGGGGTTGTCGCCGAACTCGTCGCAGGAGTGGGCGGTCAGGTACACGGTCTGGGCGCTGGGGGACGGGAGGGTGTTTTCGGCAGTCATTGGCGCTACTCGCTCGGGAAGGACGACCCATGCTGGCCGGATGCTGGCCGTCGCAAAGATCGTGAGACTTCCGCAGGCAGCGAGCGCTCGCTGCCGCGCGATGGTTGTGCCGTGGTGGCGAAAAGCCAGTCGACAGCCGACGGGGTCGCGCCTGTCAGGCGTCGGCCGCCGTGGCGGTGTAGCCGAACGTCGCCCACACCGCTGGGTCGATCATCAGCGGCGAGACCGTCAGTGGATTCAGGCGCACCAGCGCCCCGTGCGCGTCCAGTCCCCCGTCGAACAGGAGCGTGCTGAGCAACGTGGCGCCCGCCGTGGCCATGTTCTGGTTGATCGCCCACTTTTGCCGGGTCAGCGCCTCGGCCAGGCTGCAGCTCGGGAGGTCATCGTCGTCACCCGCGAGCAGCTCCTGTCCGTAGAGGTCGTACACGTTGGGCAGGCGCTGGCCACGGGATGGTGTGCCCAAGTGGCCGATCACGATTTGCCCGCGATCCGAACCATTGCCGAAGTCGCACCAGAGTGCATCCGTCCGGACGCCTCGGCAGGACTGCCCAAGCTGGTAACGGAACTTGCCGCTGTCCACGCAGCCCACGATGAGGTCGGCGCCGACGGTGCGCCGCGCCGGATCGAGCGCCTCGGGCACCGCGCGCCAGTCGAGGCCGAAGAAGTTGTTGATGCGGCCGACGACCATGATCGCCTTGTTGAACCCCGCGTCGCCTTGCGTCGTCATCTGCCGGCCGAAGTTGGCCGGCGAGAACGTGTCGGGGTCGAACACCGTCACGTCCATGCCGTGGTGCCCCTGCACGCGCAGCGCCGCGTCGAGCCGCCCGAGTTCCGACAGGAACAGCGAGCCGGTTCCGCCGGCGCCGACGACGGTGACGCGGATCGGCCGCTCGGCGATGAACGTCTCGGGAATCACGAAGCGCGGCGAGGTCATGCGAAAAGCTCCGTCCAGAGATCATCGGAAAGGGGGATCAGGTAGTGGCCCACGCAGACCCTCGCGGCGACCTTCGTCGACGGACGGTCGGCGCAATGGCCGAACACCATGCTCACGTGTGGCCCGCAGCGCGAGTGGTCGGACTCGTCATCCACCCCGGAGAACCGGGCCGGATACGGCCCGTGGCTGTGCGCGTCGATGACCAGGCGCGCTTCGTCGTAACCGTGGTCGGCATAGGTCACGCGGCCCACATAGCCGGTCGCCTCCGGCTCAATCAGCCGGTACCCGGACGGGTCTACGGCATCGGCGACGATCAGCGCCGCCATTTCCCTCGGATGCACCGCCAGTGAACGCTCCATCAGGGTTCGGGCGAACGCCTTGGGGATGCGCGGGCCGCGCAGGGTGAGCGCTTCGCTGGTCTCGCCGTAGGGCGTGTGCATCGCCACGCAGCGCACACGGACATAGAGCGCATCGCTGCACGCCTCGACGTAGATCCCGTCGCGCGCGGCGAGCAGCCTGCGGCCCGGCGCGTCCAGAGGCTCGAAGGCACCCTGGATCGGCACGGCCCGCAGCGGCATCGCGTGTTCGGTCGCCGCATCGAGCGGGGAGAGCAGGCTGGCGGCGAACATCACTCGGCCTCCTCCGCGCCGGTCAACTTGGCGAGCCAGCGGCTCAGCGTCATCTTGAGGGGTCTCATGAGGTTGGCGTTGGGTGGCGTCGTGTAGCGCTTGCGCTTGCGCCAGAAGGCCATCAGATCGTCGGTGCTGACGTCGTCGGCCGAGGCAAGGGTCTGCGGATGGTTGATGTGGGTATAGTTGGTGGCCAACAGGACGCGCTCCCACGCGCGCATGGCGCTGTGATCCTGGTGGCGCGGGAGCGTGACGTTGCCGGTGCAGACGCACTGGTCGTCGTGGATGTTGCCCATCGGCGCGTGGAACAGGGGCGTGGCCAGCGACGGGCGCTCGGTACCGGCATACGCCGCGACGAACAGGACGCCGTTCTCGACATGGAAGATCAGGCCGGGCAACACGGCCTCGAGGACTTCGCGGCCCTCGCCCGTGCGCCAGTTCTGGTGGCTTCGCTGCGGCGGGCGGAACCAGGTGAGGCTGGTGGATGTTTCGCGCAGCAGCCCCTCCGGCAGCAGCTCGATCTTCCGCTGGATCGACGACTGGTCGCCGATGAGCCGATAGCCGAACTCCTGCGCGTCCAGCGGTGACATGATCCGCGCCGGCCCGAGCGTCGATCCGTTCTGGCTGCGCTGGATGCCGTGCATGGTGAGCACCATCTGCCGGTCGTTCGGCATGCTGCTGACCGAGGAGCTCGTGGTGTGGAGCAGCAATGCCAGGGTGGGGAGCAGTTCTTCAGCCACGTTGCGCCTCGTTGTATCGGGAAAGGAGAGAAGACATGACCGTGATACCGCATGCCTCGGCCACGCAAAGTTCGAAGACTTCCCACGCATCGGTGTCGCCTACGGCGGTCGCGCCGACCGTGCCGTCGCAGCCGACCTCCCACGTCATCCGTTCGTGGTCGTCGAGCACCTGATCCTCGAGGCCGCAGAGGTTGGCCTTCACGATGTGCAGGCCGGCGCCGTAGCTTTCCTCGCTGAGGGCCGAGGCGTCGAAGGTCTTGCGGCCGGCGCCGATGCGTTCGGCGAGCGCATCGCCAAGGCGCCAGAGGGCGTCGAGCGCTACCCTGCTTTCCCCATTGGGCTGATGCTTAAGCCGACGCCGCAGCGCCTTCGTGGCTACCGCGCGCGTCGCGCACGTCGGAATGCGCTCGGGCCGGCGCACCAGGAACGCCATGGCCCGCGTGAGCAGCTCGATGGAGTCCGGGTCGTTGCGGTCGTGACCGTGCTCCATTTCCATGTGTTCCAGCAGCTCGTCGGTCAGCGTGATGGTGCCGTCCGTCGCCACTACCTCCTTTCGGTAGGACATCAGGTCGTCCCAGAACAGGCCGCTGCCGAGATAGCCCTCGGCCACAAACTCGTGGGGGGCGAGGACACTGAGCGCGTGGCATGGCCAGCGCGAGATCAGACCGCAGATCGCCGACGCGTCAGGGTGATCCATGTCGAAGTCCAGGCACGTCTCGGTGTACGAGCGACCCGTGCATGCTTCCTCGGGCACGAGCACGACGCTCGGGCATTCGCCGTCGGGGCCTTGCCAGCACAGTGTTGCCGGCATGACCTGCCAGAACGGCTTGTCGTATAGCTTTCGGCGCGGCGGGCCGCCGAATCGCTCGAACCACCGGGCAAGCTCCCGGTCGGCATAAGCGGCGGCGGCGCCCCGGAGCGCCACGGTCGGCGTGGCGCCGCCCCTCTTCAGCGCGCGGGCGAGGCCGTTGGGCGTGATCGCGCCGGCCCGCAACAGCCGTTCGCCCCAGTGGCGGATGCCGGCGCGTACCGCCGGGTTGTCGTATTGCGGGTTCCCTGGCAGCCGTAGCGCCGCCTTCCCTAGCGTGGGCAGCGTACCCACCGCAGCGATGCTCTGGCGGACCAGCGTCTGGCCAAGCCGCTTGATCGCAGTGTCGGTGCCGGCGATACCTTGGGCGAAGATGGACTGGACGTCCGTGGGTGGCACGCGCCCCTCGCGGAGCTGGCGGCGCAGCGCCGCCGCGATGCGGGCGCGAGTACCTCGCTGGTACTGGGCGATGCTGGCGCCGGCCATGCCCTGCGCGCCCTCCAGGATGTCGGCAGGGACGTGTGCCGAAGCAAGTGGAAACATGATGCCGTTCCTCGGAAGGGATCTGCCACGAACGTACCGGGCACCACGAAAACGAAAAGATCGGCGCGAATCAGGACAGGCCGACCAGGAACGGATCGACCCGCGTCGGTGGCCGGCGCGACAGGTTCAGCAGGAACGACCCACAACTGTGGTGGAGAGCCACGTCGTATCCGGCGGTCGAATCCGCGTCCGCCCACGCCTGAAGGGAGGCCACCGCCTTCTCCACGGCGTCATCGGTTGGCGCGCTCGCGTTGGTGCTGTCGGGACGCGGCTTGCGCCGCGCTCCCTTGGTCTGCGCGGGAGGGCGCACCACAGAGTAGACAAGCTGGGTGCCGACGACCTCCGGCCCCTCAAGGGTCGTATGGGCCAGGTGCGGCCACGTCGCCTGCAGGAGCTTGACGGCCTCCTCGGGCGGCAGCGACGGTGCGGGGTCGGGGACGGAAAGACCGGCGACCTTGAAGATGCGGGTTAGCTGGGTGACGTCTGTCATGGTCGAATCCTTGTTACTCGTCGTCGAAGACGGAAGCCTGTGCCGGCGCGGCGGTGGTCACCGCGTTGTCGGCGGCAGTTTCGGCGCTGGCAGCGCCCTCGTTCGCGGTGGCGTCGTCAGCGTCCGCATCGTCCGCGCCCGTGCTGGTTGCAGACTTGGCCGGTTTTGCGTCGGCCGTGATCGTGGTTTTCGCCTTTGCCTTCTCGGCGGTTGCTTGTCGGGCACGTGCAGCAGCATCGTCCAGTGCCGCCACGTAGGAGGCGTTGGCGCCCACCAGTGCCTTGCGGCTTTCGAACACTTGGTTCAGTGCTTCGGCCAGTGCGGCGTTGACGTCTTCGCCGGAAGGCACCGTGAAGACGAACGGCAGAGCCAGCGCAGCGATCTGCTGCGCGAGCTGCGGGTCGGTCTCAGCATCGCTGACGCCGTGCAGCGCCGGCTGGAAGACCACCTGTGTGCCGGCATCCACTGCACGGAACGTCAGGTTGATGCTGTCGCCCTTGCGAACCATGGCGGTCAGCAAGTTGATCGGGTGCGACATGAGCTTCTCCTCTTCTGAAATTTGGCCGGGCTCGCCGTCAGCGGACGACGATCGTGAGTTTGCGAGGCGAGACGCGGACGCGGAGGGTGCGTGCGTGGGGGGCGGCTTCCATCATGCGAAGCACTTCGCGCGCGTCCACCGATTCGGTGAACGCGACGCCGCCGGTCAGGGCGCGTGCGCGCTCGGAGCAGTCGCCGTCGCGCTCGGGATCGAAACCGACCGCCCACGCGGTGAGGACACGGTCGTTGCCGGCGTCCAGGTACTGCGGCGGGTCGCCGGAAGACGTGATGCCGATGCCGCCGGCTGCGTCGTTGACGATCCACAGCGCGGGGCCGACCTTGGACTGGTCGACGTCGCCGGGCTCCACCCATCCGCGCTCTGTCGGCTTCGCGCCCTCCTTCCAGAGGGCGGGATCGCAGAGCTGGGTTTCGGTCAGTCGCTGGGTCTTTGATGCCACCGCGTGCGCGAGGATGGGACGCAGGGTGTTGAGGTTGAATACGAGTTGCTTGCTCATTTCGATTCCTTCGAAGGTGTCGCGAACCAGCGTGACTCGGACGGGCCGGACGAAAAGTTCGGCGGATATCCGGTTACACCCCAACAAACGAGCGCGGGGAAATGGAAGCGACCGCACTCGGGACGAACCCGGCCCACGCGAAGCCGGCCTTCATCACGTCCTTCGGCATGTCGGCCTTCTTGCTCGCCAGCAGCGCCTTCCAGCGCTTCTCCCCTTCGTCCTGGCCAAGCAGCCACGTCTTGAAGCCCGACTCCTCAAGCACTACCGTGATGCCTTCCTTCGTGTGCGCAGCGAGGTAGTTCTCGTCCACCGTGAAGTGGGTGGCCATGTCCACGCCCTGCCCCTGCACCAGCGACGCGGCGATCACGGCGGGAAACACGTCGTTTCGGCTGAACTGGCAGTTCGCCTGCTTGCCCACCACCATCGCGGCGGCGCAGGTGTTGAACAGGCTGGCCAGCGCCGCCTCGTCGCTGCCGAGCAGCTTGGCGATCACGTCCTCGGGCTTGCGACCCGTGACGACGACCCCATCGGGCAGGCTGACGCCGGCCTCGTTCAACACCTTCGCCATGGCTAGGATCGCCACAGCCAACGGTTCCTTCGTGCCGCTGGCGAGCAGCGTCTTTGCCGCCGCCGTGTAGGCAGGCTTCATCGCCGCCTTGGCCGCGCCGCTCGACGCCGCCGGTGCCGAAGCACGCTTGGGCTTGGCCTTCAACTTGGCGTTGGTGGCCGTCTTGCCGCCGGACGGTGGCTTCGTCCCCGCCGGTTTCGTGTGCGTGGCCGTCGCTTCGCTGTCCGCCGCCTGCGCCGTGGCCTCAGGCGCCGGCTTCTGCGACTCGGCGTATGCACGCACATGCTCGCGGTTGCATTCGACGTTGAAGCAGATCGGCCGTTCGGTCTGGCCGAGTCGTCCATCGTGTTTGGCGTGCAGCAGCGCGCCGAAAAACTGGCAACCCCGGCAGGCGTTGTACTGCTCTGGCCCCACTCCGCCCTCGCCGTTCTGGATCAGCGCCGTGTACGAGGCCGGATCCTTCTCGGTGGTCAGTGCGACAGTGGCGTAGTCTTCCTGCAGCCGCGCGCGCCGTGCCTCCAACTCCGTATTGGTCTTCTCGGTAAAGCACTGACGGTTCTTGCAGTTGGCGCCTGCGACAGCCTCCCCGAACAGCGTGCCCTGCAGGGCGGTGTTGAAGGGGCACGTCGCGCAGGCGGACTGCGCGCCCGTATCGAAGATCGCGGTGGACAGTGGGATCACGACGCCCTTCACGTCCTCGCGCAAGGCCGCGACGGACACGTTGTTGGCGATCACCCGCCCCAGCGCCTTGTCCTGCATCGCCTCAGGCAAGCCGGCGAGCAGCTCGGCGTGGCCGATGTCGATCGTTCCCTCGGCGACGGCGTCCAGCACTGCCATCGACGCTTTCAAAAGCAGAAGACGGGAGGCCAGCTTGGACTGGCTCCAGCCCAGCTTCGAGCCAGCAGCGGCACGGTCGCCGCCGGCCCGATCTAGTTCGTCACGAGCGGCCAGCGCTTCCTCGGCCACGGAGAGGTTCTCGCGATCCGTGTTCTCGAGGAGAGCCAGACGCCGCGCCTCCACGGCGTCGCAGTAGATGATGCGAGCCGGGGCGTTCTCGCGTTCCAGCAGGCGCATCGCGCGCAGGCGGCGCTCGCCAGCGATCAGCTCGTAGCCCTCGCTGTCGTCCGCCGGACGTACCGCGATGGGCTGGATCAGGTCATGCTCGCGGATCGAGTCGGCAAGGCGCTGGAGCGCCTCCTGCTTGAAGGAGCGGCGGGGGTTGTACACGACTCGCACCGAGGCGAGCGGGATCACCGCGACTTCGGATGGTGCGGCAGTTTCGAGCGACATGGGGCGGGCTCCTCTTGGTGTCGAGTGCCCTCAACCTACGCGCTGGTCATATCTCCAAAAGAACCACAGGGTTTTGCAACGCCGAGGGTGATGTGTCGATCCCAGCCTTGCCACCATCCTTGGGCGCCGAACCGCCAAATTCACCGTCCACACTCGGCCGAGTCAAAACTTCCGTAGCTATACCGTGTGACCACGCCGTCCGGATCAGTCCCTGCAGTCACGTCACCAGTCGTGTCGTCGCCCCCGGTCGTGGTAGTAGCTCCTTCGCTCATCGCCTGGAGGTCGTTGAGGGCAAAGGCATCCCACAAAGGCTTCCGTCAGCGTCCAAGGCGCGGGAGTAGGCATCGATGCTCCTCACAGCTCCATCTCCACCAGGAACACGTCGCACCCGGCTGGCTTGCGCTGCCGCGCGAACCCGGCATTGTGGTGCATTGACGGACTCCTTTGGTTGGGTGTCATCGGGTGCGATCCAGCTACAGGTCGAACCTTCGACCACACAGAAAATCAGACTTTGCTTAGGTCTCGAATCGGGATCCGATGAGCGAACACCTCGCGGTCGATCTCATCTAGCAATTGCCGCATGGCTGGAAGACGCTCCTGAAACAGGATTCTGCGCGTTAGACATCCGGAAGAACCGGGCCGGCCGGTGAAACCTAACGCGCGCACTGCGACACCTGTTTCTGGATTGATAGACGGCGAGATTGTGAGTTGAATGATGTCGCTCCAGAAAAGGTGTTGCCAGCGCCACGCAATAGCGCGTCGACTGATTCCACCTTCGTCAACTTCAATATCTGCTAGTGATAGCAACAGGAAGAACGCCGCGCCAAATACAAACCCGTTCACCCCAATGCAAAATGCCGCTCCAACCCAGATTCCATATTCGCGAGCGCAGCCAGCGCTGAGCGCGACTGCAAATGGGAACATGGTGGCAATCCAGCCATATTGCAGATATCGCCATTTATACTTGTAGCGATAGACGATCGTGTATTCGCTCATTTGTTCGTTCCTCGAGTTACTGGCGACCATCTACGCGGGTCAACGGTACCGTTGAGTCCGTTAGGAACACGCCGTTTGTTGCCGTGTTCGGCGACAAATTCCGGAATGGCGAAGAGGAGACACGTAATCTGGCTATTTTGCGCTTCTTAGGTCACGAATCGGGATGTGATGCTCGTCAACGTGTTGTCGTACGGCCTGAAGTAGGGATTCCATTTCTGGCATCCGCTCTTGGAACGAAATGTATCGCGTCAAGATGCACCCTTCGCCATGGCGACCGGCGATCCCATACGACCGAACAGTGCGCCCGGTTGAAGGGTCGGTTAGGTCAACGACAGTAAACGCCGCCACGTCAGCCCAACGCAACCGTTGCCACCGCACTCGACACGCTATTCTGCAAAGCGCTTCGCCGTTTACAGCGATGTCGGAGACTGCGAGCAAAAGAAAGTACGCGGAAACTAGTACAAATCCGATCGCGACGATCGCGAATAATGTTCCATTCAACGCTCCATTCTCTTTTACCCACTCGATAGTCAAAATGAGAGAAAGCGGGAGAAAGGCACCAAGCCACAGGTACGGGACAAACCACCCCCTGTACCTGAAGCGAACTTCGTGTGAATCCATAACCATCGTCTCCTCCTTTTGCTACTTGCAGCCTGCCGTGGTGTCAGTTGGCAATGTTGACGCTGTCAGGAAGATGCCGTTGATTCCCGAAAAGACGGACATCAGATTTGCGCCCGCGCTTCCGCCGACCTCACCTGCCCATACCGCAACAGTCCCTGCTTCAACCAATGGGCTAACTGCTCCGATGGTGGCTCCGATCAGCAGATCCTTTGTAAGCGGCTCGCCCTCCCAATAGTTGGTCGCGACGGTAGCTCCAGCACCCCCCGCACTGTTGGTTGCGACAAACGTGACGGCCGTCGCGGCCTGCCTGATCAGCAGCGACTCGGTGACTTGCGAGGCCAGGTTTCCTACTGACAGCGCAAACGTCGGCGCGATGGCGCCGGCAGCGCCACCTACCAACCCGCCCAATACAGCGCCCTTCCAGCCACCGGCTTCGTACCCAGCAATGCCGCCAGCAACTGCACCAATGATTGCGCCGGCGCACCACGGGCATCTTCCAGAAGGATCGGAGACCGTCTGTGGATTCCCTCCGACGTACCCGTAGAGCGACGGGCCGGCCGCCTGGCCAATCTGATCGGGGCGCAGGTATCGCCCGGACGGCGGGTCGTAGTTTCGGTTGATGTTGTAGAGCAATCCGGACTCGGCGTCGTAGTACTGGCCGGGGAACCGCAGGTTGAGGCCGAGGCCACCGGTATCGACTGGTGGTTGCTCGCCGAATGCGTTGTTGCTCAGCGGCCACTGCCAGACCACGGTTCCAGCGACGTTGGTGGCCACGCGTGGAGTTCCGAGCGCATCGTCCTGCAGGTAGCTGATGGTGGTGGTGGGTGCCGCGCCGGCGCCGGTGTCGACCACGGCCACCGGCAGGTTGGCGAGGTACACGTATTCGCGCGATGCGCCGTTGGTTTGCTCGGCGATCAGCTGCTGCTGTTCGTCATAGCCGTAGCGCGTGGTCGCCGCGTCTGGCGCCGTGGCCACCTTCTTGACGCGTTCGCCCAGCGCGTCGAAGGTGTAGGTACCGACGACCGCGCCACTGCGCGTAACCTGGTCGAGCCGGTCGCGCGCGTTGAAGCGGAACACGAAAGGTTCCCCTGCCATCGTCGCCGTCAGCGTGTCGCCGGCGGCATCGCCGGCGGCATCGTACGTGCGGGCGTAGGCTCCGATGCTGGCCAGGTGGTGCGTGCCGCTGGCGTAGTTGTACGTGCCACCGTCCTGGAACGACGTCGTCTTGCTCAGCCGATCCCCGGTCGGGTTGTACGTGTAGGACTCGAGCGCGCTGCCAGCGCCGTTGGTCACCACACGCAGCCGCTGGAGCGCGTCGTAGCCGTAGCCGTTGGTGGCGGTCGAGATTCCCGACACGCCCGTCACGTTGCCCTCGACATCCCTGCTGTACGAGGCCCAGCACCGCGCTCCTCACCCCCGGCGATGCGGCCCTTGGCATCGAAGGTTCGCATCGTCCTGACGGATTCGCAGAATTCCCTCCGCCAAAGCCGATGTAGCCACTGGCGCCACCTGAATAGCCGTCGAGAAAGCCAGTCATTTTTAGGCAATAGTGCTCGCCGCTCGCAATGCCACTGCAACGAAGAACTAAGGATGCCACCTGCGGATTCCTTCCTACTTAATTTGGTCGGCTATTTGTCGTAATCGGAGCCAATTAAAAATTCCGTCCCCGGCGTCGGATATTTCGCTACAACAACGCCTAATGGAGCGCCAGTCTCCAAACTTAACCATACCGAAATTAAGCAGTTTAGGGTCTCGATAACGTGCAGTTGCACCATCGTTTCGGTCGCGCCTAGCGAGGAAATCGACTCAAACACTCCTGAAAAGCACTCCTTCCTAAACTTGGGCAGGCTGGATCTTGTGCTATAAATCCGGCTCACTGCTGTCGACTTCTCGGCCCCACCGCCTGATTTCTTTGACTTGAATGTGGCATTGGAAACGATAGCCAAAACCTCTCGAATGACTGCGCCAAGGAGACGGTCATTCCGATAGCCTTCAAGAATATGAATTATGTCGTTGCTCATATCACGGCACCCTTTTTGGCGAAGCACCAACAATCCGGCCTCGGACGAGGAATTCTGACTCTTGCATTACGGCTTCAACACTCTCAGATGCTTGAATAGCAGCCCCGTTTGGGAATGTGTTGGTCAAAATGACTCCCGAGCGTTCGCCATTATTTGTCGCTCGGAACAACGCTACTTCATAGTCAGAGGTCCAAGATGTGAATTCGCTTTCGGTATTTCCCAAACTGTGGTCAAGCAAACTCGCATTGCCACCTCGCGGCACTGCTATTCCTTGGGTCGCATCTTCAAACGCTGGGCTATCTGAACCAATTCCTCGGTACAAGGTTAGTCCTTCTGCATCAGCGATTTCTTCTGCGACTACCGCGTCTGCGATAGGGTCCTCTGGACCCCCGCCCAGTATTTCTGTAACTACAATTGTGGCAAGTAGACCGGGATTTAGTGTTCCCTCTCCACACCCTTCGGGGATGGCTAGTGGTCTTTTAGAGCAATTGCTCCATAGCTGTGCTCCACAACCTGAGGCTACGCGAGGCGATTCTAGACCTAAGGGGTCGATATCTCCCGTCGGCCGACTGTCGACGTAGGCATATTCCCGCATTCCTCCGTTCGGCCAGATCGGGTCGGGCTGAATGTAACCACCCCGCGCTGGATCGAAGGTCCGCTTGATGTTGTCGCTCAACCCCGACTCCGCGTCGTAGTATTGCCCCGGGAATCTCAGGTTCAGCCCCATGCCACCGGTGTCAACTGGTTGCTGTTCACCGAACGCGTTGTTGGCCAGCGACCAGGACCAGGTAGTGGTACCGGTACTGGTGGTAGCCACGCGCACCGTGCCGAGCGCATCGTCGTGGAGGTAGCTGATAGTCGTGGTCGGATTGACGCCGGCACTGCTGTCAATCACGGCTACCGGCAGATGGCCGATATAGACGTACTCCCGGTAAGCGCCGTTGGTCTGCTCTGCGATCAGCTGGCTGTTCTCGTTGTAGCCAAAGCGCTTAGTGCTCGCCGCCGGCAAGGTCGTGACCTTCTCCACCCGCTGGCCCAGCGCGTCGTACGTGTAGGTCCCCACCACCGCGCCGCTGCGTGTCACCTGGTCAAGCCGACGCCGAGCGTTGTACCGGAACCCGAACGGCTCTCCTGCCATGCTGGCCGTGAGCGTGTCGCCGGCGGCGGCGTAGGTTCGTGGGTACGCACCGATCCTGCTCAGATGGTGCGTTCCGCTGGCGTAGCCGTACGCCCCGCCGTCCTGAAACGACGTGGTCTTGCTCAGCCGATCTCCGGTCTGGTTGTACGTGTAGGACTCGAGCGTGCTGCCGGTGCTCTCGGTCACCACACGCAGCCGCTGGAGCGCGTCGTAGCCGTAGCCGTTGGTGGCGGTCGAGATTCCCGACACGCCCGTCACGTTGCCCTCGACATCCCTGCTGTACGCGAGGCCCAGTACCGCGCTGCTCACCGCGGAGATGCGCCCGTTGGCGTCGAAGGCCCGGGTCACTGTCTGCCCGCTGCCGAGCTGGTAGCTCGCGACCGCGCCGAAGGGTGCGTAGGCGACGGCGCTCACGAGGCTCTGCGCGGCACCACCGCCTGCGGGTGTGAGCGTCGCGGCGCTGATCCGACCGTCGCCGTCGCGCGTGTAGGCGAGCACTGCACCGCTCGGGTACGTCATGCTGCTCAAGCGTCCGGCCAGCGTGTAGCCGTACTGCGTGGTGGTGGTCGCACCGGCGACCGTGAGCGTCTTCCTCAACACCCGGCCAGCGCGGTCGTAGCAATACGTCGTGGCAACGCCGTCGGCCTCGACGATCCGCGTCAACCGGCCGATCGGGTAGTCGTCGCTGCAGCCGGTGACCGCGTCTGCTTCGTCGTAGTAGTAGGAGACGTCAAGCGTGGCATCCGGGTAGCTCTCGCTGGTCACCCGGTTCAGCGCATCGTACGTCGATGTCACCGTGACACCACGCGCGTCGGTGCGGATCAGCGGGTTGCCAGCCGCATCGGTGGCGATCGTTGTTGAGCCGCTATCGGGGCTCTGGTTCCCCAAGGCATCTCCGAAGGCGTTGGTGTCATAGACCGTGTCGAGTCCCGACGGATCGCTGATGCCCTGCAGATGGTCCAGCGCGTCGTAGGCGAAGGCCGTTTGCGCGTTCGCAGTACCGGGATCCGTGCCGCCGACATCGTCGGTCTTCGTGGTGAGCCGCCCCAACGCGTCGTAGGTCATGCGCCGCACCACACCGAGTCCGTCCGTGGTGTGTTGCGGGTGCCCGGCTCCGTCGTAGCCATCGCTCGGGTCGAAGGTCAGCACGGTGGCTGCGTTGCCGTCGACGACCGTCTGCAACTGTCCGAGGGTGTTGAACGCGCGGCTCAGGGAGCGCGCGAGGTGGCCGGCCGGGTCCTTGACGCTCTCGCCGGTGCGGTCGCCAGCGGCATCGAGCGTGTAGTGAACGGCGTTGCCCAGCGCATCGGTGATGTCGGTCAGCCGCTGCGAGCTGTCGTAGCCATATCGGACGGTCACGCCGTCCGGATCGGTCACCGATGTCACGTCAGCGGTTGCGTCGTAGCCGAGCGTCGTGGTGGCGTCGCTGGTAGCTGGGGTGCCGTCGGCATTCGCCCGGATCGTGCTGCTGGTCAGCAGACCGCGCGGATCGTAGGCCAGGTCAGTGATCACCCCGTTGGTGTCGGTCGTGCGCAGCACACGCCCGGCGGCGTCGACGCTGTTGATCGTCCGCACGTGGCCGGCCGCATCGGTCACCTGGTAGAGGTCGCCCTTGCGGTAGGCGCACGTCGCCGGCGCCGTGTTGCAGCCCGTCGCGTCAGTCAGACGGTAGGCGAACGCGCTGGCGTTCCCGCGGGCGTCAGTGACGGACTTCAGCTGGCCCAGCAGCGCGCAGCCACCGGTACCGAGATCGGCGGACTCGCAGTAGGCCTTGGTGATTGTCCGGGTCGCGGCGGTCTCCGGATCTGTCACTGTGGTCGTGGTGAGCTGGCCCCTGCCGTTGTAGGCGTACGACGTCTCGCGCACCGTCGCGCCGGCGGCGTTCGCGACCGTGACGGTCAGCGGTTGCGGCTGGCTCCCGGTGCTCCACGTCGTCTTGATCGTCCGCTGCTCGGGCTTGCCCTGCGCATCGACCTCGGTCACCGGCAGGCCTGCGGCGTTGTATGTGGTGGTAGTGACCGCGCCATTCGGATCGGTGTAGGCGAGGCTCGTATTCCCGGAGCCCCACACCCACGTCTCGGTACTGACCAGGCGCGATCCATCGTAGACCTTGCGCGACGCCGGCTTCCGGTAGAGATCCTGCGTAAACGTCCAGAGCACCGTGCCCTGACCGGATTCCACAACCTGCGTCTGCCCGGCCGTCGGGTAACTGAGCGTCGTGGCCGTCGAGCCGGACGGCTGCAGGCTCGACACCACCCGCCCGGACTCGTCATAGGTGGCATCGAGGATCCGATGGCCGGTCTCGTCGCTCACGCCGGTCAGGTAGGCGGAGAAATAGGCCGCCTGGCAGTCGCCGGTCGCGCCAACGCACAGGTGCGTCGACTCGCCGTAGGCATACGCCCGACTCTTGCTGTCCGGATAGGTCGCCGCAGTGAGATTGCCGCTCGCGTCGTAACCGTAGCTGGCCAGCACCGTGCTCGCATCGTCGGTGATGGTGGCCATCTGGCCGGCGGTGTTGTACCCGAAGGTGAGGCTTTGTCCGGTACCGTCGGTGACCGTGGCCAGTTGGCCGTTCTCGTAGGCAAACGCGAGTTGGCCCGCCGGGTCGTTCACGTCGCCCTCGCCGATTTGCGCGCCGGCCGCGCTGAAATGGCGGAAGGTGGTCGAGGTGTCGGTGAGCATCCAGCTCCCGTCCGTCTGCAGCACCAGAGTGCGGCCGGGTGTGGACTGGGAGAGCATCGTGGTCGAGCTGTTCGGCGCGAACTTGAAGGTCTCGAGGTCATTGCGCCCGTTGCGCCACTGGGCCGACTCGCTCGGCGAGGGTACGGGCGGGATCAGCGAGTCGGCCCAACTGTCCGACCACGACCGGCCCATGCCGGCGTTGGCCGGCGTCTCGTGCCCGGAGGCGTACATCCGCTGGAACGCATGGCCACGCCAAGTGAAGTCCGTCTCGGTCAGCAGCTTCTCGCCCGTCGCCGGCGCGCACGGGTGATCCGTGTGGGGACAGGAGCTGACGTTCTCCGCCGCCTGCTTGATGATCGTGACCGATCCGCCGACACAGACGAACGGGAACTGGGACAGCGGCAGGCCAGCGCTCGGTGTGTAGCCAGCCGGGCACTGAAACGCCTCATCCAGGCGGAGCTCGTAGTACGACGCGCTGGTGGGGTCACTGCTCTGCGCAGAGCACGCGCGGGTCTGGAACGTAACCCACCGCGACGTGCTCTGGCCGCTGTAGTAGCTGGCGTCCGCGAAATTGATGTTGCTGCCGCCGGAGCTGTAGTACGAAGTGGCCCAGGCATTCGGGGATGACGCGTAGAAGCCCGACTCGCTCTCGCCCACCAGGCATGTCGTCGTGCCGTTGGCGACCCGTGCAGACAGCGCCGACACAAGCATCCCTTCGGAGTTGCAGTAATTCGTAAAGGGGCCGGTGCTGGCCGTGCAGCCGGGGCTGCCGATGCCCGGCGAGCTGTAGTTGCTGATCCAGTACTGCGCGGCCTGTGGCGACGTGCAATAGGTGATCGTCGCCGTGTTCGTGCCGTTGGCGACGCTGCAGACATGCAGGCTGCTCGCCCAGTTCGGGTGGGCCGCGCGCATCGCCGCCTCGGCGGCGCCGAGGCTCGGGTACGTCGAGCCGTTGAATTGGTACTGGACATCGGCCGCCATGACCGAGGTGGCCAGACAGCAGGCAAAAAAAGCCGAGAAAACACGCCGCACATCCATGTGGGGGGACCGCTCCAGATTGTGATGGTACAGGCCGACCGTCGTGGCCGGGCGCCGGCATCACTGTCGGCGGAGCCAGTGTAGCCACATTTTCGGCGCGGTGAATGGTGCGATCAGTCCGGTCGAGCAACACCGCCGGCGCCGGCCGCATGCCTTGCGAGGCGGGTGACCACGGCCCCCGCGCCTTCCCAGTCATCGGAAAAGGCTTCGTCGCGGCCCAGGTGGATCACGCGATCGAGCCAGATCACGCTCTGGCCAGCTGTCTCCTCCCGACCGAGGATCGCCGCGACGGTCACCGCGGACTGGCCCGAACGCTTGACCGTCACATGGGTGTCGCCAATCGTCAGGGTCGCGGGAAGACGTAGGTTGTGCTCAGCCATGGCGCACGCTCCGGCGGAAATCGTGAGTGGTCATTCCGCGCCGGGCCGCGAGGGCGCCGACGAAGTCGTCGATGATGCGATCCATGTGCTGGAACTCCGCTTCTTCGAGTTGCGGCTCGAGGAAGTCGACGGCCGCGTTGGTCGCATCGTTCTTGAACTGCAGCATCATCGCCTGATAGGTGTCGAGGCTCCCGAGCAGCTCGAAGGTCTCGAACACCACGTTGCGGGTCTGCTGGGGACGGAGTAGACGGCCGCGCGCCTGGTTCTCCTCCTTGGTTGTCCATGACCGGGCTCCGAACAGGGCGCGGTCGGCCTCGGGGATGTTGAGACCCACACCGCCCACGCCGTAGGTGGCGGCCATCACCGGCACGTTGGTCGAGCGGAAGCGCTTCAGCAGCGCGCGCCGATCTGCCACGCTGGTTTCGCCGGTGAAGCTGATCGCCTCAATGCCGCGGCGCTGCAGCTGCGCCGCCACGAGGTTCGCCATGCCGGGATTCTTCACGAATACCACGGACTTGTGACCCTCTTCCGTGAGCTGAGCCGCGCGGTCGACCAACGCCCGCTGCTTGCTGGTCAGGCCGCCGCGGTATGGGAAGCCCGGCACGTTGTGCTGCGGGTAGTTGCCGGCCATCTGGACGGCGCCGATCCGCGCCAGCAGCGCCACGAGGTTGACCTGGATGCCCCGCGCGCCCTGCTTCGCCCGCATGTCCCGGTACCAGGCACCGAAGTCGTCGGCGACGGTCAGCCAATAGGCGAGGTGCGCATCGTCCCACGGCACCTCGTGATGGACGACAGAGTGCGGCGGCGTGCGGACGTACTTCGCGACCTCCGGCTCACCTGCGACGCGACGCAGGACGAACGGCGCCGCCCAGGTGCGGAGCTGGCCGAGGTTGCGAACCTTCGGCACCTCCCGCTTGGCGCCACGTGTCAGGTTGTCCTCGAAAGTGTGCGTGACCCACTCGGTCACAACGTGGCGATCGCGGAACACGTCGGTTCCCCGCGCCGCCATCGTCATGTCCTGCAGCAGTTCCTGCGTGACGTGGGGATGGTGCAGGCCATAGGGCTGAACAGCGGTGCCGTCGCCGCCTACGTAGCGCACCAGATTGAGCAGGTCGCGCACGTAGTTGGCCACCGGGGTGCCCGTCATCAGGAAGCGGCACTTTGGGCTGATCATGTGCACGGCACGCGACTGCTCGGTATCCGGCGCGCGCAGCAGGTGCGCTTCGTCTGAAACAAGCGTATGAATCCGCCGACGCAACAGCCTGGCGAAGGTGCGCCGGCCCGCGCCGGGTGTCACCGGCATGCGCGCCCGGCTGTAGCTGATGATGTTGATCTTGCGCAGGCTCTCGCAGTCTTCCGGGCGCGTGATCACCTGCCAGAGCGAATCGTCGAGGCCGACCTCGCCAATCTGCTCGATCAGTTCCCCGACCAAGCCCGCCTCGACCATGATCAGGTTGTGGTCGCCGCCGGACAGGCATAGACACAACGCGCCGCGCGTCTTGCCGAGGCCCATCGTCCAGCCGACCACGCCGTGACGCGCCAGTCGGAGGTCAACTAGATCGTCGACCTGGAATTCCCAGCCGGTCACGCGCTCGATGCCCTGTCGCGCGAACGCGAGCCGCCAGTCACGGCCGAGCTTGGGGAACGCCGCCTCGCGGCCCGCGTGGATCCGCTTCCACTGCTCCACCGGTGTGGCCTCGCCGGCGATGTCGAACGCGGCCTGGAACGCCTTCCCCTCCATGCGCAGCACTTCGCCCGAGACGGGGTGCTTGGCCTGGTAGCTGCCGCCCTCGAAGGTGAACGCGACCTCCTCGCCCTTGCGGAAAATGGCAGAGCCCCACTTGGCCGGGTTGCACTGCACGGAGCGCCGGGCAACAGCCATCAGCGCCCCTGCTCCGGTCTCGCCGGCCGCAACCAAGGCCGTGCGGCGGAAGGGCGTCGCCTGCCGACGCTGCATGCGGTGCCGGCGCGCCAGGTAGCCGACCAGCCCCGGCTCGACCTCCGGCTCACCGCCGGCGGCGCGAATCGCGGCGACCGTCTCTTGCAGGGAGCTGATCGGGTCGGGCTGGGCAAGGTACAGCTCCAGATCGAGAACGCCCTGCCCCGCATAGCGGATGCCGTCCGGGTAGCGGCCGTCGTCCGGGCGCTTCGGGGCGAGGCGATGGCGCATGAGTGCATTGCGGCACTTCGCCTCCACCAGTCCACAGCGGAAGCCGAGCAGAAGCTTGCGGCCGTCATGCACCAGGCGCACGCGTGCATCACCGGTCACTGGTCGGGTGATTGCCGGGCCGTCGTCCGCCATGCCAACGACACGCAGGTCAGGACGGGACTGATGCCCGCAGGAGCATTCCAGGTCGAAGCCCGTGAGCGCATCCGCGAGCGTGGCCAGCTTCATGACGATCGGCGCGGCCCGGCTCGGCTCGCGACCGAACACGGCGACGGACACGTCTACGTCAGTCCCTTCGGCGCGAAAGCTTCCCGCCGGAAGGCGCAGCACCGCGCGCAGACGGTCGGCCACGTCGCCGGTGATCAGTTCGTTCGCGTAGGGCGTCGGGAGCACCGCGACCACGATCTCGCAGGCGTGCAGAGCCTGCTCCAAGGCGTAAGCGTGGCTGACCGCCGACGAATGCGGGCCGTAGGCGCCGCGCGTGGTGCACATCGACGGCTCCAGCAGCGGCGAGTCGAGATGAAGGGAGAACGGAGGATTGATCAGGCCGACGTTGTACCCCCGCGGCCGGGCGCGCTCCATGCCGACCGCGTGAACGTCGACGTTGAAGCCAGCGGCCTCGGCCGCTTCGGCGAACGCGCCCACCGACGGCTCATGCGGATCGCAGCCGGCCAGCGCATGCCGCTTTGGATCGGCGAACTGGAACATGCGGCCACTGCCGAGGCTGTTGTCGAACAGCGCGACGCAGCCGCGTGGTTCCTTGGCAAGCGCACGGTCCATTGCAGGCGAGACGAGGCGCCACACCAGTGCGACGACGTCGTCTGGCGTGAAGAACTGGCCACCGTGGATCTGGCGGGCGGCGTGCAGGCCGGCGAGGGAACCCGGACGCGCAGCGGTGGAGCCTAACGATCGGACGTTGCGGAGTGAGTCGTACCAGGAGGTCGGTGTATTCATGCCCCCATTTCATCAGCTGACGTCGCGCCAAAAAGTTCGCGGGACTTCTGCGCGTTACGGAATTGTCACCTGTGTGGCAGCACCATCAGAACCGGCTCACGCAGCCAGTATCGCGCTGCGTCGCTTCACGATCAGGTAGCGCCGACGAAACGCCTGCACGGTCGGATCGAGTAGCGCCTTCGCGCGGCCGACGGCGGCAGACGCCAGCTCGAAGGCACGCAAGAACAGGTTGGCCGCGATGCGCAGCGCGTCCATGGCCAGCTCGGGCGCCTGCGCCAGCTGCACGTCGATCCGGAAATGGCTGCGGCCATGGTCGGCACAGATACGGGCCATCTTGCGCACCTGCGCAACGAGATCGCCGGCCCAGCCGACCGGACTGCTCGGTGCGGCCGGGCACGAGGTGGCGGGCATACGGAACGGGAGCGCGATACTGGCAGAGGCGTTCATGGGATGACTCCGTGTCGGGTAGGTTCTTCATGCACCGTAGCGCGGTGCGGTGCGATGAAAAGTCGGCACTTTGACTTGGTTTCAGGCTGCTGATCGGTTCTGTTCGCCTCGGTGCTCAGCAACGAAGAGGTTGATCGCTTCAGCGGCGGCGGCCGGAAGGCGGAACTCCGCCTTCTCGTTGAAGGTGCTGAGGATGATGTCCCCGAAGGAGGTCTTGATGGCATACAGGGGCCTGTGGCCTGGCTCGAACTTGCAAGGCATCGTCCTCACAAAATCGTCCAGGTCGTCGGCCTGGCCGGGGGCCATCGCCGCGAAAATACCCGCGAGCGCCAGAGCGCCGTCCCTGATCGGCTGGTCGCTCCCGTACTCGTTCCGTTGGCTGTACTTCTTCGCGATCGAGCACAGATACATCCGAACCTCGAGGACGACAAACGCACCCACACGGCGGACATCGCCCCGGTAGTCCAGCCCGAATGCCCTCACGAATGCATCCGCGACCTGTCGCAGGCCGTTGGCTTGCGCACAGGGTGCAGACTCGCGCCACAAGTCGTCGAACACAGCGCGTGGGCCAAAGTTGTCGCGAAGCTCGTCCGAGGCCAACCAGCGCTGCTTGAGCGCCCCGCTCTCGTCGATCTGCAACGGCGCGCTCCCCACCGCCAGGGCTTCGCCGACCAGGTCGCAGACTTCGTTGAAAACCTTGCGAGCCAGATCACGCCGAAGGGTGGCGAACTTGTGCGACGCCGACAAATAGCGGAACGGCGCCAAGTGTCGCGGTCCGCGACCGTAGAAACTGTCCGTCGCGTCCTTTCCCTCGGCCTCCTCCGACACCGTAAGCCCGGTGCGAAGCGCCGCATCAAGCGTGGCGTAGGTCTCCTGCATCCGGTCGATGATGGCCTCGGCTTGCTGACGGTTCATGATCTGCCTCGCTGCGTGGATATGCCCCAACCGTAGGCGGCACGTTGCACTGGCAAAGTTCCTCGTGAATTCGCGTGAACTCACACAACTTGTGCCGTATCGACGCGAATGACGCGGGTGGCCAGGCCGTCCGCCTCGGCCATCTCGATCATCGACTTCGTGCCCGGCGATCGCCCATCCCAGAACGCCACGAGGTGTGACGCCGCCCAAGCCATCTGCTGGTTGCGGATGTGGCCCGCCGCCTTGGCGTACCGCTTCCATTCGGCGGGGTAGCGGAGGAACGGCACGACACGGTCACTCCAGCGTGCCATCGCGTAGCGCTCCCCCAGGGTGTCCGCGCCATCCGCTCCGCCACTGACGATCAGTGGTTCGTCCAGACTGGACAAAATTCTGTCTAAGACCGAGTCAAGCCGCTCCTGATTCTGGAAATCGCGCGACCCCGCCACAATGACCCGAGGTGGTAACGAGTTGTCGCGCATGCGCTGCCAGGTGTACGGCAGCTCAACATTCGCCTGCGAACCGAAGAACAGCGGCGCGATGGTCACATCGGCGAACCCGGCGAGACCGCAGCCAACCCGTGTCACCTCGAACCGAATGGTCGGGTTCGCCGCAGCGTCGTCGAGGAACTTGGCGACGCCCGTCTTGACCCTGTCCAGCGACAGCGGTCTGATCCGATAGTCCTTTGTTGGAATGGCATACGCCATGCCGTTGAATCCGGTACCGACGCCTTCGCGCGCCCCACGCCAGCGCTTAGCGAACTTGGCTGCGCCGGCGCCGCATACACCCCGCAGATTCGAGCCATAGACGAAGTGCGGTTCCTTGTCGCCAGATGACGCCGCAATGGCCGCCAGCACGTCACCATGGCAGGCGTTTGGCGCGCACCAGCAGCCCAAGGTCTTTCCACGAAGCTCCCGCAGGGCCAGTCGAAGCAGGTACGGCTGAGCTTCGATCCAGGCCCGATACCGGTCGACTACGGCGGCCCGGTCGCCATGGACGCCAATCTCGAAGGGATTGCCCCACGGGCCGGGCCGGCCAATGTAGATATCGGCTCCCTCGCGCTTCCAGTGGCGGACGGCGCGCTCCGGAGTAGTCATAGCTCTACCCTCGCCGCCGGCTGTCAAAAGCGAAGCGGCATGATGATGTGGTCGCTGCCGTCGCCGTTGGTCAGCAGGATCGAGTCCGTAGGGGTGTTCAGCCGCATATGCACCGCGTCCTCGCTGAGGGCGCTCAAGGCGTCGATCAGGTACCTGGCGTTGACGCCCATGCGGAAGTGGATGTCCTGGCAGGGTACGGGGATCTCCTCGCTCGCATCTCCCTTTTCGACCGCAGATGCGGAGATCCTCAGGGTGTCGCCGGTGAAGTCCAGCACGACGGCGTCCTTGATGTCCGACCCGACAATCGCCGTGCGCTTGACCGCGTCGAGCAGGACACGCCGCTCGAGGGGCACCTGGTGCCTGGAGGCGGCAGGCACGACCCGGCCATAGTCGGGGTAGGCGCCGTCGATCAGGCTGGCGACGAGCTTCTGATCGCCCTTCGCGATGCCCAGGTGACGCGCGCCAACGTACAGCTCAACGGGCTCGTCGCTTCCCGTGAGCATGGCCTGCATCGCGGCGACGCCACGGCGCGCGACGATGACCCGCGTCTCCGCGGCGACGCGCTCCGACAGGGCCGCCCGGGCAACGCCCATGCGCGAACCGTCCGTGCCGACGCACGTGATGGTAGGCCCGGCCAGATGCAGGAGCATGCCGTTCAGGTAGGCGCGCTTGTCGCCGTTGGCCATTGCGTAGCTCACCGACTGCGTCATGGTGCTCAACAAGGCATCGCTCACGGTGATCCGCGTGGCATCGCCGATGGCCGGCCGTTCCGGGTAGCCGGCCGCAGGCAGAGTGGCCAGCGTGTAGCGCCCGGTCCCCGCGCGCAGTTGCAGATTGCCGGTCTCCACGAGGCGCGCGTCGACGGTGGACACTGAACTCGGCAGCGCCCGGACGATGTCCAAGAGCTTCTTGGCGGGCACGGTGATGGCGGTGTCCTCCGATGCCTCGGTCACGCTGCAGATGCCCGACATCGTTACCTCGCTGTCGGAACCAGTGAGGCGTAGCTGGGAACCACGGATCTCCGCGAGGACATTCCCCAGGATCGGCAAACCGTGGAAGCCTGTGCCGCGAGCGACGGCGCCGGCGACATGGTGGAGCTGGCGCTGCAGTTCGGCGCGGGCGATCTGGAAGTGCATGGGAGGATTCCATCTGCGTGAGACCCCCCGACGCTACCGGCGCGGCCCGCGCGCCAAAGTTCCCACGTATCCTGCTCAGCGGCGGCGGCCGCGCTGCCCGTCCGCCGAGAGCTCGCTTCAGCCTATGATCGCGTGCGGCATGAAGCGCGAGGTATCGCGGGTGATCAACCCTGCATCCTCGCGGACACCCATCCCGGCGGGCGTATCGCCGACCACCCATGATCCGATGAGCGGGTAGCCGCCCTCGAACCGCGTGAGCGGATGGTAGGCCTGCCGGATGTGGGGCGCCTCGGTGTACGGCCCGTCGGACTGCACCGTGGTGCCCTCGCGGGTTCGTATGAGGATGTTCGCCCCTTCGCGCGAGAACAGGGGTTTGCGAACCCAGCCGTCGGCCAACGGTGTCGGATTGGTCGCCTCGAAATAGGCCGGCAGCAGGTTCGGGTGGCCCTCGAAGCGCTCCCAAAGCAAGGGAAGAATGCCCTTGTTGCTCAGCACGGACTTCCACGGCGGCTCGATGAGCTGCAAGCCGGACTGCGGCAAGGCCACCCCGTAGTGGTCGGCGAACAGGTCTTCTAGAGGGTAGAGCTTGAACAGCGTGCCGATGACGATATCGCTGAGGTCGGTAAACGTGCCAGTGGTCGATAGGCCGATATCCTCGATGGCAATGCTTCCCGCAGCCAAGCCGGCTTGCTGGGCGCAGTCGCGCAGGTAGTCGACGGTGCCCTTGTCTTCCACGCTTCCGCGCACCGCGCTGAAGTAAAACGGCCGCGGCAGCTCCTTGGCCAGTTCCGCGAACGCGAGGACAATCTTGTCCTGGATGCTGTTGAACTGATCAGTGCCGTTCGGGAGCGCGCCACGCTCGATCTGCTGCTCCAGCCACATCCACTGGAAGAACGCCGCCTCGTACAGCGAAGTCGGTGTGTCGTAGTTCAGCTCGTAGAGCTTGGCCGGGCCAGTTCCGTCGTAGGCGAGATCCATGCGCCCGTACAGGTGCGGCTGGCCCTGGCGCCAGCTATCGGCAATCCAGTCCCAATGGGACGCAGGAATCGCCAGCTTCGTCAGGAGCTCTTCGCTGCGCAACACATCGCTGACCAGCGCCATCGCCATCTGATGGATCTCGGCAGTCGGGTCCTCGATGTCCTGTTCCACCTGACGGAGCGAGAAGGCGTAGTACGCCGTCTCGTCCCAGTAGGGATCATCGTCGATCGTGTGGAAGCGGAAGCCATGGGCTTCCGCCGTGAACTGCCAGTCGGAACGCGGAGCAATTGGAATACGCTGCATGGTCAGCCGCCCCAATGCCCGGCCATGGCGTGTGCTGAGCCGAAACCGCCGCGACTGGAGGTGATGGCGCGGGAACCGCCGCTGCTGCTTGCCCGGCTCGCGCTGGCGGCCGAACTCCAGCCACTTGAGCTGGAGCGATAGTTGCCACCGTATACCCCGCTGCTGGGCGGCGAGTAGTAGCCGCCGCCCGACGACCGGTAGATCGGGCCGGCCGGGACGTACCCGCTGTTGTTCGTGTTGTTGTCCAGCATGCGGCCGATGAGGAAGCCGCCGAGCATGGGCATCCAGAACGAACCGTGGTCGCCACTGGACTGCTGGCACATGCCGCTGCCGAACTGGGCGATGCACTGATCGAGCGTACCGAAGTGCGGGCTGTCCTTCTGGGCGTTGGCTACAGCCTCGTTGTGAGCCTTGTCGCAGGTGTCCTTGGGAACACCCGCCTGGACGCACTGGTCGACGGTGGTAAAGCTCTGCTGCGTGGTCGACGGACCACCGTCATCGCACGCGGTCAGGAGTAACGGGGCCAGGCCCATCAGGACGAGGCTGGCAGTGGTGGAACGCTTCATGGCTTTCTCCTTCCTTGGGTCAGGTCAGCGACAGGTCGGCATCGGTGACATCGGTGCCCAGCGAGTAGACGACGTCGAAGTTCTCCGGGCCATAGTCCTCGGCCGTCACGAAGAGGTATTCGAAGCGCCCGGGCAAACCTTCGACCTCTCGCTGGTAGAGCATCGAGTAGTGGGTCATGGTGAAGTCGGCCGTGCCGCCCGGCGGGTGCGTCACAGTCTCGTCGTAGGCGATGGGCGGAGCCCACGCCGCCGCCGCGCCGTCGCCCCACACGCGCTTGTACGTGTGGCCGTTGAACGTCAGCTCGGGCTTACCCAGGTCCGACGTCGGCTCGACCCATTGGCGGAAGGCGTCGGCGGTCGGAGGGTTGACGGTGTCGGCGAAGACGAACAGCTTGATTTCGTCGACCTGGCCGGCCGTGGTCTTCACCTGGTACCAGGCATCGTCCTCGACGTACCAGCGGTGCAGCTGGGTTCCCCCGCCCAGGTCGACGGTGCCCAGCGCCTCGATGGGCTGGTCGCCGGCAGGTGGCTCGAAGGCGAATGCCTCCGGGTTGGCCTTGAACAGCAGCGCGTCGATCGCGACGGCGCCGCCAAGGCGGAAGCCGCCGGCGCCCCGCGTCACGGATGGCGCGGCCTCTCCCTCGGCCTTCTTGCCGAACATATTTCCGAACATGGTGTGTCCTTTCATCCCTGTGGATACAGCCGGCGACTCGCGCGGCGCCGCCGGCACGATGGCGTCAGGCCGAAGCCGCCGGCTTGCTGAAGCGGGCCAGCACGTCCGCCGCGGCGGTGTCGGTGGCGACGACGCCAGCGGCCTGCAGGCGCTTCTCGAGATCGCCGTCGCCGCTGGAGGCTTCCAGCTCCTTTGCCGCGTCCAGCTGCGCATCCTTCAGGCGCTGCTGCTCCTGGATGCGATCCAGCGAGTCCATGGCAGTGCGGAGCTTGGCGTTGGAGCCGGACGTGCGCGACGCAATGGCTTCCTGCGCACGCTGCACGGACGCCGTGGCCTTCACGGTGTCGATCTGGCGGCTCAGGTGCTCGATGGTGGACTCGGCTTGGCGGATCGACGCGCGCAGGCGGTCGATGTTGGCGTCCATGCCGGCGATAGTGGCGCTGTCGGACTTGATCTCGTTCTCGAGAGTCGCGACCTTGCCGGCCACTTCCAACGCCAACGCCTGCTGGTCGCCCTTGGCCACCAGCTTCTGGATCGAGGCGCTTAGTTCGTCCACCTTGGCCTTCTTGGAATCCAGCTTGTCACTGGCGAGCTTGCGCTCGGCCATGAGTTTGGTCAGGTCGACCTTCGACTGCTCGAGGGCGGCCTTGGAGTCGCGGGTTTCCTGTTCGAGGATTGTGATCGCGTTGCGGTCGACGATCGCCTGGCCCGCTTCGGTGGCGGTACCACGCACCAGGGTGATGAGCTTTTCGATGATGGCCATGGGAGCGTCTCAGTAGATGTGGGGGTGGAGTTCGTTGGCGGCCTGGGTGGCGCAGTGGCCGAGGGTGTGGATTTCCTCGATCACGTTCGCCAGCGGGGACAGCGCCGACAGCTGGCCGAACACGATGTAGGCGTCTTCGCCGTGCACGGTGCTCAGGCCGATGTTCGACAGGGGGTAGATCGGGTTCAGACGCAGGCAGGCTTCGTTGAAGGTGCCGCGATCCTTCACGCTGGATGCGAAGCAGAGCATGGTGGAAACGTGCACCTCGCTGCCGGAGGCGAGCATCTGCATCGGCAGGTCGCCGTGGTCGTGGGCCTCGATCAGGATCACCGCCTCGGAGTTGTGCTCCAGCGATATCCGGGCGCGGCCTTCCTTGACGTAATCCGAAGCCGCCAGCGCGTCGAACAGGGATGTGGTCGTCCAATGATGTGCCATCTGCTTGTTGTCCATGAGGTAAACGTAGGAAGGGAGGGTGGGTAGTCGCAGCGTCTGCTCGATACGCGAGAGGGCCTCCTTGTGCTCCTCTCGGATGAAGACTTGGTGAGGGGACAAGCCCATCGATTTCATGCGTTCCCGGAAGCGACGCTGCGCGAGCGCCCCCGGCGATGGACTGGCCTTCTTTCGTGGCATCGTACCGCTCCGAAACCGTTACTTGTAATCGTTACAAGTAATACTCGCACCGGTTGCCGGTGTTACACAATTTCACGGCGCGTTCGGGGCTTTCTGGGCTGTCGGCACCGCAACCACGGGGTCAGCCCGACGCGAGCCAAAGAGCCCGCCCAGGCGGCTCAGGTCGATCAGCGGCTGCGGCCGTGGGTGATAGACGGCGTAGCTGTCCTGGCAACGGGGCGGCAGCGCGAAGAGGAGGTGTCGCGACCAGGTGACCTTCAGCGCGCCGCGCCGCAACGCGCCACTCGGGATCTTCAGGCACTGGTCGGCGACGTCGCCGTCGGCGCCGATCACCACCCACCCGTCGTCCGACGCGAACGGATAGGCGGCGAACTTGCAGGGCAACGGGCCGCCCATGATCCCGTACGGCCCGACGGCCTTGGTTGTGCAGCTGCCGGGCGCGAGCGTCACGGCCACCGGCATGTGGCTCACCGCCACAACGCCGCCGGCCACGAGAAGCGCGGCCGCCACGATGATGGGAATCCAGATGCGAGCTTTCATCTCACTTTCCTTTTGTGCCGTCCGGTGCGGACGGCGTGGTCAGTCCGCGATCGCCTGCACCTGCAGGTCGACCGATGCCTTGCCGCGAAAACAGTTGAGCGCGACTGAATAGACGAGTCGTACCGCCTCCCCAGCCCCGACCGGCGGCACGTCGCCGGCCGCCATCGCGCGGAACCAGATGCCGCCGCAGCGCTGGCCGCGTGCATCTTCCAGCTCGAGCTTCAGGTGCGTGCCATCGCCAACCACGCGCGTGCCGGTCACGGTGAAGCGGTCGACAAACACCGGCGCCTCGAACTCGCGCCCGTACGGCTCCAGCGCACTGATGCGCTCCAGCGTCGCCAGCGACGGGGCCTCGCCAAGCTCACCATCGACCCACAGCACCGGCTGAAGCTTCGTGGTGTCCACCTGCTCCAGAACGGCGTCGCAGAGGGCGTCGTGGAAGCGGTCGATATCGGCCTCGGCCAACGCCACCCCGGCCGCGCCGGCATGGCCGCCCCAATGCTTCAGGCACCCGGGAAGGCGCGCATCGACGGTGGCGAGGGCTTCGCGGATGTTGACGCCAGCCACCCCGCGCAGCGATCCAGTCACGATGCCAGGCACGTCCGGCTTCGGCGACAGGCAGCACGAGGGTCGGCCAAAGGCCTCGACGAGGCGCGACGCAACGATGCCGTGCACGCCGGCGTGGCCGTCGGGGAAGTGCACGTTGATGAGCGCGCGCCCGGCTTCAGCCTGCAGGCCGCCAATCTCCAGCGCCACTTCCGACATCTGCTGCTGGATCGACTTCCGCACCTGGTTGTCCGCGTCCAGCTCGGCGACGAGCTGCATGGCCTCCACTGGGTCGCGCGTGCGCAGCAAGCGAAGCACGGCCATCGCGTCGTTGATCCTGCTCGCCGCGTTGAAGCGCGGCGCGGCCCCGTGCGACAGATCCTTCGTGGTGAAGTCGCCTTCCTTCTTCATGAGCGTGCGCAGCGCCGCCCAGACCGGGCGGGGGTTCGGCCCGTTGATCAGGCGAAGGCCGTAGTTGATGACCGCGCGGTTGTTCTTCGACGTGCGGAGCGACATCAGATCCGCGACGCTACCGACGCAGACGACATCGAGCAGACACGCGAGCGACGGCGCGTCCGAGGCCAGCCAGCCGCACTTGATCAACCGCTGCCGCACGGCGCACATGGTCAGCCAGGCGACGTAGCAGCCTGCGATGCAGCGATCCGGGAAGACCGAATCCTTCCTGACCGGATTCACGCACGCGAGCGCCGCCGCCGGCGGCCCTTCGTCCGGCACGCCGTGGTGGTCGGTCACCACAACCTCACACCCGCGCTCGGCGCGCAGGCGCTCGAATCTGGCATTGTCACAAGTCCCTTGATCGGCCGTAACAAGAAGCGTGTTCGGCCGACAGTCGGCCAGCAGGCGATCGACGAAGCGGTCGCTGACGCCGTAGCCCTCGCGCATGCGGTGGGTGATGAATAGCGTGACCTGATCGGTGGGGACGTGGAAGTGCTCAACCAGGGACTCCATCAAGACGAAGGCCGAGCTGCTGCCGTCGCAGTCGTAGTCGGTGAGCGCCGCGATCGGTCGCCCGCTTGTGATCGCCTCGGCGATCGCGTCAGCGGCCACGTCGATGTCGGGGAGCGTGTCCGGCGGATCAAGGTCACGCACGGTGGGGCGCACGACGCTGAGGTCGGTGTCCGTGAGCCGGGCCGACAGGATTGCCGCCTGCAGCGCGTCGTAACCGTGCGCTTCAGCGGCCGCCAGTACGCCTGGGTCGCGGTCGCGTTGACGAATGACTGGTGTCATCGCGCCACTCCCTGGCGCTCTGACAGCCGCCACAGTTCTTTGAGGCGTACCGGGTCCTCCTCGAAGCAGCGCTCGCCCGAGACCACGTTGGCCGCGAAGTGCTCGACGTCGCACCACGTCGTTACCACACGCTCGAACTCGGGCTCGACGAACGCGTAGACGCGGAACTGGCCCGCATCAGTGACGACCACGGTCGGACTCACGACGACTGGCGTCACCGCAGGGCACCACAGGGAGCCTCGTGCCGAAAACGCCACTTCCTCCTTGCACTCGTCCACGCATTCCATGAAGGCTCGACGCAGCTGCTGGATGTGCGCGTCCGTCCAGGGCAATGCCACCCAGCCGAAAACGGGGTCGGCCGTCTCGACACGGGTTCCGAAGTACACCATGGGTGCGCGCGCCGGCGAGATCATCTCAATGCTCCAAGGTGAGTCACGACCCATCGTATCGACATGGAGACAAGGCAAAGAACGAGCCACATTCCGACGGATTGCTGATCTACCGGAAGTGCGAGGTAAACCACCATCGCGGATAGGAGCGCGACGACATCCCAGACGCTCCACATCTTCGGCGGGAGTGGTTGGCTCTCCGCTGGCGTCCAGCGCTTCGCCGCGTTGTCGAGGGCGAACTGTGTAAGGACATCGTCGGCGAAGCTGGTGCGGTACCGGCGCCGCGCAGGGAACCCGCAGTAGTTGCAGGTGAACTCGACGCCCACCTCCAGGCAGGTCGGTTCGGGAGCAGCGATGGACACCACGCGCACCTTGCGATGCGGCTGCGCCGTATCACATGCGGTGCACTCCACCCGCGGCCCTGGGATCCGCCGGAAGCCGATGCGCTTCGGGTAGATATCGGACAGCAGCATCAGCCGGCGGCCGGCAGGTAGGCTTCGGGGCACCTGGCATCGTCATCAACCGACGACAGCAAGTCGACCTCGCGCTTGAGCACGACTACCCGACCACGGTATCCCCAGTACTTCCGGGACCGTCCATCCCAAAGCGCCTCGTCCTTCTGGAGGGCAATATCCTCCACGGCCTTCGCAAGGTTGGTCGCGTCCGGACGGCGCAGGTTCGGCAAGCCGTTGGCCGCCTCCTTCTCCTTGGCTGACCACGTCGCCGGCATGGCGACGATGAAGATGAGGCTGTAGCGGTGCGGCATCCGCAAACCGCGCAGCCGCAGCTCGTCGCCGTAGGCCCGATAGCGCAAGACGCATGGTCGCTTGCTCCACTTGTCCCGCTGTGTCATCCGCGGCTTCGGCACCGGATCGACATCGAAGATCTGCTCCGCCGGAATGGCGCCGTCGGACATCTGCGTTGCCGTGACCGAGTCCGCGATCCCCTGTGTCCGCGCGGGCCGACGTGTAGCTCGGCCGGCTATCGTGCTGGCCTTCGCGCCGGATGCCGCGGCGCGGTGCGCCTGCGGCGTAACGGCGGGTGCACTGAGGTAGTCCGCCCACGCCTGTCGTGCCCTACTCGTCATGCCCCGGCCCGGCCCTTGACGGTGCCCCACCCCTCGCGCACCAGCAGCTTGAACGGCTTGCTGGGACGAAAGACCGGCACGATGGAATCGGTGTTCCAGCGCAAGCGGCCGGTACCGATGTCTTTGGTGGTGCGGCCACTGACCTCACGCACCGTGAACTGCCCGAAGTTCCGAATGGTCACCGCGTCGCCGGCAGCAAGGGCCTCGACAACGACTTCGAACACGCTGCTCGCGATCCGCCGCACGTCGTCGTGGTGATACCCGGTCGCCTTCTGTACTGCCTTGATCAGTTCCTGCTTATCCATGTCCCATCGGATCCCTGTATGCCCTCGCTCCCGGAAGGCCTCTGATTGTTCTTATTGAGGCGCGTGCAGCCACAACTCGTCCGCCGCGAGGGTGACCATCGCCACGGCGAGCAGGCTCATCACCTCCCCCGCCGCCTCAACCTTGGCCTCCTCGGCATCACCGGGCACGTCGACCGGCTCGATACCCAACTGTTTCGACCACAGAGACAAGCGCCTTAGGTTGACCTCCAGATGTTCGTGCTCCACCCGGAGACACGCGTCGCGCGCGTGCGCCTGCAGGACGCTGGTGTCGATCGCCGCCACCTCCTGCCCGTGCGCATCCTCGAAGCGGATCCACGTGCGCTTCCGGATACGGCCGCCCCCAACGTTGCTGACACCACTGGAGTCGCCGATCACTTTCGCGACGTGGGGCATCAGCTCGGCGAGGCGGTCGACCACGGAGAGCGCATAGCTGGAGCGCTCGTTGGCGTCGGACGCTTCGAACGACGACAGGATCAGCGGCGCCGTGGAGGGCTCGGGCGTCATGCACCATGCGCCTCGCGGATTGACCTGGTACAGGCGCTTCCCCACCTCGGCGACTTCCGCCGCCGCCGACGGCGACAGGCTGCAGCTCGACATGAGCTGCTCCACGGCGCGGCCCTGAACCCGTTCGGTGATGTCGACGCGACTCGAGGTGCCGTTCCGGCGATACACCGTCAGCGCGTGGTGCGAGGTATTCGTCCGCGGATTCAGGATGATATCGGTGCTCACCGCGATCAGGCGCGGGATCTGCGTCGCGATAGTCTCCAGCTGAACCCTCACGTAGGCGTTGGCATAGGCCATGGTCAAACGTCTTCCTTTGTTCTTCGGGCGACGCACCTGGCAGGGTCGTTGCCGATGGAGATTGATGGCGCCGCGGATGGGTTGCTCTCGCGCCGCCAGGCGCTCGGCTATTTGGCCGCGACGGCCGTGTCGGTGCGGGCCAGACGTCGCTCGATCGCGTGCTGGATCAAGCCCAAGTACCGGTACTGATGCTTTTCTGTCGGTGAATGGTACAGAGCAATCGCTTTGACCATGCTGCCGGTTCGCTGCAGCGCCTGGGCGTAGATCCAGCCACTGACCATAATGTTCGTGCACAGGTCCTGACGCAGCTCGGTATCCGTGATCCCCGCCTTCGCCAGCGTCGGGAGCCACCACGAGTTGATCTGGGCCGGCCCGATGTCGTACGTGCCGTTTGTGTTCCAGGACACCTGCCCCACCTCGCCCGCTTCGACGTCCAGGATCAGGTACAGCGGCAACCGGTGGATGCCAAAGGCGCTCGCGGCCCGCGCCACGCACTTGCGGACGGCCGGGTCGCTCTCGGGAAGCTTGCGGCTCGATCGACGCACCGGCGCATCCGCTACGGCGACCAACCTCGGTGGTGGCGGCCGCACCAACGGGGCGGTCGTGCAGGCCTTGGCAGCCTGGCCCCCGATCACATCGTCATATCCCTGGCCAACTTGGCGAATATGTCCGTGCGGCGCCGCCACGGCCGTCATGCCCTCCGGGCAAACGGTGTTTGCCATGGGCGCAACCGACGCAATCGTCCGGACTCCGCCAGGACTCGGAGCGGGCGCAGCCGCATCGCCGGCCAGGGGACGCGAATCGGCTGGAGGCGTGGATGCTGCGCCTGGCGCCGGAGCCGCGGCGGTCGTACCGGCGGCGGCCGGCGGCGCGACCTGGCCGGGGACGACAGCGGGCGGCGCGCCCACCGGTTCGCTCACGCTCGTTGCGGCTGCGGGGGTCCCAGCCTCCGAAATTGTCCGCACCGCGTGGGCGGCATGGGCCGAGCCCAGCGCGATCGGAAGCAGTAATCCCGCGGCAAGAAGTCTGGTTGTCAGTCGATCCATGACCGATATCTCGTCGAGTGAACCCTGCGAGTGACTCTACGCGACGGCCGCCGCGAGGGACGCGGGAAAACCGGCGGTTTTAGGGGTATTTGCGGCGACCCGCGCGCGCCGGGTGCGCACCGGCCGCTGGCCGGCCAGGTCGGCCACCTTTTCCGCCTCGAGCTCAAGCATCTCGTTGGCCACCACGTCGATGGCCGAACCAAACTCTGCCCGGAGTTCCTTGGCGACATCCGGCGACCAAGGCTTGTTGCTCGTCCGCCAGCAATCCTGCATGTCGCCCTTCAGGCGGAAGACGACGTGCTTCGAGCACAACTTCTCCAGGCTCTTCTGGAGGTGCCAGGCATCGATGAGCTCGATGAAGTACAGGCCGATCGCCGAGGTCGTGTCGGCCGGCAGCTCTTCGAAGAAGTACTGGGGTAACTCGCTCAGGTGCCGACGGAATTCGTACTCGTTGCGGACGGAGTCGAATTCGTACAGAACCACGGTGCGGCCGTCCTCCGCCTCGAGTCGAACATTGCCAATCTTCTGGCCATCCTTCAGGAGCTCGGTGGCGACCCAGGGTAAACCGGCACGGAAGTGCACGCGCAGGATATTGACGGCATAGGGGGCAAAACGGCTGATGGACACGATGGATCTCCTGCAGTGGATGGGTCGACTTATATCTATCTCACGAGGTGCGACGCCAAACATCTCTGGAAATCCGTTGGGCCGGTCCGGACGGGAAAATCTGGCGTAAATCCCTCAGAAACCGCGGAGATTCGGGCGTCGGCCGCCGGAACCCGTCCGTACCATGGAGTCATAGGAGGCCCGCCGGGCCAGCCACCCATGGAGCTGTGTCGATGAACCGTCGTTTCGTTCTTCCCTCTCTGCTGCTGGCGCTTGCCTGCACCAGCGCCTTCGCCGCCAACACTCTGCCCGCCGCCCCTGCGGCAGCGGCACAACCGGCCGTCGCGCCCGTCATCGCCAAGGACGTGAGTCCGCGAGCGGTCGAGGCAATCAAGCACTTGGTACACGACATCAATCCGAATGCCACGCTCAAACAGATCTCCGACTCCCCGCTGCCGGGCATTCGCACGGTCGTGGCCGACGCGACCGTGATTTACGCCTCGGACGACGGCCGGTACCTCTTCTATGGCGTCCTGCTCGACACCAAGACCAAGCAGAACCTCACCGACGCCGTCCTCGGCGATGTCCGCATCAAGGCCCTAGCCAGCATCCCGGCACGCGACGTGATCAGCTTCAAGCCGAAGAAGGTCAAATACGTCGTGACGGCATTCACCGACACCAGCTGTGGGTACTGCCAGTTGCTGTTCAAGAACACGCAGGGCTACCTGGCCGAGGGCATCCAGATCAACTACGTGCCGTGGCCGCGCGCCGGCATGCAGGCGCCGAACCTGGTGCAGATGCAGTCAGTCTGGTGCTCGAAGGATCCGGTTTCGGCCTACAGCGCCGCCATGAATGGTCAGCCGGTGCCCACGGCCACGTGCTCCAATACCGGCGACTTCCCCACCCTGCTCGCGCTGGGTGAGAAGCTAGGCATCAACGGTACGCCGGCGGTGTTCGACCACACAGGCCGCAAGATCGGCGGCTTCATGACCCCCCAGCAGATGCTGGCGAAGCTGCAGGAACTCGACAAGCATCCCGCCAGCAGCGGCCAAGTCGCCGAGGCAAAGTAGCGCTTCGTCATGAACACCCCGCCCGGCCGCCATAGCGGTGCCGTGGAAAATCCCAGCCTCTGGCGCTGGGCGGGGCCCCACTTTGCCGGCCTGGCCGTCTGCGTCGTCGTTGCGGTCGCAGCGCTTCACGCCCTGCGTCTCCTCGGCGTCAATCTCCCTCTCGGGATGTCCACTCTCCCCTTGCCTCGGGCAGCGCGGCGCATGCTAGCCGGCGGCTTCCTTGCCGGCTATTCGGTCTGGTGCGGCTATCTCATGTTCCGACCGTCACTGCTCTGGCGGCTATTCAAGGAAACCCGTGATGCAAACCGAGAAAGACCGGGTCAGGCGCCTGGCCAAGGATCTGACGCTCCGCCTCCTGGGGTGCTTCAGCATCAGTATTGTGGGCGGCCTCATCATGCTGCGCGTGTTTCATCACGGCACACCCACCAGCATGGGTGAGACTTGCGGCGAGATCACAGCAGGCCTGGCACTCGCAACGCTCATCCTCTGGCCTCCGGCCTACCTCACCCACTACTTCCAGGATCGGAGCACTCCCGATGACGAGTAAGGCTGCCTCGGCGACCAAGACGGCGCTTGTGCCGCCCGTCCTCTTCCAGGGATCGCCGTCCCAGAGCATCAACGCGCCCACGCTGCTGGTCGCCTTCATCATGTTCGCAGGCGTGTTCTGGAGCCGCGTGGCCATGCACGCGCCGCACCTGCTGCTGCTCGGCCCCATCGTCGCGGTGGTGGCGCTGGTGTTCTATCGGTTTCTGCGCACGGCGACCATCTCCTACACCGTCGACGCAGAGCGCATCCATGTCCGCCGCGGCGTGCTGCTGCGGAAGATCACGAGCCTTGAGCTGTTCCGCGTGCAGGACGTCACGCTGTACCAGTCATGGTGGCAGGATCTGCTGGGAATCGGGACGATCGTCGTCGACAGCAGCGACTTGGTCACCCCTCGCCTGGTGATGCTGGGAGTCCCCGACCCCGTCGCCTTCCGCGACGACCTCAACAAGTCCGCGATCGCCCTGCGCGACCGCAAGGGGATCCGCGAGGTCAACTACGGGCGCGTGTAGCGCCGCGCCTCTTCACACGCCCGCTGCTTCTGGTGCGTCGCCGGACGGTTGCCGGCGCGATGCCGAGCGCCGATGCCTCCTTCTGCTCTTGCGCTGCAACTGGTCGCAGACGTCTCGCAAGCGGGTCGGCCGCGAACGCCACGACCAGCGCGAGTGCCCCGACGGTGAGCGTTCCTGCCGTACCCGGCGGCGCCGGCACACCGAATCGTCCCTCGCTGATCACGTTGACGATTGGCCACGCCAGCGCGGTCACGCAGATCGCCTGCATGGCTGCGATCGACGGCCGTAACCACCGCGGCGCCGCGGCGACCGGATTGGCGCCTCGCTTAGGCACCAGCAGCATCGGCCAGATCTGGAAGGCGAACGGATGATCCATGCCGATGCCGAGGCCCAGCAGCAGCGCGGCCATGATCGCCCACCGGATCAGCACCGCCTCGTACGAGCGCTGCGGGCCCGGCCGCGTCGCCGGCGCGGGTCGCGACACCTTCGTCCCCCTCGCCCGTCGCCCCGCACGCGCGCGCATCCACCAGGTAAAGATGGACGCACCAACGCCGAAGCCGGCGCCGGTGCGCCAAGCCAACGGAAGACCCGATGGGACGATCCATAGGACGGCCAGAGCCAGCGCGCCGACGAGGAGCGCGCGATTAGTTGTCGTCGGTTTCATGTTCATGGCCGACACGGCAGGCGGGGATTGCTGTCGCCGGCGTCCAGGTTTTCATGCGCGCCTTGACGTCCGCGATGCACTGGTCGGCGGCGTTCAACTCACCGTTCTCACGAGCGGTGTACGTCGCGTGGTCGAGCTGGTCCTGCTGGGTGTAATCCTCGACGGCGGTAATCGAGTACTCGAACTGGGCGGCCTTCGGCAGGTGCTGCATCAGGTTGTTGGCCTCGGGGCGCTTGAGTAGCTGGCAGCATACGTAGCGCAGCAGCGTAGGACTATTGGACGGAATCGGATCCGGGCGGCTCCAGCCGAAGCCGGCCTTGATGACCTTGTCGAGGGTCTTCTTCTTCGGCTCGGGCACGTACTCGAGATCCTCATCGAAGAGGGGGATGCCTTTGTCTGGATCCATGATGGTGAGATGGAGTGTCGGAGGGTAGACGTTGAAAGCCGTGTGGTTGGTGAAGTTGAGGATGAAGGTCGCCTCTGACGTCAGCACCGGCGCCTCAGGCGCCGGCGGCGTGAAGAACGGGTTCGCCCACTGGAACTGGTCGACCGTGTAGTGGCCGTCCGAGTGGGCCTGGTCGCGGCGCTCGACGAGCAGATCGTGCTGCAGCTCCAGCGACTCGAGGTAGCGACGCGTCACCTCAGGATCCGGGGCGTCCGGCGGAAGCGCCACGGGCGGCGCGAGAACGCCCTTGATGATGTCCACGAAGTGCAGGAACTCCGTTCGATCCATGCCCTGCACCGCATGCCAGTCAGGGAGCGTGGCATCGGCCCCGCCGGCCTTGAAGTACTGCTGATCGAAATAGCTCACCGCGGCGTCAAAGTCCTTGCGCGTCGCCGCCGGCGTCGCGCTGGACATTGCCTTCAGTGACGCGGTCAGCGCGTCGTGGCTCGAGGCATCGAGCGCGTCGGATCGCTGACAACCGGCCAGTGCCAGCAGGATGCCGGCCTGGCACAGCACACGGATCAGGGTGGAAGAAGCTCGGGGGCTCATCGTGATGTCCTTGATCGGCGTGGTCATGCAGCCTTGCGCGGTTCCGCAGGCGACTCGTCAACCACGCCGTCGCTCGGCCGAGGGATGGCGAAGATCGTGGCCAGGTGCGACAGGAGGTTGTCGACTTCCCCCGCGAGCAAAGTGTGGGTGGCGTCGAATTCGCCGATGGCATCGGTCTCGCCGCCATCCAGCGCGTCCAGGACGACGTCGAGGAACTTCAGCTTCCGGACGACGAGATCCTCGCCCAAGACAAACGACATGCGATCCTCGAAAACCAGTCCCAACTGGAAGACTTGCTTGCCATTGCGGAGATGCTCCGCCACCTCCTCGGCGTCGAGATCCTGGCGGCGGCACTTCGCAATGGCGCCGGTGGCGGTGGCCGGGTCGCGCAGCTCGCACTCGTCGCCCAGCGCCAGCCCGGCCGGCAGGTTGCCGGTGGCCAGCCAGTCGGTCATCAGCACCCGCGGGCCTTCCTCCGGCGCCAGCGGCGCCGCGGGGAAGCTGCCCAGCGCCTCGCGTACCTGGCTCAGCGCGTTCTCGGCCGACTTGCGGCTGGAGGTGTCCAGCACCAGCCAGCCGTTCTTCTTGTCGACATAGGCCGACATCCGCGACTGCCGCACGAAGGCGCGCGGCAGCAGCTCATTGAGCAGGTCTTCCTTGATCCGCTTGCGCTCGCGGCCGCTGACCTTGCGACCCTCTTCCTCGGCGATCTTCTGCACCTTGCGATGCAGCTCGTCGTTTATGACTCCGGAGGGGAGGAGCTTCGTTTCTTCGCCGACTGTGAAGAAGGTGCGGCCCTGGAGACAGCGTGTAAGCGGGTCGTCCTGGTTCCGGCCGACCGGCGGAACAAAGCCACGCGTTGCCGCCTCGAGCGGGCCACACGCCCGCAGTCGGTGTTCGTCGAGAACCTCAGGCAAGCGATCGAGGTCGGTCGCGATGGCAGGCGAGAATCGAAACAGCAGCAGGTTCCTGAACATCGTCGGTCTCCTTAGCGCGGCAGTATCTGGTACATGGCGTTCGGTAGCGCCGGATGGCGCCACGCGTCCCGCGGCTCGATGAACGGCGCGGGGCCGCGCCTGAGGTTCGTTGTGGGCCGGTTCGCGCGTTGTGGGATCGATGTCGCGTTCGCCTCGCCCTTGTCCGCCTGCCTGATCAGTGCCAGGCGATGGGTCTTGTCCATAGGTACTTCTTCCTTGTCGTGACCATGCCAGTGTAGGTTCGGGGGGTCCGCCATCGCGGCAGAAAACCCACGATTACGGGGCGAGTTTCACCGAGGTCAGCGAATCGGTAGCCAGACCCGCGACGCACCGGATGGCACCCTTGCCCACGAAAACATCACCCGCACGGCGCGGCCGACAATCGCGGCCCTGGTCACGCAACCCCACCAGCGGCTGTCGATGCTGTTGTGGCGATCGTCGCCCATCACGAAGTAGCAGTCCGGCGGCAGGATCGCTGGCACGGTGTCGCCCGGAACGGGGTCGGCGGTGTGGTAGCCGGTCATGGTCGCGATGCGGTGATGACGTCCCGGCAGATGCTCCTCCCACAGCTGCGCGCCGTGCGCCAGCAACGTGCGGTCATCCGGTTGGCTGGGATCTCCGTGGTACGCACCCAAGTTTGTCGTTGCTACCGGCGTGTCGTTGATGACCAGCGCATCGCCGCGCATCACGACGCGGTCTCCCGGCACGCCAATGACCCGCTTCACCCAGTTCTCTGGCGGTACCGGTTTGTCCGACTGCATGCACGTCTCGTCGCCGCTCCGGACCTTCTGGTCGCCGATGCCGCACTGGTATCCCGGAAAGCGAAAGACCACGACGTCGCCACGCGCCGGCGCGTTGCCAAGCGTGAGGCGCTGGCCCCAAGGGAGCCTGATCCCGTAGGCCGTTCGATCGACGAGGATGACGTCGCCGACGGCCAGTGTCGGGATCATCGAGCCGGTCGGGATGATGTACGGCATCCCGATGCTTCCCAGTCCGACGAGCAGCACACCGGTGACTACCAGGATCCCGCGGTCGACATGTGCCAACATCTGCGCCTGCGCTGGAAACGAGCGCGCCAGCATCCGCCGCGTCGGGCTGAGCCCCAATAGGCAGCAGGCTGCGAAGAGTATCGTGAGAAGCGCTACCGCGTGGTCGTCCATGTTCGTCCTTGAGTGTGTCTGCTTCCTGCGTGGGCGATGTCGTTGCTGCGGGCGCATGCCAAGCCAGCCGAGTGTCGCCTCTTCGTCTCGTCGATGCCTTCAGCCACGCGACGTTTGCCCAGCATCACCTGCCGGTGCCGGCGCCTGGTGCCGGCGCGGACTCGCTACGTCGACCAAGCCCCCGCCGCTGGTGAAGGCGACGGCGATCGCGGCCACGTGACGCCGGTGCACAAGGCCGCGATGCGTATAGTCGATGGCCACGTGCTGATCGAGGCCGGCCCAGCGGGTCTCGTCGATCTCGACCATGCCATCGCTATCTTTGCCAATCACTCCCAACCAACGAGCGGCGCCATTGGCACGCGTCCCGGCGAGCATCGCGATGCGTGGTTGACGTAGCCCATGCCGAGGGCGTTCGCGCGCGATCGGCGCGCAGAGTATGCCGCCAGTTTGGCCGAGCGTTCGCCGCCCAGCCGGATGGCCGAGTAGTTCGCGGGCGGCCTGGCTCCCGTTGAGTGGTGCGCCGAGGCAGAGGATCGACTCCACGTCCAGATCCCCTTGGCTTTCCAACCAGGCCGAGACGGCCAGCACACCACCGCAACTGTGGCCGACGAGGTGCACGCGACTACCGAGCGCTGCCGCCCGCGCCGCGCTCCTCTGGATGGCCAGGTACACGGTGGCCGGCTCGGCGGAGCAACGGTAGTCGATAAAGACGACTCGATATCCGGCTGCCGCGTAGCAGCGCGCGAGCACTCGCATGCACGAGCTTCCCATCCACAATCCGTGCAGCAGGACGACGGTGTCGAGGCCGTCTTCTTTGCCCGGATACAGGGCGCGGCGGATTCTGGACTGGGCTCGGACAAAGCTACCGGCGGCGCACATCGCGAACGACCACGCGCGGTACTTCGCTTCGAGGCGGAGGCGATCCATCGCCGACATAGTCAGTCCGCCCTGCCGCTCAGTTCCAGGTTAAGCACCGCCGCGAGGTCCAGGCCTCCCTCGATCAGCTGCTGCTCTACGACCGGTTCCCAGTGGCGCACGTATGCGGCGCTCACCGTCCTGCCCGGCAGGATCCCCGGCTCATTGGCGATACTGCAGGCGGCCTCCGCCCAGTCCTTCGGATCGGTGGAGGATGCTAGCGGCATGGTCATCGACTTTTTGACCAGCCGCTGGGTGAGGGCGCGGTAGTCCGGCTTGCCACCGCTGATCCAGCCGAGAAAGGCGTTCGGCTTCGCGAGCTCGCGGATCAGACCTGAGTCCCATACGGCGTGGATGTTCGTGCCCCGATCGTCGAAGCGCACCTGGAATGCATTGCCGCCTTTTCCAGGCCCGTAGTTGTGCAGCGGCTGCGAGCTGTCGCCGCCTGCCAGGTGGATGACGTACTTCAGGGCCAGCTCTCGCTCCTGGTCGGGGCGGCTGCGATCACCCAAGACGTCGGCCTCATAGTCCACGGCATTGACCAGGCACTCCCCCTTCTTGCACTCGACTTCCGGCTTGTAGTGGCAGTCGCCGGCCGGGAAGTTGGTGTAGTGCCAGCGGGCCGTGGTGCGGTTGCGGTGCTTGTCGGCCCACGATGCGACGCTCTCCATCGTCTCCCCGGGCTCGAGGGCGAGCAAGCGGCGCACCTCGGCGCGTGCAATCGGGTTGAGGTGTGCCTCGGCGATCGCCGCAATGATCATGTGGCCCTCGTGGCCCCAGGCCATTGCGGGGCTTGGCGTCGCCCCGATCATCGCCAGCGCGGCGACGGTGCTCAGCGAGGCACGCCAGGCGCGGGCTCGTTTCGTTCGCATCTTCAAATCCTCGCTCATCGTGCCAAGCCGTTGATCGTGGCTCGCCGGCGCTCTCGCGCTGCGCGGCGCGCTCTACGGAGGTGTGCGCATCCTTCTTCATAGCCGGGCGGGACTTCCGGGCCGTAGTGGGCGCACGCGTATAGGGTGGTGCACAGGGACACCACGACCCACCCGACGATGGCCAAGGAGCGGAGTTCCTTCGGGAGCATGGTGAGCGCCAGCGTGACGCCGATGGCTTCCCAGATGGCCACCAGTGCAAACACGATGGCCGCGAACCGGCACAGCTGCCGGTGATAGGCCGCCACCTGCCACTCCGTGAAGCGCTCCCACGCGTTGAACTCGGCGAGATGAGCGCCCCGTTCCCGTCGATTCAACAGGGGTGCCTCGTTGTGCATTACTCCGCGCCCTGCCGCAGCGGCAACGCGCCGGCTTGGGCAACCCAGACCGCTTCGAGGCGGAGCTCCTCGTTCGCCGAAAGGATCCGCGTCGTGTCGAGCACGTGGACGTCCGACTTCTTGTCGTGCTCCATGGATGAGGCCGGGAAGACCAGCTCCATGACCTTGTCCTTACCCAGGCCGTTGAACCATCCCGATCGGCTATTCGCGAGGCGCGCGCGCATGCCGTTGAGCAGGTTGAGCACCTCCTCGGGTTCGCCCGACTTTCCGCTCTCCAGGACGAGAACCGTCGGGAGTGCCGCCAGCTTCTTCAGGGTTTCGCTTGCCGACATGGTGATCTCCGCTCAGTAGGCCACAACGATCTTGGAGGGATCGGTAGCGACGCGGCGCTGCTCGGCCGTCAGTTCGTTGAAGGCGCGCGTCGCGTGCGCCTTGATGTAGGCGCCTCGAAGGAACGACGCCACCGCATTGGCGAAATGCTCCTGTTCCGGCTGGCCTTGGCACGCCGTCGCAAAGACCGTCAGCGCGCGATCGGCGTCAACCAGCAGGAAGGGATCCGGTTGCCCACCGCGCCCCACGATGTCGTTGATGTCGGCGATCACTGCCTCGATGCGTTCACGGGCGAAGGCCGGGGCGGCGCGGATACCGTCGATGACGCCGGCTTGTTGTTCCTTGGTGACCGCCTGGTGGCGGAACGCTGGATCCCGGTCGAATAGAAGTTTGGCGAGTGCGATCTGGATCATGGTGCTCCTTCCATGGCTAGTGCGTGGTCGTAGTGCGCCGTCCTGGTATGAGTAACCGGCGGCAGGTTTAGGAAAACATCCCGGTATGCGGCAAACATGAAGGCCGCGACGAACGGTTGGATGGCAAGTGCGATCACCAGAAGGATGGGTGGCCACGCGCAGACCGCCGCGATCAGGACAGACTGCTCGGCGACAAAGGAAACCACCGCAACAATGCCCAGCGGCCGCAAGTTGAGCTTCACTGCCCTCCACGACAACGTCCACGCTCGGCCGATGTCGGCGCCGGCGAGGAGGACCAACGGAAGGAGGAAATAGAGGAATGGGATGATGAGCCAGCCGACGCTGCTTTCGATGACGACGATGGCCGCGCGTATCCACGGATCGCGGAGCGCCTGGCTGGCGACATGGCCGTCACCGATGCTGGCGAGGTGACACAGTAACGAGAGCAGGTAGCCACCGACGACGATATAGCTGATCGCAATCCACCCAGCCCCCGCGCGTCGGATGCTTGCCAAAAAGGGTCGCCGGCTTTCGGTGGACGCTACGCCAAGCATTTGAAGGCCAAGCACGAGCAGCTGCGCATGGACCAGGAAGTCGGTAACTGGCGTGCCGAGGGTAAAGAGCATCGAGGCGGCGTACACCGCCGCAGCGGCAGCTGTCGGCACCACGCAGCTCCCGGAAAGGATCCAGGCATCGCGCGCCCAGCGCTTGCCCCCGCCTACCGGCACCTTTCGTGGCTCCAATGCGCGCATAAGGATCAGTTCGGCCCCAGGTTGCGACCGGCAAGGTAGGCGACGAACATCAGCGCCAGTGCAATGGCGGCGATCGCAATCACGCTGATGGCGAAGGCACGGACACCGGCCCGCAGTCCGGACAAGGCACCCTGCCCCGCTAGCGTGGCTTCCTGGTCAACGGGCTTCGCGGGCGTTGGTGTCGGTCGATCCATGAGTCTTTCTCCTGTGGCAGCTCTATCGGAGCATCGCCTCCCCGTTGGCAGCGCAAAGATCGCGCCGATATCCCCTCGGGAACGATTGTGTGTGACCCGGCATCCCGGTAGCACCCTGAAACTGGGCTGTTTCCACGCGAGTTTCGCCGGCATGGCGCGTCCAACGCACGCATCCATCGCGTCTGCGCCTGGAGAAACTCGGGCGATAACTGGGTGTTTTCTTCGTCCAGACCGCAGGAGCACTCGCTAACCTGTTGGTTTATCCCGGAATCGACAGGATGTAGTAATGGCTCAAGGGGAGCGTCCCGCTTCAACCAAGCGGGAATTGCGTCGGGAGTGGACAATGGTCGAGCGCGCACCAGTTGCGCGCTCGTTCCCGTTGGTGGATGATGCGCCCGTACCTATTTGTGGCACGGATGGCGATTTACGGTACGAAGCTGCCGAAAAGGCTGGTTTGTCCGCTCAGGACGACCATTCGCATCCGGGCCACGAGGGCGCTCATGCACACGGGACTCAGTTGATGGAAAAGCCACGCCACTATCGCATTGGACGCGCTGACATTGAGGCACGCGCTGCCCAGATGGAGCGCGTCCTCAACAAGGTGAAAGAGGAGACGCTGCGACCGGATTCCCGGAAGGTTGCGCCGCGTTTCAATCTCAACCTTACAGCAGAGATCCTTGGCCTCAGCAAGAGCCAGTTCCTGCACCGCGTCAACGATGGCAAGTTCGTGGGCGGCGATCGCACCGGCTCCCGCACCCTTTATACGCTGGAAGAAGTGCGGACCATGGCCAACCAGGTTGGCCTCCGGCACCCCTTCGCCCCAGGGCACGGCATTGTGATGACCGTGGCTAACTTCAAGGGCGGCGTCGCCAAGACCTCGACGAGCGTCACCTTGGCGCAGTATATGGCGGCCCGCGGTTACAACTGCCTGATCATCGACCTCGATCCCCAGGCGTCGGCCACCACGCTGTTCGGCATATCGCCGTATCTCGATGTTTCGCAAGAAGAATCTGTGTTCGCGCTCTATGACGACGAGCCGAACTTCGATCGGATCTGCCGTTCGACCTACTGGCCCGGTATCGACCTGATCGCCGCCAACCAGCACCTTTACGGGCGCGAATTCGCGCTCGCCGGCGCGGCCAAGGATTGGGGCGGCGAGATCTTCGAATACCTGGCGCAGAAGCTCCCCGCGCTCCGGAAACGCTACGATCTCATCTTCATTGATACGCAACCGTCACTCGGCTTCCTGACGTCGACCGGCATCTTTGCCTCGGATCACCTGCTGGTGACCGTGCCGCCGTCAAGCCTCGACTTCGCCAGTTCCGTGATCTTCTGGTCGCTGCTTCGCGACGTGCTTACACAGGCGCGCGACGCCGGCGGCCACTCCAAGTTCTGGGAAGGCGTCCACGTGCTCCAGACGCGTGTGGATGAACAGGACAAGTCGACGCACTTCATCCGGAAGCTCCTCGCGGCCGGCTGCGAGGACTGGCTGTTACCAGACCCGATCCCCGCGACGCGTGTGGCCACTAATGCGGCGTCGGACTTCCAGACTGTGTACGACGTCGAGAAGTACGAAGGCAGCCACCGAAGCATCAAGCGGGCACGAGAGGCCTTCGATAAGGCGTATGCGCAGCTCCACGACGCCGTGCACCATACGTGGGATGTGTGGCAGAACCCGACGGAATGGGACGTCGTCTATCACCCCGAGGCCGATCTGTTCGACCAAGAGGCGGACGCGTCCGTTAGCCAGGACGCCGAAAGTGACCGAGGCGAGGCAGGGGCTGAGATTCGGGAGCGTGTCGCATGAGCCTGTCTTCCAAGAACGACAAGTTGCTCGACGCAATCGAGGCCGGGCTAAAGCCGAACACGGGGGCCGCGGCTGAAAAGAAGCGCACCCTGCCCTCCTCTGGCCATGCTCCCGGTACCGCCGTTGGCATGATGGTTGGCAGCGCCAACGACACACTGCGTTCCAAGCTCGCTGAATCCGAGGCGCGCGCACAATCCCTTGCCGACGACCTGGCGCATGCCCAGGCCGTGGCAGATGAAAAGGCTCGGGAGTTAGCGGAGGCCAAGGTCGTTCTCTTCCTTGACCCGGCCCGGGTCAGGCGCAGCCGCTACGCTGATCGGCACCCCAATGCGTTCGTCGACAGGGACTTCAAGGAGCTCTGTGACGAGATCAAAAGCACGGGAGGCAATGAGGAATCCGCCAAGGTTCGCCCGGTCAAGGGCGATTCCGATTTCGACTACGAGCTGGCGTCAGGTCATCGCCGGCACGCGGCGTGCTTAGCACTGGGACTTCGGCTCAAGGCAGAGTGCCACGACTACACGGACGAAGAACTGCTCAAGCAGATGCGGCTGGAGAACTCCGGCCGCAAGGATCTTTCGGCGTTTGAGGTTGGTCGCCACTACGCCGGGCTGCTCGCGGACAAGCTGTTCAACTCCGGACGCGACCTGGCTGCAAAATTGGACGTTGCGCAATCGGTGGTGCAGCGTCTGCTCAAGTTTGCGGAACTACCGGAGGAAGTCATTGCGGCGTTCCCCGACCCGCGCGAGATCCGCATCGAATGGGTGGAACGGCTGGCCGCGAGCTGGCACAACGATCGGGCGCGTGTCGAAACGGAGATCGCTGGTCTCGCCGGTCAGGCGGGACTTCGCGCCGCGACCATCTACGCTCGCATAACCGGTCGGCAGTCCCGGAACAAGGTCATCACGCGCGAGGGCGCGGTGCTCGGGCGTATCCGTATGGTGCACGGATGCCCAGCTGTCGTGCTGTACAAGGACGCGCCTGAGAAGCTCCTGGCTCGCATTCAGGAGCTGGTCGTGAACTGGCGTGACGACGAGGACGGATCCGGCTCATGAAGCGGCCACCCTCCCCTCAAGTCCGCCTTCTGGCGGCATCACATAAAGGCCCGGGATTTCCCGGGCCTTTGTCATTTTGGGGAGGTCAATCCGGGCCGCATGTCCCACTTTGGGCGCTTCGGAGCGGAATCGGAAGTACTGCCCAATTGAGCCAAGCTTCCACTGACCCGGCCCGGGTCGCCCGGGTGGATTGCCGGTGGGCCGCAGGAGCAGACGTCGCCCTTTCGGGATCTGGATCCCCTATTTGGCGTTTGCGCCGACCCGGGCCGGGTCACTTCTCTGGGGGTGATCCGTCGGTGTCCTTCTTCCCTCCGGCAATCAGCCGAGAGCCATCTGCCTGGGGCACTGGTCCTGCAGTGGCTATGTGGCATCCTGTGACCGACCCGGAGGGCGTCATTTCGAGAGGTAATTCTCCGCTGACGGAGAAACTGGTGGGTCGTACGGATCGCGGCCTACATCGCGAACGCGAGAAGCCCACCTCGATTCGGAGAGAACCCGACGCGCCACGCGATCCTGGTTCGATGGCGTTTCTGGTCGGGATCGACGATGCGATCGTGGGTCCCCAGTTACCGGTGCGATCGTCCAGTGCGTTGCCGGTGGGTGACCCGGGCCGGGTCATCTCGGCACCCAGCGTCGACTTCGAAGCCAAGGTGCGCACCGGCGGAGAATCATCAACCGTACCGGTGACCCGGGCCGGGTCACGCGTTTGCTCGGAACATCTCCTTGAGCGAACGAAACCGCGCGCGCCGGCCACCAGCTTGGCTGATGCCTTCAGTGACCCGGCCCGGGGCATTCCTCGGAGCGCGTTCGACCTCTGCCAGCTGCAGCCAGCCAAACTGCGTCGCGATCGCCGCCGCCAAGATGTACCTGTGCGCAGGCAGTACCTTCTGTCAGTAATACCACCCCGTGACCCGGCCCGGGTCACTGCCCGCCACCCGTCAAAGTCTCCCATTAGCGCCGCCGGCCAGATAACGCACCACCACGCCTGCGCGACCTGTAACTGGATGGGCTTGGCACTGGCTACAGATATCGAGGAACGCCAGTCCAACTGGTCGTCCGAGCTGCATCCGCTACGACCTGACCCGGCCCGGGTCACGCCGCGGCTAGCGGGTGTTCCCTTCGAGGAAATCCTCGGAATCGCAGGCATGGTTACCGGCATGACCCGGCCCGGGTCATGCTTCGCTTGCAGCCTCGTTCGCCCAAGACCTGTCGACGGCGACCCGGCCCGGGTCACTGAGTCCTTGGCAAGTGATGTCCCGACCAAACGACCGACCCGGCCCGGGTCACCTCCAGGCTTCCAACGCTGCCTTGGACGGGTACTACCGCTCGCGGCGGCACCCAACCAACCTGACGTGATCGCAGACCGCCCCCTGTTACGCAAACCCCCAAATGCCACCTTGCTGGCGGGCGGGGGGAGCGGGCTCACGCCAGGCGATCGCGAACCGGCCTGGGTCTCCTTACGGTGCGGCACGCCCGTGCCCACGGAACACACGCGAACGTCGGAGCTTTTGACCCGGCCCGGGTCATGCCCGCTGTTGTTGATCCCCCTCGGGTCTCCTGGCGCGTACGCGCACCTCGAGGTTCGCTCGCCCGTGACCCGGCCCGGGTCACTCCGCCTGCCTATGGAGTCGCAGCCATGACGTAGCGCTAACCGCACGACCACAACTGGCGTACCCCAGAAACGAAAAAACCCTCCGGCGCCAACCAGAGGGTCTATCGAAGGCGGTATCCAGATGGAAGCAGAGAACTGGACAACGCACAGCTGACACTGGCGAAGTTACTCCGCTCCATCCGGGCCGTCAACGGGTGCGCTTTTCCTGAACGAAGGAGAAGCCCAATGTTGACCGAATCGACAGGGGCGGCTGCGTGCCGCTCGATCCCCGAAAGCTTTTGGAAGGCCCGCGCGACCGACCCCAACATCAACGACCCCGACGCACGGGAGCGCTTGGCAGACACGCTTCAGCGACTCGCCAACGCCGACCTCACGGCCTCGGGTTACCGTGTGGTGCTCGACACCCTGGCCCGTCTGCTGCGGACCTGCAACTCGTCTGAGGCTGTGCCCGTGCAATGGATGGCCGATCGCCTCCACATCCACCGGAATGCCGTAAGCACAGCCTACGCTGCGGCTGAGCGCGCAAATCTCCTGCGCAGGATCCCCGTCGCCGAACGCGGGGCACCGACCCGTACGGCCCTCGCGGGCCCGCTCCTGGCTACCTTCCGCCTGCTGACCAGCTCGCCCCACGAACGCCTGGATGAGTTCCGGCGTGTCCAGCCGGCTCCTACGAATCGCCACGGGCCGGCAGCGCCACAGCAGCGGCCGCGCGCACGCATTGCCAGCCCAGCCGTATCCAGGAAGCCTGACGCGCACGCGGCCGCGGCGGCGCAGGGCAGGGATAATACCGTTGTCCCCGCGGCGCCCAGCGGGACCGCTGTCAAGGCCCCGGCCGATCCCACGCCCCCGCTCGCTCACGTGCGCCCGGCATTCGACCCCACCATCCAGGCAACCCTCCGGATCAAGGTTGGCCACGACGTGATGTACCGCGTCATGACGCATCCCTCTGGGAAGCCGTTCGACATCGACCCTGTCTGGGGCCTGAGTCCTGCGGAAGCCGAGCAGCTCCTGCTCCTGGTGCCCACTCCGGAGCGCCACCCGGCCCAGAAGGTCCCGGCGGCCCGCCCTGCAACCGCATGCGTCGACGTGCCTCCAGCGATTGCGCGCGCGGCGTTGCAGGCTTTGCCCAAGCTCACCGAACTCGTAGGAGGGCGCGCAGCGAAGATCATCGATGAAATCGCGTACATGGTCGCGGAGAAGGGTCTCGGCCGCGGCGACGTCGCCGGCGGCTTCCGCGCGGGCCTACACCTAGTAGGGCAGGGCACCTGGTCGACGCCACGTGGCTTCCATCCCGCGTGGATCGGCGCCGCCCTACGTGTCGCTCAAAATGGCGACGCCCACAAATCTGTGCACTAAACCAGAGCTCTTCGCTATCGCTCTATCTCTAAAAACCAACCCGCGCGCGACGTTCCGTGAAACACTTTTCGGTTGAGGTTAGTTAGATGATTGATTTACAAAGGATAAAAAAGCCGTGAAACATTGCGCGTCGTTGTTTCACAGCAGGTCACGCTCTTGGCGTTCCGCTGGGCACTCAACAGCCGTTGACCAATAACTGGTTGTTCTACATGGCAAAGATGGCTTTTCCGGCATGCATGCGCGCCGGAGCGCCGAGGCGACTGTTCGAGGTCGAGCCCTTTTGGGTCGACACCGCAACGATGATAAAGCGATGAGTTTAGGATTACCCTACGATGACTTTCTCCTGAGTCGGTGACTCCCATGCCTACCACCAAGCCCGATCCCCGCCGCTCGATCTACAAGCGCGACAACCTGCTGCGACTCCTCGCCAGCGGTCGTGTCCCCGGCCGATCGGACTCTATTCGGATCGACCGCCTCGCCGCGCGCTACGAGATCCTGGTAAGCGAGGCCTTGCCGAAGCGCCTCCAACTGACGGCGCCGGAGGTTCTGTTACTGACCGAGCTCGTGACGCAACTGGACATCGGAAATCCCGATCACGTCTTCATGCTGCCGCTGAAGGTTGGTCAGGCGGTGGGGCAGGGCAGGGCGCTTGGCGCCGACGCGGAAGGTCTGGCGTACCGCTTGCGTAATCTGCGGCACAGCGAGCTGCTCGCAGTTGTGGACTTGGCAGAGGTCGTGCTCGGCAGAGCCGCGCGCGAGTCGAGAGGGCCGACGCGAGAGGACGCCGTCGCCGCGCTGGACGGTGTGAGCGGATCCACCGCTGGCCATCCCTGACCGATGCCTGGCCAGAAAAGCACGAAGCCGACGCGGTGGCATCGGCTTCGTGGTCAAGCTGGCAGTGGGTAGTCAGGCGCGCGCGGAGCGCTCCGAGGGTGACCCTGCAGGCTCGTCGTGAATCTTTCGATAGATCTCTTCACGGTGTACCTGCATGTACTTCGGCGCATTCGTTCCGATACGTACCTGGGTTCCGTTGACGCCGAGGATCGTGATCGTCACCTCGTCGCCGATCTTGATGCTTTCGCCGCCTCGTCGGGTAAGGATTAGCATGGACACGTCCTTGTCGCATTGTGGTTGGTGGTTCGATTATGCGGTCCGTTCTGGACGACCGTCTACCCGTTGGATTGCTCGCGCGAATCGCTGCGCAATCAGCCCGGCCAGCTCCTGGTACGTCGTCGCCCGCATATGTCGTTCCTTACCCTCAAGCAGGTCGGCTCGGCCGGCGCTGCCGCCCTCACGATCGATAAATAGGATCGCGCGCGGCTCATCGAGAAACACCCGGAACTCCGCGTGCACACGCGCTTGGTCAACGGCTCGAACGCGAAGCGGCCGCACCGAGACGGACACCTTGTTGGAGCGGATCGCCAGGATCCAACGAAGCTCCGACGGTATGTCGGCGACGACCTCGTGGCCCGGCGGGATGGGCAGGTCTCCCCACGCCTCCAGCAGCGTCTCCGCGATGCGGGCGCCCTGGTCGTGCAGCCACTTGATCATCTGGTTGAACAGCTCGCGGCGGCTAAACCGGCCCTCCATCGTGGCAACCGGCACGCCGCGGTGCGCGACGACAACTGCGCCTGGCGTGTGGCACGTCGTGATCCCACTCTTCTCGTAGCTCCGCCGCAGGTTCTCGCCACTGATCGCCTCGACCGCCTTCCAGGTAGCGGCCAGTCGCGTGAGGTCGATGCTGGCGCTGTCGGCGCGACCCTGATCCTGAAGTAGAGCGATTTGCGCGTTCATGGCGACATCCTGTGGTGTTGGTTGGCTACTACGAGGGGGACGGTTCAACGGCGCGGCAGATGCCGACACCGGCATAGCTGCATGGCCACCATCACCGGCAGGGGCGTACTCGCGGGTTTGCGTCCAGCCATGCCCCGATGCCATCCGCGAGCGAGCGCATGTCCTCCACGCTCCAGCCATGGCGTCGGAGTGACATCTCTCCTGAGAACGCGACGATGGCATCGGGCGACCGCGGGTCGACTGGGCTTCCGGCTGGGACGCGCATGACCTTGCGGACGACATGGTTGCTCAGGAAGTAGACGTGGCCGCCGACCTCCGCGCCTGGACTCTCGCGGAGGCCGTAAGCGAGGCGCTGGCTGAGGCGCCAGAAAGCACCGGTGAGCGCGTACCGCACGGCGACGACTTCGCCCTGCGCAGCGAGTACGTCAGCAACAGCGCCGACGCTGGGCGCGCCATACGGATCCTCCGAGCGATCGACGCCTCCGCCGAGACAGATCTCGACGTCGTCCAGCCCGTGATCGGCCAAGATGCCTACCAGCGTCCGATCCTGGAGGTAGCCCTTGCTGGCAACATCGGCCATCGACGGCACGGCCTTTTCGGACGCAAGCACCTCGAGCCCTGACTTGCTCTCGGTAAGCCACAGCTCGATCGCGCTCTTGAGCCTCGCCTTGGCCGTGATCGGAGATTCGATCGTTTCCGAGGTCGCGGCCAGGACGGTGCCGACGTCGGCGTAGACGAGAACGTGCGTGTGGTACTCGGGATAGGACATGCCGGACGCTCGCGGTAGCGGAGATTCGAGGCGCGCTCGCGCGCCGTTCGTCTTCCGTTATCGCTGCCCGCAACCAGCGGAAAAGTTGGTGACTATTCCGCGCGAGTGGCGCGGAACCTGTCCCACAGCGTGACCATCGTGGAGCCGGCCACAGCAAGAGCGACGGTGATGAACACGTCGACCGCAAGCCAGGCCAACGACTCGTGGATCTCGACGCCGTGGCTGGAGTGGCGCCCTGAGATATATGCGATGCACGCCGCGATCGCGGTGATTGACAAGATGCCGATTGCGGCAACGACCAGGCCTGCGGCGGTGTTGTAGCGTGTCGTGGTGATGTCCATGGGAGAGTCTCGTCCAGGGTGGGTGCTGCGACTGATCAGGGGTAGGGGGAGGGAAGTGTTTCGGCGCGAACGTACAGGGGGTGGCGGGGGCTACCGTCCTTGTTCCGCACCAGGCAATGCAATTTCGGCATCAAGCGAGCGACGTCGTCGGCTCGCGACCGGAATGCCCCGTCCGTTCCCCACGCTGCGACGATCAACGAGGCTTGGCTAGCCAGAGCCAGCAGCGCCGCGTCGTTGTGCGGGCCCACGGGATCGACCGCCGCCTTCATCACGGCAGGCTCGGTGGCGCGGAAAGCAAAGAGGTTGCCCACGCACATCGCCCCGAACCCCCATCGCTTCGCGAAGTCCACCATCCGACGCACGCTCCGGTCGTCCTCAGTCGCGTCGGCAGTCGACGGATTGAGCGGAAGGAACATCACGTATCGGGAATTCGTCAGGTCGAACTCCCTCCAGAGCGTGTAGCGGTACAGCCCATCCATGGACAGAACCGTTCGGCGGAGCGACGGGTTGAACGCGGCGGTATCCATCACGCGGCTTCGGCTAGGGTTGGTGCCGCCGTCGGCGCGCGCTGCTCATCGTGGCCGCGGTGTATGTCCCACGATGCGGCGGTGTCGATGGTCAGGGTTCCGTGCATGCCCTGGCGCAACGTGTCCGCGTCGGCCCAACGGTCGACCCTCGCGACTTCCCTGGCGTGGACGCCAACCCATTCGAGCAGTACCCACTCGCTCATCGTGACTCTCCTTTGCTGATCGCCGTCGAAGCATGACCCCTGACCGTCTCGCCGTCCGAGATCGCGGACGTTCGCGCATCGTGTGTTTTCCTGGTCTCAGTCGCCATCGCGTTGAGCCTGATGCTTGAACAAGCGATCGGCGACGCCGTGAAGCCCGGCGCGTTCCAGCGCGAGAATGCTCCCGTACTCCTCGAGCAGACGAAAATCGTCCTCGGTCGGCGGAAGTAGGGAGTACGCCGGTGTTGCCGGCGTCACGACGGGTCGCGAGATCAGTCTGGTGGCGCTGGATGGCTGAACAGTGGTCGCGTTCATGCAGGCTGCCTCAGAGAGAGAATGCCAACAGCCTTCTGCCAGAGCGCACTCGGGTAAACATCGACCGGAATCTGCATCTCCACCGAACCTCACGCTGCGCGCGCCGGCCATACTTCGATGTCCTCTGGCATATAGAACCCATCGCACTGGCGGAACCGCTCGCCGGACGGACGGAGGAAGGTGAGCATGTGCTCGGTAACCACCCAGCGGCGCCCGAGTCGCTCGGCCGCCATGCCGGTCTTCGCGGTGCCGCCGAAGGGGTCGACCACCAGGTCGCCAGGCTCGGAGAGGTAGCGAATCAGGAAGTCCGGAATGGACAAGGGCATCGTCGCGCCGTGCGCGGGTAGCCGCAGCGCGGCAGCGTCCCGGCGGTACTGCAGCGTGTCTGCGCATCGTCCGCCCCGGTGCAGGACGTTGCGCGGGATACGCCCCGGCGTCGCGTTGCCAAAGCTCCCCGGTCGGACGTGATATGCGCCGTCGCCGTAAACCGCGTCGCGCGTCTCGCCGCCGGCGCTGATCAGCCGGAGGTGCTTTTCGGTGTGCGGCAGGAGCACGCGGCGATTGTCGGCGCGCACGAGCTCGGGTGAGGGCGACAGCCAGTAGATGAATTCGTAGGTCGCCGTCAGCTGCACTTTCATCCGCGACGACCAATAGGTCGGCCCCGGCGGCTTCGAGCCATTGCACCAGATCAGGCGATCGAGAAGCTTCAGGCCCAGGCGGTCATGCAGGGCTAGCAGCAGACGCTCGTTGATCATGGATCGCGCGGGCAAGCCCGGAAGGAAGATGTCCTGGCCGAGGTTTATGCACACACTGCCGCCGGGCACGAGCCTTTCGACTATCGGCTTCAGGCTGGCCACGATGAAGTCGACGTATTCGGCGTCACTCGGATTGCCGTAAGCGCGAGGCCGGCTCAGGCAATACGGCGGCGAGCAGATCGCGACAGTGATCGGCGTGTCGAGCCGTTCGAAGGTATCGACGCAGTCGCCCCAGATGGCCACCCCGAGGTTGGTGGAGAACGCCAACAGCCGGACGCCGGACAGGGCGCGGTGGAGCCCCTTGGGCGTGCGGTCCATGAGTTCCCACACACCGCGCTCACCCGGTGCCCGGCGCAGCACACCCATCAGCTTGAGGGTCTGCTGGTGCCAGCGCACCGCGCGTTCGTAAAGGTTTCGCGACTGGGCGGCGACGCCCACGGCCTTCCTGGCCTTTCGCTCCGACGTTGGCACGCCGGCTCGGTCGCCGGCTGCAGCGTAGAGCGTCGCGTTGTCAAGACGCCCGTCAGGCGCGTCAGCGTACGCGGCGGTCACCGCGGCGAAGAGCTGAAGCTGGGTGGGAATCGTACGCATCGCCCTACGCCGCCTTCGCCTGCCGGAGATCCAGCAGCTCGGCATAGCGATGCCGGATCGCGGCGGCGTCGGTGAAGCGAACCGGGAGGCCAACGGCGCTACCGACGCGCCGGCGCACATCCGCCAGCAGCTCGGCCTGCGTGGGGCCGGGGATGAACGTGGGCCAGCCCTTGCTGTCGAAAAGGAGCTCGGCCGGGATGGTCGCCTCGGCCGCTCGGCGCTCAGCGGCTGCCGTCTTGGCGGCTTCGAGCCGCACCCGCAAGTCGCCCGTGAGGCGATATGGCGCCACGTCGCCTAGCCAGCGGCTCCCCTGGAAGGCAAAGGTCGAGCGGCACTCCAGGTCGACCATGGCCAGGTAGCTCTCGTGGTGTTCTTCGAGGTTGGCGGCGATGGTCAGATCCGGCAACGACCCCATGATGCAGAAATTGCAGCTGACCCGAGTCGAGCCGTGGACGCGATAGGCAATATGCGGCGCGAGACCGGCCGCGGAGATCGCGGCGAACACGTCGTCGGTCGACTGGTGCAGTATCGCGTGCCAGTTCACGCCGACATGGCCACGCCGCGTGAGCTTGGTGGAAGGGGAGCTGATGGGCTTCTTGGCGCGAGCGGGGCTTTCCTGGGCGCGGACGCCGTCCACCGAGATGATGGCGCCGGTCGGGAATCGCTTACGCAGGGCGCTGCTGATCGGCGCGACCTTTAGCTCGGACGTGCAGAAGCGCATCGCTGGCGTCGCCCACGGCAGCGTGAGTTTCACCGTCTCGAGATCGATATAGGCCTGGCTGCGGCTCGTCCAGCGGGATTCCCAGCGATCCAGCATGTCGCCGGCGGCACGGCGCACAACGATGAGTTCCCATCCAAGGTGCTGCGCCAGTCGCTCGCACACTGCCATCGAGTCCTGCCACTCGACGCGGCCTAGATCCGCGTGCACCAGGACGCGTGGGCCTTGGTGGCCGATCGCGTCGAGGTGTCGGGCGACAGCGAGCGCGACGGCCTGGCTGTCCTTGCCGCCGCACCGGTTAGATGATGATCTATGGACATGCCGTACAACGCAACGGCTACAACGCCTGCGGGCGCTTAGGCGAGTGTCCACAGATTTGTAGTGTTTTCGAAGCAATGGGGAAGCATTTCGTCCATGGCTAAGACGAGATGGTAGGGCACACAAGGAGATTAGTGCGCCATGTTCCCCAATGCGATGAACTCTCGTCAAGCAAAGGACCGCGTGCACCGAAGGAATGTGATCCTTGAGCCGAGGCCTCAGAGCAGGTGCTCAGCCAGAACTTGCAGCAGTCCTGCGACTACGCCCAACATGGCAATCTTTACGACTGCTTCGCTGAAACAGAGTATGCCGCATGAAAACTAGCGTCTAGATAGCGGCTGCCTGCGGCGGAAGACAGATCTATCAGCCTCGCCACCAAAAATGTACGGACAATCTCGGGAATGTCTATTCACGAGTTTCTTTGGCTGACAGCGTAACCAACCGCTTACGAGCTGTGGATGTAAGTCTATAAAAATTAGCAATGAGCATGGCTAGGTCATCGTCTCCAGCAAAGAAGTACGCAACCGGCATGCCTAAAACTTGACCCAGCTTGCTGAGCGTATTCGTGTCTGGCGCATGCTTTCCGCGCTCGTATTGGTTGATCCGTGGCGAAGCAACTGAAGGATCCATGCCCGCTTGGATTCCGAGCTCGCGCTGAGATATCCCCACCGCCAGTCGCGCTTCCTTCAGGCGAACAGCTAGGACGACTTCTTTTTTACCTCCGCGTGCCACCCGATGATCTGCCCTGTTGTGATCTGGGGACAGCTTCGGAGTCGCGGGCTCGGCTGGATACTAAGAGATACTTAGCATTTGTTGCATCGAGAGAACTGATTGATCACAGGTACGAATACATCCACTAATTGCGACAACATTAAAGATCTCACCGTCCTCTTTGGTGAATGGCTTTGTGATCAACGGAAGAATATCGAGCACCACTTCAGAGGGACGACTTAGTCGTGTACCGCGCGGTGCTACTACAAAGGGAGGCGAATCTGCGTGCTGCATGCAGGGTCAATGCCCAGATTGCGCAACCGGCTGATGCGTAGCGGCCACGCGAGGATCAATCGACGGAAGCAATCGCGCAGAGTTGAGGATGAAGGTCATCTCCGAGGCGACATGGATAAACGCAGCCAGCAAGGGATTGAGCAAGCCGGCGGCAGCTAGGGCGATGCCGACGAGATCCACCGCCAGCGTGCCCGCGAAGTTGGCCCAGATGATGCGGCGCGTGCGTTGTGCCAGCTGCAGTGTCTGCACGAACTTGACCAGATCGTTACTCAGCAGCACCACGTCCGCGCTCTCGCGGGCGACATCGGTGCCCGAGCCCATCGCCACCCCGACATGCGCCTTCATCAGCGCGGGCGCATCGTTGATGCCGTCGCCGACCATGGCCACCACCGCCTTGCCGGCGGTCAGTTGTTCGATGTAGGCGAGTTTGGCATCCGGCAGCACGTCGGCCACGATGGTGTCGATGCCCAGCTCGGCACCCACGGCTTGGGCGACGGCCTTGGTATCGCCAGTCAACAGCACGGTGCGAAGTCCCATGGCGTGCATCGTTTGCAGCGCGCTTCGCGCTTCGCTGCGAATGGTATCGGCGACGATGGCCACGCCCAGCCACGCTTCGCCGCGGGCCAGCCATACCTTGGCGGCCGCTGGCTGCTGCGTCAGCACCTCCCCGGGCAGCGCGATGCCATGCTTGCGCAACAGCGCTTCATTGCCCACCAGGATGCGCTCGCCGTTGACGGTGGCGGAAATGCCGAGGCCCGGCGTGTAGTGAAAGGCCTCCGGCTCGACTGGCATCACACCCTGCGCACGCGCATAACGCACCAGCGTCTTGCCCAACGGGTGCTCCGAACGCAGCTCGGCGGATGCCATCAGCCGCAGGACATCGTCGACAGCAGCGCCCGGCGCGACCGCCAGCGACTGCATTTCCGGCTCGCCATAGGTCAGCGTGCCGGTCTTGTCCAGCACGACGGTATCCACCTGGCCGAGCTGCTCCAGATACAGGCCACCCTTGATTATAGCGCCGCCGCGGGCGGCGCGACCGATGGCACCCAGGATCGCCAGCGGTGTACCGGCGGCGATGCCGCAGGCACCGGCCACGATGATCACGGAAATGGTGGCGCGAATGTCTCGCGTGATCAGGTAGGTCAGCAGCGCCGCGGCCAGCGCGAAATAGACCAGATAGCCGGCCATCCTGTCCGCCAGCCCTTGCACCGGAGCGCGCGAGCGCTCCGCCTCTTCCACGGCATCGATGATCTTGCCGTAGCTGGTGTCGCGGCCGATCCGTTGCGCCAGAATTTCCAGCGCACCGGACTGGTTGATGGAGCCGGCATACACCTCCATGCCGGCGGTCTTTTCCACCGGCATGGATTCGCCGGTAATCCGCGCCTGATCGACAAACGAATGCCCATCGACGACGCGGCCGTCGACGGGAATGCGGCCGCCTGGATTGACCAGCACGGTATCGCCCACCGCGAGTGAGCCGCTGTCGACTTCGCGGATCGCGCCATCACGGCGGACCGAGACCTCGCGCGGCAGGAAATCCAGCAGATCGCGAATGGCGCGTCGTCCGCGCGACACCGTCATGCCCTCCAGCACCTCGGCCACCAGCACGAACACGGTGATCACCAGCGCAGTGAAAAACTCCGAGATGGCGGCCGCCGCGACGATCGCGATGGTCATCGACAATTCCATCGTCATGCGCCGCGCGAGCAGGTTCTCTATCGCCTCCTTGAAGATCGGCCATCCGCCGATCAGCAATCCGGCCACGCCGATCACACTGAATCGGGTCCACGGCTCCCACCAGTGGAACCATACGGCCACCGCGGCCAGCGCCACGGCACCAATGCGCAGCGCCTCCGGGATGTCGAAAGCGTGTTCGTGGTCACCGTGATCGTGCGGCTCGGCCGCAGGCGCGATCGTGCGCTGCGCTGCCTGCGCCGATAGATCCGTGTCGGCGCGCGGTTGAGGTACGGTCATGATGAATTCCTTAGATTGTTGCAAACTTGATTACTTCAGATACGTGCGGATCACGTCGATCAGTTCTTGCGCGCCTTGCTTGCGTTCCGCAGGATCGGTGATGTCCGGATGGGCCACGTGCATGTCGATATGGTCCTCGACCACCTTGGCCATCAGCCCATTGATCGCGCCGCGGATCGCGGCGATTTGTCGCAGGATCTCGGCACAGTCCTTTTCGCTGTTCAGTGCCCGTTCGACACCTTCGATCTGGCCCTTGATGCGACGCACGCGGCCAAGCAACTTGCTGTTGTCCTTCGCCAGATGTCCCATGAACCCTCCTTGCGGCAAACATCGTGATGCGTGATGGTAGATGGCGATAATATACCCCTCTACGGTATAGTTGCCACCGAGCACGCGCCTGAATTTTTCGCGATGGCTTGCCTGTTTCGTCCGTACCCAGCATGCTGAGTCCCCCATGTCTGTCCTTCGAACCATCCGCCGATTGCATCGACGCCATCTCACGATGGTGCGGTGGATGCTGTTGCTGGTGTTGGCTATCGTGACGTTGTCGACGATGCCCCGGTGGGTGGTTCATGCCCACGACGGCAACCAGGCATCCGGGTTCCTGCTTACGGCCGATCAGACCATCGAGCATCATTTGGCCAATGCCGATGTCCCTGACACGGCGGCATCCGATGTTTCACACACCCATGTCCATTACCTGGCCGGCGCAGCCTTCACGCTGCCCGCGCTGTTCGGCCCTCTTCATCAGCTCAACCTGGCGAGCAATCACTGTCCGCTGTGGCGCAATGCGCTGATGCCGCAAGGCTTGCTCACCACGCTGCACCGCCCTCCCATCGCCTGATCGCGACGTTGACCGGCCGATAGCGGCCTTTCGTTGACCTCGATCCGATCGGAGCACGCTGGTGTCTTCTTTGTGTTGTCCTCGCCGGCTGCCGTGCGCAGCTGGGTCGGGCTTGTCTGTGGCTACGGGCAACCCGACGGGATTTTTTCTTTCTCGTCCCCTGCTGGCGTCTGAGCTTTTGGCTCGATGCAAGGCGTCGCTGTGCCGCTGTCTTGCGGCACAAGCGCGCCTGATTCATCCCCTTTTCTGGAGTCCTGTCCCATGAGTTATCGCCTGTGGCGAACTGGCGCGCGCAGCGTGCTGGTTGGTGCCTTGCTTTTCCCGGTGGCCGCTATCGCTGCCAGCAACACGTTCCCGGTATCCGCCGCACAAATGCGCGCACTGGGCGTTACGGTGCAGCGGTTGGACAAACCCAGCGCGATCCGCGGCCTGAGTTATCCGGCGCGGGTGATCCTGCCGCCGCAACAGGATGTGGTGATCAGCGCGCCGGTCGCCGGTGTCGTCGATCAGTTGCTGGTGACCGAGCATCAACGATTGACGATCGGCCAGCCGTTGTTGCGATTGGCCAGCCCGGAATTCGGTGAACTGCAGCTGGCTGCGCTGGAAGCGGCCAGCAAGAACCGCCTGGCGCAGCAGACCTTACAGCGCGAGAAGCAGCTGTTCGCCGAAGGCATCGTGCCGCAACGGCGCCTGCTCGAAGCCGAAGCGGCAGCCAGCGATGGCAAGGCGGGCTTGCGCCAGACCAGCGCAGCGCTGCGCCTGGCCGGCCTGGACGCGCCCGCCATTGCTCGCCTGATCGGCTCCGGTGCCTTGCAGGAATCATTGACGCTGAAGGCGCGTAGCGCAGGGCTCGTGGTCGATCTCCAGGCCAAACCGGGCCAGCGGGTCGCTGCCGCCGACCCGCTGCTGCGCATTGCCGATCCCAGCAAGCTGTGGCTCGACATCCAGATTCCGGCCGAGCGCGCCGATGCCTGGGCGAAGGACGGTGACATCACCGTCGTGGGACGCCCGGTCACGGCGCGCCCGATGGAGGTAGGTGCCGTGGTGGGCGAAGGTCAGACGGTGAGCCTGCGTGCCCAGGTGACAGCAGGAATCGATCGTGTGCGGCCAGGCGAATTCGTGCAGGTGCAGGTGCCGTTTTCCGATCGCGCGAATGCGTGGTCGCTGCCATTGGCAGCAGTCGCCCGCCAGGGTGAGCAGGCCTACGTGTTTGTCCGGACCGCTCAGGGTTTCGAGGCGCGCAAGGTCAACGTGGTTGCCAGTGCCGGGCAGTCGGTCAGCGTGCAAGGTCCTCTCAAGAGCGCCGATCAGGTGGCCGTCAGCAGCGTGATCGCGCTGAAGGCTGCTTGGCTCGGCGAGAGCGGAGGCGAATGAGATGCTCAATCGCCTGATCCAATTCGCGCTCGCCCAACGGTTGTTCGTGCTGTTGGCTGCCGCCCTGCTGGCCGCCGCCGGCTGGTTCGCCTTCCAGCGTCTGCCGATCGATGCCTTCCCCGACGTCTCCAGCACCCAGGTCAAGGTGATCATGAAAGCGCCGGGCATGACCCCGGAAGAGATCGAGACCCGCATTGCGATCCCGATCGAAGTGGAGATGCTGGGCATCCCCGACCAGCGCATGCTGCGCTCGGTGTCCAAGTACGGTCTGGTCGACGTGACCATCGATTTTCAGGATGGCACCGACATCTACTGGGCGCGTCAGCAGGTGGCCGAACGGTTGAACGGCATCCTCGTCGATTTGCCGGAAGGCATCAGCGGCGGCATGGCGCCGATCACCACACCGCTGGGCGAGATGTTCATGTTCACCGTGGAAGCGGACAACATGTCGATCGCCGAACGCCGCAGCCTGCTCGACTGGGTGATCCGGCCGGCCCTGCGCGCGGTGCCCGGCGTGGCCGACGTCAATGCGCTCGGCGGCGTGGTACGCAGTTTCGAGGTGGTGCCCGACCCGGTGAAGCTGGCCGCGATCGGTCTTTCGACCAACGATCTCCAAACGGCGATCGGCGCCAACAACCGCAACGACGGCGCGGGCCGGCTGAGCGAAGGCGATGAGGTGTTGCTGGTTCGCACCGAAGGCAATATCCGCAACCTGGACGATCTGCGCGCCATCGTCGTCACCCGCAAGGACGGTGTGCCGGTGCGCATGGGCGATGTCGCCGACGTGCGCATCGGTGCGCTGACGCGCTATGGCGTCGTCACCAAGGACGGCCGCGGCGAAGCCGTCGAAGGTCTGGTGCTCGGCCTGGCTGGTGCCAACGCCCGCGACGTGGTGAGCGGCGTGGAGAAAAAGCTGGCGGAATTGGCGCCGAGCCTTCCCACGGGCGTGACGCTGCAGGTGTTCTACAACCGCGCCGACCTGGTCAACAAGGCCGTAGGCACGGTCTCGAAGGCGCTGATCGAAGGCACGCTGTTGGTGCTCGTGCTGTTGGGTGCGTTCCTGGGCAATGTACGGGCGGCGATCACGGTCGCCGTGGTCTTGCCACTGGCGGCGCTAGCCACCTTCATCCTGATGCGCGTGGGCGGGATGTCGGCCAACCTGATGAGCCTCGGCGGTCTGGCCATTGCGATCGGCATGCTGGTCGATGCGGCGGTGGTGGTGGTGGAAAACATCGTGCAGCACCTGGGCCACGACAAGGCCGGTGGCAAGCTGCCGCGTCTGCACATCATCTTTCGCGCGGTACGCGAAGTGGCGGTGCCGGTCACGGCCGGCATCCTGATCATCATCACCGTGTTCCTGCCGCTGCTGACGTTGCAGGATCTGGAAGGCAAGATGTTCGTGCCGGTGGCATTGACCATCGCGTTTGCGCTGGCCAGCTCGCTGGTGCTGTCGCTGACGGTGATTCCGGTTTTGGCGTCGTTCCTGCTCAAGAAGGTTCCGCACGACGATCCGTGGTTGCCGCGCAAACTGCTGGTCGCGTATCGCCCGGCGCTGGCGTGGGCCATGCGCCGCCAGCGCGTGGTGTTCATCGCCGCGGGCGTGATGCTGGCGGTCACGATCGGTGTCTACGCGATGGTCGGCAAGACGTTCATGCCGACCATGAATGAGGGCGACCTCATCGTCGGTATCGAGAAACTGCCCAGTGTGAGTCTGGAGGAAAGCGCCGCGCTCGATCTGAAGATCCAGCAAGCGCTGATGTCGAAAGTCCCCGAGATCATCGGCGTGGTGGCCCGCGCCGGCTCTGACGAGATCGGCCTGGACCCGATGGGCTTGAACCAGACCGACACGTTTCTGGTACTCAAGCCCACCAACGAATGGCAAGTCAGTAACAAAGACGAGCTGATCACCAAAATCCGCGGCGTACTCGACGAACTGCCGGGCATCAAGTACAGCTTCACCCAGCCGATCGACATGCGCGTGCAGGAAATGATCATCGGCGTGCGCGGCGACCTAGCGATCAAGGTGTTCGGCGCCGACCTCGCGATATTGGACGATCTCGCGAGCCAGATCGAAGCGCAGGTGAAAGCCGTTCCGGGAAACCAGGACGTCTACACCGTGCAGAACGACGGCGTGCAGTACCTGCGGGTGATCGTGGATCGGCTGGCGGCCGGTCGATTCGGTCTGTCGGTGGAGGACGTGCAGGATGCGCTGCGCGCCCAGATCGAAGGGCAGCGTGCAGGGCTGGTGATTGAAGGCAACCAGCGCGTGCCGATCGTGCTGCGCGGCCCGGAGCGCGTGAAGCTGTCGCCAGCGGAGTTCGCGATGCTGCGCATTACGGCAGCTGACGGCACCAGCTTGCCGTTGGAAAGTGTCGCCAAGCTGGTGCGCGATGGCGGTCCGGTGAAGATCGATCGCGAGATGGGCAGCCGCTACAGCGTGGTCATCGCCAACGTCAGCGGGCGCGATCTGGTCGGCTTCGTGGAAGAGGCCAAGGCAAAGATCGCCAAGGCCGTGAGCTTGCCGACCGGTTACCGGATCAGCTGGGGCGGTCAGTTCGAGAATCAGCAGCGGGCCGCGGCGCGGCTGACGCTGGTGGTGCCGCTCGCGCTCGGCGTGATCTTCCTGATCCTGTTCTCCACCTTCGGGTCCGTACGCCAATCCCTGCTGGTGCTGAGCAATATCCCGTTCGCGCTGATGGGCGGCGTCATCGCCTTGTGGTTGACGGGGGAATACCTCTCGGTACCGGCATCGGTCGGCTTTATCGCGCTGCTCGGTATCGCGGTGCTCAACGGGGTGGTGCTGGTCAGCTACTTCAACCAGCTGCATGCTGAAGGATTGAGTCGACTGCAATGCGTCATCGTCGGTGCCGAGCGCCGTCTGCGCCCGGTGATGATGACCGCCTCGATCACTGCATTCGGCCTGATCCCGCTGTTGTTCGCCAGCGGTCCGGGCTCCGAAGTGCAGCGGCCGCTGGCGATCGTGGTCATCGGTGGCCTGGTCACCGCCACCGCGCTGACCCTGATCCTGCTTCCCATCCTTTACCTGCGGTTCGCCCATGCAACCGCGGAGGTGCGTCATGGATAAGTCCACGTTCGACAAATGCAGTTTTTCCCTGGTTTGTGCGTCGGATATCGAGGAAAAACTCCTCGACACGTTGCTGCTCAATTTTGGCGACGAGGTGTTCTTCAGCCTGCCCACCTTCAGTCACGGAACCGCCAGCGGCCTGTTGAATCCGCTGGAACAAGTGCTCGGGCGCAGTCGCTCGGTCTACGTGCAGATTCTGCTGACCAAGGCCGAAAGCGAATCCCTGCAGCAACTGCTGCAGGCGGATTTTTCCGGTACCGGCATTCGTTACTGGGTGTCGCCGATTTCACTGGAAGGAGAACTCGCATGAAGCGCTGGTGCAGTTTGTTTTTACTGGGCATGGCGTCCTGTTCGATCTCGGCGATGGACGTCGACCTGCCCACGCCCACTGATCTGCCGTCCACCGAATCAGCGCAGGTCTGGCTGCGGCAGGACCCCGCGGTGCAGGAAGCGTTGGCGGACATGGCCGGTGCCGGTCACGTGGCCGGCATGCTGCGTGCGTCGCCGCATGAATGGACGGTCAAGGCGACCTCGCAACAACGCAGTTACCAAGCGGGTCCCACGTCGCGTGAATGGGCAGCGCAACTGGAGCGCACGATCCGCTTGCCCGGCAAGAAGGCGATGGATCGCCAACTGGGCGACGTGGAAGTCGACCTGGCCCAGGCGCGTCTGGGTGAGGCGATCCATGAGGCGGCACGCAGCCTGCTGGATCTGTGGATGGCATGGGCGCAAACCGAACACGCGAAGAATCTGATAGCCGAACAAACAACGTTTGCGCAGTCCAACCTGCAGGCGGCCAAGACGCGACAGCGGGCGGGCGATGCATCGCGCCTGGAGGTGAATGTCGCCGCTGGCGATCTGGCTGAAATTCAGCAACGATTTGCGCAAGCAAGCGCCGAGGCGACCAAGGCTCATGCACGGCTGCGCATCCGTTTCCCGGAAGTGCCGGCGGGTCTGCCTACGCTCAGCGAACCGCAACCCGTCAACATGCCGGAACAGGCATGGCGTGAACTGGTGATGGCCAGCAGCGACCCGTTGCGCATCGCCGAGCTCGAAGTGCGCAAAGCGGAACGGCAGGCTGACCGCACGCGCGCCGACCGATTGCCTGATCCGACCGTCGGCGTATTCACCGCCTCCGAAGCGTTCAGTCGCGAACGCATCATCGGTGTCAGCGTATCGGTCCCGTTGCCGGGTGGTTATCGTCGCGAACGCCTCGGCCAGGCACTGACCGCCGTGGACGCGGCGACTGCCGCGCGGGATCGCCAGCAAAGGGTCGTCGAGACCGAAATCGCCGAAGCCTATGCCGATGCCAGCGGCAACCACGCGCGCTGGCAACTGGCCACGAAAGGCGCGCGTCATGCGGCCGATACCGCGCGGCTGACCCAGCGCGCCTATACGCTGGGGGAGGCCGACGTGCAGACCTTGCTGCTGGCTCGCCGGCAATCGCTGCAAGCCTCGGAAGCGGCTCTTGACGCGCGCGTTACCGCCCTGCGTGCGTACTATCGCCTGCTCATCGACGCCCACCGAATCTGGGGGCTGGCGCACGAGTAAGCTGCACGACGGACCGATCCGGCGAATGAGTTTCCAGCGGATCGGCCGCTTCTGTTTGTAGCATTCCGACTGCGCCGAGCGTCCTTATCCACTGGAGCCATGCATGCTGTTTGAAGTCCTTACCGATCGGGTCTATCGGCACCTGTTTGCGGCACAGGCCACCTCGCTGATCGGCACCGGTTTGATGACGGTGGCGTTGGGTCTGCTGGCCTATGACCTTGCCGGTGACCGCGCCTCGGTGGTGCTTGGCACGGCGCTGGGCATCAAGATGGCGGTGTATGTGCTGGTCGCGCCGCTGGCCACCGCATACACCGCTCGGTGGCCGCGCAAACCGTTTCTGGTCAGCATGGATCTGATCCGTGCGGTTCTGGTCTTGTGCCTGCCATGGGTCAGTGCCGTGTGGCAGATCTATGTGCTGGTCGCCGTCTTGCAGACCTGCTCGGCGGCTTTCACCCCGACCTTCCAGGCCACCATCCCCGAAGTGCTGACCGATGAGGCGCAGTACACCCGCGCGCTGTCGCTGTCACGCCTGGCTTACGATCTGGAAAACCTGCTCAGTCCGTTACTGGCGGCACTGCTGCTGGGGGTGATCAGTTTCCGTGGATTGTTCG
>MKTU01000049.1 GCA_001898415.1 Rhodanobacter sp. 67-28 | reverse complement strand
CGACTTCCCCTACTTCTTCCTCAAAATCAAGGCCGCCTTTCCCGGTAAGGCGCGATGAACCAAAAAAAAGGAGGCGCACTGCGCCTCCCACCATCAATTTATATCAGTCACCGGGGCTTGCGGCAAGACTGCCGGGGCGTCTGAGAATCGCCGGCCTGCCGATCGGGCAGCAAGCATGAGGTACGCCGGGGATGCATGACGACGACGAGTGGGTTCCGGTTTCCCACGGGAACTGCCATCGCGTGGAAGGGCCGTTCTACCACGGGACGAAGGCGGATCTTTCCCTGGGTGATTTGCTGATGGCCGGGTTCACCTCCAACTACGACGTCCGCGTCGTGATGAACCACATCTATTTCACCGCCGTAGCAAAGGGGGCCGGCCTTGCCGCGGAGATGGCGCGCGGCAGGGGAAGGCCGCGAGTCTATGTCGTCACGCCGACCGGTGCGTTCGAAGACGACCCCAACGTGACGAACAAGAAATTCCCCGGCAACCCCACTCGCTCCTACCGAAGCGCGGCGCCGCTGAGGATCGTGGGCGAGCTCGAACGCTGGGAGCCCTACGACGCGGAGTTCATCCGGGAACTGAAGCGTCGCGTCGAAGCCGGCATGGGGGAGATCATCAATTGACACGTCGAGTCATTTCGGCGTGAGCCGATACAAGCCGCCGGGCCCGGCGTCCTCCAGCATCCACAGCGAGCCGTCCAGCGCTTCCTTGATATCGCACAGGCGCTTGCCGACGTTCCAGCGGTCGACCGCGGTGGTGCCGCCCTTGCCATCGAAGGTGACGCGGATGATGGCCTCGCTGGCCAAATGAAAGGGGACGTGAAAAAGAAGGGGCGTGGCTAATTGAATTCGGTCGTCGTCTGGCAAGGCCAGCCGCCTGCCTGGCTTGATTGGCCACGTCCACTTTTCCCGGTACGCCCTTCGCGTGACAGTTTCCGCGGGAAATACTTTCCGCGTGCCCGCTTCGAACATCTGTAGCAGAATCGCCCCGCGGCGGTGCGCAGCCGGCAGTGCATCGTGCGACATCGATGCCGGCCACCGGGGACCAGGGGAAAGACATCATGGCGCTCGATCGGAGATTTCTGCTCTGCGGTTTTGCCTATGCCATCGCGGGCATGGGGCTTGGCATCTACATGGCGGCTTCGCACAACCACGCCTTGTCCGTGGCGCACGCGCACATGCTGCTGCTGGGTTTTGTGGTGTCCTTCATCTACGCGTTGATCCACAAGCTGTGGCTCGTCGGCGCGGGGGGCAGGGTCGCCGGCTTCCAGTTCTACCTGCATCAGCTGGCGGTGCTGGTGTTGTCCGTGGGCCTGGTCCTGCTTTATGGCGGCGTGGTTCCGGAACCGGCGATCGGGCCCCTGCTCGGTGCGGCGGCGGTGGGTGTGCTGGTCGCCCTGTTGTTGATGGCCTGGCTGGTGCTGCGAATCAAAGGGGACGTGGCCAAATAAATCCGGTCGTCGTCTGGCAGGGCCAGTCGCCTGCTTGGCTGAATTGGCCACGCGCCCTTTTTTCTGGACGTCCCTGCATGCTTGCCTGGACAGCCTCATTCGTGCGGGTCACGGCTTGGGCCGCGGGGTGGTTGCCACGCTGGGTGGCAGGGTCGGCAGCGCGACCTTCGGCTGGTCGCCGGTCAGGGCCCCGAGGAAAACCTCGATCTTGCCGACCTCCTCGTCGCTCAGCTTCGCGCCGAGCTGGCTGCTGCCCATGATCGCGACGGCCTGGCGAAGATCCCACACCTTGCCCGTATGGAAATAGGGCGCGGTCAGCGCGATGTTGCGCAGCGAGGGCACCCGGAACACGTATTCGTCGCTGGCCGTCTTGGTCACCGCGAAGCGGCCCTTGTCCCCCGGCGGGAGAATGTCGGCACCGGGCCGCTCGACTACGCCGAACGGGGCGTACATGCCCCCGCCCACGTTGATGCCGTTGTGGCATGCCGCACAGCCCTTGTTGATGAACAGCGCCAGGCCTTCCTTCTGATTCGCGTCGAGCGCCTTCTCGTTGCCCTTGAGGTAGCGATCGAACGGCGCGTTCGGCGTGATCAGGGTGGCCTCGAACAAGGCGATGGCCTTGCGCACGTTGTCGAACGTGATCGGATCGGGCACGGCCGGATAGGCCTTGGCGAACACGGCGGCGTAGCCGGGAATCCCCTTGAGCTGTTCGACGACGTGTGACTCGGTGGTGTCCATCTCGACCGGGTTGACCAGCGGACCGCCAGCCTGCTGCTCAAGGTCCCTGGCACGCCCATCCCAGAACTGGGCGACGTCGAACACCGCGTTGTAGACGGTCGGTGCATTGCGACCGCCATGCTGCCAGCGATGACCCAGCGAAGTCTCCTGCAGGTCGACCCCGCCCATGCCGACCATGTGGCATGAGTTGCAGTTGATGGCATGGCTTTCGGACAGCCGGGGCTCGAAGTAAAGCAGCTTGCCTAGCTCCACCCTGGCCGGGGTCGCCGCATTGCCCGGCAACGGCGGCGCATTGGCGGGTATCGGTTTGAACAGACCCTGGGCCTGCTTCATCAATGCCGTTTGCGACCATGCCTGGCCTGTCGCCAGGGAGGCGAGAACCATCAGTGAAACCAGCTTGATCGGCGACATGAGCTGACTCTCCGCAGTTGGGTGGCAATCGAAATCGTCAATGTCCGTGGCGTATCCAGGAGACCCTGGCGATGCGGGAACGCGGCGCGGAACAGACGACATGGTGGACGTCGCCTGGGTCGTCGCCATGCCTGTCGTCCTGGCCCAAGCAGAGTCACCGGCTATGCCTGTCGATGCCGGATCGCGCTGGCAACACCCGCATGCTCGGTTCATCGGCACCGATGGCTGTTGACCGAGATCAACAAAAGCGATTTCGAAAGGAAGGCAGGCGTCCGGCCCGCGACCATCGCTCCGTCCTGTCCGCAACAAGGGCATGCGGGAACAAAGGAGACGCGTCCAATTGAATTCGTGCTCGTGCGTCGGTCGAGATTGCGGATGGACCCGTCCGGGAACTGAACATGGCGGGCTCCTGGCCGCAGAGCGAAAAACGGCCAGGCGGGTTGTGCCGGCTGGCAAGCCTCGTGAGACCAGCGTATGGTCCGCACACGGCGCTGACTCAGGGGTGAGGCACGGCCTGCACACGGGAAGGCAGCGTCTTCGCGGCTGCGGTGCCGCAAGGCGTGGAATCGTCGATCGCCTGCAAACCAACTTCAATCCACCAGGGGTCCCCACTCATGTCACGTTTCCGTCTTTTCTGCCGCGCCCTGGGCGTGAGCTTCGGCTTGGCTGCTGCCTGCGTGTCGTTGCCGGCTTTCGCGGGCGATCCGGTAGCGGTGACCTTCGCGGCCAACAGTGTCTGGGCGCAGGAAATCGGCAACCTCACGCATTCCGACAGCTCGCTCGATTACACGGTGGCGATCGCGGCGGGCAAGACGTTGCAGCTCAATCTCCTCACCCGCAATCCCAACGTGCGTTTCAGGGTGGAGGACCGGACCAACGACAAGCTGCTGCTGGATTCGCGCAAGACCGGTGAGTCCACCTGGACCTTGCCGAACGCGCCGGCTGCCACGTATGCGATCCATGTCTACATCGATCCCGCCGCGATACCATCCGGCGACACCGCCAAGTACGCATTGCAGATCGGGCAGTACGGGGCCGAAGACATGCAGGTGCCCACAAGCGCGGTGACATTCGAAGCCGGCAAGCCGTGGGCACAACAGGCTGTGGTGTTGTCGCCCGGCGCCACCGCGCACAACTTCACCGTGGCCATCGCAGCGGGCATGACGGTGAAGATCAACCTCATTTCGGACAACCCTCGGCTGTACTTCAAGGTGACCGACCAGACCCACGACAAGGCGCTGGTCGACACGAGCACGACCGGAGCGAACACCTGGACCGAATCGGTGGCGACGGCGACAAATTACGTGATCCAGGTGTATCTCGACCCGTCGGCGACGCCGTCCGGTCAAACCCGATTCGCCCTGCAGGTCGGGCAATACCCGTCAGCGAACACGCAGCCCGCCGGCGCGACTACGGCCGCGGCGGCTTCCACGCCATCGATGTGATTGCGTTCGAAGCGGCCGGCGGCCGCTCCGGGCGTGACAGAGCAAAATAAGGGGTCGGCGTGCGCTTTCGACACGCCGACCCCTTCTTTCATGGTGCGCCGCTGCGCTCAGTCCGTACCCGAGCGCAAACCGTCGAAATACGCGGCGATCTCTTCCGGAAACGCGTAGCGCTCCTCCGGTATGGGCGAACCGGCGTCGATCAGCGCTTCCGCGCAGGCCAGCCAGTCGCCGCCGGGCGTGGTCTCGGCCCGGGACGCGAAGCTGAGCGTGCCGTAGACGTTGTCCTTGAAACCGTGGCGCTCGTCGTAGCGCGCGCCATGGGCGAGCAGGAAGCGTGCGAGCGATGCGTTGCCGCGGAATACCGCCCAGTTGAGCGCGCTGCCGTCGATGTCGCCGCCGCGCGTCGTGATCGGCCAGCCTGCCTCAACCATCACGCGCACTGCTTCCTCCTCGTTGCCGGCGGCCATTTCCGGCAGCAGGCGCAAGGCGGCCGACGGCAGTTTGCCGATGAGGCCCGGGTCGTCGGCCAGCATCGCCTGCACGTTGGCGCGATCGCCTCGCGCGCACGCGCCGAGGAAGGCGTCATGCGGGCGGTCGTCGGGCACCGCGCCGGCTCGCACCAGTTGCCGGGCCACTTCGACGAGGCCAAGGCAGCACGCCAGGCGATAGGCGGAGACGCCGTGACCGTTGCTTGCCGAAGGATCGGCGCCGGCGTCGAGCAGCAGGCCGATGGTCGCGGGCGAGCGACGGCGGCGGATCGCGTGCAGCAAGGGGCTGCCGTCCGGGCCGGGTTCGTTCGGGTCACCCCCGTGGGCGAGCAGCAGGCGCACCGTGTCGGGATGCTCGTGGTCGAGCGCGCGGAACAGCGCGTTGCAGCCGGTCACGCGGGCACCGGCCTCGAGCAGCAGGCGGACAATCGTGCTGTCGGCGATCTCGGTGGCGTGGTAGAGCGATTCGTTGTCGTTGGGGTTGGCGCCGGCTTGCAGCAGTCGCCGCGTGAGTGCGATGTCGTGGTTGCGACCGGCGGCGCCGTACAGGACGCTGAGCGAATCGTGCGGCAGCTCCGGATCGGTCCATCGCGCATCCGGGTCCGCGCCGGCATCGAGCAGCAGGTCCGCGCAGGCACGAATGCCCGGCGCGCAGGCGGGCAGGGCGATCAGCCCGGAAAAGGTGGCGCAGGCGAGCGGCGGCATGCCGTTGTCGGCGCGCGCCGTCGTGGCCCAGGCGGGATCGGCTGCGAGGGCGGCCTGCACTGTGGCGACGTCGCCGATGGCACAGGCAAGCGCGGGCGCGCCGGCCAGCAGGTCCGCATGTTCGCGCAGCAGTCGCTCGGCCAGTGCGGGTTTGGCCGTCTGGTAGCCGTGGCCGAAGACCCAGTGCATCCACTGGCGTTTGCGCGCGTGCATGTCGACCGAGGCGGCCTGCAGCGCGACGTAATCCTTCAACTGCGACCACGAGCCGAAACCATACTCGCGTGCGATGCAGGACTGCGCGTCGTGCAGGCGCAGTTCCATGGCGGCGATGGCGGCGTGATCGAGCCGGGCGGCGCCGGGCAAGGCAAGGCGAACGCGTTCGAGCGCATCGAGCTCGCCGTGGCGCACGTCCTCGAGCAGCCGCTTGGCCTGTTTCTTCAGATGGTCCAGATGCGGACGGGCGGGCAGGTTCTTCATGACAACCTCCATGCAATGAATGCCGAAGGTCCGCAATCCCGGCTGCACAAAGGTCGATGGTGGCCAGCGATGGACAAGTGGGTTGAACCCTTCCCGCAGACCCGGAGGCGGCTTGCGACGCCGGGGCGTGAGCATAGACCAGGAGGGAAGCGGGGCCAATCGCCAGGTAGCGTGGGTGTGGCACCAGGTTCGATGCGGGAATCAAACAGGGGTCGAGGCTGATCAAGTTCGATTGTCGTCCGCCACGGCAAGCCCCGCTGTTTCGTTGCACGTGCGTCAGGACCACTGCCCGTCCATGGGCTATCCGCCTGGACGTCACTCGGGCAGGGCTTGCCCCGATCCGCCAAGCTCGGCCGGGAAGTCTCTCAGCTTGGGCAAGCCGTCCTTCATCCGCAGCACGGTCTCGGCATAGTTCACGTGGACGGCGGGTACGAAGTCGAGATCCGGGATGGTGGCGGCGTAGACGTCGGTCAGGCCCAGCGTCGGATGGTCGGTCATCAGGTGCCCGCCGCATTGCTTGCAGAACTGGCGGTCGCTGGTTTCCGTCTTCTGGAAATGCCCGACGAATTCCGACCCCTTGGTTACCCTGACGCTGGCGGGTTTCCACAACGTGAATGCATTCACCGGTCCGGCCGACCAGGAGCGGCAGGAGCCGCAGTGGCAGTACCCCATTGCTTCGGGCGCGCCGGAGACCTCGATCTCCACGGCACCGCAGAAACAGCTACCCGTGTGCTTGTCTGTCATGTCGTTTCTCCAGCGTGTCGGTGGTGTTTCCCCTTGCCCTGATCGGGCGAATCATACGGCTGACGCGGCTCCGGGAGGGGCGAGGCAATCGAGTCGGCTTCCCCCGCTCGCCCGCTGCGGCTCTCTTCGGTGGCGAGGTGGCGTTGTCCTCACCGGAGCGTGCGCTGACTGATGCGACGGCGGAGGTTTTGGGAGGGCAGGACGATCATATCGTTTTTCATTGCTAATATATCGTTTTGCGATATATTGCGGTCACTAAACGATACGTGGAGAGCAACGATGGGGGATTTTGCGGTGCTGGCGCTGCGCGCCGTGATTGCGATCGCGCTGGCGGGTTCCCTGGTGGTGCAGGGCGTGATCGCACCGTTGTTGTGGCATGACCTGGAATCGGCGCGCGCGGACGTGCGCATTCCGCTGGTGGTGATCGTCATCCTCGGCGTGTTGACGATGCAGGTGACTGCGGTCTGCATCTGGCGGTTGCTGACCATGGTCCGGCGCGGCACGGTGTTCTCGTCCGCGGCCTTCCGCTACGTCGACATCGTGATCGGAGCCATCGCGGCAGCCTCGGCGCTCACGTTCGGCATGGCGGTGGTGGCCGCGCACGCCAACCGCATCACGCCCGGCGACGAAATCGCCCCGGGCCTGATCGCCATGGTCTGCGGCGCATCGCTGGTGATCGCCGGCGTGGCGCTGATCGTGCTGGTGCTGCGGATGTTGCTGGCGCAGGCGGTCGCGCTGGATTCGCAGGCCAGGCAGCTCAAGTCCGAACTGGACGAGGTGATCTGATGGCCATCCTGGTGGACATCGATGTCATGCTGGCCCGCCGCAAGATGGCCGTCGGCACCCTGGCCGAGCACATCGGCATCACGCCCGCCAACCTGGCGGTGCTCAAGAACGGCCGTGCCAAGGCCGTGCGTTTCACCACCCTCGCTGCGTTGTGCGAGGTGCTGGAATGCCAGCCGGGCGATCTGCTGCGTTGGGAGCCCGACGACGCCGCCGGGACGTCGGTGCGCTGAAGAAGCGACACGGGCGATGTGCGTTCGTACTGCAGGAAAGGTCACGACGAATGGCCAGGTCGCCGGGACCAGGATTGAACGAAAGCGGCACGGCAGCTTCACGTTGTCGTGGAGGTGGTGTTCGTAGCATGGCCGGACTACTCCCGGGAGCATGTCATGGCCGATGAAAATGCCGGCAAGCAACTCGATCACGTGACTGACACGCTGGCGCAGCTCAAGGAAATGCGCCACTACGCCAGGAACAATGTGGAGCACCTGACGGCGATCTGGCTGTTGTTCGACGGTGAATTGTCGAAGCTGAAGCAGACCGACAAGATCGACGATCTGATGAACCGCCAGGGCCAACTCCATGATGCACTGGAGGCGGTGATTGCGGATCTGGAGGCATTGCAGCAGAAACTGCAGCCGCCACCGGAGGGCGCGGCAGGCTGAGGACCAGTTTCGCGCCCCTGTCCGGTGCTTGCGTACCGAAGGGGTATTACCACAGCAACAAGGAAGAGCTGCGTGCCTCCGGAGTACCGTCTGGAACCTTCACCACCGGTCGCGGCCTGAACGCCTTGCGGGAAGCCGGCTGGAAGCTGTGCACGTTGAGTTTCGACGGCAAGCTCACCCGGCGGGGACGGCAGTTGGATGGCTGCCTGGCACGGATGAGCTGAAGCGTCGGCCGCATGATCTGCAGCCTTCCCGGAGATCCTGTTCCGCCGAAGGCGCAGGTTGCCGAGGCGCCTCAACCGTCGGCGGCGTGTTTGCCGGTGAACACCGCCAGCTGCGCGGCGAACGCGCGCTTGTACGCGGGCCGCGCTTCACCGCGGGCGACATAGGCGGCGAGGTGCGGATATTCAGCGAGCATGCCGGATGGCTTCAGGCGCAGCAGCGTGTGGACCATCATGAGGTCGCCGGCGCTGAACGCGCCGTCGAGCCAGTCGGCATCGCCCAGCCGGACGGCGAGCTGGCCCAGCCGGTTGCGGATGCGATTCTTGATGAGCGGCAGTCGTTCTGCGGCCCATGGCTTGTCGCCTTCCAGGAACCTGGCGGTCTGCAGATCGAGGATCGGCGGCTCCACCGTGTTGAGTGCGGCGAACATCCACATGATGGCGCGCGCCCGGGCATTCACGTCGTCGGGCAACAGACCGGCGTGGTGTTGCGCGAGGTGGAGCACGATCGCGCCCGACTCGAACAATGTCAGCTCGCCTTCCTCGTAGGTGGGGATCTGCCCGAACGGATGCAGCGCCAGGTGGGCAGGCTGCTTCATCGTGCCGAACGAGACGAGGCGGACCTGGCAGGCTTGGCCCACTTCCTCGAGTGCCCAGCGCACGCGCATGTCGCGCGCGAGGCCCTGGCCGCGATCCGGCGAGCTTTCAAAAGCGGTGATGGTGGGGATCACGGCGAGACTCCGGGTGGATACGCGATGTCATGTCGGGTGGCGGCAGCGCTCGGTTCGCTGCGCAGGCGGTGGGGGCCAGCGCCGGCGGTTGAAACGCATCAGCCGCGCCGGGCCGCCTCGATCGCGGCGATGTCGATCTTGGTCATGTCCATCATCGCGTTGAACGCGCGCCGGGCGACGGCGGGGTCGGGATCGCTGATCGCCGCCATCAGTGCGCGCGGGGTGATTTGCCACGACAGGCCCCACTTGTCCTTGCACCAGCCGCAGGCGCTGGGCTGGCCGCCGTTGTCGATGATCGCGTTCCACAGGCGGTCGGTTTCAGCCTGGTCGTCGGTCGCCACCTGGAACGAGAACGACTCGTTGTGCCGGAAGGTCGGGCCACCGTTCAGGCCCAGGCACGGGATGCCCATGACCGTGAACTCGACCGTCAGCACGTCGCCTTCCTTGCCGGAGGGATAGTCGCCTGGCGCCCGATGAATGGCGCCGACGGTGGTGTCGGGGAAGGTCTTGGCGTAGAACGTGGCGGCCTCCAGGGCGGCGCCGTCGTACCACAGGCAGATCGAGTTCTTGCTGGTCATGCGTGTTCTCCGGGTTGTGGGCGGCGTGGCTTGCATGATCTGCGACGAACGAGTGGCGGGCAGATCGACATCCCGCTATTCCGCCATGCGCGGCTGGCGACATCAGGCCATGTGCGTCGATGTGCCGTGGCAAACTGCACGGACTGCGGCCGGTTGCGGCCCGACGAGTGCGAGGTCGATCGTTTTGCATCCGGACGTTGTGCCATGAACAGTCATCTGGATACGGTGGCGTTTCCGCTCGGTCGCCGGGCGCGGCAATGGTTTGCCGAGCAGCAGTTCGACGCGGCGCGGGAGGCGCTGGAATCGCTGCTTCGGCAGGTCCCCGCCAACCCGTTCGTGCAGATGGATCTTGCGGCGGTGCTGCTGCGCTGTGGTCGCCTGGGCGACGCCGCGACCTTGATGCTCGATGTCGCGCAGTCCGACGATCCGCAGCCGTCGCTGGACATCCAGTTGGCGCGCGGGCTTTCCGCTGCCGGCGAGGTCGTCGCGGCGCGATCCTGCCTGGATCGGCTGGAGCGGGCCGCGGATCTGCCGGCCATGCTGCTGGCCGAACAGGCCCATTTGCGCTGGGGCATGCGGGACATCCCCGCCGCGCGGCGGATGATCGATCGCGCGGTCGCCGCAGGTGCCGACGCGCCGCGCGAACTCCATCTACAGGCCATGCTGCGGCAGTTCGGCGGCGAAACCGACGAAGCGGGCCGCCTCCTGGATGCCTGCCTGGATCGCTGGCCTGCCTTCGGCGATGCGGCGCTGGCGCGGGCCAACCTGCGTACGCAGACGGCGCAAACCCACCACCTCGATTTTCTGCGCCTGCAGCTGCAGCGGCTCCCGGCCGACGCCGGAGCTCCCGCGCAACTGGCCAATCGCGCCGCGTTCGAGGCGGCCGTGTTCAAGGAACTGGACGACCTGGGTCGATACGATGAGGCATGGCCAGCGATGCAGCGATGCAATGCGCTGATGCACCGGGTCAGGCCGTACGATGCGCAGGGCGAGACCGCGGTGGTGGACGCCTTGATCCGGGTTGCCGGTTCGCTGGGAAGGTCGGCGGCGCCGGGCGCGCAGCAGGAAGAAGGGCCGCAGCCGATCTTCATCGTCGGCATGCCGCGCTCCGGAACGACGCTGCTCGACCGCATGCTGTCCAGTCATTCGCAGGTGGCCTCGGCCGGCGAGATCATGGATTTCCCGCAACAGTTGCGCCGGGTCGCCGGGGTGGTCCCGCATGGCGCGGCAGGCACGCTGGCCGCGATCGAGCGCGGTGCGGAGCTGGACCTGGCCGATCTCGGTGCGCGCTATCTCGTGCAGACGCGCTGGCGGGCACCGGGGTGTCGCTACTTCATCGACAAACTGCCGACCAACATACGCATGGTCGCCCACATCCGCCGCGCGTTGCCGCATGCGCGCATCGTGCACGTGGTACGCGATCCGCTGGAGGTGTGCTTCTCGAACTTGAGCATGATGTTCGGGAACCGGGCGGCGTACAGCTACGACCAGCGTGCCATGGTTCATTACTACGGCCAGTACCGCCGCCTGGCGCGGCATTGGCAAACCACGATGCCCGATTCCATGATCGAAGTGGCCTATGCGGATCTCGTCCGCGAGCCGGGCGTCGCCTTGCGCAAGGTTCTCGACCATTGTGGCCTCGCGATGGAGGAAGCCTGCCTCCACCCGGAGCGGAACGCGGCGCCGGTGGCCACGCCCAGCGCCGCCCAGGTTCGCGAGCCGATCCACGGCCGGGGCAGCGGCCGCTGGCGCCCTTACGCGTCGCACCTGGACGTGTTGCGCGGGGCGGTGCTCGACATGGCGTGAGCTGCTGTGGCGCGGCGCGTATCGCGTCGCGAAGACGGGGCGGTGTCTCGCGGGCCTCGTGCGGCGCTTCGCGGCCTGCGCTTTTGCGACGCAGCCCGGCTTTCCGCCACGTGCTACTGGCGGCGCTTGGAGATGTACATCGCGCGGTCGGCGTGCGCCAGCAGCGCTTCGGCGTCGGTGCCGTCGCGGGGGTAGCAGGCGATGCCGATGCTGGCGTCGGGGCGGAACGGGCCGTCGGGCAGGGTGCAGGGCAAGCCGAGGCGGGCGCGCAGGTCGTCGGCGATGGTGCGGGCGGCCCGGCTGTCGCGGCAACCCGGCAGCAGCGCCACGAACTCGTCGCCGCCGACGCGCGCCACCAGGTCGCCCTGGCGCAGGCCCTGTTGCAGCCGCTGACCCACTTCGCGCAGCACGCGATCGCCGGTTGCGTGGCCGGCGCGGTCGTTGACTGCCTTGAATCCGTCGAGGTCGAGGTAGAGCACGGCCAGGCCAGAGCCGGTTTCCGCCGCTTTGGCGATGGCGTACTGCAGTTCGACGTGCAGGCGGTGACGGTTGGGCAGGCCGGTCAGCAGGTCGTGGGTGGCGCGATGTTCCAGTTCGCGCTCGTTGCGGCGCAGCTCGGTGACTTCGTGGGCCACGCCGATGCGCACGCCGTACTCCGGCAGCCAGCGTGCCGACCACTGGATGTCCACGCTGTGGCCGTCGCGGTGGATGTAGCGGTTGCGGAAGTGGCGTTGCAGTTCGCCGGCCATGACCTGTCCGGCTTGCCGCAAGGTGGCCTCGCGGTCTTCCGGATGCACCAGTTCGAAAATGCGCCGGCCGAGCACCTCGGCTGGTGCGTAGCCGAGTATCCGTTCGAAGCTCGCGTTGACGTAAAGCAGGCGTCCCTCCGCATCGACCACGCAGACCGCATCGGGCATCAGGTCCAGCACTTCGGCGAGCGGGGGAAGCTTGGCAATCATGGAGTGGCGTGCGGTCTTCGGGCATTACCGGTTGGCTTGCAGTATGGCCAACCGGGCAGGCCGAGGCTACCCGTCGAACCGCCGGGAGCGGAAGGCGCGGGTTCGGCGGCACTCAGCCTGGCAGGCTGACCACCGGCACGAAGCCGCCGAAGATCATCCGCTTGCCGTCGAACGGGCAGTTGGCGGCTGCCTCCATGCGCGGGTCCTTCATGATCTTCTCCATGCCGGCGTCGCGGGTGGGCTTGTCGGGCCACTCGATCCAGGAGAACGCCACCGCTTCGTCCGGCTTCGCCTGCACCGCGCGGCGGAAATCGGTGAGCTTGCCGTCGGGCACGTCGTCACCCCAGCACTCCACGACGCGGAGGGCGCCGACCTCAAGGAAGATCGCGTCATAGGTGCGGGCGTGGGCGATGAACTGCGCGCGATTGGCCTCGGGTACGGCGATCACGAAACCGTCGATGTAGGACATGAGCGGACTCCTGCGGAGGACACGGCCGGGATGGCCGGTCTGCCATCGTGCGACGAACGAGCGGGCGCGGAATCGACGCCTGCGGCGAAGCGGGCCGATACAATCGGCGGACCACTTGCGACCGGGCAGCACGAGCATGCGCAGTTTCGACGATCTCCACGACGGGCACTGGCAGGCCGCGCTGCTGGACGCCTCGTATGGCAACGTGCGGCTGGTGTTCTCGCGCGCCGGCGCCGGCGAGATCCGTCAACTCGCCCTGCCGGCGGAGAACCTGCGCGTGGCCGAGGACGAGCTGGCCACGATGGACGATGCCCGGTTGCGCCAGCTGCTGGCCGAGTCCGAGCCGTGGGCGTAGCGCACGAGACGGCTCGATGCCGGGACGTCGAACCCTGCACTTTTTTTGCGGGCGGTTTGCCGGTACGGTTGGCGTTCGAGGGGGACAGGGCATGCTGATGCGGGCGGGAGAACCTGGCAAGGGGATGCGGCGGCGATTCTTGTCGCGGCCCGGCACGCTGGCCGTGGCGGCACTGTTCTTGTTGGCTTTCATTCTGTCCGAGGGGTGCGCCATGGGGTTGTCCAGTCCGCTGGTGCTGTTTTCCGAGGTGCATGGCACGGTGTTGAGCGGCGGCAAGCCGGTGCAGGGCGCCGAGCTGGTGCAGGAAGTGGTGTGGTCGGACAACAAGAACGACGTGCCGCCCGCACACACGCTCAGCGATGCGCAAGGCCGCTTCCACTTTCCGGTGGTGGAGCATCGCCCCGGCGTGCTGCGCGCGGTGCCGCACCAGCCGGTGGTGCTGCAGAAGATCACCATTCGCCACGAAGGCCGCGACTACACCGCCTGGCGGCACACCCGGAATTCCTACGAGCCGAATGCGGAGCTCGACGGCAAGCCGCTCAACCTGGAATGCGAGCTGACCCGCGCGCCCGATTTCGAGGGCACGCACTACGGTATCTGCAAGGCGATCTGAGCCGGAAGCTCAGTTGACTGGAAGCAAGCGGGGAGGGATGGGGATGTCGAATGACCTTTCACCGGCGCAGGCCGCCGAGATTGCGGACAGTGCGTACGCGTTGCGCCTGTCCACCGACATGGTGGATGCGGCGACCGCCGCGCCGACGGCGCGCGAGTCGTTCGACCTGCTGGGCGGCACGCGGCTGACCGGTTCGACCGGCCTGGGCAGCTCGCCGATCAGCCAGCGCACCGGCTTCGGCTACGTGGCGCGCGGCAGGAACGCGCGCGAACGCGAGCGCCTGGTCTCGATCCGCGGCACCTTCAAGACCAGCGCCTACGACTGGCTCAGCAACCTGCGCATGGCCGGCGTCGCCGGCCCCAGCGGTTACATCGTGCACGCCGGTTTCTGGGCGGCGGCGCAGACCTTGCTGCCGCAGATCCGCCAGGCGATCGGTTCGCCGGCCGAGGTATCCACGATCCACGTGGTGGGCCACAGCCTCGGTGGCGCGATCGCCACGCTGGTGGCCGACAGCCTCGGCGACCTCGGCTGCAAGCTGCAGCTGTACACCTTCGGCGCGCCCCGCGCCGGGTTGGAGCCGCATGCGCAATACCTCACCCGGCGCCTGGGTGCCGATGCGATCCACCGCGTGTACCACGACACCGACCTGGTGCCGATGGTGCCGGTCTACCCGTACAGCCACGTGCCCTGGCGCGACACCGCCTACCGCATGAAGGGCCCGGGCAAGCTGGTGTCCATCGAGGCGCACTTGATGCCGCAATATCGCCGCTCGGTCGGCGACGCCGCCTGGCGGGCGCTGCCGGTGCTGCAGGAAGGGCCGGACAGCTTCGAACAGGCCGAAGCCTGGCTGGGCATGGCCGCCGCGGTCGGCGGGCCAGGCATGATGCTGTCGGCGACCGCGCTGCGCTGGATCCTCCGCGCGCTGGACTGGATACTCTCCGCGCTGGGCCACGGCGCGGGCCTGGCGGTGCTGGGTGGCGCCACCATCCTGGACACGCTGGCGCGGCTGCTCTACTCCGGCGCGCTGCAGTCGCTGCGACTGGCGGCGATGATCCGCAACCTCATCACCGCGATCATGCGTTTCATGGGCCGCGCCGTGGCAGCCACGGTCAACATCACCGTGGCCTTTGTGGAGTACGTGCTGGGCATGCTGTTTCGCGTGGTGTCCACGATGGCCCGGCAGGCAGTGGATGTGCTGCTGCGCTGAAGCGGTCAGCGGAGGTGGGCGAACAGCATCGCGATATAGGCGCCCATCAGCGTGGCGCTGAAGACCACCAGCGCCTTGTGCAGCCACTCGCGCGAGGTCCACGCGCCCAGCAGTGAGCCGGCAATGAAAATCAGCTGGAAGCCTGCATCCAGCGTCCGGGGCAGGGCGCCGTGGAGCATCCGGCTCTTGCCGAGGCTGATCACCAGCAGCAGCACCAGCAAGGTATAAAACCAGCGGTGGTTGGCGTAGTAATGCCGGCGCAGGTCGACCGGTTCACCCGCGGTGATGTCCGGCAGGACCAGCCCGGCCAGCAGGTACAACGGCACGGTTTGCGCCAGCAGCACGGAGAAGCCGAGGAAACTCCAGTCCTGGCGCAGGCGCAGGTCGTACATGGCCCACCAGACTTGCACGTCGAGTACCAGCAGCAAGATGGCCCACGCCAGCGAAGGCCAGTACATCGTCGCGCTGGAGCGCGCCAGCATCAGGCCGCGCAGACCCTGCAACACCTGGGTGATCGCCAGGCCCACGATGATCGAGAGCAAAACGGACAGGTAGCTGAAAGCATCCATGTTCGATCCGGGCCGGTGTGGATTTGCGCAAACGCACTTTGCCCGAGCAGCTCGGCTCGCGCCAGCGATCAGCCGGCTTGCCCGGTTTCTCCGCCGCGATGCGGCAGCTTCCAGTCCGGCCGGATGAAGTGGCAGGTGTAGCCGCCGGGGTAATGCTGCAGGTAGTCCTGGTGCTCGGGTTCGGCCTCCCAGAAATCGCCGGCGGGGGCGAGTTCGGTCACTACCTTGCCCGGCCACAGGCCACTGGCCTCGACATCGGCGATGGTGTCGAGGGCCACCTGCCGCTGCGCCTCGCTGGTATGGAAGATCGCCGAGCGATAGCTGCTGCCGCGGTCGTTGCCCTGGCGATTCGGCGTGGTCGGGTCGTGGATCTGGAAGAAGAACTCCAGCAGCCGGCGATAGCTGATCCGCGCGGGATCGAAGATGATCTCGATCGCCTCGGCGTGGTTGCCGTGATGACGGTAGGTGGCGTTCGGCACGTCACCACCGGAATAGCCCACGCGGGTAGACAGCACGCCGGGCTGCCGGCGGATCAATTCCTGCATGCCCCAGAAGCAGCCACCGGCCAGGAGCGCGCGTTCGCTGGTGGGGTTCATGCGTCGTCCCTCGCGTGGTCGAACAGGTGGAGAAACTCGCCATAGCCCTCTTTCTCCAGCTGTTCCAGCGGAATGAAGCGCAGCGAGGCAGAGTTGATGCAGTAGCGCAAGCCGCCACTGGCGCGTGGGCCGTCGGGGAAGACGTGGCCCAGGTGGCTGTCGCCGTCGCGCGAGCGCACCTCGGTGCGGAGCATGCCGTGGCTGGTGTCGTGCTTCTCCACCACGCGCTCGACCTGCACGGGGCGGGTAAAGCTGGGCCAGCCGCAGCTGCTGTCGAACTTGTCCAGCGAGCTGAACAGCGGTTCGCCGGAAACGATGTCGACGTACAGGCCGGGCGCGGCGTGCGCGTTGTAGAGATTGTCGAACGGGCGCTCGGTGGCGGCCTCCTGGGTGACCCGGTATTGCTCGGGTGTGAGCCGGGCTAGCGCTTCGGCGGTCTTGCGGTATTTCGACATGGGAGCCTCCGGGGATGGTCGACCTGCACGCTGGCGAGCAGCGGGCGTTGCTGACTACATGGGGTTCGTCGGAGGCGTGCCAAGGTTACTCCCCGGCGATCAGATGACGGCCAGCGGTTCGGCGTCCAGCACGAACGCCAGGGCATCGCTGCAACGCCCGTCGACCTTCAGGCTGAGCAGCGCATCGGCGCGCGTGCGGCCGAGCGTCACCGCCGCCACCGGCTTGCCGACCCTCGCCGCGGCCTGCACGAAACGGTAGCCGGAATAGACCATCAGCGAGGAGCCGACCACCAGCACGCCACCCGATGCGTCGAGCGCCTGCGTGGCCGCTTCCACGCGCCCGCGCGGCACGCCCTCGCCGAAGAACACCACGTCCGGCTTCACGATGCCGCCGCAGCGAGGGCACGGCGGCACGGCGAAGCGGGTGAAGTCCTGGCCGTCCAGGTCCGCGTCGCCGTCGGGGGCGATGGTGGCGTCGAGGTGTTGCCAGGCCGGGTTGCGTTCGACCAGCTGCTGCTGGAATGCATCGCGCGGCAGGCGCCAGTCGCAGGCCATGCAGCGCACTTCGTCGAGCCTGCCGTGCAGGTCGACCACGCGCTCGCTGCCGGCGCGCTGGTGCAGGCGATCGACGTTCTGGGTGACCAGCAGCTCGATGTGCCCGCGCCGCTCCAGTTGCGCCAGGGCCAGGTGCGCGGGGTTCGGGCTCGCCTGGCCGAAGTGCGGCCAGCCGATCAGGCTGCGCGCCCAGTAGCGCTGGCGCGTGGCGTGTTCGTGCATGAAGGCCTGCAGCGTCACCGGCGGGGGGCGCTTCCACTCGCCCTCGCGGTCGCGGTAGTCGGGAATGCCGGAGTCGGTGCTGACACCGGCGCCGGTCAGCACGAACAACCGCGGGTGGGTCTCGATGAATTGCTGCAGCGGAGTCATGTCTTGCGAGCCGGGTGACGCGCCGAAAGCGGCCGCCCGAGCATAGCCGCCCCGCGGCGCTTGCCGCGGGTGCCCTCAGTGATGGTCAGGCTGCCACCTCCTCGGGTTCGACCGCCGCCGCCACGGGGCTGCGGATGATGTGGTCGAACGCGCTCAGCGCGGCGGTGGAACCGGCGCCCATCGCGATCACGATCTGCTTGTACGGCACTGTGGTGGCGTCGCCGGCGGCGAACACGCCGGGCACGGAGGTCTGGCCGCGTTCGTCGATGACGATCTCGCCGCGGGGCGAGAGTTCCAGCGTGCCCTTCAGCCACTCGGTGTTCGGCAGCAGGCCGATCTGCACGAAGATGCCTTCCAGTTCGAGCGTGTGCATCTCATCGCTGACGCGGTCCTTGTAGACCAGCGCGCTGACCTTCTGTCCGTCGCCCAGCACCTCGGTGGTGAGCGCGCTGACGATGATGTCCACATTGGGCAGGCTGCGCAGCTTGCGTTGCAGGACGTCATCCGCGCGCAGCTTGCTGTCGAACTCGATCAACGTGACGTGGCTGACGACGCCGGCCAGGTCGATCGCCGCCTCGACGCCGGAGTTGCCGCCGCCGATCACCGCCACGCGCTTGCCCTTGAACAGCGGGCCGTCGCAGTGCGGGCAGTAGGCCACGCCCTTGTTGCGATACTGGTCCTCGCCGGGCACGCCCATCTGCCGCCAGCGCGCGCCGGTGGCCAGGATCACCGTCTTCGACTTCAGCGTGGCGCCATTGGCCAGTTGCACCTCGACCAGACCGCCGGGTGCGGTCGCGGGCACCAGCTTCTCGGCGCGTTGCAGGTTCATGAGATCGACGTCGTAGTTCTTGACGTGTTGCTCCAGCGCCGCGCCCATTTTCGGGCCTTCGGTGTAGTCGACCGAGACGAAGTTCTCGATCGCCATGGTGTCCAGCACCTGGCCACCGAAGCGCTCGGCCGCCACGCCGGTGCGGATGCCCTTGCGCGCGGCGTAGATTGCCGCTGCGGCACCGGCCGGTCCGCCACCCACCACGAGCACATCGAACGCTTCCTTGGTCTTGATCTTCTCCGCTTCGCGGGCGCTGGAGCCGGTGTCGATCCTGGCCAGGATCTGCTCCAGGCTCATGCGGCCCTGGTCGAACAGCTCGCCGTTGAGGAACACGGTGGGTACCGACATCACCTGGCGCGTCTCGACCTCGTCCTGGTACAGCGCGCCGTCGATGGCGACGTGCTGGATGTTCGGATTGAGCACGCTCATCAGGTTCAGCGCCTGCACCACGTCGGGGCAGTTCTGGCAGGAGAGCGAGAAATAGGTCTCGAACCTGTATTCGCCATCGAGGCTGCGCACCTGCTCGATCAGCTCGGCCGCCGCCTTGGACGGATGTCCGCCGACCTGCAGCAGGGCCAGCACGAGCGAGGTGAATTCATGGCCCATCGGGATGCCGGCGAAGCGCACGCCGATGTCGGTGCCAACGCGGTTGATCGCGAACGAGGGCTTGCGTGCTTCGCTGTCGTCGCGGCGCAGGCTGATCTTGTCCGACAACGTCGCGATCTCCCGCAGCAACTCGTCCAGCTCGCGCGACTTGGCGCCGTCATCCAGCGCTGCGACCAGCTCGATCGGTTGCGTCAGCTTTTCCAGGTAGGACTTCAGTTGGGTCTTGAGGGCTTCGTCGAGCATGGCGAACACTCCGAAACGGATAAGGGGGATGCGGGAGGCTTGTGGCAGCGGCCGGCGCCATGGGGAGGGCCGACCTGACGGAGGGAGGGGCAGGCCGGACGCAGGCCGCTGGCACAAGCATCCTGTGCGGAGCCCGGGCGCACCGCGGCGCCCGGGTCCGTGACATCGTTGCAGCGAAAACTCAGATCTTGCCGACCAGGTCCAGCGACGGCGCGAGGGTCTTCTCGCCTTCCTTCCACTTGGCCGGGCAGACCTCGTTCGGATGGGCGGCGACGTACTGCGCGGCCTTGACCTTGCGCAGCAGTTCGGACGCGTCGCGGCCGATGCCGCCAGCGGTGATCTCGACGATCTGGATCTTGCCCGCGGGATCGATCACGAAGGTGCCGCGATCGGCGATGCCGTCGGCCTCGATCAGCACGTCGAAGTTGCGCGAGATCTGGTGGGTGGGGTCGCCGACCATGGTGTAGTTGATCTTCTTCACCGCGTCGGAGGTGTCGTGCCACGCCTTGTGCGCGAAATGGGTGTCGGTGGAGACCGAGTAGATCTCGACGCCCAGCTTCTGGAATTCGGCGTAGTTGTCGGCCAGGTCCTCCAGCTCGGTCGGGCAGACGAAGGTGAAGTCGGCCGGATAGAAGAACACCACCGACCACTTGCCCTTCAGGTCGGCTTCGCTGACTTCGATGAACTTGCCGGCCTTGAGGGCCTGGGCCTTGAACGGTTTCACTTCGGTGTTGATCAGGGACATCTGCTTGGCTTCCCGTGGTGGTTGGACAACGAAAGGAATGCTACGAGCCCGTCGCCAATTTATCTAATTGATTGTTGGCATGGGTTTGATTGGCTGTAGCTATCGGCTTGACGGTACTGTGCAGATGCGGGCGAAGCAGCCGGCTTCAAGCCCTTCGAGCCGCAGCGGACGGGCTTACGGGGCCGTCGTCGCGAAACGGTCGCGCAGCTGGTTGTCCACCACCGTGGCGGTAACGATGTCGCTGCCCACGTTTACCGTGGTGCGCATCATGTCGAGCACGCGATCGACGCCGATGATGATGCCGATGCCCTCGGGCGGGATGCCGAAGGTGGCCAGCAGGCCGGCGATCATCGGCAGCGACCCGCCGGGAATGCCGGCCACGGCCACCGCGCTCAGCACCGACAACAGCATCAGGATGGCCTGATGGGTCAGGCTGAGTTCCACGCCGAACGCCTGCGCCACGAACAGCACCACGCAGCCCTCGAACAGGGCGGTGCCGCTCATGTTCATGGTCGCGCCCAGCGGCAGCACGAAGCCGGCGGTGCTGGGGTTTAGCTTCAGTTCCTCCTGCGCCACCGCCAGCGAAGCGGGCAGGCAGGCGTTGCTGGAGCTGGTGGAGAAGGCGGTGATCAGCAGGGCGCGAATCTGCCGGAAGTACACCAGCGGCGAGCGCTTCGCCAGGAAGCGCAGCCACAGCGACATGGTGCCGAACAGGTGCAGCGCCAGTGCCACGGTGCAGCCGATCACGAATACCGACAGCGCCAGCAGTACATCCACGCCGACCTTGACGATCACGCTGTAGATCATCGCCGGCACCGCGTACGGCGCCAGCTCCAGCGCAAAGCCGACGATCCTGGTCATCAGGTCGGTGATGGTGTCCAGCGCCACCTGCACGCGCTTGCGCTCCTTCTCGCGCAACTGGGTGGCGGCGGCGCCTACCAGGATTGCGAACAGGATCAGCGGCAGCACGTCGCCGAGCGCATTGCGGCTGGGACCGGCCACCGCGCCGACCAGGTTGCGCGGCATGAACATCTCCACCAGCGTGCCGAAGCTCATGCTCGGCTGGGCCGCCCTGGTGTCGATCGTCTTCTGCGCACTGCTGCCGTACTCCTGCATCAGCTGGGCGCGCGCCTGCTCGTCCAGGTGATGGCCGGGCTGCACGGTGTTCATCATCACCAGGCCGATCGCCACGGCGATGCCCATGTTGAGGAAGAACAGCAGGAACGTACGTCCGGCGAGCGGGCCGAGCCGGTCCAGCCGGCCGAGCTGGGCCACGCCCGAGGCCAGCGAGCTGAATACCAGCGGGATCACCACGAAGAACAGCATGCGCAGGAAGATCTGCCCGAACGGGTCGAACACGGCCCCGGAAATCTTCTGCATCAACGCCAGGGTGGGCGGATGCCACTGGCCGATGCCGAGCGTGACCACGGCGGCAACCACGCCGATCACCAGGCCCCAGAGGATGCGTTTCGCGAGAGGAGTCGATGTGCTCATCGGACCGAATGTACGGGGCCGTGGCGGATTCGTCACGCGAGAAATTGCGATCGGCTGCCGGACTGGTGCCCGCAGCCGGCGCGGGGGTGCCAGAAGGTCCAATCCCGGCCGTTGGCGCGGTGGGCTAAAATGGGCGTTTTCACGGGAGGCCACATGACAAAGTCAGCATCCCCGGGTGCCCGTTTTCGCGCAGCCGTCGCCGCCGAGCAGCCGCTGCAGGTCATGGGCGCGATCACCGCCTACGCCGGCCTGATGGCCAAACGCGTGGGCTACCAGGCGCTGTATCTGTCCGGCGGCGGCGTGGCCGCCAATTCGCTGGGCATGCCGGACCTGGGCATCTCGACGATGGAGGACGTGCTCACCGACGCGCGCCGCATCGTCGATGCCACCGGCCTGCCGCTGCTGGTCGACATCGATACGGGCTGGGGCGGGGCGTTCAACATTGCGCGCACGATCCGCTCGTTCGAGCGCGTCGGCGTGGCGGCGGTGCACATGGAGGACCAGGTCGGCCAGAAGCGTTGCGGTCACCGTCCGGGCAAGGAAGTGGTGTCGAAGGACGAGATGGTCGATCGGGTGAAGGCCGCGGTCGATGCACGTACCGATCCGGGCTTCGTGATCATGGCGCGCACCGACGCGGCGGCGGTAGAGGGCATCGATTCCGCGATCGAGCGCGCGGTGGCCTATGTCGAGGCCGGCGCCGACATGATCTTCCCCGAGGCGATGAAGACGCTGGCCGACTACCGCCAGTTCAAGGCGGCGGTGAAGGTGCCGATCCTGGCCAACCTCACCGAGTTCGGCTCCACCCCGTTCTTCACCACCGACGAACTGCGCGACGCCGGCGTCGACATCGCGCTCTACTGCTGCGGTGCGTACCGGGCGATGAACAAGGCGGCGCTGAACTTCTACGAGACCGTGCGCCGCGAAGGCACGCAGAAGAACATCATCGACACCCTGCAGACGCGCGAGGAGCTGTACGACTTCCTCGGCTACCACGCCTACGAGGACAAACTCGACGCGCTGTTCTCGCACAAGAGCTGACCACCACTACGGTAGGCGCCCGCGAGCAGGCTCCTGCAGGAATCAAAAGCACCAACCCGCACCCTGGAGATTTCCGATGAGCGAACAAGTCCTGCCCAAGGCCAAGAAGTCCGTCGCCCTGTCCGGCGTGGCCGCGGGCAACACCGCGCTGTGCACGGTCGGCCGCAGCGGCAACGACCTGCATTACCGCGGCTACGACATCCACGACCTGGCCGCCAAGGGCTGCTTCGAGGAAGTCGCCTACCTGCTGGTGCACGGCGTGCTGCCGAACTGGACCGAGCTGCAGAACTACAAGGCCAAGCTGAAGCGCCTGCGCGGCCTGCCGGCACCGGTCAAGGCCGCGATGGAACTGCTTCCCGCATCGACCCACCCGATGGACGTACTGCGCACCGGCTGCTCGGTGCTCGGCACCGTGCTGCCGGAGAAGGACGACCACAACGTCACCGGCGCGCGCGACATCGCCGATCGCCTGATGGCCAGCTTCGGCTCGATGCTGCTGTACTGGTACCACTTCAGCCACAACGGCAAGCGCATCGAGGCCGAAACCGACGACGAATCGATCGCCGCGCACTTCCTGCACCTGCTGCACGGCCGCAAGCCGAGCGAGCTGCACGCGCAGGCGCTGGACAAGTCGCTGGTGCTGTACGCCGAGCACGAGTTCAACGCCAGCACGTTCAGTGCCCGCGTCATCGCCGGCACCGGCTCGGACCTGTACTCGGCGATCACCGGCGCGATCGGCGCGCTGCGCGGTCCCAAACACGGCGGCGCGAACGAGGTGGCGATGGAGATCATCGCGCGCTACCGCAACGCGAACGATGCGGAAGCCGACATCCGTGCCCGCGTCGAGAAGAAGGAAATCATCATCGGCTTCGGCCACCCGGTCTACACCGTGTCCGACCCGCGCAACGAGATCATCAAGGAGATCTCGCGCAAGCTGTGCACCGATGGCGGCAACCCGACCCTGTTCGACGTCTCCGAACGCATCGAGAAGGTGATGGGCGAGCTGAAGAAGATGTTCCCCAACCTCGACTGGTTCTCGGCCAGCACCTACCACATGATGGGCGTGCCGACCGCCATGTTCACGCCGCTGTTCGTGATCGCGCGCACCGCCGGCTGGAGCGCGCACGTGATCGAGCAGCGTCAGGACGGCAAGATCATCCGCCCCAGCGCGAACTACACCGGGCCGGAAGACCTGGCCTACGTGCCGATCGACAAGCGCTAGGAAGCAGCAGGCAAGGTGGCGGGGAGCCAAACGGCTTCCCGCCTGCCTTGCGCCCGGGTCCGATTTTCAGGGCTCGTCGTCGACGTGGCGCAGCAGGTCGCCGGGCTGGCACGCCAGTGCCGTGCAGATCGCGTCGAGCGTGCTGAAGCGTACGCCTTTCACCTTGCCCTGCTTGAGCAGGGACAGGTTTGCTTCGGTGATGCCGACCGCCGCGGCCAGGTCCCTGGATTTCATCTTGCGCCGCGCCAGCATGACATCCAGTTCGATGATGATCGGCATCAGACGAACGCCCGGTTCTCCTCGGCGGCGCGTGCCCCCTCGCGCACCATTTCGGCCACCGCATAGGCGAGGATGGCGGCGGTGAGCGTGCCCAGGAAGCCGATGCCGAGGCTGAGCTGGTATTGCGGGATCTGGGTGGCGGCGACCAGCCCGGCGGCAAACCCTCCGATGAGGTTGACCAGCAAGGCGTGACCCAGCCACGAGAAGCACCGTGCGACGACAAGGTTCAGCGGCGACGGTGCGCGCAACGCCTTGCCCAGTCGGCGCAGGCACACGATCGGCGCCATCGCGGCCACCAGTGCCAGCAGCAGGGCCGCGGAAAGTACGGCGCCGTCGAACGAGGTTTTCGGCAGCAGGTGCCAGCGTTCAAGCAGTTGCTGCGCCGAGCCGGAGTCCATCCGGGTCATGCCGCTGACTTGCCAGAACAGGAGCGCCAGCAGCATGCAGCCGCCCACGGTACAGAAGGCGAGGATGCTGGCGAACGACATGATGTCGTTGGCACGCCGCTGGATGCGTGTCGTCCGCGCATGGGCGGGCTCGGCGGCGGGGCGAAGGGATTCGGTGCGGGCGGCAGACGACATGGGAGGTTCCTGGGCGGCAGATAGTTATTGTATTACGATAATTAATATCTGTGCAAGAACATCGGGCCGTGCGCGACAGCGCGCTGTCGCCTTGGTTGAATCGCGTAAGGTCCGGAGAAGGCCGGCCGGCGAGGCCGCGCCTATGCGCCGGCTTGCCGCAGTCGCCGCCGGCGACGCTGGACCAGCCAGCCGCCACCGCAAATGACCAGGATGGCCAGGACGTCGAGGCCATACGCGGCCCAGGCGTGGGCGTCGAACCACCCGCTGATCAACTGGTCGTGGGCGATCATGCGGCCGGCGGTGATCGCAATCGCGGCGGCGCCGATGTACATGATGATCGGGAAGCGGTCGATCAGCTTGAGGATCAGGGTCGAGCCCCATACCACCAGCGGCACGCTGACCAGCAGGCCGATGATGACCAGGCCCAGGTGGCCCTTGGAGGCACCGGCGATCGCCAGCACGTTGTCCAGCCCCATCAACGCGTCGGCGACGATGATCGTGCGCAGTGCGCTCCAGAACGTGCTGCCGGCCTTGATGTCAGGGCCATCGTCGTCGCCGTGATTCAGCAGTTGCCAGGCAATCGGCAGCAGCAGCAGGCCGCCGGCGAGCATCAAGCCGGGCAGCTTGAGCAGGAACACCACGATGGCGGTGAGCGCGAAGCGCACGGCCACGGCGCCGAAGGTGCCCCAGAACACCGCCTTCTTCTGCAGATGCTTCGGCAGCCGGCTGGCGGCCATGGCGATGACGATGGCGTTGTCGCCGGCCAGCACGAGGTCGAGCAGGATGATGGTGAGCAGGCCAGAGAGAAAATCGGGAGCAGCGAGGGTCATCGGGGGTTCCATGCGCGTCGAACAATGCGGCAGCCATGGACGCGCGCGGCCCATGCCCGCCACAAAAGTCTTGTTCGCAGGATGACTGCCGGACGACCGGAGCGAAACCTCGCTCGTGCTGACGATCGTCGCATCGCGGAAGGTGGACTTGCCGCGAGAACTACTCCCTTCTGGGCTGGCGGCGATTGTCACGGCCCGGGCGCGGTGCGGTCAAGCAACGCGTTCGACGACAGTCGGCTAAAATGGCGGTTTTCCCTCGCCACGAGATCCCGCCATGAGTGCGCACGACATCCGTTCCGCCGTCCGTCCCGATCCCGACCAGCCGCTGGTCGATATCGCCGATTACGTGGTCGATCACCAGATCGATTCGCGGGAGGCCTACGACACTGCGCGCTACATGCTGCTGGACTCGCTGGCCACCGCCATGATGGCGATGAAGTTTCCGGAGTGCGTGAAGCACCTCGGCCCGCTGGTGCCGGGCGCCACGCTGCCGGGCGGTGCGCGCGTGCCGGGCACCAGCCACGAGCTGGACCCGGTGCAGGCGGCGTTCGCGATCGGCACGCAGATCCGCTGGCTGGATTTCAACGACACCTGGCTGGCGGCCGAATGGGGCCATCCGTCGGACAACCTCGGCAGCATCCTGGCCGTCGGCGACTACCTCAGCCGCAAGGCGGAGCGCGAAGGCGGCCAACCGCTGAGCGTGCGCGACGTGCTTGGCTACGCGATCAAGGCGCACGAGATCCAGGGCTGCTACGCGCTGCTGAACAGCTTCAACCGGGTCGGCCAGGACCACGTGATCCTCGTGCGACTGGCCTCCACCGCGGTGGCCACCGCGATGCTCGGCGGCAGCAAGGAACAGATCATCACCGCCGTGTCGCACAGCTGGATCGACAACGGCGCGTTGCGCACCTATCGCCATGCGCCGAACACCGGTCCGCGCAAGAGCTGGGCCGCCGGCGATGCCTGCCGTCGCGCGGTGACCCACGCGATCAATGCGGTGTATCGCGGCGTGGTCGGGTATCCGTCTGCGCTGTCGGCAAAGACCTGGGGCTTCTACGATGTGGCGTTCGGCGGCAAGCCGTTCGAGTTCGAGCGCCCGTTCGGCAGCTACGTGATGGAGAACGTGCTGTTCAAGATCAGCTATCCGGCCGAGTTCCATGCGCAGACTGCCGTGGAATGCGCCATGCAGTTGCATGGCGAGGTGGCCGGCAAGCTCGACCAGATCGAGAAGATCGTCATCGAGACGCAGGAAGCGGGTTGCCGCATCATCGACAAGACCGGCCCGCTGGCGAACTATGCCGATCGCGACCACTGCATCCAGTACATGGTCGCCGTGCCGCTGATCTTCGGCCGCCTGGTGGCCAGCGATTACAACGACGAGGTCGCCGCCGACCCGCGCATCGACGCACTGCGCGACAAAATGACGGTGGTGGAAAATACGCAGTTCACCCGCGACTATTTCGATCCGGCCAAGCGTTATATCGGCAATTCGGTGCAGGTATTCTTCAAGGACGGCAGCCATACCGGCAAAGTGTCCGTCGATTATCCGATCGGTCACCGCAAGCGCCGGGCCGAGGGCATTCCCGTCTTGCTGCAAAAATTCGAGGCGGCCATGCGCAGTCATCTGCCGGCCCATCGGGTCAAGGCGATCATGGATGCCACGCGCGATCCGGCGCACTTGGACTCCATGCCGCTGCATCAGTTCCTGGGTCTCTTCACATTGTAGGCACGTCCGTCATGGAACATTCGGTTCGGTCGGAGATGAACCACTGCGTGGCGGCGAGTCGTTTAGCCAGTTTCGCCGCTCTGTGAAGGGATTGGCCCGGCACGATCACTTACCTGAATGATGTTGCACCGAATGGTTGCGAAAGCGTACGCGACGCAACTGCTACTTAACGTTTTTGCTACAATGCGGGTCGCTTGTCCAGGACACGCCAAGCGCGGGCCGGTAGGGCCTTGAATCGAGTTAAGTTCTGACGTGCGACTTTCTGGTATGGGTCGAACGGACTCAAATTTTAATAATCGAGGAGACACCTGATGAAACGTAAGGGCTTGTATTTTCTGATCGCGCTCGCCCTGGGCGGCGTAGGTGCCGTTCATGCGCAGGACACGGCTGCGGCACCGGCCGATGCCTCGAGCAGTGAAACCGCCATCTCGTCCTATGACGGGCGCTGGTATATCGCGCCGACGGTGGGGGGCTACGTCAATGACAACAAGCGAGATACCAATAGCCGCCAGATCTACTACGGCCTGGGTTTTGGTCGCTTCTTCTCGCCCAACATGTCGCTCGATTTCTTCGCGGACCGCACGAAGCGCAAGATGGACAATGGCCCTGCTCTTGGCGGTGGTCATAGCAACGACTCTTGGGCCAGTACCACTGTTGGTGCGGCTGCCCGCTTCTATGCCGGTGACTGGAATGCCTGGCGTCCGTACGGCATGGCTGGTTTGATGGGCAGCCATCACCAGAATAAGCTGGACAACGGTTGGGCCCCGGCAGCACAGCTGGGTGGCGGTGTGTCCAAGATGGTCTCGGATAGCACGAATATCCGGTTGGAAGCGGGGTATCGCTATGAGTGGGATCGGGACACCCACCAGGACAGGACCGGCTACGGTGACTGGTTCCTCGGCTTGACCGTTGCCTCGCGCTTTGGTGCGCCTGCCGCCGCTCCGGCGCCGGTAGCGGCACCGGTTGCACCCGCGCCGGCCGACTGCTCCACCCAGGACAGCGACCAGGACGGCGTGAACGATTGCGAGGACAAGTGCCCCGCCACCGCCGCCGGCACCATCGTGGGCCCGGATGGTTGCGCGCAGAAGGTGGTGATCGACCTGCGTGGCGTGAACTTCAAGTTCGATCGTCCGAAGGTCGGTGAAACCGACATCTCCAAGTCGCTCGCCGAGCCGACGGCCGATTCGATCTCGGTGCTGAACCAGGCCGTCGACACCTTGCAGCGTTACCCGCAGGTGCACGTGACCGTGGCCGGCTACACCGACTCGAAGGGCACGGACGCGTACAACCAGAAGCTGTCCGAGCGTCGCGCCTCGATCGTCTACAACTACCTGACCAGCCATGGCATCGATGCCAGCCGTCTGGAAGGCCCGATCGGCCACGGCGAGAGCAACCCCATCGGCGACAACGAAACCGATGCGGGCCGTGCGCAGAACCGTCGCACGGAGCTGCAGGTTCAGCAGTAAACGAACCGCGGTAGCCAACAGGAAAAAGCCCGGCTTCGGCCGGGCTTTTTTTGTCTTCGCCGGCGATGATTCTTGTTGCCCCGCGGCCCCGACCTATACGCTTGCACGATGTCCCGTCCTTCTTCCTTCCACCCGGCGCGCGCGACCGGGCCGACTCCGCCGTCGCGCTACGGGCTTGCCCGCGTGCTGTCCAAACTGGGTGTGTGCTCGCGCAGTCAGGCCGAGCAGTGGATTCGTGCGGGCCGGGTCAGTGTGGGCGGGCGGGTCGTCCGCGACCCCCAGCATCCGACCCTGATCGACCGCCAGGGGATCGCCATCGACGGCGAAGCCGTGGGCCGGGCCACGCCTGTCCACGTGGCCTTCAACAAGCCGCGCGGCATCGTGGTCAGCGCGGCCGACGAGCATGGTCGCGCGACGGTCTACACCGCGCTGGCGGCCGCCGGGCTGCCCTGGCTGGGTCCGGTCGGCCGGTTGGACAAGGCCAGCGAAGGACTGTTGCTGCTGAGCAACGACACCCGTTGGGCGGCTGCCATCACCGACCCGCTGACGCATCTGGAGAAGACTTATCACGTCCAGGTCGCGGGGCTGCCGGATGCTGCGGTGCTGGCCGCGATGCTGGCGGGCGTCGAGGATGCCGGTGAACGCCTGAAGGCGCGCCGCGTCACGCTGCTGCGTGCGGGCGCAAAGAATGCATGGCTCGAAGTGGTGTTGGACGAAGGCCGCAACCGACATATTCGTCGGCTGCTGGCGGCGCTGGGTTTTGACGTGATGCGGTTGATCCGGGTGGCGATCGGCCCGCTTGCGCTTGGCGAACTGGCGAAGGGCCAGTGGCGCCGGCTGGAAGAGCACGAGGTGCGTTCGCTGGCGGCGAAGCGGCCGTGATGGCGGCGCGGCCAGGCTGCGGCCGCACCAGCCTCGGTGTCAGCGCGGAATCACGCCCAAGGTTTGCCCGACCTTGGTGAAGGCTGCAATCGCCTGGTCGAGGTGTTCGCGGGTGTGCGCCGCGCTCATCTGAGCGCGGATGCGTGCCTGTCCCTGCGGCACGACCGGATAGAAGAATCCGGTGACATAGATGCCTTCCGCCAGCAGCGCGGCAGCCATCGCCTGCGCTTTGGGCGCGTCGTGGATCATCACCGGCACGATCGGGTGCACGCCCGGCTTGATGTCGAAGCCGGCGGCCGTCATCCGTTCGCGAAAATAGCGGGTGTTCTCCTTCAGCCTGTCGCGCAGATCGCCGGCGCTGGCCAGCATGTCGAATACCCTGATCGCGGCGGCCACCACGTGCGGCGGCAGCGAGTTGGAGAACAGGTAAGGGCGCGAACGCTGGCGCAGCAGTTCGACCACTTCCCGCGGCCCGGTGGTGAAACCGCCGAGCGCACCGCCGAGGGCCTTGCCCAGCGTGCCGGTGAAAATGTCGATCTTGTCCATCACGCCGTGCAATTCGGCCGAGCCGCGGCCGGTATCGCCGAGAATGCCGGTGCAATGGCATTCATCGATGTGCACCATGGCATCGTACTTTGCGGCCAGCGCGGTGATCTCGTCGAGTTTGGCGATGAAACCGTCCATCGAGAACGCGCCATCGGTGGTGATGAGCTTGGTCCGCGCGCCGGCCGCGTCGGCCGCCTGCAACTGCTTCTCCAGGTCGGCCATGTCGCTGTTGGCGTAACGGTAGCGGGTGGCCTTGCACAGCCGCACGCCGTCGATGATCGACGCGTGGTTCAGGGCGTCGGAGATCACCGCGTCTTCCTCACCCAGCAGCGGCTCGAACAGGCCGCCGTTGGCGTCGAAGCAGGCGGCGTACAGGATGGTGTCCTCGGTGCCGAAGAATTCGGCGATCTTCGCCTCCAGTTCCTTGTGCAGATCCTGGGTGCCGCAGATGAAGCGCACGCTTGCCATGCCGAAACCGTGGCTGTCGAGCGCATCCTTGGCCGCCTGGATCACCGCCGGATGATCGGCCAGGCCGAGGTAGTTGTTGGCGCAGAAGTTCAGCACCTTGCGGCCGCCTTCCAGCTCGATCTCGGCAGACTGCGGCGAGATGATGATGCGCTCGGCCTTGAACAGGCCGTACTCGCGGATGGCCGCCAGTTCGGTGGCGTAACGTGCTTTCGCGGATGGAGTCATGGAATCTCCGGGTGCAGAAGTGTGTGGCGTGGAGGTTGCGGCGGTGCTCAGTTCCAGGAGCAGACGACCTTGCCGCACTGGCCGGCATCCATCAGGTCGAAGCCCTTCTGGAAGTCGTCGATGTGGATCTGGTGGGTGAGCACCTTCTGCAGCGGGAAGCCGGTCAGCACCATCTGGGTCATCTTGTACCAGGTCTCGTACATGCGCCGGCCGTAGATGCCCTGCAGGGTGAGGCCCTTGAAGATCACCTTGTCCCAGTCGATGCCGGCCCCCTTTGGCTGGATGCCGAGCAGGGCGATCTTGCCGCCGTGGTACATGCAGTCGAGCATGTCGTTGAAGGCACGCGGGTTGCCGCTCATCTCCATGCCCACGTCGAAGCCTTCCATGTGCAGGTCCTTCATCGCGTCCTTGAGCGAGGCGTTGGCCACGTTCACCACGCGGGTGGCGCCCATGTCGGCAGCGAGCTTCAGGCGGAAATCGTTCACGTCGGTGACGACGACGTTGCGCGCGCCCACGTGCTTGGCGATGCCGGCGGCGATGATGCCGATCGGGCCGGCGCCGGTAATCAGCACGTCCTCGCCGATCAGGTCGAACTCCAGCGCGCAATGCGCGGCATTGCCGTACGGATCGAAGAACGCGGCCAGTTCGGACGGAATCTGGTCAGGGATCGGCCACAGGTTGGATGCCGGCATGGCCATGTATTCGGCGAACGCGCCGTTGCGGTTCACGCCGATGCCCACCGTATTGGGACACAAGTGCTGGCGACCGGCGCGGCAATTGCGGCAGTGGCCGCAGACGATGTGGCCCTCGGCCGAGACGCGATCGCCAACCTTGTAGCCGGTGACGCCCGGACCGATCTCGACGATGCGACCGACGAACTCGTGGCCGATGGTGAGGCCCGGCTTGATGACGCGCTGGCTCCATTCGTCCCACTTGTAGATGTGCAGATCCGTACCGCAGATCGCGGTTTTCTCGATCTTGATCAGCACCTCGTTGGGGCCGACCTCGGGCATCGGCACCTCTTCCATCCAGATGCCCTGTTCGGGCTTGCGCTTGACCAGGGCTTTCATTGTCTGCGGCATGGGAAATCCATCGGCTGGCCCGCGATGCGGGCGGTTAAACGTCAATTATAGAGCGCGGCGGCGCGTGACCGCTGTCCATGCGAATTTTCCGGGTCGTGTGCGGCGCCTGGAGGCGCAAGTCACTGCGATGGCGCGGAAGGCACTTCAATGTGCTGAAAGCACATGCGATCGCCTGCCGGGACGAGTATGCGTGCGCGCTGAATGTCGCAGGCATGACTTGCGGCATATGCCGCACTCGCCCGGCTCGGGCATAAGTCGAAAGTTATTGCGCCACTTTCGCCTGCTTCCCGGGGCCGGCTTTCACCAGGAGATTCCCTTTGCGCCGTCTATTGCTCGCTGCCGCCGTATCCGTCGGCTTCATCTCGTCCGCCCATGCCGTCGAAGGCATGTGGCAGCCCGCCCAGCTTCCCGGTATCGCCGCCACGCTGCAGCAGCACGGCCTGAAACTCGATCCGAAAACGCTGACCGACCTCACCGCCTACCCGATGGGCGCGATCGTCAGCCTGGGCGGCTGCACCGCCTCGTTCGTCTCCCCCGAGGGTCTGGTGGTGAGCAACCACCACTGCGTCTACGGCGCGCTGCAGCTGAACTCCACGCCGGAGAACAACCTGATCGAGCAGGGCTTCCTGGCGAAGACGAAGGCAGACGAACTCTCCGCCGGCCCGTCCTCGCGCATCTTCGTCACCGAGGAAATCCGCGACGTCACCAAGGCGATCACCGCGAAGCTCGACGATGCGATGAGCGGCGCCGAGCGCTACAAGGCGATCGAGCAGGCGATCAAGGAGCAGGTCAAGGCGTGCGAGAGCGAAGGCTACCGCTGCGACGTCTACACCTTCCACGGCGGCTACAGCTATCAGCTGATCAGGCAACTGGAAATCAAGGACGTGCGCCTGGTCTACGCGCCGCCGGAATCCATCGGCAAGTTCGGCGGTGACGTCGACAACTGGATGTGGCCTCGCCACACCGGCGACTTCGGCTACCTGCGCGCCTATGTCTCGAAGGACGGCAAGTCCGCCGCCTTCTCGAAGGACAACGTGCCGTACCGGCCCAGGCATGTGCTCAAGGTGAACCCGCAGGGCGTGGAAGCCGGCGACTACGTGATGGTGGTCGGCTACCCGGGCCGCACCAACCGCTACCGTCTCGCCGACGAAGTGCAGAGCGCGATCGACTGGACGTACCCGACCCAGATCAAGGTGTACGAGGACACGCTGGACATCATCAACACCGCCGGCAAGGCCAATCCCGATGTGGCGGTGAAGTACGCCAGCATGGTCGCCGGTCTCAACAACTACCTGAAGAACTTCGGCGGCCAGCTCGAAGGCCTGCATCGTGCCGACGCGGTCACGGTGAAGCGCGCGCAGGAAGCGCAGCTGGAGGCCTGGCTGAAGCAGCAGGGCGGCGCCGATAACACCGCGCTGGCGGCCGATATCGGCAAGCTGCGCCAGCAGATCGCCGCCGACCGGGCCAATCGCGAACGCGACCTGGCCATCGGTCTGGTCAGCCGCGCCCAGCTGTTCGGCACCGCGGTGCGCCTGACCCACCTGGCGAAGGAGCGCCCGAAGGCCGATCTCGACCGCGACGCCGGCTACCAGCAGCGCGACTGGGTGCGCATCGAGGGCGGCCTGAAGCAGATGGATCGCCGCTACGACCCGGGCGTCGACCAGCAGTTCATGGTCTACGGCCTCAAGCGCTACGTGGCCTTGCCGCAGGCGCAGCGCCTGCCGGCGCTGGACAAGTGGCTCGATGGTGCAAGCACCGAGGCGGCGATCAAGGCGAAGGTTGCCGCGCTGTACGCCGGCAGCAAGCTCGGCAACGTCGACGAGCGCATGAAGTGGTTCGGCGCCGACAGCAAGGCGATCGACGCCAGCTCCGACAGCATGCTCAGGCTCGCCCGCGCGGTGCAGCCGCAGCTGAAGGCGCTGGAGGACGAATCCGATGCCCGCGCCGGCGAGATGAGCAAGCTGCGCCCGCGCTACATGCAGGCGATGATCGCGTGGAAGGATTCGCAGAAGCTGCCGGTCTACCCGGACGCGAACAGCTCGCTGCGCGTCACCTTCGGCAACGTGCAGGGCGTGGCGCCGCGTGATGGCGTGAGCTACGCGCCGTTCACCACCGCGCAGGGCATCGTCGAGAAGGACACCGGCGTCGAGCCGTTCAACTCGCCCAAGGCCGAGCTGGCCGCGATCAAGGCCAAGGCGTTCGACAGCTATGCCTCGCCGAAGCTGGGCACGCTGCCGGTCAACTTCCTGGCCGACCTGGACATCACCGGCGGCAACTCCGGTTCGCCGGCGATGGACGCGAACGGCCAGCTGGTCGGCCTGGCGTTCGACGGCAACTGGGAGTCGGTCAGCGGCGACTGGCTGTTCAACCCGCAGCTCAACCGCTCGATCCAGGTCGACGTGCGCTACATGCTGTGGGTGATGCACCACCTCGACCACGCCGACAACCTGCTGAAGGAAATGGGCGTGCCGGCGAAGTAAGCCGCACATTCGTGCATGCATCAGGGCCCGCGTCATCGGCGCGGGCCCTTCCGTTTTCCGTGCGGCGAACCCGGTCATGCGCGGGGCCGCGCCAAACCCGGAGCGGCAGACGCCGGCATGGCGGGCGGCTTGATTCAGCCGGCCGGTCTTTCCTCGGGGCGCAGCGTCAGGACCCGCACGCCGTTTCGCGTCACCGCCACCGTATGCTCGAACTGTGCCGACCATTTTCCGTCCCGAGTGACGACCGTCCAGCCGTCATCCTCGGTCCGCACGGTCCGGCGGCCCTGGTTGAGCATCGGCTCGATGGTGAACACCATGCCCTCCCGCAATACCAGACCGGTTTGCGGCCTTCCCCAATGCAACACCTGCGGCGGTTCGTGCATTTCACGGCCGATTCCGTGCCCGCAATACTCCCTCACCACCGAGTAGCCATTCCGTCGGGCGTGATGCTCGATGGCATGGCCCACATCGCCGAGCCGGGCACCCGGGCGGACAGCCCTGATCCCCTTCCACATGGCTTCATGCGCCACCTGCACGAGTCGCTTGGCCGCTGGCGTCACCTCGCCGACGAGGTAGGTCTTGCTGGAGTCGGCGATGAATCCATTTTTTTCCAGCGTGATGTCGAAATTCACGATGTCTCCGTCTCGCAGGATTTCCGACGGAGACGGGACACCGTGACAGACGACGTCGTTGCGTGAGGAGTTCAGTGCATGGGCATAGCCGTACTGCCCCTTGCTCGCCGGACGCGCAACGAGTTCGTCCACGATGTAGCTTTCGACCAGGTCGTTCACCTGCATGGTCGACATGCCGGCCAGGCTCAACTGGTCCACGTAGCCGAATACATCGGCCAATAGCCTGCCCGACTCGGCCATCAGCGCGACTTCTTCCGGTCGCTTGGTCATGCGGCACCGGGTGCGAGCGGCCGTGCCTCGACACCGGCGGCGTGGAGTTCCCGCATGAGAACCTCCTGGAAAGTCAGCGTGGGGCTCATTTCACACAACATGCCGACCTTGATCCAGAAGGCCGCCTGCGCGTTGATGGATCGGCACGTCACTGCGCTCGCCCTGCGAATCTGACTGTGCAGATCGTCGTCGATGTTCACGATACCCATAAAACGTTCCATATATGTTTCGTATATGGATGATATATTTTGGGGGTATGGCTGGGCAAGCGGCGGATGTCATGGCTCATGGTGGCGACGGCACACCCTTGGCATCATGTCTGCGCACTTTTCCACCTCGTGGGGTGAGTGCCGTCGGCCGCGAGGCCGCTGGCGGTGCGGGCAGGGCGGTGCTCTCGTCTAAACTGCCGCGATGCCCGTTGATTCCCGCCCCCTGGCCATCTTCCTGATGGGCCCCACCGCCTCCGGCAAGACCGCGCTGGCATGCGCGCTGAGCGAGCGGTTTCCGCTGGATCTGGTCAGTGTCGATTCGGCGCTGGTCTACCGCGGCATGGACATCGGCACGGCAAAACCCGACCCGGCGACGCTGGCGCGCCATCCGCATGCGCTGGTCGACATCCGCGATCCCGGCCAGCCGTATTCGGCGGCGGATTTCCGCGCCGATGCGCTGCCGGTGATGCAGCGGATCAGCGCGCAGGGCAGAGTGTCGCTGCTGGTCGGCGGTACCGGGCTGTACTTCCGTGCGTTGCAGCAGGGGCTGTCCGACCTGCCGGAAGCCGACCCGGCCACCCGTGCGCGGCTGGCCGCCGAGGCGCAACAGCTCGGCTGGCCGGCCTTGCATGCGCGGTTGGCGGCCCTCGATCCGGCCGCCGCCGGCCGGATTGGCTGCAACGACGTGCAGCGCCTGCAGCGTGCGCTGGAAGTGATCGAACTGACCGGCCGGCCGCTATCCGAATTGCAGCGCGGCGGGACGGCGGCGCGCTTTCCGTGGCGCGTGCTCAAGCTGGCGCTGCTGCCGACCGACCGGCGCGTGCTGCACGAGCGCATCGCCCGGCGTTTCGACACGATGCTGGCGGAGGGCTTTCTGGACGAGGTGCGCGCACTGCGGGCGCGCGGCGACCTGCACGCCGACCTGCCGGCGATCCGCGCGGTCGGCTACCGGCAGGCGTGGGAACACCTCGATGGCCAGACCGATGCGGCCACGTTCCGCGACCGCGCCATCTACGCCACCCGCCAGTTGGCCAAGCGCCAGATCACCTGGCTGCGCAGCGACACCGGCATCCGGATCGTCGAGCCGGATCGGCCCGATCTCGGCGAGCGGGTGCGCGCGGCGGTGGGCCTGTTTGTCGACGGCCCGGCCGGGGTCATGCCACCAGCGTGACCCAGTCCACCGTCGTGGAGCAAAAATCTTCTTTCATCAAGCATTTGAAAGCAGTTAACATCCGATCTTGTTGGGCCGGGGCGCCAGCGGCGTCTTTTCTCCGGTCTGGTCGTGGCAAGGGGAGAACAAGAAATGTCCAAGGGGCAATCGTTGCAAGATCCGTTTCTCAATGCGTTGCGGCGCGAGCGTGTGCCGGTGGCCATCTACCTGGTCAACGGCATCAAGTTGCAGGGCACGGTCGAGTCGTTCGACCAGTTCGTGGTGCTCCTGCGCAACCAGGTCAGCCAGATGGTGTACAAGCACGCCATTTCCACCGTGGTGCCGAGTCGCAACGTGCGCATCGGCAATGGTCACGATGGCCACGAAGGCCACGATCACCAGGCCGATACTTCGGCAACCGTCGAAGCGGGCACTTGATTGCGCGTGGGGTGATCCACATGAAGGGAGACTGTCCCCGCAGGATGCTGCCCCACCGTGTTTGACCGGCAAAAGAGAGGCGACCGCGCCGTCCTTGTACTTCCGCATTCGCGCGGCGAAGGCGATGCCGTGCGCCGCGCGGAGGAATTCGCCGAACTGGCCAAGTCGGCCGGTGCCGAGGTGTTGGCAACCATCGGCGCGCGCGTCGACGACGTCAATCCGCGTTACTACATCGGCAGTGGCAAGGCCGAGGAAGTCGCCGAGGCATCCCGTGCGCTGGAAGCCGACCTGGTGCTGGTCGACCACGTGCTCACTCCGGTGCAGGAGCGCAATCTGGAGAAACACCTCGGCGTGCGCGTGGTCGACCGTGCCGGCCTGATCCTGGACATCTTCGCCCAGCGCGCACGGTCCCACGAAGGCAAGCTGGAAGTGGAGCTGGCCCAGTTGAAGCACCTGGCCACGCGACTGGTGCGCGGCTGGACCCATCTGGACGCCCAGCGCGGTGGTGCCATCGGCAACCGCGGTCCCGGCGAAACCCAGCTCGAAACCGACCGTCGTTTGCTGGCGGTACGGGTGAAGATGCTCACCAAGCGGCTGGAAAAAGTGCAGACCCAGCGTGGTCAGCAACGCCGTTCGCGCTTGCGCAACACCGTGCCGCGGGTGGCGCTGGTCGGTTACACGAACGCCGGCAAATCCACCCTGTTCAACGCCTTGACCCGCGGCTCGGTCTACGCCGCCGATCAGTTGTTCGCCACGCTCGACCCCACGGTGCGCAAGATCGAGGACCTGGCCTGCGGCCCGGCGGTGATCGCCGACACCGTGGGCTTCATCCGCGAACTGCCGCATGACCTGGTCGCCGCGTTCCGCGCCACCCTGGCCGAGGCCCGCGACGCGGATCTGCTGCTCCACGTCGGTGACGCCGCCGACGAGGAGCGCGTGCGCCTGCATCGGGTGGTCGATGCCGTGCTGGAGGACATCGACGCCGGCGACGTCCCGCAGTTGCAGGTGATGAACAAGATCGACCTGGCCGGTACCGAGCCGCGGATCGAGCGCGACGCAACCGGCAAGCCGGTGCGGGTATGGCTGTCGGCCGCCACCGGCGCCGGCGTCGACCTGCTGCGCCAGGCGCTGGGCGAATTGCTTGGCGGCGACCGCGTGCAGTCGCCGCTGCATCTGCCCTTGTCCGCCGGGCGGCTGCATGCGCGCCTGAAGGCGGCCGGGGCGATCAGTGCCGAGCACGTGGACGAACACGGCTGGCAGCTGCGCATCGACGCGCCGCGCAGCGTGATAGCGCCGCTCAGCGGTGGTGAGGGCGCCGAGGCAGTGCTGTTGCGGGAACTGTTGAGTGCGGCCGGTTGATCGGCCGCGCCCGGACGGTTTCGGCTGCCTCTGCTAGAATACGCAGCGTTTGCGTCGGCCATGGCGGCATCGATGGTCCAGTGGTCACCTCGCCGTGTGCGAGGTGGAAGAAAGGCATGTTCCGGCCGTCGTTGCCGGCCTCCCGACGGCTTCAAGGAGACTGACTCGTGGCGTGGAATGAA
>MKTU01000048.1 GCA_001898415.1 Rhodanobacter sp. 67-28 | reverse complement strand
TGGACATCGACACCATGCGTTCGATCGGCCAGCAATACCTGCAATCGGAACAGGGGCAGGCGTGGCTGGCGGCGGGGCAACAACTCAACCAGCAACTTGCGCAGCAGGCGGAACGGGAGGCGCAGGTGCGGCAAGCGGTGGCGATGCAACGATGAGGAAGGAACCCATGAGCCAAGACATCGACAAGTCGAACCATGCGCAGACGGAGGACTTGCGCGCGCTGGCGCTGCAACTGGCAGCATTCACCGGCGTGCTGGAGCAGCGCGGCGAGCAGGTGGTGCAGGAGACTCACGACGCCGTGCAACGCCTCGACCGCGCCGCCCACGGCCTGGCCGGTACTTCCGAAAGGCTGGCCGCCAGCGCCATCGACCACATCCGGCAAGCCGCGGCCAGCGCGGTGGCTGGCGGATTGCACCAGCCACTGGAGGGAGCCCGATACACCATGCAGGACGGCACCCAGCAACTCCAGCGTGCCCTCCACGAGCTGGAAGAGCGCACTTGCCGCCTCGGCAAGGCGTTGTCAGCGCATGCGTGGAAGACCTTCGTAGCCAGCGCCGTGGCTTCGCTGGCGGTGATCGGCGTGGCGATCTACATGGGCGTGCAGGCGCACCGGGAGAACGTGCGCGCCGAGTGGGTCGACCAGATCAACGCCGCGATCGCCAACGGCAGGCTGGCGCGTTGCGCCGACGGCGGATTGTGCGCGCGTGCCGGCAGCAAATGGGTGCGGCTGGATCCCTAGCGCAGCGCGAAATCGTGCCGCCGGTGGCCGGTCCCGGCGAGGTCGATAGTTTCATCTGTATCCATTTGGCCACCTAGCCGTCCGAATTGCGCCGCGGCGGCTTAGAAGATTTCGTCATGAAGATTTTTGTTGACAGGCTCGCCGGCATCGCTTACGGTCGGTTTCATGTCGCAACGCAGCAGCCACTGCCGCACCGCCGAAATGAACCGTCTCGCGACGGTTGACGGCCTGCTGCAGGCTCGCGGCACGCTCATTATTACCCTCGTACTCGTACTCCTTATTACCAACGGAGGTGCGGGCTGAGGGCATGTGTCCAGGTAGCTAGAAAAACCTGAAAACACCCAAAGAACCCCGCACCCGGTAACGGATGCGGGGTTTTTTTGTGCCTTCGGCGACGCCCACACAGCGGAGCCATGATGAAAAACCCCGACCAGCACAACGCCCCCGCCGGCGACGACAACGTAGCCGCCGACCGCGTGCGCATCTTCGACACCACCTTGCGCGACGGCGAGCAGACGCCCGGTTTCTCGATGGACCGGCGCGCCAAGCTGCGCATGGCGCAGATGCTCGAATCGCTCGGCGTGGACGTGCTCGAGGCGGGTTTTCCGCAGGCCTCGCCGGATGATTTCGCCGCGGTGGCGCAGATCGCCGAGTCGCTGAAATCCACCACCGTGTGCGCGCTGGCGCGCTGCCAGTCCGGCGACGTCGACAGCGCCGCCCGCGCGCTGGAGCGGGCACAGCGTTCGCGCATCCACGTGTTCATCTCCACCAGCGCGCTGCATCGCGAGCACAAGCTGGGCATGAGCAAGGCGCAGGTGCTGGATGCCGCGGTGGCCGCGGTGGAACAGGCGCGCGAACGCTGCCACGAAGTGGAGTTCTCCGCCGAGGACGCGATGCGCACCGAGCCGGAGTTCCTCGCCGAGATATTCGCCGCCGCCGTTGCAGCCGGCGCCAGCACGCTCAATGCACCGGACACGGTCGGCTACATGACGCCGGCCGAGATCGCCGAACGTTTCGCCTGGCTGCGTGCCCACGTCGCCGGCGCCGAACGCGTGGTGTTCTCCAGCCATTGCCACAACGACCTCGGCATGGCGGTGGCCAACAGCCTGGCCGCGGTGGAGGCCGGCGCGCGCCAGGTGGAATGCACCGTCAACGGCATCGGCGAGCGCGCCGGCAACGCCGCGCTGGAGGAGATCGTGATGGCGTTGAAGGTGCGCGGCGCGTACTTCGGCGCGGATACCCGCATCGATACGCGCAAGCTGCATCCCGCCTCGCGCCTGCTGTCGCAACTCACCGGCCAGCAGGTGCAGCGCAACAAGGCAATCGTCGGCGCGAACGCCTTCGCGCACGAGTCGGGCATCCACCAGCACGGCATGCTCAAGCATCGCGGCACCTACGAAATCATGCGCCCGCAGGACGTGGGCCTGGCCGAGACCAAGCTGGTGCTGGGCAAGCACTCCGGTCGCGCCGCGCTGCGCCAGCGGTTGCAGGCGCTGGGCCACGCGCCGGAAGAAGCAGCGCTGGACGCGATCTTCGCGCGCTTCAAGACGCTGGCCGACAAGAAGCGCGAGGTGCACGACGAGGATCTGGAAGCGCTGGCGCTGGGCCAGGACCCCGACGCGCTGGGTCCGTGGCGGCTGCTGCGTCTGGACACCAGCACGCACCTGGGTGCCGGCGCCTCGGCGGCGGTGAAACTGCGCCACGACGATGGCCGTGAAGCCGCCGAAGCGGCGATCGGCGACGGCCCGGTCGACGCGGTGCTGCGCGCCATCGAACGCGCCACCGACAGCGACCTGCGGCTGACGGATTTCCAGGTGCGCGCGGTCAGCGAGGGCGGCGATGCCCAGGGCCAGGCTCGGCTGGTCGCCCGCCATGCCGGCCGCGACTGGAACGGCGACGGCGTCAGCACCGACATCGTCGAAGCCACCGCGCAGGCCGCGCTGGCCATCGTCAATCGCATCGAACGACACGCGCCGGTCACGCCAGCGACCGCATCACCAACCCCACGCAACACCAAAGCCCTGGGAGCCACCGCATGAGTACGCCCTTCGTCTGGCACAACGGCCGGATCAAGCCGTGGGCCGATGCCAACGTCCACGTCAGCACGCACGCACTGCACTACGGCTCGTCGGTGTTCGAGGGCGAGCGCGTGTACGCCACGCCGCGCGGGCCAGCCTATTTTCGCCTGGCCGAGCACACCCGCCGGCTGTTCGAGTCGGCCCGCGTCTACGAGATCGAGGTGGGCTACAGCGAAGACGAGATCAACGACGCGTGCCTGGAACTGATCCGCGCCAACGCGATGCCGTCGGCCTACGTGCGGCCGATCGTGTTCCGCGGCGCCGGCGGGTTGGGTGTGCTGGCAAGGGATGGCGCGCCGGTGGAGGTGGCGATCATCGCGCTGAACTGGGGCGCATACCTGGGCGAGGCGGCCGAGCGCGGCGCCGATGTCTGCGTGTCGTCGTGGAACCGTCCCGCGCCGAACACCCTGCCGAGCTGGGCCAAGGCCGGCGGCAACTACCTGTCCAGCCAGCTGATCGGGCTGGAGGCACGCCGCAACGGCTACGACGAGGGCATCGCTCTGGGCCGCAACGGCCTGCTCAGCGAAGGCGCCGGCGAGAATCTGTTCCTGGTGAAGCGCGGCAAGCTGCTCACCCCGCCGTCCAGCGCCGGCATCCTGGCCGGCATCACGCGCGACGCGGTACTCACCCTGGCTGCCGATCTCGGCATCTCGGTCGAAGAGCGCGAGCTGCCGCGCGAGGCGCTGTACTCCGCCGACGAAGTGTTCATGACCGGCACCGCCGCCGAGATCACCCCGGTGCGCTCGGTCGACCGCAAGGCCATCGGCGCGGGCGCGCCGGGGCCGATCACGAAGGCGTTGCAGCAGGCGTTCTTCGGCCTGTTCGACGGCCGCACCGAGGATCGCTACGGCTGGTTGAGTGTGGTCAATGCAGTCGTCCCTGATTGTGGCCCAGCACCGGCTGGTGATCGCGCTCAGGGACGGGCGCACGAAGTGACGGAGGTCGCGGCATGACCTCACGGACCCTGTTCGAGAAAGTCTGGGACGCCCACGTCGTCCTCGCCGAAACCGCCGACACGCCAGCGGTGATCTACGTCGACCTGCACCTGGTGCACGAGGTGACCTCGCCGCAGGCGTTCAGCGAACTGCGCGAGCGCGGGCTGCCGCTGCGCCGGCCCGATCGCATGCTGGCCACGCTGGATCACTCCACGCCGACCTTGCCGACGAATGCCGACGGCAGCCGCCCGTATGCGAACGCCGAGGCGCAGGCGCAGGTCGCGCAGCTGGAAGCGAACTGCCGCGAGTTCGGCGTCGAACTGCACGGCTGGGACAGCGCCGACCGCGGCATCGTGCACGTGATCGGCCCCGAGCTGGGCGCGACCCAGCCCGGCATGACCATCGTCTGCGGCGACAGCCACACCTCGACCCACGGCGCGTTCGGCGCGCTGGCGTTCGGCATCGGCACCACCGAGGTCGGCCACGTGATGGCCACGCAGTGCCTGCTGCAACGCAGGCCGAAGACCATGGCTATCCACGTGGACGGCCAGTTGCCGCCGGGCGTGGGCGCGAAGGATTTGATCCTGCACATCATCGGCACGATCGGTGTCGATGGCGGCACCGGTTACGTGCTGGAGTATCGCGGCGCGGCGATCGAGGCGCTGTCGATGGACGAGCGCATGACCGTCTGCAACATGTCGATCGAGGCCGGCGCGCGCGCCGGGCTGATCGCGCCGGACGAGACCACGTTCGCCTGGCTGAAGGATCGCCCGCGCGTGCCGCAGGGCGCGGCGTGGGACGCGGCGGTGACGAGGTGGCGCGCATTGCGCAGCGACGACGGCGCGCGATACGACCGCGAGGTGCGCATCGACGCCGGCGCGGTGAAACCCACCGTCACCTACGGCACCCATCCGGGCATGGCGATCGCGATGGACGCGCCGGTACCGGCGGCGACCAATGCGCAGGAACGCCGCGCGCTCGACTACATGCAGAGCACGCCCGGCCAGCCGATGCAGGGCACGCCGGTCGACGTCGTGTTCGTCGGCAGCTGCACCAACTCGCGCCTGTCCGACCTGCGCGAAGCGGCACGCGTGCTGCACGGCCGACGCATCGCGCAAGGTGTACGCATGCTGGTGGTGCCCGGTTCCGAGGCGGTGCGCCGCGACGCCGAGCGCGAAGGCCTGCACCACGTGTTCACCGCCGCCGGCGCCGAGTGGCGCGTACCCGGCTGCTCGATGTGCATCGCGATGAACGGCGACCTGGCGCAGCCGGGCCAGCTGGTGGTCTCCACCTCCAACCGCAACTTCGAAGGCCGCCAGGGCAAGGGCGCACGCACCGTGCTGGCCAGCCCGGCCACCGCCGCCGCATCGGCGATCGCCGGGCGCATCGCCGATCCGCGCGAGTACTTGGTGGAAGTGGCGGCATGAGAGGCAGGAGCGAGGGTAGAGGAGTGAGGAGTGAGAGAGAGCACGAGCCGCATACCGGCGATTTCTCTTTGCACGCACCCGCTCTCCGCCCTTCTCTCACTTCTCACTCCTCTCCACTCACTTCTCAAACGAGCCAGCCATGAATCCCATCACCCGCCTCCACTCCCGCACCGCCGTGCTGGCCGACGAGAACATCGACACCGACCGCATCATCCCGGCACGCTTCCTCACCACCACCACGCGCGAGGGGCTGGGCCAGCTGTGCTTCCACGACTGGCGCTACCAGGCCGACGGCAGCGACAACCCGGCGTTCCCGCTGAACCGGCCGGAAGCGCGCGGCTGCTCGATCCTCGTCGCCGGGCGCAACTTCGGCTGCGGCTCCTCGCGCGAGCACGCGCCGTGGGCGCTGCTGGATTACGGCATCCAGGCGGTGCTGTGCAGCGAGATCGCGGACATCTTCCGCGGCAACGCGCTGAAGAACGGCCTGCTGGCGATCGTCATCGACGAACTGGAACACCGCTGGCTGCTCAAGCACCCCGGCATCGAGCTGGCGATCGACGTGCGCGAGCAGTACATCGCGCTGCCCGACGGCGGCCGCATCCCGTTCCGTCTGGAACCGTTCGCGCGGCACTGCCTGCTCAACGGCGTCGACCAGCTCGGCTACCTGCTGCAGCAGGGTGAGGCCATCCATCGGTACGAACAACAGGAGCAAGCGGCATGAAGGCACGCATCGTCACCCTGCCCGGCGATGGCGTCGGCCCCGAGGTCACCGCCGCCGCAGTGGCCGTATTGAAGACCGTGGCCGCGCGCTACGAGCACGCGTTCGCGTTCGAGGAACAGCTGATCGGCGGCATCGCGATCGATGCCACCGGCGAACCGCTGCCGGCCGCTTCGCTGGCGGCGTGCCGGTCCGCCGATGCGGTGCTGCTGGGTGCCGTCGGCGGTCCGAAGTGGTCCGATCCGAACGCACCGGTGCGGCCCGAACAGGGCCTGCTGGCGCTGCGCGCCGCGCTCGGCGTGTACGCCAACCTGCGCCCGCTGCAGGTGCATCCGGCGCTGGCCAACCTGTCGCCGCTGAAGAACGACAAGCTGAAGCACGTCGACGTGCTGTTCGTGCGCGAGCTCACCGGCGGCGCCTATTTCGGCGCGAAGACGCGCAGCGCCGACGCCGCCACCGACGAGTGCAGGTACACCGTAGCCGAGATCGAGCGCGTGGTGCGCCGCGCGTTCGAGCTGGCGCGCGGGCGCCGCCGCCATGTCACCTCGGTCGACAAGGCGAACGTGCTGGAAACCTCGCGGCTGTGGCGCAGCACGGTGCAGCGCATCGCCGCCGACTACCCCGACGTCAAGCTCGAGCACCAGCTGGTCGACTCGATGGCGATGCTGCTGCTGACCCAGCCGAACCGCTACGACGTGGTGGTCACGGAGAACCTGTTCGGCGACATCCTCACCGACGAGGCCGCCGCGCTGGCCGGCTCGCTGGGCCTGCTGCCGTCGGCCTCGCTGGGCGACGGTCGCCGTGGACTGTACGAACCGATCCACGGTTCGGCGCCGGACATCGCCGGACAAGGCGTGGCCAATCCGGTCGGCGCGATCCTTTCCGCCGCGCTGCTGCTGCGCCATTCGCTGGGCCTGGAAGCCGAAGCGGCGGCGATCGAATCGGCGGTCGAGCAGGTGCTGCGCCACGGCCCGCACAGTCGCGACATCGGCGGCAGCGCCGGCACCGACGAGGTGCGCGATGCAGTGATCGCCGCGATCGACGAGCACGCCGGCAGCGCCGCCGTGTTCTTTGCCGGAGCACGCGCATGCGGCTGATCCGGCCAGCTTTCCCCGGCGGGCACACGGACGTGCCCGCATTTTCTGCCGCCCCCTGCGCGCATGCGACATGGATGGCTCCTGCACGCCGCGATGGCGCCGACTCCCTCGCCATTCCGTCGACCTCCCTCGCGCGCAGGGGGCGCTTTTCCATTCGCTGCCAATCGACTTCATGGCGAGCACCCACCCCTCATCCGCCCCTTCGGGGCCCCTTCATTCGGGCCATCCCTGGCCCTCACCCTGCGGGCGGCTGGCGCCGTGCAAATCGGCCTTCCTGCCGATTTGTCTCCCCGTCAAGGGAGTTAGTCCTTCGGAGCTTTCTTCATGCGCAGTGACCTGATCAAGAGCGGCCCCGACCGCGCGCCCGCCCGTGCCATGTTGCGCGCCACCGGCCTGGACGACGCCGCGCTGAAGAAGCCGCTGGTGGCGGTGGTGCACACCTGGTCGGATGTCTCGCCGTGCAACTTGAACCTGCGCGAGCTGGCGCAGGCGGCGATGGCCGGCGTGCGCGCCGCCGGCGGCACGCCGGTGGAGTTCAACACCATCGCGGTCACCGACGGCATCGCCATGGGCACGCCGGGCATGCGCTATTCGCTGGTCAGCCGCGAGGTCATCACCGACTCGATCGAGGCGGCGGTGGAAGGCCACCTGTGCGACGCCATGGTGGTGCTGTGCGGCTGCGACAAGACCATCCCCGCTGCCGCGATGGCAATGGCGCGGCTGGACATCCCGGCCGTCGCGCTCTATGGCGGCACCATCGCGCATGGCCTGCACAAGAACCGGCCGATCACCATCCAGCAGGTGTTCGAGGCGGTGGGCGCGCACGGCGCAGGCAAGATCGACGACGCGGAACTGCACGCGGTGGAATGCGACGCCTGCGGCGGCGCCGGCGCCTGCGGCGGCCAGTTCACCGCCAACACCATGGCGATGGTGCTGACCACGCTGGGGCTGTCGCCGATGGGACTGAACGACATCCCCGCCACCCACCCGGACAAGCTCGCCGCCGCGCGCCGCTGCGGCGAGCTGGTGATGGACTGCCTGCGCGAGGGGCGCACGCCGCGTGCCCTGATCAGCCGCACCGCGATGCACAACGCCGCGCGCATGGTCGCGGCCACCGCCGGCTCCACCAACGCGGTGCTGCACCTGCTCGCGATCGCCCGCGAGGCCGGCGTGGAATGGTCGCTGGAGGATTTCCAGCCGGCCACCGAGGCCACCCCGGTGATCGCCGACCTGCTGCCCTCCGGCCGCTACACCGCGGTGGAGATGTTCGACGCCGGCGGCGCCGCGCGCGTGGCGCAGGAGCTGGTCGAAGCCGGCATGCTGATCGACGCGCCCACCGTCACTGGCCGCAGCCTGTTCGCGGAGGCCGCCGCCGCGCCACGCTTCGCCGACCAACCGGTGATCGCGCCCGTGAGTGCGCCGCTGAAACCGCACGGCGGCTACTCCATCCTGTACGGCAACCTCGCGCCGGACGGCTGCATCCTGAAGATCCCCGGCAAGCACGGCCCCGGCCACGGCGGCACCCGCTTCGAGGGCAGCGCACGCGTGTTCGAGAGCGAGGAGGCTGCGTTCGCCGCCGTGCAGGAAGGCCGCATCGCGAAGGGCGACGTGGTGGTGATCCGCAACGAAGGCCCGGCCGGCGGCCCCGGCATGCGCGAGATGCTCGGCGTCACCGCCGCGCTGATCGGCCGCGGCCTCGGCGACGACGTGGCGCTGATCACCGACGGCCGTTTCTCCGGCGCCACCCACGGCTTCATGGTCGGCCACATGGCGCCGGAAGCCGCCCGCGGCGGGCCGATCGCGCTGCTGGCCGACGGCGACCGCATACGCATCGACGCGCTCGCCCGCGAAATTTCCACCGACGCCGACCTCGCCGCGCGCCGCGCGCGGTGGCAGCCACCGGCACCGAAAGTCAGCCGCGGCGTGCTCGCCAAATTCGCCCTGCTGGTGGGCTCGGCTTCCGACGGCGCCACCACGCAACCCGCCTCACCCGCACCCCACACCACCATCGCATCCAACCAGGGAGTCACCGCATGAGCAGCAACAATACCCTCGCCAAATCCCGCATCGCCGTGCTCGGCTACGGCAGCCAGGGCCGCGCGCACGCGCTGAACCTGCGCGACTCCGGCCTCGACGTGGTGGTCGGACTGCGCCCGAACGGCCCGACCTGGCACAAGGCGAAAGCCGACGGCTTCAAGGTCGCCGAGCCGGCCGAGGCGGTGAAAGGCGCCGACCTGGTCGCCGTGCTCACGCCCGACATGGTGCAGCCCGCGCTGTACAAGGAAGCGATCGAGCCGAACCTCAAGCCCGGCGCCGCGCTCTTGTTCGCGCACGGTTTCAACGTGCATTTCGGGCAGATCGTGCCGCGCGCCGACGTCGACGTGATCCTGGTCGCACCCAAGGGCCCCGGCGCGCTGGTGCGCAGCGAGTACGAGCGCGGCCGCGGCGTGCCGTGCATCTGGGCGGTGCACCAGGACGTCAGCGGCCAGGCCGAGGCGAAGACGAAAGGCTACGCCGACGGCATCGGCGGCGGCCGCGCGATGCTCATCAAGACCGACTTCAAGGAAGAGACCGAGACCGACCTGTTCGGCGAGCAGGCGGTGCTGTGCGGTGGCGCCAGCGAGCTGGTGATCAAGGGCTTCGAGACCCTGGTGGAAGCCGGCTACCAGCCGGAGATCGCCTACTACGAGGTGATGCACGAGCTGAAGCTGATCGTCGACCTGTTCTACGAGGGCGGCCTGGCCAAGATGCTGCAGTTCGTCTCCGAGACCGCGCAGTACGGCGACTACGTCAGCGGCCCGCGGGTGGTCGACGCCGGCGTGAAGGCGCGCATGAAGGAAGTGCTCGCCGACATCCAGGACGGCACCTTCGCGCGCAACTGGACGGCCGAATACGCCGCCGGCCTGCCGAACTACAACCGGCTCAAGCAGGCCGACCTCGCGCATCCGATCGAGCAGGTCGGCGCGAAGCTGCGGGCACAGATGCCGTGGCTGCAGCCAAGCGCACCGAAGACCGTCGTCGAGCCGCTGAAGAAAGCCGGTTGAATCCCCGCGGGTCGGCCGGCGCTTCGCCGGCGACCCGAATGACTTGTCCCGACATCACGAGGTTTGCCATGAAACGCTTCCACATCGCCCTGGCCGTTGCCGACCTGGACGCCTCCGTCGCCGATTACAGCGCCCGCCTGGGCCAGCCGCCGCACGCGCTGGTTCCCGGCAGCTACGCCCTGTGGCGTACCGACCAGCTCAACTTCTCGATCAGCCGCGAACCCGCGCACGCCGGACAGTTGCGCCACGTGGGTTTCGAGGACGACGACGCGCGCGGCTTCACCTGCGAGGCCGACGTCAACGGCATCGCGTGGGAGAACTTCTCCGCCGTGGCGCAGGAGCTGCGGATCATCTCGACCTACGGCGTGCCCGTGCACCAGGGCGCCGCGGAAGAACTGATCCGCAACTGAGCCGCACCTCTTCGACCCGCCGGCCCGACCGGCATCGCCAGGAGTCATCGTGACCACCTCTTCCCCACCCGCCAGCGCGGCCGTCGCCGTCGCCCATCCCTCACACATCGCGGTGCCGGCCAGCGGCGCCGAGGCGATCGTGCAGGTGCTCGCCGACGAGGGCGTGGAGGTGATCTTCGGCTACTCCGGCGGCGCGATCCTGCCGGTGTACGACGCGGTGTTCCGCCACAACGCCTTGCACCCCCGCGAAGACGGCGGCGAGTCGATGCCGCTGGTGGTGCCGGCCAACGAGCAGGGCGCCGGGTTCATGGCGGCCGGCTACGCGCGCGCCTCGGGCAAGGTCGGCGTGGCCATCGTCACCTCCGGCCCGGGTGCGACCAACATGGTCACGCCGGTGCGCGACTCGATGGCCGACTCGATTCCGCTGGTGGTGATCTGCGGCCAGGTCGGCACCGCCTCGATCGGCAGCGACGCGTTCCAGGAGGCGCCGGTCAGCAACATCATGGGCGCCTGCGCCAAGCACGTGTTCCTGGTCACCGATGCGGCGCAGCTGGAGGCGACCGTGCGCACCGCGTTCACCCTGGCGCGCAGCGGCCGCCCCGGCCCGGTGGTGGTGGACGTGCCCAAGGACGTGCAGAACGCCGCGATCGACTGGCACGGCAGCGGCGAACTGCTGCTCGGCGGCTATCGCTCGCGGCTGCGCACGGTGGAGCAGGCCAGCCTCTCCGACACGGACTGCGCGGCGTTCTTTGCCGCGCTGGCTCAGGCGCGGCGACCGCTGATCTACGCCGGCGGCGGCGTGATCGCGGCGGAGGCCAGCACGGCGCTGCGCGACTTCGTCGACGCCTTCGGGCTGCCGGTCACCACCACCTTGATGGGCCTGGGCGCGTTCGACACCGCCGACCCGCGCGCGCTGCACATGCTCGGCATGCACGGCACCGCCTATGCGAACTACGCGGTGGAAGACTGCGACTTCGTGCTGGCGTTGGGCGCGCGCTTCGACGATCGCGTGGCCGGCGTGCCGGACAGGTTCGCGCCGGGCGCGAAGTTCATCGCGCAGATCGACATCGACCCGGCCGAGATCGGCAAGGTCAAGCGCGTGGACTGGCACCACGTCGGCCCGCTCACGCGCGCGCTGGAACGGCTCACCGCGTACGGCCGCGCGCACGCCATCGCGCCGCAGCTCTCCGCGTGGCATGCGCACGTGGCCGGGCTCAAGCGCACGCACGCCATGGACTACGACCGCGCCAGCGCGCTGATCCAGCCATACGCGGTGATCGAGGCGCTCAACCGCCACACGCAGGGCCGCGCGATCATCAGCACCGGCGTCGGCCAGCACCAGATGTGGGCGGCGCAGTACTTCGATTTCCGCGCGCCACGGCATTGGCTCACCTCCGGCTCGATGGGCACGATGGGCTTCGGCCTGCCCGCGGCGATCGGCGCGCAGTTCGCGCACCCGGGCAAGCTCGTGATCGACATCGACGGCGACGCCAGCATCCGCATGAACATCGGCGAGCTGGAAACCGTCACCACCTACGGCCTGCCGCTGAAGGTCGTGGTGCTCAACAACAGCGGCGACGGCATGGTGCGGCAGTGGCAGCGGCTGTATTTCAAGGGTCGCTTTGCCGGCTCCGACAAGAGCCTGCACAAGAAGGATTTCGTGCTCGCCGCGCAGGCCGACGGATTCGCTTGGGCGCGACGCCTCGACCAGCCGGCCGCGCTGGAGGCGACCGTCGCCGATTTCCTCGCCTTCGCCGGCCCGGCCTTCCTCGAAGTGGTGATCGACCCGGACGCCGGCGTGTATCCGATGGTCGGCCCCGGCGCCAGCTACGCGCAGATGATCACCGGCGATTTCATCGCCTCGCGCAAGGCGGCAGCCGTGGACGAAGGCGCGACGTCGCACATGTTCTGAGCTTTTGATTTTCCCTTCTCCCTCCGGTGACCGCAGGGAAAGGGACCACCCACGGAGCATCGCCATGAACCACACCCTGTCCATCCTGCTGCAGAACGAAGCCGGCGCGCTGGTGCGCGTGGCCGGGCTGTTTGCCGCGCGCGGCTACAACATCGACACGCTGACCGTCGGCCCCACGCACGACCCGTCGGTGTCGCGGCTGGTCCTCACCGTGCAATGCGACGAGGCCGGGCTGGGCCGGATCATGCAGCAGACGCGCAAGCTGGTGGACGTGCTGCAGGTGGCGCACCCGGCCGCCGCGCTCGCCGCGTGAATGCAGCCGCGCCACTGCCGCTCGACGGCGACGACGCCCTGCTCGCGCAGATCCTCGGCGCCCGCGTGCATGACGTGGCGCGCGAATCGGCGCTGGACGAGGCGCCGTTGCTCGGCGCACGGCTTGGCCGGCGCGTACTGCTCAAGCGCGAGGACCAGCAGAGCGTGTTCTCGTTCAAGCTGCGCGGCGCGTACAACCGCATGGTGCAGCTGGATGCGGCACAGCGCGCGCGTGGCGTGATCGCCGCCTCGGCCGGCAACCACGCGCAAGGCGTGGCGCTGGCCGCGGCGAAGCTGGGTATCCGCGCCACCATCGTGATGCCGGTGACCGCGCCGCAGGTGAAGGTGGATGCGGTGCGCCGCTTCGGCGGCGCGATGGTCGAGGTGCTGCTGGCCGGCGACTCCTACAGCGAGGCTCAGGCCGCCGCCGCGCAACTGCAAGCCGAGCGCGCTGCGGTGTTCGTGCATCCGTTCGACGACCCGGCGGTGATCGCCGGCCAGGGCACCATCGCGCTGGAGATCCTGCGCCAGCACCCCGGCCCGCTGCAGGCGGTGTTCGTGCCGGTCGGCGGCGGCGGCCTGCTCGCCGGCGTGGCCGCGTGCATCAAGGCGCTGCGGCCTGCGGTGCAGGTGATCGGCGTGCAGGCGGCGGATTCGGACGCGATGGCGCGCTCGCTGGAGCGCGGCGAGCGCGTGGTGCTGGACGAGGTGGGCCTGTTCGCCGACGGCACCGCGGTGAAGCAGGTCGGCGCGCTGACCTTTGCGCTGTGCCGGCAGCACGTCGATGCCATGCTGCGGGTGGATGCCGACGCGATCTGCGCGGCGATCCGCGACATCTACCACGACACCCGCAGCGTGCCCGAGCCCGCCGGCGCACTCGCCCTGGCCGGGCTGAAGCAGTACGCCGCCGCGCGCCCCGGCGACGACGGCACGCTGGTGGCGATCGTCTCCGGCGCCAACATGAACTTCGACCGCCTGCGCTTCGTCGCCGAGCGCGCCGAGCTGGGCGAGCAGCGCGAGGCGGTGTTCGCGGTGACCATCCCGGAGGAGCGCGGCAGCTTCCGCCGCTTCTGCGCCACGCTGGGCCGGCACCAGATCACCGAGTTCAACTACCGCATCGGCGACACGCACAGCGCACACATCTTCGTCGGCGTGCAGATCGCCAGCCGCGCCGAACGCGAGGCGCTGGTCGCCGCCTTCCATGCGCAGGCCTTCGCTGTGCTCGACCTCACCGACGACGAACTGGCCAAGCTGCACCTGCGCCACATGGTCGGCGGCCGCTCGCCGCTGGCCCGCGACGAACTGCTGTACCGCTTCGAATTCCCCGAACGCCCCGGCGCCCTGGTGCACTTCCTCGACCAGCTGCACCCGGACTGGAACATCAGCCTGTTCCACTACCGCAACCACGGCGCCGACCACGGCCGCATCCTGGTCGGCCTGCAGGTGCCGGCCGCCGAACACGCCCTGTTCGCGCGGTTCCTCGCCACGCTCGGCTACCCGCACGTGGACGACAGCGCGCACCCGGCCTACCGCTTGCTGCTGCGCACGTGAGCGGGAAGCGTCCTGCGGACGGCCGAAGGATGAGCGGCTAGAACAGGTCGATGCTGCCCGCGGCGAGGCCACGGCCGAGTGCGCCGCAGGCGCCGAGTTCCTCATAGCCGCGCACGCCGTCGCGGCCGTGCTGCTTGACGAAATACAGCGCCTGGTCGGCGCGGTCGAGCGCCACGGCGGGGTAGTCGTGCGCGCCGATGCGCGAGTAGCCGATGCTGATGGTGACGTGACCGACCAGCGGGAAGGCGAAGCGGGCGACGTGCGCGCGGAAGCGTTCCAGCACGCCGTGCACGGTGACCTCGTCGGTGGCGCTGAACAGGGCCACGAACTCCTCGCCGCCGAAGCGGAACAGCACGTCGCCGCGACGGAAGCAGGCGCGCATCTGCTGTGCCAGCAGCAGGATCACCTCGTCGCCGTAGACGTGGCCGAAATTGTCGTTGATGTGCTTGAAATGGTCGATGTCCACGATCGCCAGCCACACCTGCGCCGCCTCGCCGGCCGGCGCCGCGCGCTGCTCCTGCGCGGGCGGAACGGCGAGCGGATACGGCCGCAGCGGCGTATCGCGCAGTTGCAGCATCCGCTGCAGCTGGCGCTCCAGGCTGCGCCGGTTGTACAGGCCGGTCAGCTTGTCGTGCTCGCTCTCGTGCAGCAGCGCGGTGTAGTTGGCGTAGATGCGCGCGAAGCCGTCGATCAGCGACCGGCTGCGCAGCGGTGCCAGCGCGCTGTCCAGTTGCAGCGCACCGATCGCATGCCCTTCACGCACGATCGGCACCAGCTGGCGATGCAGGCCGTTGCGGGTTTCGGTCTGCGCCTGCATGTCCTGCAGGCAGCGATGGATCGGGCCCAGCGCCGCACCCAGGCATTCCGGTTCCAGCGGATGCACCTGGTACGCGCCGACGCTGTCGGGCGAGCAGCACACCACGCTTTCCAGCGCGCTGTCCTCGGGGAAGCACTTGGCCAGGGTCACGCGGCGCGCACCGGTCAGTTCGGCCAGGGTCAGCACCAGGCTGTGGTCGAGCGCGTCGAGATCGCGGTGGTGGGTGAGCGCCGCCAGCGAATCGAGCACGCGCCATTCGTCGGGCGCCTCGACGGCCACCGGCCGCGCCGTCAGCACCTCGCTGCACGGGTCGGCCAGCTCCAGGCTGTCTTCCTCGATGAATTCGTGCTCGATCACGGACACTCCCGGCGCCACGCGCCCGGACTCGGTTGCGGGGACCCGACTGGGCCCTCCAGTGTCGGTATCGGCCCCGCGGGGGCAGTCTTTAGCGCGGGATCAGGCCATCCCGCCGTTTACCCCGATCACCTGGCCGTTGATGTAGCCGGCCGCCTCCGAGCACAGGAACGCCACCAGTGCCGCCACTTCCTCCGGCGTGCCGGCGCGCTGGGCCGGCACCAGCTCGCGGATGCGTTCGGGCGGGAACGCGGCGTCGGCCATGCGCCCCTCGATCACGCCAGGCGCGACCACGTTGACGGTGATCCCGCGCGAAGCCATTTCGCGCGCCAGCGATTTGCTGGCGCCATGCATCGCAGCCTTGGCGGCGGCGTAGTTGGTCTGCCCGCGGTTGCCCAGCAGCGCCGCGACCGAGCTGATCGACACGATGCGGCCGAAGCGCGCGCGCGCCATCGGCAGCAGCAGCGGCTGGGTGACATTGAAGAAGCCGTGCAGGCTCACGTCGATCACCCGGTGCCATTGCTCGGAGCTCATCCCGGCCATCGGCGCGTCGTCGTGGATGCCGGCGTTGTTGACTACCGCATGGATGCAGCCCTCGCCGAGCAGCACGTCCAGCGCCGCGCGGGTGACCTCGGCGTCGCTCACATCGAAGGCGGTGGCCTGCGCACTGCCGCCGCCGGCGACGATTTCGCCGACCACCGCCTCGGCACGATGCAGGCTGCGGTTCGCGTGCACGATCACGTGGTAGCCGCCGCCGGCCAGTGCCTGGGCGATGGCGCCGCCAAGCTCGCCGCTGCCACCGGTGACCAGGGCGCGTCGCAGGGAGGTGGGAGTGGGCATGGGCGACCTCGAATCAGGATTGGGGATGGATCACCGCGGCGCGGCCGCGGCACAGCAGGCGGCCTTGGTGCTCGACGCGGAACGCATACTGGGCGCCGCCGTCGTCGGCGTACAGACATTCGGCATGGACGTCCAGACGGCCATCCAGATGGTCGACATGTTCCGCGAACAAGTCCACCTCGCGCAGGCTGACCAGCCAGCCGGGGCGCACCGTTTCATGGCCCCGCTCGCGCGCCAGCAATGCGCCATGCACGGCCATCGCCTGTGCACCGTACTCGGCCAGGTGCACCGCGTGCAGGCCGCGCTCGCCGCGCAGCGGGTTGTCCAGGCGCGCGTGACCGGCGCTGATGGCGTGGATGCCGCGCTCGTCCCACGCGAGTACCGCATCGAGCAGGCACATGCGGCCGGCGTGCGGGATGAGGTGGGCCCAGTCAGTCTTGTCGAGCATGCGGCGCCATCAGGATCGACAGGCAGAAGTGGAACGCCACGCCCAGGCTCACCGTGAGCCCGATCGCGCGCAACACCGGAATCGTCGCCCACGCCAGCATGCCGAACACCAGCAGCGCGGACAGCACGCAGACCAGGGTGGCGTGCAAGGTGCGCCGCTGCTCGGCCGGGTCGCCGGTGTCGCGCTCGAAGAACAGCGCGTAATGCAGGCCCAGGCCGCCGGCGAGGATCAGCGCGACCAGGTGGAACAGCGAGATCTCGATGCCGGCCACGCGTTCGACCGCGAGCACCAGGAAGGTTGCCAGCGTCATCGGCGCCAGCACGTGCCAGGCGCGGCGCGCGCTGCGCAGGGCGACCGAGATCGTCACCACCAGCAGCAGTCCGGCCGCCAGCAGCGCCTGCAGGATGCGCGTGCGATAGGCGGCCACCAGCGATTCGGAGGCGGCCTTGAGATCAAGCAGATGCACCGCGCCGCCGCGGTCCGCGCCCAGCGTCTGCAGCGCGGCGACGTCATGCACGCCGCTGACCGTGGCCAGGCCCAGCCAGTGGCCATCGCGCTGCACCAGCATCGCGGCCAGGCGCTGGCCCAGCGGCGTCTGCGCGTAGCGCTCGGGCGTCAGCGGCGGCAGCGCGCGTGCGGTTTCCACGTCATCGACGAACGGCTGGAACAGGTCGGCGCGGAACGGCATGCCCTGCAGCGCCCCGGCCAGCGCATGTTCGAGCATGGCGCGATCGGGCAACTTCTGCTGCCGCGCGCGTTGCTGCGCCACCGTGGGCAGGTAGCGCGAGGGCAACTCGATCGCGTCGACTGCGTGCCGCTCCACCAGCGCATCGGCCTGCGGCTGCAGCAATTGCGACAGCGCCAGCACGCCCTGTTCGGTGGGTGCCTGCAACAACAGCAGGTAACGCACGTCCGGCGCACCCAGCGCTTGGCGCAGACGCGCATCGTGCTGCAACAACGCGCTCGGCACCGGCGTCAGCGCAGCAAGGTTGTTCTGCCAGAACGGGCCCGGCGCCAGCGCCAGCATCGCAGCGATCGCCAGCGCCACCAGCAGCGGAATCCAGCGCGGGCGCGGCAGCCGGTCGAGCCAGCCGCGAGCACGGATCAACCAGCCCATCGCGGCCACGTCGCGCACGCGCCGCGGCAACAGATGCGGCAGCAGGTAGCGCGTGCTCAGGCCCGCCACCAGCAACCCCACGATGGTGAACACCGCCAACTGCTGCAGCCCGGCCACGCCGGAGGCGTAGAACGCCAGGTAGGCGATGCAGGCCGAGGCGATCGCGGTGAGCAGCAGCGGCCACAGGTCGCGCACGCTCTGCAACGCGTCCTCGCCGGCGCGGCGGTGGCTGAGCACGCGGATCGGGTATTCCTGCGCCACGCCGAGCAAGGTGAAGCCGAACGCCAGGGTGATGCCGTGCACTTCGCTGAACACGAGGGTGAGCGCGGCGATGCCGGCCAGTGCAGCGCTGGCGATCGGCAGCGCGGACAGCAGCAGCGAGCTCACGCTGCGATAGGCCAGCAGCAGCAGCGCGATGAAGCCCACGGTGGAGATGCGCCCGATCCAGTCGGCCTGGTGCCGCGTCTGCGCGCCGATCACCACGCTGAAGTAGCCCGGACCGCTCAGTTCCAGCCGCGCGTCGGCACTGCCGGGCAACACGTGGAACGCCTCGCGGATGCCGTCGATCGCCTGCTGCTGCGCGCCGGGGTCGAAGCCGGCGGCCACGGTCTGCACCAGCAGCAACGCTTCGTGCTGCGGGGTGAACCACACGCCGTCGCGCAGCTGGGGCGATTTCGCCGGCGCCCAGCGCTCGGCCAGTTTCAACGTCTCCAGCGTGGGATCGCGCGGCAGCAGGTTCTTCAGCAGGCTGGCGGCCGGCGAGGAGAGGTCGTCCAGCCGCTGCTGCAACTGATCGGCGAGATAGGCCTCGTCCAGCGGCTGCGTGTCCAGCGTGGGCGAGAGCAGGTAGCGATACGGCAGCAACCGGGGATCGAGCGACGCGAGGTCGAAGCTGCCGTTGAGCACCTGGCTGTAGCGCGCGTCCTTTTTCAGCGCGGCAGCGAGGCCTTGGCTCAAGCCGGCCAGTTGCCCGTCGGAAGCGCCGGAGATCGACAGCAGCAGCAGGCGCGAACCCGGCCCCTCGCCCACCTGCTCCATCAGCAGGCGCTGGTCCGGCGTGGTCGGCGCGGGCATGAAGCTGCGCAGGTCGCTGCTGACGTGCAGGCGTTGGCTCACGATCCAGCCGAGTCCGGCCAGCGCCAGCAGCCAGGTGACCAGCAGCGTGGCGCGGGCGCCGCGGTGCATGTTCAGGGCGAACCCGTGCACAGTGCCTGCAGCTCGGCGCGGGTCGGTTCGGCCGGCATCTTTTCGGCGAGCGGACCAAGCAGGTCGACCGCCAGGTCGCCGTCGGCCTCCTGCATGTGCATGCAGCGCGACTGGTCGCCCACGCCGTCGATGCGGATGCGCGCGACCGTCTTCGCCACGTGGGCGTCGCGCGGCACCAGGGTCAGCGTCCACGCGCCGGCGGCATCGCCTTCGCGCTGGATCTCGAACGCCTGCTCCAAGCGGGCAGCATCACCGCCGAGCAAGGCAACGAAGCTGTCCAGCAGCACCTGCAGCTGCGGCGCACGCTTGAGCGAAAAGTGCCGCGCCGGCTTGCCGTCGCGCTGCTGGGTCACTTCGCCGTCGGCGATCGTGGCGGTCTCCGCGCGAGGGTGCTCGACGCGCCGCTGCAGGCGGTCGTCGCCCAGCCAGGACAGTTGCCCGGAGACCACCAGCGGGCGATCCAGCATCTTGAGGAAACGCGCCTCGGCGAACGCGGTGTGCGCCGGTGCCGGCTGGCGCAGGCCGGCGATCACGGCCTGGGTTGAGGTGGCCGCGACCGCCGGTTCAGACGCCCACGCGGTGACCGCCCAGCACGGCAGCAGCAGGTTCAGCAGCAGGCGGGTCTTGCCAGAAATCATAGAAGTTGAACCAGTTGTAGGGAGCGACGCGGATGTAGTGCTCCAGCCGTTGCGCGTAGCGCTCGAGCAGGGCGTCCAGCGCCGGCCCCCGATCATGCCGGGGAATCTCCACTCGTTCGCTGAACGGCTCGAACACCAGCCGGTAGCGATTGCCGCCGAGGTAAAGCCCGAAGCACAGTACCACCGGCACCTTGAGCGTATGCGCCAGCAACCACGGGCTGACCGGGAACGGCGCCGGCGAGCCCAGCAGGTCGACGCGGCGCAGCACCTCGTGGCCGCGGCCGCGGTCGGCCAGCATCGCCACCAGCGCGCCGTGCTGGCAGGCTTCGGCCATGGCCAGCGCGATCGAGGTGCCATCCTGCGCGGCGTCGATCACGCAGGCGCCCACCTCCGGCGCCAGCGCCTCCAGCAGCTCGGTCATCGCCGGGGTCTTCTGCTTGTCCAGCACCACCCGCAGCGGCAGCTCGGGCCGGCGCGCGCCGATCGCGCGCAGCGCCTCGAAGCTGCCCTGGTGCGAACCCAGCAGCAACACGCCGCGGCCCAGCGCAGCGCGCTGTTCCAGCAGGTCCAGGCCTTGCGTCTCGAACTGGAACGGCTGCTCGCCGTGGGCGAGCAGGAAGATCCGGTCCATGATCGTGGCGGCGAAACAGTGGATGTGCTTCAGCACCTGCCATGGCGTGGCCGGGCGACCGAACACGCGCTGCAGGTAGTGCGCCGAAGCCCGGCGCTCCGGCCCGCGGCGGCAGTAGAAGTACAGCGTGATCGGATACAGGCAGCAGCGACCCAGCCGGCGCCCGCCATGCAGGGCAATCGCGCGGATCAGCCACAGCGCGAAGCGGCCGCCGCCCTCGGGCCGGCTCTGCCAGTGTTCGCTGTCGCTCATGCCTCGCCCTCGATGACGCCACGCGCCAGCAGCATGCCGTCGCGCTCGATGCGGAAACGGACCCGCGAAGCCGATGCCGCGACGGGCATCAGTTCCAGCCGGGCCGCTTCGCCGGGCCGCAGCGGCGCCACGAATTTCGCCTCCGGCACGCGCACCAGCCGCTGGCCGCGCCACGCGCGCAGCGCCAGCGCCAGCTGCTCCAGCAGCAACACGCCGGGCACCAGCGGCTGTCCCGGGAAGTGACCGGGCAAGGCCGGATGATCGGCCGCGAACTGCAACGCCTGTGCGTACCCGCTCATGGCGAGACGCCGCCGTTGCCGTGCAGCAGCTGCGGCCAGCGCAGGGCCAGTTTCAGCAGCATGTCGTGCAGGCCGGGGTGGCTGAGATGGCGCAGGCGCCAGCGCCGCCAGGCGTACTCCAGCAGGAACGCCGCGCCCAGCAGCAGGTAGCAGCCCACGTGCAGCCAGGTCGAGGCCCAGCGCTCGGGCACCAGCCAGGCTGGCGTCACGCCGAGGCGCAGCAGCAGCCCGTCGTGGGCGGCGAACAGCAGCAGGCCGGTCAACAGCAGCGCCTGCGTCGCCAGCAGCACGGTCCAGAACCAGGTGATCTGCCGCGCATAGCGCGCCACGCCGGGCTCGCGCAGCCGCTCGGCACCCTCGATCGCCACCACGAAACGCGCCACCAGCGGCTCGCCGCCGAGCAGGCTGCGGCCAAACCAGCATGCCAGCGCCACGTTGATCAGGATCGGCACCGCCTCCAGCAGCAGGTCGGCCAGCCCGAGCCGCGAGGCCAGCCACACGCCGGCCAGCATCAGCAGCCACAGCAACCACGGCAGCGGTCGGCGCGACTGCAGCCGCGGCAGCATCAGCACGCTGGCCAGCACCGCCAGCGCCAGCAGCGCGAAGATCGGCCGATGGGTGACCACCCCGGCGATGGCGAACACCGGATAGGCGAGCAGCAACCACAAGGCGTGGCGCCGCGAGGTCGGAACATGGGGGGATACGGCGGATTTCATGCGCGATTCCGCGACGACTCGGTCGGCACCGGCAGCTTGCCACGCGTGGCGCACGGTGGCGTGACGAAGGCGGAAAGCGCGGCGCCATGCGGCGCCAAGGCGTCCATGACCAGCCCGCACGACCGCTCCATCCCGCACCGACCGTTCAGGCGCGGTGCTGCTCGACGTGGCTCGACAGATTGCGCAGGCTGGCGAAGATCTGACGGTTTTCCGGGTTGTCCGAGCGCAGCTGGAAGCCGTAGCGCTTGGAGACGGCCAGGGCGATCTCCAGTGCATCGATGGAGTCGAGCCCCAGTTCGCCCCCGAACAGCGGTGCATCGGGGTCGATCTGCTCGGCATTGACGTCCTCGAGGTTGAGGCATTCCACCACCAGGGTGGCCAACTCGTGCTGCGCCTCTGTCTGTTCCGCCATGCTCGATTCCGTACGCCAGATGCATTGCCTCCCCCCGGTGGCAGTGGGCGCAGAGTGTAACATAGCGGCCTTGTCGTTCCGGTTGGCCAGCATGATCCAGGGATGTGAAAACCCGCAGGTGGAAGCTCGGGCGCGGCGGGCGCCGCAGGTGTCCTATCGCATGGCGGAGGTCGCCACCCTGCTGGAGGCGCCGGGCACGCTGGCGGTGCTCGGTTTCGACCCGGCCGTACCCTCCGGTGACGATCCGCGCCACCTGCAGGTGGCGCTGGCCAGCACCGATGCCCCCGCGCCGCTGGAACTGTGGCAGGTGGACGCGCCGGTGCGCTGCGGCATGGAAGGCGCGTTGCGCTGGTCGACCGGCGGCGGCTGGCTGTTCGCCGCGGTCGAGCTGGACGAACGCGAACACGGCGGCGCCCGCGCCACCGCAAAGCAGGCCTACGACTTGCTGCACCGGTTCGTCGCCGGCCGCGACGCACGGCACGTCCTGCGGGTGTGGAACTACATCGGCGCGATCAACGACGGCGAAGGCGATGCGGAACGCTACAAGCGCTTCTGCGAAGGCCGCGCCGCCGGCATGGGCGATTTCTTCGCCGAAGGTTTCCCCGCCGCCACCGCGATCGGCCACCTCGCGGCGGAACACCGCCTGCAGGTCTACCTGCTGGCCGGCGAGCAGGCCGGCCACCGGGTCGAGAACCCGCGCCAGGTCAGCGCATGGCGCTACCCGCGGCAATACGGCCCCACCCCGCCCAGCTTTGCGCGGGCGATGCTCCTGCCGGCCCGCGACACGCTGGCCATTTCCGGCACCGCCGCGGTCGTGGGCCATGCCTCGGCCCACCACGACAACCTCGATGCGCAGCTGGAGGAAACCCTGACCAACCTGGACGCGCTGCTGGCCAGCGCCGACATGCGCGCCGGCTTCGACACGCATTCACCGCTCAAGATCTACCTGCGCCACGACGGCGACGCGCCGCGCGTGCGCGACGCGCTCCGGCAGCGCCTGCCGGGCGTACCCCTGCTGCTGCTGCACGGCGACATCTGTCGCCGCGAACTGCTGGTCGAGATCGACGGCTGGCGCTACGTTTAGCGATGCGCCGGTTTCATCGGGAGTCCTTCGCCGATGGCTCCAGCGAATCCAGCAGCTCGATCATCTGGGAACGAACGTAGGGATTGGACGTTTTCCCGTGATCCGCAGCTTGCTGGTTCCGTACCGGCGACCGCATGAGCAATTTGCCGGTAGCGGCCTGGAATACCGAGATCACGGCCCTGTAACCGACCGTCGGCGCAAAGGACTCGCTGGACTGCTTGTACGAAGACGCCGAATAGCCAGGCGCCACCGAGGGGCGGTAGTCGATGGCCACCCGGTACGGCAAGGCGATCTCCGCGGCGCGCGACGCGGTGGCGGTGAACGCCGGATCACCGGAGTCCACGTTGTGGACGGTCACGTCGTGATCGCGAGCCCAGGCGAAAACCCCGTTGCCGACGTTGACGCAATTGACGCTGTCGCTGGTGCATGCCACGTAAAGCGAGAAGCGCGGGGTGTCGTCTGCGGCGAACAGTTGCAGCGATTGCAGTTGTCGTTGCTGGGCGCCACTTGTCGTCGAGCCGGCGCCAGCGCAACCGTAGAGCGCAATCGACGAAACCACGATCAAGCCATTCAGCCATTTCTGCATCACAGTCCTCCTTCCTTGCCGAGTGTCACGGTCGGAACACGCACGGGGCTAGTCGCGGGCGCGCAGATCGCGTGGCGCGAAAACAGCGCGAGCGGTCCTTCAGCTTTCGCTCCTCACTTCTGTTTCACCGGTCGCCGCCAGCCCTCGAACGTCTGCTGTCGGGCGCGCGCCAGAGTCAGCTGGCCTTCCGGCGCGTCGCGGGTGATCACCGAGCCGGCGCCGAGGGTGGCTTGCGCGCCGATGCTCACCGGGGCGACCAGGGCGCAGTTGGAGCCGATGAAGGCGCCGTCGCCGATGCGGGTAACGAACTTGTTCACGCCGTCGTAGTTGCAGGTGATGGTGCCGGCGCCGATATTGACGCCACGGCCGACCACGGTGTCGCCGAGGTAGGTGAGGTGGTTGGCCTTGCTGCCTTCGCCGATGCGGGTTTTCTTTGTCTCGACGAAGTTGCCCACGTGCACGCCGGCGTCCAGCTCGGTGCCCGGACGCAGCCGCGCGAACGGGCCGATCGTGCACGGGCCGTGAGTGACCACGCCGTCGAGATCGCAGTGCGGATGCAGCACGGTGCCGGCGGCCAGTTGCACGTCCTTCAGGCGAGTGAAGGCGCCGATGCGCACGTCGTCGCCGAGCACCACGCGCCCTTCCAGGATCACGTCGATGTCGAGCTCGACGTCGCGGCCGGCCTCGACCGTCCCGCGCACTTCCACGCGCAGCGGGTCGGCCATGCGCACGCCATCGCGAAGCAACGCGTGCGCGGCGCGGCGACGCCAGGCGGCTTCCAGCTCGGCCAGTTGCACGGGATCGTTGGCACCGGCGGCTTCCACCGGGTCGGCGCACTCGACACTGAGTGCGCCGCGGCCCTCGGCAGCAGCCATCGCGAAGATGTCCGTGAGGTAGTACTCGCCTTGCGCGTTGTCGCGATCGAGTTGCTTGAGCCAGCCGCGCAAGGCCAGCGCGTCGGCCAGCAGGATGCCTGTGTTGACCAGGTTGACCGCGCGCTGGCCGGCGTCGGCGTCCTTCTCCTCGACCACCTCGCGCACGTGGCCGTTGCCGTCGCACAGCACGCGCCCGTAGCCGGTCGGATCGGCCAGCCGCGTGGTGAGCAGGCTGAAGCCGCCTTCGGCGTCCAGCAGCTGGCGCAGCGTTTCCGCGCGGGTCAGCGGCACGTCGCCGTACAGCACCAGTACGCGTGCCGCGCGCGGCACGCCGGCGATCGCCTGCTCCACCGCGTGACCGGTGCCGAGCCGCTCGGCCTGCAACACCCAATGCAGGGCCTGCCCCGGCTCTGATCCGGGATCGTCCTGCCCGGCAAACGCCGCGCGTACCTGCTCGCCACAATGCCCGTAGACGACGTGGATGGCGGCTGGCTGCAAGGTTCGCGCGGTGGCGAGCACGTGCGCCAGCAGCGGCTTGCCGGCCAGCGGCATCAGCACCTTGGCGCGATTGGATTTCATCCGCGTGCCGGCACCGGCCGCCAGGATGATCACGTGCAGCGGCGTTGTTTCCATCGGTTGCGACCCCGTTCCGAACGAAGCAAAAGCATAGCAGCCGATGCCGCCGGTCCGGTGCGGCCGAGCCCTCGCCGCGGCTTGCGAAGGCGCATACAAAAGCGCAACGATCGCCGTGACAGACTGGCGCCGACAAGCAGCAAACAGACGAGGTGCAGCATGACGCGCATGACCGGAATCCATCCGTGCAGTTTCGTGGCCCTGCTTGCCCTGGCCACGGCCGGCGGGCTGGCACCCGCGATGGCCGCGGCCGCGCCGCCGCCGACGATCGCCGTGGGCGAGCCCGTTCCCGGCGCGCGGGTCACCGTGAATTACGTCAATCCGGAGGAGTTCAGCGAGGCCCGGCAATACGGCCTGCAGGACCGCTTCAACGGGAGGAGCTACCTGGAGCCGCTGAAGGCCCATCTGATCAAGCGCGCCACGAAGATGCTGCCGGCCGGCGATCGCCTGGAGGTCAACATCACCGACATCAAGCTCGCCGGCGGCTACGAGCCCTGGCACGGCCCGCAGTTGAGGTACGTGCGCTTCATGAAGGACGTCTATCCGCCGCGCATCGATCTCGACTTCAAACTGACCGACAGCAACGGCAAGGTGGTGCGCGAAGGTTCGCGCAAGCTGCGCAACCTGGGCTACCTGCAGAGTGGCGCCGCGCGCGTGGGCGATACCGATCCGCTGCGCTACGACAAGGCATTGATCGACAGCTGGCTGCGCCGCGGGCCGGAAAACCTCTAGCGGCAGGAATCCGGCCGCGGGGCCTCAGTGCTTGAGGTTCTTGCGCAGCCGCTCCAGCGCCTGCAACTGGGCCATCGCCTGGGTGAGCCGGGTCTGTGCCTCGGCCAGTTCGATCGCGTCGGTGCGGTTGGCCAGCGCGTCGCGCGCTTCCTTCATCGCCTGCTGCGCGGATACCTCATCCAGGTCCGCCGCCCGTGCGGCAGTATCGGCCAGCACGGTGACCACCTGCGGCTGCACTTCGAGGATGCCGCCGGAAACATAGAACTGCTGGCGCTCGCCGCCTTCCAGCAATACGTCGACATGGCCGGGCTTGAGTCGGGTGATCAGCGGCGCGTGGCGCGGCGTGATACCCAGCTCGCCCTGGTCACCGGTCGCCACGACCATGGTCGCCTCGCCGGAAAAAATCTCGGCCTCGGCGCTGACGATGTCGACTCGGATGGTTGTCATGGGATTTCTCGCTTTGCTCGAAGGGAATGGAGAATAGGGAATGGGGAATAGTGAAAGCGGGCAGGTCGCGGCAATTCCGATTCCCTATTCCCTATTTACTATTCCCGAAAGCCGCCTCAGGCGGCTTTCTTGGCCCCCATCTCCTCACCCTTCTTGATCGCCTCGTCGATGCCGCCGACCATGTAGAACGCCTGCTCCGGCAGGTGGTCCACGTCGCCGTCGACGATCATCTTGAAGCCACGGATGGTTTCGGCCAGCGACACGTACTTGCCGGGCGAGCCGGTGAACACTTCGGCCACGTGGAACGGCTGCGAGAAGAAGCGCTCGCACTTGCGCGCGCGGTACACGGCCTGCTTGTCCTCTTCGGACAGCTCGTCCATGCCCAGGATCGCGATGATGTCCTTCAGCTCCTTGTAGCGCTGCAGCGTACCCTGCACGCGGCGGGCCACGTCGTAGTGCTCGGCGCCGACCACGTTCGGATCGAGCTGACGGCTGGTCGAGTCGAGCGGGTCCACCGCCGGGTAGATGCCGCGCGAGGCGATGTCGCGCGACAGCGTCACGGTGGAGTCCAGATGCGCGAAGGTGGTCGCCGGCGACGGATCGGTCAAGTCATCGGCGGGCACGTAGACGGCCTGGATCGAGGTGATCGAGCCGGTCTTGGTCGAGGTGATGCGCTCCTGCAGCACGCCCATTTCCTCGGCCAGCGTCGGCTGGTAGCCCACCGCCGACGGCATGCGGCCGAGCAGCGCGGACACTTCGGTACCGGCCAGGGTGTAGCGGTAGATGTTGTCGACGAAGAACAGCACGTCCTTGCCCTTGCCGCTCTCGTCCTTCTCGTCGCGGAAGTACTCGGCCATGGTCAGGCCGGTCAGCGCCACGCGCAGACGGTTGCCCGGCGGCTCGTTCATCTGGCCGTAGACCATCGCCACTTTCGACTCGGGCAGGTTGTCGATTTTGACGACGCCCGCGTCCTGCATCTCGTGGTAGAAGTCGTTGCCTTCGCGGGTGCGCTCGCCGACGCCGGCGAACACCGACAGGCCGGCGTGCTGGGTGGCGATGTTGTTGATCAGCTCCAGCATGTTCACCGTCTTGCCCACGCCGGCGCCGCCGAACAGGCCGACCTTGCCGCCCTTGGCGAACGGGCAGACCAGGTCGATCACCTTGATGCCGGTTTCCAGCAGGTCGTTCGACGCGGCCTGCTCGTCGTAGCTCGGCGCCTCGCGGTGGATCACCCAGTGATCCTTCGCCTCGATCGGGCCGACCTCGTCGATCGGATTGCCCAGCACGTCCATGATCCGGCCCAGGGTGGCCTTGCCGACCGGCACCTTGATGCCTTCGCCGGTGTTGCGTGCCATGAGGCCGCGCTTCAGGCCCTCGGTGGAACCCAGCGCGATCGCGCGCACGATGCCGTCGCCGAGCTGCTGCTGCACTTCCAGCGTGATGTCGGTGCCGTCGATCTTGAGTGCGTCGTACACCTGCGGCACCTGGTCACGCGCGAACTCCACGTCGACGACCGCGCCGATGATCTGAACAACTTTGCCCTGGCTCATGCTGATAGCTCCGGATGAATCTCTAAGTGTCTTGTCATAGCGCCGACGAAGCGTCGCTTCATTTGAGAGTGCAACCACGGATGGCTGCTTCTTGATCTTGCCCTGCGATCACGAATGATCGCTTTCCTTCAACAGTGCGGCCATGGATGGCCGCTTCTTGACTTGCTCTTGCAGGCATGGATGCCTGCACTCATACCGCCGCGGCACCGCCGACGATTTCCGATATTTCCTGCGTGATCGCCGCCTGGCGTGCCTTGTTGTAGGTCAGCGTCAGCGTGTCGATCACCTTGTTCGCGTTGTCCGACGCGGCCTTCATCGCGACCATGCGGGCGGCGTGCTCGCTGGCCAGATTCTCCAGCGTGGCCTGGTACACCACCGACTCGATGTAGCGGCCCAGCACGTGCTCCAGCACGGTCTGCGCGTCGGGCTCGTAGAGGTAGTCCCAGTCGTGCCCGGCTTCCAGCTTCACGCCCGCATAGGCCGACTCGCCGGCATCCTCATGCGCTTCCAGCTCGGCCGCCACCAGCGGCAGCGGCAGCAGCGCGTCGATGGTCGGCTTCTGCGTCATGGTGTTGACGAAGTCGCTGTAGGCGAGGAACACGCGATCCAGGCCGTTGGCCGCGTAGGCGTCCATCATCACCTTGATCACGCCGACCAGCTGCTCCAGCCGCGGTTTCTCGCCCAGGTGGCTGACCGTGCCGACCAGGTTGACGCCCTTGATGCGGCGGAAGAACGAGATCGCCTTCTGGCCGATCGCCACCACGTCGACCTGCACGCCCTGCTTCTGCCACTCGGCGATCGCCGGCAGCAGGCGGCGGAACAGGTTGGAGTTGAGGCCGCCGCACAGGCCGCGGTCGGTCGACACCACGATGTAGCCGACCCGCGCCACGTTGTCGCGCTCGACCAAAAACGGATGGCTGAAATCCGTGCTGGCCTGCGCCACGTGCGCGATCACCTTGCGCATCAGCCGCGCATACGGGCGCGAGGCGCGCATCAGGTCCTGTGCGCGACGGATCTTGGCCGCCGAGACCATCTCGAGCGCGCGCGTCACCTTGCGCATGTTCTGCGTGCTCTTGATCTTGGTTTTGATTTCGCGTCCGCTGGCCATTTGTCTCGCTCGCTATGCTTGCTCGGGGAATCGAGAATCGGGAATGGGGAATCGCCAGTAGCGGCGAGGCCCGTTGCTTTTCCGATTCCCTATTCCCTACTCCCGATTCCCGGCTCTCTTACCAGCTACCCGTCTTCTTGTACTCGTCCAGCGAGGCCTTGAAGGTGGCTTCGATGTCGTTGTCCCAGGCGCCGGTGGCGACGATCTTCTTCATCAGTTCCTCATGGGTCTGATGCATGAAGGCGTGCAGGCCCTTCTCGAACGGCAGCACCTTGTTCACCGGCAGGTCGTCGAGGTAGCCCTTCTCGGCGGCGTAGACCGACAGCGCCAGCTCGGCGATCGACAGCGGCGAATACTGCTTCTGCTTCATCAGCTCGGTGACGCGCTGGCCGCGATCAAGCTGGGCGCGGGTGGCCGGGTCCAGGTCCGAGGCAAACTGCGCGAACGCGGCCAGCTCGCGGAACTGCGCCAGCGCCAGCTTGACGCCGCCGGAGAGCTTCTTGACGATCTTGGTCTGCGCCGAACCGCCCACGCGCGACACCGAGATGCCGGCGTTGACGGCCGGGCGGATGCCGGCGTTGAACAGGTCGGTTTCCAGGAAGATCTGGCCGTCGGTGATCGAGATCACGTTGGTCGGCACGAATGCGGAGACGTCGCCGCCCTGGGTCTCGATGATCGGCAGCGCAGTCAGCGAGCCGGTCTTGCCCTTGACCTCGCCGTTGGTGAACTTCTCGACATAGGCCTCGGACACGCGCGAGGCGCGCTCGAGCAGACGCGAGTGGAGATAGAACACGTCGCCCGGATACGCCTCGCGGCCCGGCGGGCGCTTCAGCAGCAGCGAGATCTGGCGATAGGCCACGGCCTGCTTGGACAGATCGTCGTAGACGATCAGGGCATCCTGTCCGCGATCGCGGAAGTACTCGCCCATCGCGCAACCGGAATACGGCGCCACGTACTGCAGCGCGGCCGACTCGGAGGCCGAGGCGACCACCACGATGGTATTGGCCAGGGCGCCGTTCTCTTCCAGCTTGCGCACCACGTTGGCGATCGACGAACGCTTCTGGCCGATCGCCACGTAGATGCATTTGATGCCCGAATCGCGCTGGGCGATGATCGCGTCGATCGCCAGCGCGGTCTTGCCGGTCTGGCGGTCGCCGATGATCAGCTCGCGCTGGCCGCGACCGACCGGGATCATCGCGTCGACCGACTTGTAGCCGGTCTGCAGCGGCTGGTCGACCGACTTGCGCCAGATCACGCCCGGCGCGACCTTCTCGACCGGCGCGGTGAGCTTGGCGTTCAGCGGGCCCTTGCCGTCGATCGGATTGCCCAGCGCATCGACCACGCGGCCGAGCAGCTCCGGGCCGATCGGCACTTCGAGGATGCGGCCGGTGGTCTTGGCGGTGTCGCCCTCGCGCAGGTGCTGGTAGTCGCCCAGCACCACCGCGCCGACGGAGTCGCGCTCGAGGTTCAGCGCCAGCGCAAACGCATTGCCCGGCAGCTCGATCATTTCGCCCTGCATCGCGTCGGCCAGGCCGTGGATGCGCACGATGCCGTCGGACACGCTGATGATCGTGCCCTCGTTGCGTGCCTCGGCGCCGAGCTTGAACTGCTCGATGCGGCTCTTGATCAGTTCGCTGATCTCGGACGGATTCAGTGTGGTGCTGGACATGGTCATCTATCCCGGAAATGAAAAGCTCTTGTTGAACAGTCCGGCCCGGATGGCCGGCCTTGCTCTTCGCGAGATGGATCTCGCGTGAAACCAATCTGTCCGACCATGGAGGGTCGGGTTTTGCTCGTCGCGAAAATGGACTTCGCGTGAAACCAAACTGTCCGGCCCGAACTGCCGGTATTGCCTTTCGCGAAGCTGGCTTCGCGTGAAACTACTGGCTCAATGCGCCAGCCAGCTTGGCCAGCCTGCCGCGCGCGGAGCCGTCGATCACTTCGCTGCCGGTGTCGATCACCGCACCGGCCAGCAGCGAGGCATCGACCTGGGTATCCAGTTCGATCTCGCGCTTGAAGCGGCGCTTCAGCGAAGCCTTGAGCTGCTCGGTCTGCGCTGCGTCCAGCGCCATCGCGCTGGTCACCTTGACCAGCAGCTGCGACTCGGATTCGCGCTTGAACGTCTCGTACAGCTCGGCCACCTCCGGCAGCAACGCAAGGCGTCGCTGCTCGGCCATTTCGGCGAGGAACTGGCCGAATGGCGCATCGGCGGCGATGCCGGCCGGCAGATGCAGCGCGACGAGCTGCGCGGGCACCACCCGCGGATCGTTGCCGAGACCGGCCACGCGCGGATCGGCCGCGACCGCGGCGGCGAACGCCAGCGCCTGCGACCACGCGTCCAGCGTGCCGGCGGCATGCGCCACTTCGAACGCGGCGCGGGCGTAGGGACGGGCGAGGGTGATTGCCTGGGCCATCGATCAGATCTCGGCCGCGAGCTGGTCGAGCAAGGCCTTGTGCGTCGACGCATCGACCTCGCGCTGCACGATCCTGCTGGCGCCGGCCACGGCCAGCGCACCGACCTGCTCGCGCAGCTCGTCGCGCGCGCGCTGGGCCATCGAGGCGATGTCGTCCTGCGCCGAAGCCTTCAGGCGATTGATTTCGCTGACGGCCTCGCCACGGGCCTTTTCAATGATCTGGTTGGCCTGCTGCTGGGCCTTGTCGATGATCTCCGAGGCTTGCAGGCGGGCCTGCTTGATCTCGGCCTGCACCTTGGAGTCGGCAGCCTTCAGGTCGGCGTGCGCGCGCTCGGCCGCATTCAGGCCTTCGGCGATCTTGAGCTGGCGCTCTTCGATGGCCTTGTTGAGATACGGCCAGATGAAGTGCACACAGAACCAGATCAGGATGGCGAACGAAATCATTTCGCCAATCAAGGTCGCGTTGAAATCCATCGCTGCGTTACCTGCAAATACGGGTTGAACCGAACCCGGGCGTCAGGACGCCCGGGTCGAAACGGCGGCGCTGTGCGCCGCCACGTGACTCAGGCACCGGCAAGCTTGGACAGCAGCGGGTTGGCCACGGCGAAATACATCGCCAGCGCCACGCCGATCAGGAACGCCGCGTCGATCAGGCCGGCGAGCAGGAACATGCGGCCCTGCAGCAGCGGCACCAGTTCCGGCTGGCGTGCAGCCGCTTCGAGGAACTTCGAGCCCATGACGCCGATACCGATACAGGCACCGAGCGCACCGAGGCCGATGATCAGGCCCAGCGCGATGGCGGTGAAGGACTGCACTTGAGCAATTTGAGTGATGAGTTCCACGACGGTCTCCTGAGAAAAGCAAACTGGGAATGGCAAAAACGGATGAAACGAAGGATTCGACAACAGCCAATCAGTGGTGATCGTGCGCCATCGAGATGTACACGATCGTCAGCACCATGAAGATGAAGGCCTGGATCGAGATGATCAGGATGTGGAAGATGCCCCACACCGTGTAGCCGATGATGCCTGCGCCGTACAGGGCCCAGCCGGCCAGGCCCGCGCCGGCACTGAACAGGCCGGCGATCAGCATGAACACCAGCTCGCCGGCGTACATGTTGCCGAACAGTCGCATCGCCAGGCTCACCGGTTTGGACAGCAGCTCGACCACGTTGAGCAGGAAGTTGGGCAGCCACAGGAACGGGCTCGAGCCGAACGGCGCGGTGAACAGCTCGCGCATGTAGCCGCCGGCACCCTTGGCCTTGAAGCTGTAGAAGATGATCAGCACGAACACCGTCAGCGACATCGCGAAGGTCATGTTGATGTCGGCGGTCGGTACGGCGCGGAAGTGGCCGACGCCGAACTTCTCGGTGATCCACGGCAACAGGTCGACCGGCAGCAGATCCATGGCGTTCATCAGGAACACCCAGACGAACACGGTCAGCGCCAGCGGACCCAGCACGCGGCGGTCGCCGTGGAACACGTCCTTGACCTGGCCATCGACGAACTCGAGGATGATCTCGACAAAGGCCTGACCCTTGGAAGGTACGCCGGCCGTCGCCTTGCGTGCCTTCAGCCAGAACCACAGGCAGAACAGCACGCCGAGCGCCAGCGACACGCTGACCGAGTCGAGGTGCACCGCCCAGAAGCCTTCCTTGCTCGCATGCGGAACAAGATGCTGCAGGTGGTGCTGGATGTATTCGGTAAGCCCGCCCGACTCGCTTGCCATGCTTCAACCCTTGAATCTGAACGCCACCAGATGGACCGCGTAGGCAGCCACCAACCCCGTGATGGCGGCCAGTGGCGGCAACTTGAATTGGAACAGGATCACGACCAGCCCTCCGACGATCACGATCCATTTCAGGAACATGCCCGTCAGCAGCCGACCCAGCGCCAGACCCGCGCCGCTGATGCCGCTGAACATCCGCGCCGACATCGCTGCGGTACCCAGCGCCACCACCACCGCGCCTGCCGCGGCCGATGCCGCTTCACGACGCCCCAGTGCTAGGAAGACGCAGCCCACCAGCAGAGCCACCGCGAACTGCAGCAGCACGATGCGCGAGGCGAGGCGCCGACCCGAGGCCAGGTTGTTGAGCAAGTGACGTCTCCGCGCGACCCTTGTCAGGCGGCACCGATCCAGTCACCCGCCACGATCCGAATCCGTAAAAGTATATCAGTGCGCCGATTGCCCGGACAAGCCGCGAAGCCTGCCAATCCCCGCCGCGCCCGCCAGCGCACAGCCTGGCGCGAGGCCTGCGACGATCTGCCGCGATCGCACGATCTTGCGCACAAAAGAAGGCCGGACATCCCTGTCCGGCCTTCTCGAAGCTTTGTACCGCTGCACGGCAGCCGCGAATTACTTGGCGGCGGCCTTCTTGCCGGCGACCGGCGCGGTCACGGCGTCATTGGCCGCCTGGCGCTGCTCCTGCACCAGCGCGGTCAGCGACTCGGCGGTCTTCTGGGTGATCGACAGCACTTCCTGCGACACCGCCACGGCGCGCTCGGCATTCTCGCGGCTCAGGCTGCTGCCCTTCTCCCACAGGCCGCGCAGGCCGTCGACGTCGCGGGTTTCCATCACGTCGGTGACGAACTCGGCGGAGACCTTGGTCTGCTCCTCGAGCGCCTTGAGCTGCAGCTCGGCAACCTTCTCCAGCCCCTTCAGGGCCAGCGAATGCGCCTTGAACGCGCTGTCGGTGAACTGCTTGGTGAACGCAAAAAGCTGGTTGTTGAATTGCTGGGTCATGGCTTGTTCCTCGGGTGGAGGTGGGGTAGTGGCAGCCACTCTAGCAAGACTTCTGTTGCAATGCAACATGAATTTCCCGGAATCGCCAGACCAGTCGGCAAATGTTCATCCTGTACGCCAACTTGCGGAAATCACCCGCATAACGCAACGCGTCAGAAATCGGCCCGGCTGCAGCTGGCCCCCGAGGTGCAGGTCTCGTGCACCACCACCTTGTCCAGCCCCGCCAGCCGCGGCTCCAGCCGCTGCCAGATCCAGCGCGCCAGCATCTCGCTGGTCGGGTTCTCCAGCCCCTCGATGTCGTTGAGATAGTGGTGGTCGAGCTGGTCATACAGCGGCTGGAAGGCCGTCTTCAGCTCGGCAAAGTCCATCACCCAGCCGAGCCGCGGGTCCGGCTCGCCGGAAACATGAATCTCGACGCGGAACGAATGCCCGTGCAGCCGCGCGCATTTGTGGCCTTCCGGCACGTGCGGCAGGCGGTGGGCTGCTTCGAGCTGAAACACCTTGAAGATGTGCATGGCGACGTCCGCGCGGATGGACACGTCGGCGGGACAGACACGCGCGACACGTTTGGTGGCTATGGGTGGACTCGAACCACCGACCCCAGCATTATGAGTGCTGTGCTCTAACCAGCTGAGCTACATAGCCATTGGGAAGCCGCCGCGGGGCGATCGCCGGCGGGGCGCGGAAGTGTAGTGGGCGTGGCGCGTTCGTTCAAGTCGGCGAGCTTGCCGCTGCTTTGCGGGCTGTGGTTGAATCGGGGCAGGATCGCGCGGCCCTTTTGCCGCCGGTTCGCGGGGCCAAGCCCCGGGAGGCGACGCATGATTGATGTAGATGGCTACCGTCCGAACGTGGGGATCGTGCTGCTCAATGCAGACGGCCAGCTGTTCTGGGCGCGCCGGGTCAATCGTGACGGCTGGCAGTTCCCGCAGGGCGGCATGCGCACCGACGAAACCCCGCTGGAGGCGATGTACCGCGAGCTGGAGGAGGAAACCGGCCTGGCGGCACACCACGTGGAAGTGATCAGCGCCACCCACGGCTGGCTGCGTTATCGCCTGCCCGAGCGCTACGTGCGCCGGCACCAGCGCCCGACCTGCATCGGCCAGAAGCAGGTGTGGTTCCTGCTGAAGCTGGTCGGCGGCGAGGAGGCGCTGAAGCTCGATGCCAACGAGAAGCCGGAGTTCGACATCTGGCGCTGGGTCGACTTCTGGTACCCGGCCGCGCACGTGGTGAATTTCAAGCGCGACGTGTACGCGCGGGCACTGCGCCACTTCGCGCCGCTGGTGGAGGATTTGTTCGGCATGGAGATCGGCACCACGCCGCCACGCGAAGACGCCGACACACCCGTCGGGGGCCCGCGCACCGGACGCGCGGCAGCCTGATCCCGGCCTCCTTCCCGTCGCGCTGCGCAACGCCCATCCCGCGTTCGCCGCCGCACGCGCTGTCGTATAGTGCGGCGATTCCAGGGGAAGGAAAAAGGGGATGGGTACCCAAGCCAGGCTTCGCGTCGCCCATCGGTGGATGGCGGCGGGCGTACTGCTGATCGCCAGTGTCGGCGGCGCCCGCGCCATCGGCCCGCGCGACGCGCGCAACGGCGAGGAGTGCCGCGCCCAGGTCAACGCTCACTTCGACGCGGTCGAGGCGGAGATGCTGGCGTACGGAAACTACAGGGGCATCGCGGTGACCGAAGACGAAGGCCGCGGCCCCATGTTGCTCGATTGCAAAGGGTTCGAGGATAGCCTGCAGGGCGAGCAGATCGCAGCCGCGCTGCAGCGATTGTCGTTGGCGATCGACACCTTGCGCACGGGCCACGCGCTCACGGCGGTCACGATCGAACAACTGGCAACCGATCGCGCCGGCATCGAGGAGATGTCGCCACAGCCCTATCGCCACGAATACCTCCTGCAGTATGCCGATTACCAGCGCTACCTGTCGTTGGCGACGACCCGCGCCGCCATGGCCCCCACGGGCGACTCGCCCAAGGCGATCCATCGCTGCGGCACGCCTGACCATCCGCTCTTCAGCGATCAACCCTGTGCGTCCCATGGGTCGACCCCGCACGCCGCGCTCGCGGAAACCTGCCACGGTTTGCGCGAACATCTGGCGGACAGCAAGCGCGCCTACGACGCGGCCGCCGCCGCGCTGGTGGCAAGCGCGGATGACGCCGGCGACGGCTGGCGCGCCATCGAAGCGCGGCGCCGCAAGTCTCTTTCGGATCTGCGCTGGTACGGCGATCGCGCCCGCCTGCAGGGCTGCCCTCCGTGATGGGCCGGTTCGCCTTTCTGATGCTGCTCCTCGCCGGCGTGCTCGGCGCAGGCCCAGTGTCCGCGCAATGGCATCCCACGGCGGGCCACCTGCAACCGTTTGGCGGTTACCTGACACCGCTGCGCGGAGGCACGGTGGACGTGCTGTCTGACGGCAGCGTCCTTGCCTACGGCTACGGCATGTCCGCCAACGAGTGGCGCGCCGAACAGGACCAGAACGACGCCTTGCGCCTGCGTCACGGCATGGAAAGCGGGCCGGACCCTTCGCCCAAGCTCTACGATCCCGCCGCCGGGGGCTGGGTGCGCGTACCGCGCGCGCCGCAGTGTCCGGACGGCCATGTCTACCTGCACACCAGCACCGTGCTGGCCGACGGCCGGCTGCTGATCGCCGGCGGCCTGTGCGACGTGGCGCAGGCCTTGAACGATTCGGCGCCGTATCCGCCGTATGCAGGCATGTCGATCTGGGATCCGCTCAAACGACAGTGGCAATCGGCGCCCGCGTTGGCGCAGACGCGCATCTTCCATACCGCCACGCGGATGCCCGATGGCAGCGTGCTGCTGATCGGCGGCGAAAGCGATCCGCAGTTGCCGCACGATGGCAGCGGCGTGCTTGCCAGCGTGGTGCGCTATGCAGGCGGCAAGCTGGTTGCCGCACCGAGGATGGCCGCCGCGCGGGCCAAGCACAGCGCGACGGCGCTGTCCGACGGCAGCGTGCTGGTGCTCGGTGGCCTTGATGACACCAATCATCCGCTGACTTCGGCCGAACTGCTCGACGCCCGCGGACAGGCCTGGCGAACGCTGCCACCGATGCACGTGGCACGCTACGCGCACACCGCCACCCTGCTCGCCGATGGCCGCGTACTGGTGGCCGGCGGCATGGGCGAGGATGGCCGGCCGCTGCGTTCGGTGGAGCTATGGGACCCGCGCAGCGGCACATGGAGCGAGGGCGCGGAGCTCCCGGTGGGGCTGTACGGCCACGCTGCGGTCCGGCTGGCCTCCGGTGCCGTACTGGTCGCCGGCGGCACCTGGCTGCAGCCGGTCCAGGGACAATCCTCGCCGTGGGCGTGGTTGTGGGATCCGCATTCGCAAGGTTGGCAACTTGCCGGAACCACTTCTCCCAGCGTGGGCAACGACGCGCCGCAGCCGCTCGGCATGGTGGCGCGATCCGATGGCAGTGCGTTGATCTTCACCGCCAACGGGGTGTTGCGCTGGTCACCCGAGACACCGGCTGCTGACGTGCCCGCTTGGCGATCGACGCCCGCGATCGCCGCGCTGCCCGGGCATCGCGTGATTATGGTGGGCTACCTCGCCGACGATTTTCGCGGGCTGCCGGTGGCGCGCATCTGGAACGCGCGCACCGATCGCTGGAGCAGCACCGGCCCGCTGGAGGCGGACTCGGCGGGACACCCCGCGGCCTTGGCGCTGCGGTCGGGGGATGTCCTGTACGTAACGATGAAATCGGGGCACGAGTTGCAGTGTCACCGCTGGTCGGCTCCCATCAACCGCTGGTCCGGCTGCGGCGGCGCGACCTTGCAATACCTGGCCGATTCACGGCCGCAACTGGGCCTGTTGCCGGACGGGCGCGCGTTTGCCCTGGTCAACATGCACGAGGCCGCGGTGCTGAACGAGCGCACGGCGCGCTGGACGATCTGGCGCGTCGACTGGCACGACAAGGGGATCACCTACGGCGCGCCGGTGCACGGCCAGCAGCCGCTAGCCACCATCACCGACCCGACAGGACGCGAAAGCTTCGAGATCAACGACGCTGGCGCCCGCTTCGTGCACGCCGATGGTTGGCGGGCCACCGCGATGCTGTGGAACGCCGACACCGGCTGGTGGGATTACGTGTTGATGGGGCGCCAGATGGGCGCCGACGCGCAGCGCCTGCCTGATGGCTGCGCCATCTCGACGTATCCGGTGGCGCTGTATCGGCCGGCGGATGCGCGGGTGTTCGCGCTGTCCGACCCTGGCTTCGGCAGCACCAGCCACGTTATGGCGGTCCTCGATGACGGCACCGTGGTGGTGGCGGGGCCGGGCCGCGACACGCTGGCAGCGGGCGCCGGCTTTTTCCATCGCCAGGCAAGCTGCCGCGGCTTTGCCCCGCCACCGCCGGGCGATCGCTACATCTCGCCCACCGTCGCGATGAAGCCGATCGCGCCGCCACCCACGGCTGCTGCGCCCGTGGCGAAGGCAGCGGCGCCGCGTGGACAGCAGCACTTCAGCTGGGACGGCATCGGCAACGTCAAGTGGGTCATCCTCGCCTGCCTGGGTTCGTGGCTGGCCTATCGACTGTTGCGCCGCGTCGCCTGGCCGCGCTTGCGCGGCGGCTATTCGCTGGCCGCCCGGTTGCTGGTGTATGGCGGGCTGGCCATCGTGCTGATGCCGTGGGTGCTGTCGCTGTCGACCTGCGTGCACCGCGTGCCCAAGGCCGACTGGGAACGCATGGGCGTGGCCGCACGCGAGACCGCCAAGGTGATGATGACGCCGAGCCAACGGCCATGCGGGCTCATCGGCCTGTGGTCGTCCACGCACAAAAGCATCATGCGGCGCATCGAATTGCGCGACGACGGTCGCTACGTGATGACCCCCAGCGCGTTCGACCGGCGCTCGACCGCCGGCTTTACCGGCCGCTGGAAAGTGCAGGCTGACAAGATCGTGTGGCAGCCCGACGGGAGTGGCGTGATCGACGTCAACGCAATGCTGGAGGCAAGCGACGGCCGCTTCCAGGTGATCGAAACCGATGGCGCACCGACCCGTTTCGAGCGCATCCAGGCGAAGCCATCGACGCAGTGCGACAAGCCCGCAAGCCAGGCACGGGAGTGATCGGATGACGCCCACGGTTCGATGGACGATCACGCTGCTGCTGGCGGCGACAGGCGTGTTTTCCGCCCGCGCGGACGACGCGGTCTACAAGTGCCGGGGCGACGTGTTCCAGGACCATCCCTGCGACGGCGCGGTCCCGGCTGCGCCTGCATCATCGACCGTGCCGCCCCCGCCTGCTTACGACGAGCGGGCACTGGAGCGCGAACTCGACCGGTTGCAGGCGCTGGGCGTGGGCATGATCCAGCGAACCCTGCCCGAGACGCAGCCGCCGCGGGTGGCGCCGGTGTCGAAGATGCACGGCTTGTTCAAGCCGGAACCGCGCTTGTCCCGCATGGCGCGCGAGTTGCGCGACCGGGCGATCACCGCGCGCATGCAGGCACAGGCCGAGCACGGCAATGCGGTATCGGCCGCAAAGCTTGGCCAGGCGATCGAACAACAGGAGCAGGACTGCGGCGGCGAACTGGCGAAGCTGCCCACGGTGGGCATGAGCGATGAGGCCTTCCGCCAGTGCACCATGCTGGCCCGCTTTGGCGAGGTGGACCAGATCGTGGTGAGTCAGGCCGACGGCGTGGCGTTGCGGCTGTACGTATTCCCCACGGCCGGGGTCCGCGTGTATTCCATCGGCGGCGTGGTGACCGCGATCAAGCCGTGAGCGGAGGGCCCACGCGGCGGGCAAGACCGACGCGCTGAACGGACGACCGCCCCGCCCAGTCGATTGTTGACAATCGTTCGCATTCGCGTTCTCATATGCGTCATGTACGTCTGCATGTGCAATGCCGTCACCGACCACGACATTCGCCGCGAAGCGGCCGATGGCGTGCAGACGTTTGCCGAATTGCAGGCGCGCACCGGCTGTTCGGACTGTTGCGGCTGCTGCGGCGACGAAGCCCGCGCCACCTTCGAGCAGGCTCGCCGGCAGGTGCTCTGCCAGCTTCCGCTCGTCGCCGCCTGAGCCGACCTCGGGCTTCGCGCCCGGCGGCAAACCATTGGCATTCTCATTTCCGTCCTGACCGTCGCGGAGTTTGTATAGTCCGTGGGTCCGTCGCGATGGAGGAAAGGCCATGAAGGGTGATGCCAAGGTCATCGAGTTTCTCAACAAGGTGCTCTACAACGAGCTGACCGCGATCAACCAGTATTTTCTGCATGCCCGGATGTACAAGAACTGGGGCTACACCGAGCTGGCCGAGCACGAATACAAGGAGTCGATCGACGAGATGAAACACGCCGATCGGCTGATCGAGCGCATCCTGTTCCTCGACGGGCTGCCCAATCTGCAGCGGCTGGGCAAGCTGCGCATCGGCGAGCATCCGGTGGAAGCTCTGCAGGGCGACCTGGACCTGGAGCTGGCCGCCACCGTCGACCTGCGCGAGGCGATCGCCTACAGCGAAGGCATCGCCGACTACATCAGCCGCGATCTGTTCAAGCACATCCTGCATGACGAGGAAGAACACATCGACTGGCTGGAAACCCAGTTCAACCTGATCAAGGACATCGGCGCGGAACGCTATCTGCAGAGCAAGATGCAGAGCTGACGCCGGTCGCGCAGCGCGCACGCCGCCACGGCGCATCCGCGCGGGCGTGCGCCCGTTCCTTGACGCTTTCGTCACGCCCGGGCTATACCTCGGGTTTTCCGGGAACGTCCTCCCATGGGTTCACGACCACCTCCGCGTCTCGTGGTGCGCAGGCACGACGACGTCGGCCATCGCTGGCGCCGCCTGGGGTGGGGTTTGGCGTGGTTGGCCAGCCTGCTGGCGGTGGGCGCGGCGGTGCATGTGCTGGGCGTGCGCAGCACGCCGGCAGTAGTCGACCACAAGCAGCAGCGTGCGCTGCTGGCCGAAGTCGACGATCTCAAGCAGCAGGTGGCGAACCTGCAGCGCGCTGGCCAGGTCAACGAGGTGGCCACCAGCGCCTTGCGCGGCACTCTCGCGCAGCGCGAGAAGGAGTTGAGTGCGCTGCGTTCGGACCTCGGGTTCTATTCGCGCCTGGTCGCCGGCAACGATCAGCGCCAAGGCCTCAAGCTGCAGGAGGTGAAGCTGCAGCCGATCGCCGGTTCGCGCGGCTGGACGCTGATCCTCAGCCTGACCCAGAACGCCAAGCGCGGCGCCGAGGTCAACGGCCATGCCACGGTCAGCGTGGAGGGCATGCGCAAGGACAAGGTCGTGACGCTGGACTGGCCGGCGCTGGGCGACGGCGCGCAGAAGGACGGCCTGCCGTTCCGCTTCACCTATTTCCAGCAGTTGCAGGGCACGATCGTGCTGCCCGCGGATTTCCGGCCGACACGGCTGCGCATCCGCGTCGATCCGGCCAGCGGCGAGACCTTCAGCCGCACCGTGGCGTGGAGCGCCGCCTTGTCCGGCAACATCACCACCGCCGAGGGAGACCGAGATGCTCAACCGTAGACGCAGCGACCGCAACCGCGGCAGTTCCGAAACCAGCCTGATCGCCCGCGGCACGGTGATCCGCGGCGACTTGCGCTTCAGCGGCGCCTTGCACCTGGACGGACGCATCGAAGGCACCGTGCTGGCCGAGGGCGACGATGCCATGTTCACCCTGAGCGAGCATGGCGAGGTGGAGGGCGAGGTGCGCGTGCCGCAGGCGGTGATCAACGGGCACATCACCGGCGACGTGTACATCAGTGTGCGGCTGGAGCTGGCGCCGCTGGCGCGCATCGACGGCGACCTGCGCTACCACACGCTGGAAATGGCTGCCGGCGCCCAGGTCAACGGGCACATGGCGCGCCAGGCCGAGCCGGCGCAGCGCGCGCTGGCGGCGCCGGCGACCGACGCCACCGGCAGCGACGAGGAAGCCTTGCCGGCCTGACGCGCTATGCTTGCATCTGTCCGCCTTCATCCCCATTCAGATCGCCATGGAAACCATCGTCGCAATCCCCGATTACCGCAGCGGCGGCGCTCCGCTGGAGTTCACCGCGGCCGCCGCGCACAAGGTGCATGAGCTGATTGCCGAGGAAGGCAATCCGCAGCTGAAGCTGCGCGTGTATATCTCCGGTGGCGGCTGCTCGGGGTTCCAGTACGGCTTCACCTTCGACGAGGCACAGGCCGAGGACGATCTGGCGGTCGAGCGCGAGGGCGTCACGCTGCTGTGCGATCCGCTGTCGCTGCAGTACCTCACCGGCGCACAGATCGACTACGCCGAGAACCTCAGCGGCGCGCAGTTCGTGATCAGCAATCCGAACGCGAAGACCACCTGCGGCTGCGGCTCCTCCTTCACCGCCTGACCTCCTCGCCATGGACCAGGCCAGGCTGCCGCGCCCCAACACCTTCGCCGGCCTGAGCCTGGTGCTCGACCGCATGGCCGAGCATCGCGACGAGGCGACGTGGGTGGCCGCGCAGGCACGCGCCGACACGGCTCGCTACCTGCTGCTGGATGCCACCGGCGAGGCCTATCTCCGCCGCGACGACGACGCGCTGCGCTGGCTCACCGCCGCCGAACGCACGCAATGGCTGGCCGACACGCGCGCCAGCTTGCTCGGCATCGCGCACGAGCGGCCGCACTTCCTGCTCGTAGTGAGCGATCGCGAGCAGGGCGACGCGCTGGAAACCGCGCTGGACGCACGCCGCATGAGCCTGCGCAGCGCCGGCCTGTTGCTGCCTGCGGACGAGGCCGGCCTGTTCGCCTATGCCAAGGGGCTGTCGCACTGGCAACGCGAGACGCAGTTCTGCGCGTACTGCGGCGGGCCGTTGCAACTGGTGGCCGCCGGGCATCGGGCGCAATGCCGCAACCCCGATTGCGCGCGACTGCATTTCCCGCGCACCGATGCGGCGGTAATCATGCTGGTGGAGCACGACGGCGCCTGCCTGCTGGGCCGCCAGCCCGGCTGGCCGCCGCACCGCTATTCCACCCTGGCCGGCTTCGTCGAGCCGGGCGAGGCGCTGGAAGATGCCGTGCGCCGCGAGGTGGCCGAGGAATCGGGCGTGATCGTGGACGAGGTGCGCTACCACTCCTCGCAGCCGTGGCCGATGCCGGCGTCACTGATGGTCGGCTTCATCGCCACCGCGGTATCGCGCGAGATCCGCATGCGCGACCTCGAACTGGAGGATGCGCGCTGGTTCACCCCACAGCAGATCGTCGACGGCATCGCCGACGGCAGCTTCCTGCCGTCCACACGCTTGTCGGTGTCCTACCGGCTGCTGGCGCACTGGCTGCACGGGCGCGCCGGACTGGACCTGGACGCGTTGACCGCCGTCGCACCCGTCGCCTGATCCCTTCCGGCGGAACTCCATCGCGGCGCGCGGGTCGTTGCCCGGGTACCCGGCCACGGATGGACCTCTCCCATGCACCCGACTCACCGCTTTCCGGCAGCGATGCGCGCATCGAGCGGGCGCGTCGCCATCCACGTGGCGGTGATCGGCGTGCATCTGGCGGCATGGCTGGTGTGTTTCCATGCCAGCCCGCGCGTCTGGCGGCCCGCCGCACTCTGGCGCCATCCGCCATCGACGCCGCTCACCCTCCGGTTGCTGACGGTGGTAGCCACGGCCGCACCGCCCAGGCGGCCATCGCAGCGTCCTTCGGTACGGCACCCTCCGCCGCCCCGAGGCATCGTCACGTCACCGAAGCCCACACCGCTGCCGGCGACGTCACCGGCGCGCGAGCGCAGCGCGATCACCACCAAAGCCGACGTACCCGGTTACGTCGCCGGCGGCAATCTTCTGCGCGGCGGGATGTCCATGCCGCGCCCGGTCCGCCTGCCCGGCTCCTCGACGCCGATCGTGGAGGGTTTCCGCATGGTCGACCCGCGCATGCAGGGCGTCGGCGGCGCCGTGCGCATGGTGCAGGCGCTGTTCGGCGTGGTCGACCCGCACTGCATGGACGTGGAGGTCTGGCGCGGCATGACGCCGGCCGAGCAGTTGGCCCGGCACATCAGCTCCACCGACGTCGAACGCACCGCCGAGCGCTACCACTGCGGGCCCGGCTGAGCGGCGAGCGCCAGCGGGCTGCACACGCGCTCGTTACAATGCGGCCATTGTCCGGGAGTGCGTCACCATGGCCATCCGTCTGCTCGTTGCCCTGATCGCCCTTGGCCTGCTGCATGTCTCGCCGCAACTGGCCAGCTGGCGCCGCGACGGCCTGTTCCGGCGCTGGGTGGCGCAGTTGTCCGACACCAGTGGCGCCGGCCGCGTGGTGCTGGCGCTGGCCCCGCCGCTGCTGCTGTGCGCGCTGCTGGTGTGGCTGTTCGGGCACACCGTGCTGGGCGAGTTGCTGCCGCTGCTGTTCGCCGTGGTGGTGCTGATCTACTGCTTCGGTCCACGCGAGTTCGAGCGTGACCTGGAGGCGATCCTCGCCGCGCCCGACGACGTCAGCCGCGAGGCGGCGGCGCAACGGCTGTCCGACGACGGGCGCCCGGTGCGCTGGCACGCCCCGGCGCTGGGCGAGGCGATCGTCTATGCAGCGTTGCGCCGACGCTTCGCGGTGCTGCTGTGGTTTTTCCTGCTCGGCCCGGTCGGCGCGCTGCTGTACCGGCTGGCGCAGACGCTGGGGCGCGACGACTCGCTGGCGCTCGACGGCGACAGCCAGCATGCCGCCCACTACCTGGCCAACGCGCTGGACTGGTTGCCGGCCCAGGTGCTGACCTTCACCCTGGCCGTGGTCGGCCACTGGGATGCGGTGATCGAGGCGTGGCGGCGCTGGCACATCCAGGCCACGCCGACCAGCTGGTATCAGCGCGGCCCCGGCTTTCTCGGCGCCGCGGCGCAAGCCGACGTGCGTATCGACGTCGAGGCCGGCGACGGCTATGCCGAGGAGCACAGCGATCCGCTGGACGAGCTGCGACGCCTGCGCGGCGCCTTGCTGCGCGCCTTGCTGGCCTGGCTCAGCGTGATCGCCTTGCTGGTGATCGGCAGCTGGGTGAGCTGAAGCCGGCGGGCGGGGCCGGCTTGGACCAGCTACGCCAAGGCAGGGCGGCACTGCCCGCCGCTTGCCCCGCCACGCTCAGGCAAGCTCCCCGCGCAATTCGCGAACCCTGGCTTCCAGCGATGCGGCGCTGGCCGCCTGCGGCGGCACCGGCGCATCCACGACCAGTTCCACCCGCGCCCGGAAGCGCCGCGGCAGGCGCAGCCGGCCGAGCCGGGTGTCGCGCCGGCTCCACACGCTGCCCCACAACCCCCGCAGCGCCAGCGGCACTACCGGCACCGGGCGCCGGGCCAGGATCTTCTCCAGCCCTGGCCGGAATGGCGCGATCTCGCCGTCGCCGGTCAGGCCGCCCTCGGGGAAGATGCATACCAGCTCGCCGTCGGCCAGCGCCGCGTCGATCGCGTCATATGCCTGCTGCAGCACGACCGGATCTTCCTTTTGCCCGGCAATCGGAATCGCCTTGGCCGTGCGGAACACGAAACGCAGCAGCGGGGTGTGGAAGATCCGGTAATACATCACGAAGCGCGCCGGCCGCCGCAGGTTGGCCATCAGCAGCAGCGGGTCCATGAAGCTGACGTGGTTGCACACCAGCAGCGCCGGACCTTCCTCGGGCAGATGCTGCATGCCGTCGACGCGCACCCGGTACAGCGTGTTCACCAGCACCCAGGTGATGAAGCGCATCAGGAACTCGGGCACCAGGGTGAAGATGTACACCGCCACCAGCACGTTGAACAGGGCGGCCAGCAGGAAGATGGTGGCCGCGTCCATGCCCAGCCGGCCCAGCACCAGCCCGAACACCGCGGCCAGCACGATCAGCAAGGCATTGATGATGTTGTTGCCGGCGATTACCCGCGACAGCCGCTCGCGCGGCGTGCGCGACTGCACGAAGGCAAACAGCGGCACCACGTAAAAGCCGGCGAACACGCCGATCGCGGTGAGGTCGAGCACGATGCGCCAGCTGCCGGCGCCGTGCAGGAACGCCAGCCAGTCCAGTCCGCGCGTGGCCGCAAGCCCGTGCCGGGCCAGGTACAGGTCGATGCCGAACACGGTGAGGCCGAACGCGCCCAGCGGCACCAGGCCGATCTCCACCCGCTTGCCGGACAGCTTCTCGCACAGCAGCGCGCCGACGCCGGTGCCGATCGAGAACAGGGTCAGCACCAGCGTGTTGACCGAGCCGTCGCCGCCCAGCGTCTCGCGCGTGTAGATCGGCAACTGCGCGATCAGCACGGTGCCGAAGAACCAGAACCACGAGATGCCCAGCACCGCGTTGAACACCGCGCGATCGGCGCGGGTGATGCCCAGCACGCGGGCGGTCTCGCTGAACGGGTTCCAGTTGAACTTCAGGTCGGGCGCGGTCGCCGGCGCGGCCGGAATGCGCCGGCTGGCCAGATAGCCGGCCACCGCCACCACGATGGTCGCGCCGGAGGCCAGCATGGGCCCCACGCCGGCTACCAGCATCAGCGAGTTGCCGGCGATCATGCCCACCAGCATCGCCATCTGCGTGCCCATCTCGACCAGGCCGTTGCCGCCGACCAGTTCCTCGTTCTTCAGTGCCTGCGGCAGGATCGCGTACTTGATCGGCCCGAACATGGTCGAGTGCATGCCCATCATGAACAGCACCACCAGCAGCAGCGAGGTGTGGTGGGTGTAGAAGCCGTACGCGGCCAGCGTCATCGCCGCGATCTCGAACAGCTTCACGTAGCGGATGATGCGGCTCTTCTCGTACTTCTCCGCCAGCTGGCCGGCGGTGGCGGAAAACAGGAAGAACGGGATGATGAACAGTGCCGGCGCCAGGTTGGTGTAGATCCCCACGGTGCGGTCGTCCAGCCCCATCTGGAACGCCACCAGCATCACCAGCGCATTGCGGAACGCATTGTCGTTGAAGGCGCCCAGCGCCTGGGTCCAGAAGAACGGCGCGAAACGCCGCTTGCCGAGCAATCCGAATTGGCTCATGCCTTGTCCTGTGATGGGTCCCCGGCGCCACCACGGCCGGCGGCGACCGGGCGACGGTAGCAGCTGCGGCGCACCGGACGAAAGATCGGCATGGCATGAAACTCCCCGCCATTCGCGCGGTCGCAACCTGGTTGCCGGCGCAGGTTCGGGGTCGACGGCTTGGCACGGCACCAGCGGCGGGCGCAAAATGCTGCGTGGACGACCCGGTTTTCCCGCCGCGGCGATCGTCCCCGAAATCTTGCGCCCCGGTGCAGTCTCCTACCCTACCGACACGGCCACTCCCATGAGCAAGTCCTCTCCCCAGGTTTCCGGCGGCACCTTCGCCGACCGCATCCGGCTGCTGATCCAGCGCGTCGGCAGCGCCACCGAGATCGCCCGCATGTGCGGCTTTTCCGAAGGCGTGGTGCGCAGCTGGCGCGACGGCAATACCGACCCCTCGCGCGCACGCTGCGTCACCCTGGCGCGCACGCTGGGCATCTCGCTGGTATGGCTGGTGGCCGGCGAGGGCGGCATCCAGATCGACCCGACCCCGACCATGCAGGACGACCAGCACAGCAGCCAGGTCGTGCGCACCCAACGCGTCCACGCCAAATCCGGTACGGTCACTCGTCTGCCGTTGTCCGCGCAGATGCAGGGGTTGGACCCGCAGCGCCTGAACACGGCGATGCAGATGCTGCAATCGGAACTGGAACTGGCCGGCAGCCCGCTGGGCCTGGCCGAGAACACCGACCTGCTCACCGAGCTGTACGAGATCCTCGGCCCGGGCGGCGTCAACGTGGACGCCGGCGCGATGATGGCGTTCAACCGCCACCTTGCCCAGCGCCTGCGCAAGGATCGCCTGGCCTCCACCACGGCCTGAGATCCGGGCGCACTCCCGCGGGGTGGGCGTTCGCCCGTTCCGCGGTTCGGCGTCAGAGCAGGGCGATGTCAGCCACGGTGCTGAACTGGCTCTTCAACTGATTGAGCAGCGCCAGGCGGTTGGCCCGCACGGCGGGGTCTTCGGCGTTCACCAGCACGTTGTCGAAGAACGCATCCACCGGCACCTGCAGTTGTGCCAGGCGGGCCAGCACGGCAGCGTAATCGCCGGCGGCCTCGGCCGCGGCGCTGTCCTGCCGCGCGGCGGCCAGCGCATCGGCCAGGTCGCGCTCCGCCTCCGCCTCGAAACAGGCCGGGTCGACCGTCCGCCCGATCGGCGGCGCACCGGCCTCCTCGGCCTGCTTGCGCAGGATGTTGGCGACGCGCTTGTTGGCTGCCGCCAGGCTCACCGCCTCGGGCCGGCGGCCGAACTCGACCACCGCGCGCAGGCGCCGGTCGAAGTCGGCCAGGCTGGCCGGCTGCACCGCCAGCACGGCTTCGAAGGCCCCGTGTTCGAAGCCCTGTTCGGCGTAGTAGCCGCGCAGGCGCTCATGCACGAAGTCGAGCAGCTCCTCCAGCAGGATCGCACGCCGCGCGCCCGCCTGCAGGGCCGGCGGCTTGCCGTCCTTGCCGGGCTTGAGGCCGGCCGCCAGCGCGGCATCGGGCAACTGCTCCAGCGCCTCGATGAAACTCGCGCGCAGGTCCAGTTCCAGGCCGCCCTCGATCAGGGTGCGCGCCAGGCCCAGCGCCGCGCGGCGCAGCGCGAACGGGTCCTTGTTGCCACCGGGTTTCATGCCGATGGCGAAGATGCCGGCCAGGGTATCGAGCCGCTCGGCCACCGCCAGCACCTGACCCAGGGGGTCCGCGGCGATGCGGTCGCCACCGAAGCGCGGTTGGTAGTGGCTGTCCAGCGCCTCGGCCACCGCCGGCGGTTCGCCGTCATGGACAGCGTAATAGCGCCCCATCACGCCCTGCAGCTCGGGAAACTCGCCGACCATGCGGGTCAGCAGGTCGCACTTGGCCAGGCTGGCGGCGCGCGTCGCCAGCGCCGCATCGACGCCGACCCGGTTGGCCACCACCCGCGCCAGTTCGGCCACGCGCACGCTCTTGTCCCACTGGCTGCCCAGCGCCTGCTGGTAGGTGACGTTTTTCAGCTGCTCCTGGTAGCTGGCCAGCGGCGTCTTGAGGTCCTCGTCCCAGAAGAACTTGGCGTCGGCGAAACGCGGCCGGATCACCCGTTCGTAGCCGCGGCGGATCTCGGCCGGGTCCTTGCTCTCGATGTTGGCGATGCCGATGAAGTGTTCGGTCAGCTTGCCCTCGGCGTCGAACACCGGCACGAATTTCTGGTTCGCCACCATGGTGGTGACCAGTGCCTCGGCAGGCACTTCCAGGAAGCGGCGCTCGAAGGTGCAGGCGATCGCCACCGGCCATTCGGTGAGGTTGGCCAGCTCGTCCAGCAGCGCGTCATCCAGTTGCGGCGTGCCGCCGGTGCCTTGCGCGGCGAGCTCGATCTGCTGGTGGATGCGCTGACGCCGCTCGCGCGGATCGGCCAGCACCTTTGCGGCGCGCATCGCGTCGAGCCAGCCATCGGCGTCGGCCACGTGCACCGGTTGCGGATGCATGAAACGGTGGCCGCGCGACTTGCGCCCGCTGGCCAGGCCCAGCACTTGGCCGTCGACGATGTCGGCGCCGTGCAGGATCACCAGCCAGTGCACCGGGCGCACGAAACTGTAGTCGTGGTCGGCCCAGCGCATCGGGCGCGGGATCGGCAGCGCCTTGAGCGCCTCGTCGATGATCTCCGGCAGCAGGGCCGCCAGCGACTGGCCCGGCCTGACCGCACGCCAGACAAACCACGCGCCCTTGTCGGTTTCGAGCTTCTCCAGCTGGCCGACGTCGACGCCGCATGAGTGCGCGAAACCGAGCAGGGCCTTCGACGGCCGCCCTTCGGCGTCGAGCGCGGCGGCCACCGCGGGGCCGCGGCGTTCGATGGATTGCGCCGGCTGCGCCGCCGCCACCGCGGGGATGAAGGCCGCCAGCCGGCGCGGCGAGGCGTAGGCCACCGCCTGGTCCAGCCCGGCGCTGACGCCGCGCGCGGCCAGCCCGCCCACGATGCCGCGCAGGAATGCGGCGGACAGCTCGTCCAGTGCGCGCGGCGGCAGTTCCTCGGTGCCCAGTTCGATCAACAGCGACTTGCCGGCGTTCATGCGGCCTGCTCCTGGTGGGCACCAGCGTGCTTGAGGCCGGGAAAGCCCAGCTTCTCGCGTTGCGCCACGTAGGCCTCGGCGACGGCACGCGACAACGCGCGCACGCGCAGGATGTAGCGCTGGCGCTCGGTGACGCTGATCGCGCGGCGCGCATCGAGCAGGTTGAAGGTGTGGCTGGCCTTCATCACCTGCTCGTAGGCGGGCAGCGGCAGGTTGGCCGCCACCAGCTTGTTCGCCTCGCCCTCGCAGACGTCGAACCAGCGCAGCAGTTCGGCCACGTTGGCGTGCTCGAAGTTGTAGGTGCTCTGCTCGACTTCGTTCTGGTGGAACACATCGCCGTAGGTGACGGTGCCGCGCGGGCCGTCAGTCCAGACCAGGTCAAAAACGCTATCCACGTTTTGCAGGTACATGGCCAGGCGCTCCAGGCCATACGTGATCTCGCCGGTGACCGGCCGGCACTCGATGCCGCCGGCCTGCTGGAAGTAGGTGAACTGGGTGACCTCCATGCCGTTCAACCACACCTCCCAACCCAGTCCCCAGGCACCCAGCGTGGGTGATTCCCAGTTGTCCTCGACGAAGCGCAGATCGTGCACCAGCGGGTCGAGGCCGAGCTCCTTCAGCGAGCCGATGTACAACTCCAGGATGTTCTCCGGGTTCGGTTTCATCACTACCTGGTACTGGTAGTAGTGCTGCAGGCGGTTCGGGTTTTCGCCGTAGCGGCCGTCGGTGGGGCGACGCGACGGCTGCACATAAGCGGCCGACCAGGGCTCCGGGCCGAGCGCACGCAGGAAGGTGGCCGGATGGAACGTACCGGCGCCCACTTCGGTGTCCAGCGGCTGCAGCAGTACGCAACCCTGCGCCGCCCAGTAGCGGTTGAGGGTCTGGATCACATCCTGGAAGGTGCGCGCGGACATGGCTTTCCGTGACCTGGGTTAAAGCGCGTTAGTATAGCCGCAGCTCGCTTTGCGGCTGGAATTTCCGGCTGGCGGAGCCTCGCACAGGACACTTGCCGGATGGCTGCATCGCCACAAATTGCCTCGCTGCTCGGCCGTCGTGGCCGACTCGAACTGGACGAGGTGCTGGCCGCGCTGGTGGTCGACGGTTACGCGCTCGCCGAGGATGCGAAGAACGTGCGCATGGGCGCGCGCGCCGGCCGCAGCACGGTGGAGCTGCACCCGCTGGTGGTGATCGCCAACGCCAAGTTGATCAACCAGCGCGAGCCCGGTCGGCCGTTGAGCCTGGAGACGCTGGCCGAGTGGCTGGCCGGCCATGCCGGCTTGCCGTACCTCAAGATCGATCCGATGAAGATCAACGCAGCCACGGTCACCCAGGTGGTGAGCCTGGCCTACGCGAAACGGCACCGCATCCTGCCGATCGCGGCGACCGTGGGCGAGGTGACGTTCGCCACCAGCGAGCCGTTCGACGACGCCTGGGCGCCCGACCTGGCCCACATGCTGCGGCGGGACATCAAGCGCGTCGTGGCCAGCCCGATCGACATCAACCGCTACCAGCAGGAGTTCTACGGCGTCCAGCGCTCGATCCAGCTGGCGCAGGACGCCAAGACCGGCAGCGACAGCTCCTCGGCGATCCTCAACTTCGAGCAGTTGGTGGAGCTGGGCAAGAGCGGCGAGGTCGGCGCCGACGATCGCCATGTGGTGCACATCGTCGACTGGCTGCTGCAGTACGCCTTCGAGCAGCGCGCCTCGGACATCCATCTGGAACCACGACGCGAGACCGGCTACATCCGCTTCCGCATCGACGGCGTCATGCAGAAAGTGTTCGAGTTGCCGGCGCCGGTGATGACCGCAGTGACCGCACGCATCAAGATCCTCGCCCGCATGGACGTGGCCGAGAAGCGCCGGCCGCAGGACGGCCGCATCAAGACGCGCTCTGCCTCCGGGCGCGAGGTGGAGTTGCGCATCTCGAACATGCCCACCGCCTTCGGCGAGAAGGTGGTGATGCGCATCTTCGATCCGGATCTGGTGGTGAAGGATTTCGCCCAGCTGGGTTTCTCGTCGAGCGAGGCGGAGAACTGGCGCAACATGGTCGAGCGCCCGCACGGCATCGTGCTGGTCACCGGCCCCACCGGCTCGGGCAAGACCACCACGCTGTATTCCACACTCAAGCACCTGGCCACGCCAGAACTCAACGTGTGCACCGTGGAGGACCCGATCGAGATGGTCTCGCCGGAGTTCAACCAGATGCAGGTGCACGCGGCGATCGACCTCGATTTCGCCGCCGGTGTGCGCACGCTGCTGCGGCAGGACCCGGACATCATCATGGTCGGCGAGATCCGCGACCTGGAAACCGCGCAGATGGCGGTGCAGGCCTCGCTCACCGGACACCTGGTGCTGTCCACGCTGCACACCAACGACGCGCCCAGCGCGGTCACCCGCCTGCTCGATCTCGGCGTGCCGCACTACCTGATCCAGTCCACCCTCACCGGCGTGGTGGCGCAACGCCTGGTGCGCACGCTGTGCCCGCATTGCAAGCAGGCCACCACCCAGGACCCGCTGGCGTGGAACGTGCTGACCCGCGGCTGGGCGATGCCGGTGCCGGCGCAGGTGTACCGGGCGGTCGGCTGCCTGGAATGCCGCAACACCGGCTTCATGGGCCGCACCGGCATCTACGAGATGATGAAGCTCTCGCCGCATCTGCGCGGCATGATCTCGGCCGAACTCGACCTCAGCGGCTTCGGCCAGGCTGCGTTGGACGAGGGCATGCGCCCGCTGCGCATCTCCGCCGCCGACCAGGTCGCCGCCGGACTGACCACGGTGCAGGAAGTGCTGACCGTGTTGCCACCGATCGACGCCTTGGCCGATGATCCGCACTAGCGCGTCAAACCTCCCCCGAGACACCGCATGAAACCCGTCCTGATCATCCGTACCGGCCGGGCGCCGGACAGCATCCGTGCGCGCCACGGCGATTTTCCGCACTGGTTCCGCCTCGCCGCCGGACTGCGCCCGGAGCGCCTGCGCATCGTCGACGTGGCGGCCGGCGAAACGCTGCCGGCGGCGGGCGAGGTGGCCGGCGCCATCGTCACCGGCTCGGCCGCGATGGTCACCGAGAAACTACCCTGGAGCGAAGCGACCGCCGGCTGGATCCGCGACGCGATGGACGCCGAGGTGCCCTTGTTCGGCGTCTGCTACGGCCACCAGCTGATGACGCACGCGTTGGGTGGACGGGTCGATTACCTGCCCGGCGGGCGTGAGATCGGCACCCAGTCGATCGGGGTCAGCGCAGGGCAGGCGCACGACCCGCTGGGCGCTGGCCTCCCCGCCAGTTTTCGCGCGCACACCACGCACGAGCAGAGCGTGCTGGAGCCGCCCGCGGGGGCGCAGATCCTGGCCAGCTCGGCACGCGACCCGCACCAGTGGCTGCGCTACGGGCCGAATGCGATCAGCGTCCAGTTTCATCCCGAGTTCAACGCCGAGGTGATGCGCGCCTACATCCGGCGCAAGCGCCACGACCTGCATCGCGAAGGTGCCGACGCCGCGCGCATCTTCAGTGACGTGGCCGCCACCCCGATCGCGCGCCGATTGTTGCGCCGCTTCGCCCATCTGCACGGTTGGGCCGGCGACTGAGCCGCCATCAGCCGCGCAAGCGCCTGGCGATCGCCTCGCGCGAGAACAGCGCAAACCCCACGCCGAACACGAAACCGCCGATGTGCGCCCACCACACGTAGGCACCATAGCTGGGCCCGGCATAGCTGAACAGCAATTGCAGCAGCACCCACATGCCGATCAGCAGGAAGGCCGGCACGCGCACGAACTGCAAGTACAGGCCGAGCGGCAACACCAGGCCCAGGCGCGCCCGCGGAAACAGCGCCACGTAGGCGCCGACCACCGCCGATACCGCACCGCTGCAGCCGATGATCGGCAGGCGCACGCCGGCCAGCGACAGCGCCCCGATCAGGTTGGCCACCACGCCGCCGATGACGAACAGCACCAGGAAGCGCAACGATCCCAGCGCACGCTCACCGGGCAAGCCGAAGATCACCAGGAACAGCAGGTTGCCCAGCAGATGCAGCCAGGTGACGTGGATGAAGAGCGCCGTGAACAGCCGCAGCAGCGCCGGATCGGTCAGCTGCGGCAGCAATGGCTCGTGCGCATCGAAGATGTTCGCCGGCACCGTACCCCACTGCAGCAGCAGCGCGATGCGCTGCGGCGCCGGGATCATTGCCAATCCGACGAAACAGACCACACACAGACTGACCAGCAGCACGGTCGCCCAATGCCAGCGCGGCCGGCGGCGCGTTTCCACATGGACAAACAAGAGCCATCCCTCCGCCTCGCCCGCGCGCTGGCGCGTGACCTGGCCATCATAGGCGATCGCTGCCGCATGACCTTGACGCAATGCGGCTCTTGGCCGGTGGCTGTCGCAAGGTCACCCGAGCGCAGGCCACCCCGGAAAGGAAGGCCCGCGGGGGACAAGCTCCCTGGCGGTGACCTGTTGCAGGTTGCGGGCGGCGGTGGCGGCGGCAGAAAAGAAAAACCCCCACCGTTGCCGGT
>MKTU01000047.1:15706-67272 GCA_001898415.1 Rhodanobacter sp. 67-28 | reverse complement strand
GATCGACCTGCACCGCGATCGCCGGGCCGTTGAGGTCCAGGTCGCTGGTGACGTCCTGGAAACCGGGCAAGGCGCCGAATGCGTGCTCCACCTTGCCGGAGGCGGCATACAGCGCGTCGAGGTCGACCGACTGCAAGGTGTACTGGTATTGCGCCTTGGACTGCCGGCCACCGACCTGGATCGCCGGCGGGTTCTGGATGTAGGCGCGGATGCCGGGGATGTGGGCGAACTTCTGCCGCAGCTCCTGGATGATCTGCTCGGGATCAAGCGGCCGTTCGGATGCCGGTTTGAGGCGCAGGAACATGGTGCCGTTGTTGGTGGTGGCGCGCGAGCCGCCGCTGCCCACCGACGACATGAAGCTGTCGATATTCGGATCCTTCGCCACGATCGCCGCCAGTTCCTGCTGGCGTGCCTTCATGGCGGTGATCGAGATGTCGTCGGGTCCTTCGACGTTGACGATCAGCTGGCCGGTGTCGCCGGCCGGGATGAAATCCTTGTCGACCAGCACGAACAGCGCCGCGGTGGCCAGCAGGCTGGCGAAGAACACCCCCAGCACCACGCGCGGGCGCTGCACCGACCAGGCCAGCGAGCGGTTGTAGCCGTCGCGCACGCGGTTGAAGCCCTGGTCGAACCAGCGCACCACGCGTGATTTCTCCGCGTGCCCGCCATGCTTGATGAAGCGGCTGCACAGCATCGGCGTCAAGGTGATCGAGACGAAACCGGAGATCAGGATCGCGGTGCTGATGGTCACCGCGAACTCGTGGAACAGCCGGCCCACGATGCCGCCCATGAACATCACCGGCAGGAACACCGCCACCAGCGAGATCGTCATCGAGAAGATCGTGAAGCCGATCTCCGCGGCACCTTTCAGCGACGCCTCGTACGGCTCCATGCCCTGCTCGACGTGGCGCACGATGTTCTCCAGCATCACGATCGCGTCGTCCACCACGAAGCCGACCACCAGGGTCAGCGCCAGCAGCGAGAGGTTGTCCAGGCTGTAGCCCAGCGCGTACATCACGCCGAAGGTGCCGATCACCGAGACCGGCAGCGCCAGCGCCGGGATCAGCGTGGCCGAGGCGTTGCCGAGGAACAGGTAGATCACCAGGATCACCAGCACGCCGGCCAGCAGCAGGGTGTACTGCACGTCGTCGACCGAATGGCGGATCGATTCCGAGCGGTCGTACAGCACGCCGAGCTTGACCGACGGCGGCAGGCTGGCCTGGAACTGCGGCAGCACCTCGCGGATGCGGTCCACGGTGGCCACCGTGTTGGAGCCGGGCTGGCGGTCGATCGCCAGCACGATCGCGCGCCTGCCGTCGAACCAGCTGGCCACCTGGTCGTTCTGCACGCCGTCGCTGGCGTGGCCCAGCGCGGACAGCCGGATCGGCGCGCCGTTGCGGTAGGCCACCACGATGTCGTTGTACGGCGCGGCGCGTTGCAGCTGGCCGTCCGAACTGACCTGCAGCAACTGCCGGCTGCCGTTGAGCGAGCCGGTGGCGAGGTTGACGTTGGCGTCGGCAATGGCCTGCTGCAGCGTGTCGATGCCGATGCCGTTGGCGGCCAGCTTGTTCGGGTCCACGCTGATCCGCACCGCGTACTTCTGCGAGCCGTACACGTTCACCTGGGCCACGCCCTCGACCATCGACAGCCGCTGCGCCAGCCGCGTTTCGCCGTACTCGTTCACCGTCGACAGCGGCAAGGTATCCGAGCTCAGGGTGAGGTACAGGATCGCCTTGTCCGCGGGGTTCACCTTGCGGAACGTGGGCGGCGTCGGCATGGTCGTGGGCAACTGCCGCTGCGCCGCCGAGATCGCCGCCTGCACGTCCTGCGCGGCGGCGTCGATGTTGCGGTCGAGGCCGAAGGTCAGCGTGATCGAGGTCGAGCCCAGCGCGCTGGTGGAGGTCATCGTGGAGATGCCGGCGATGGTGGAGAACTCGTTCTCCAGCGGCGTGGCCACCGCGGTGGCCATCGTCTCCGGCGAGGCGCCGGGCAGCTTGGCGCTGACCGAGATGGTGGGGAAATCCACGTTCGGCAACTCGTTCACCGGCAGCTTCGGGTAGGCCACCACGCCGAACACCACCAGGGCGACCATCAGCAGCACGGTCATCACCGGCCGGCGGATGCACAGGGCGGGCAGGTTCATGGCCGGCTCAACCGCCGCTCAGCACGCGCACGCGCGCACCATCGACCAGCAGCAGCTGGCCGTCGGTGACCACGCGCTCGCCGCCGTCCAGGCCCTTGCTGACCACCACGCGATCGCCGTTGCCGCTGCCGACGGTGACCATCCGCTGGCGCACCACGCCGTCCGCATCGACCACGAACACGAAGCTGCCGCGCGGCGAGTTCTGCAGCGCCACCGCGGGTACCGTCACCACGTGGGTCAGCCGCGTGGTGGGCAGGGTGATCTCGACGAACTGGCCGGGCGTGAGCTCATCGTCCTCATTCGCATAGCGGGCCTTGAGCTGGATCGTGCCGGTGCTGGCGTCCACCGCGTTGTCGATGAAGTCCAGCGTGGCCTGCATCGACGCGGCCTTGCCCGGCAAGCGCACGATCACCGGCACCGCACCACGGGCATGCGCGGCCTTGAGCCCGGCCAGTTCGGCTTCGGGCACGGCGAAACGGATGTGGATCGGCTGCACCTGGTTGAGCACCACCAGGTCGGTGCTGTTGGCGCTGACCTGCGCGCCGGGATACACCAGCGGCGCACCGGCGATGCCGTCGAACGGCGCGCGGATCGTGGCATAGCCCAGTTGCGTGCGCGCCAGTTCCACCGCCGCCTGGTCGGCCTTCATCGCTGCGGCATACAGGCCGGCGTTGGCCTTGGCCTCGTCGTAGGCCGATTTGGCCACGTAGCCGTCCTTGAGCAGCGGGCCGTAGCGTTTCAGCAGGGCCTGTGCGTTGGCGTACTGCGCCTGGTCGCGGGCCAGGTTGCCCTTCGCCTCGTCCAGCTGCGACTGCAGCAGGCTGGGGTCGAGGCGGATGATGGTGTCGCCCCTGGCGACATGGCCGCCGGGCTTGAACGACAGCGCCTGCAACTGGCCGCTGACGCGCGACTGCACGGTCACCGTGGACCACGCCTGCGCGCTGCCGATCACCTTCAACGAGAGATCGATGTCGCCGCGCTGCGCCGTGGCGACCCTGACCGGCACGGCCTGGGCGGGTGGGGTTGCCTGCGCGCTCGCCGCGCCATCACGCCCGCGCCAGAACTGCTGCGCCCCGAAACCGGCGAGCAGCAGCGCAGCTGCCGTCAACAGCAGTTTCCCGGATTTGTTCTGCGGCATGCTCGCTCCGGCCACGCCGGGTCAACCGGCGCGTGGGCGACACGCGGCTTGACCACGACATTCAATGCTTTTGCCCGGCCGTGGGGGCCAGGGGCCCACCCGGTACCGGCGACGCTCCATTCTGCGCCCGCGCGCCGGCAACCCGTGCAGGACCGATGGCACATGACATCGCGCGGATCAGTCGGAGGCGCCCGGGTTCTCGCCCGCATCCAGCGCCTGCAGGTTTTCCTTGATCCGGTTGAGCACGCCGAGCGCGTGTTCGAGTTCGGCGTACTCGATGCCCGCGGTGGCATCCTTGCGCAGGTCGCGCGCGATCAGCTCCATGTCGCCGATGACGACGCGTGCGCGGTCGGTGACGTAGAGTCGCCACGCGCGGCGGTCGCGCGGATCGGCGCGGCGCTCGACGAAGCCCGCGGCCTGCAGCCGGTCGATCACCCGGCCCACCGCGATCGGCTCCATCTCCAGCGATTCGGCCAGTTCGGTCTGGCGCAGGCCCTCGCGGTGGTACAACATCTTGGTGGCGCGCCACTGCACGCGGGTCAGCCCGAATCTCACCGCGCGCCGATCGAAATGCTTGCGAAACAGCAAGGTCACGTCGTTGAGCAGATACCCGAAGGATAGGTCTTCCGTTTTCGCCATGATGCGCTGCCCCCGGCCGCCCGAAACCTGAGGCCAGCATAAGCCGCCCGCCTCCTGCAAAGCCATGCCCCTGGACATCGTCATTGCCGACATCACCACGCTGCACGTGGATGCCATCGTCAACGCCGCCAATGCCAGCCTGCTCGGCGGCGGTGGCGTCGACGGCGCGATCCACCGCGCCGCCGGTCCCGCGCTGCTGCAGGCCTGCCGGCAGCTTCCGTCGGTGCGTCCGGGCGTGCGCTGTCCGACTGGCGAGGCGCGCATCACGCCGGGCTTCGCGTTGCCGGCGGCACACGTGATCCACACCGTCGGCCCGGTGTGGCAGGGCGGCACGCAAGGTGAGGCGCGACTGCTGGCAAGTTGCCACGCCAACGCGATGCGGCTGCTGCGCGAGCACGGTTTGCGCACGATCGCGTTCCCGGCAATCAGCTGTGGCGTGTACGGCTATCCGGTGGCGCAGGCGGCCGCGGTGGCGCTGGCCAGCCTGCGCGACGAACTCGCCCGCGACGATCGCGTCAGCATCACCGTATGCTGCTTCAGCAACAGCGTGGCCGACATCTTCCGGCGTGTGCGCGACGCCACGCCGGACGACGGCACACCCTTCAACGCAGCTTGAACGGATACAGCGGCGGCAACGCGTCGTCCGAGTGATCGCCCGCGCCAGTCTGGCGCCAGGCGAAACCCCGCTTGAACGCCTCCGCCGGTGCCGTGCCGCCGACGTCGCCCGCCGCCGTACCGGCGGCGAAGCGACGACGCTGCAAGTCGTCGATCACCGCGCGCTGTGCCGCATCGTCCAGGGCAGCGGACAACTCGCCCGGATGCTGGACGTGCGGTCGCTCGGCACGCGCCCAGGCCATCAGGCAATGCAGTTGTCGTGCGGCGTCGGTGCCGCGCGCGGCGCTGATGAACTCCTGTCGCGCCCGGCGCGCGCTGTCCGGCACAACCGCGGGCGCCGGGGGAGCTTTGGGCATGGCGCGCCGCCGACGCTGCCACCACCAGGCCAGCACGCTGAGCAACCACAGCGCGAGACTGGCCAGCGCGATCCAGCGCCATGGCATGGCACCGGCGGGCGCGGGCACGGGTGCGGTCGTGGCGGGCGCAGTCGTCGCCGCCGGCACCGCGCCTGCAGGTGATGCCGTGCTGCCGCCGATCGCCGGCAGCACCTCGATGCTGCGCGCGGGGATCTGTGCCACCTCCTGGCGGTCGGTGAGCACGTTCCACCAGGTCACCGTGGTCGCCGGGATCGTCAACGGGCCGGGGCGCTCGGGCACGATGGCGAACGCCTGCTCGCGCTCGCCCACGGTCCACTGCCCGGCGACGTGGTTGCGGCTGACCGGCTTGTCCGGGTAGACCGTGGCGCCGTCCAGCGGCGGCAGGCTCAGGCTCGGCAGCGCGTCGTCGGACAAGCCGGTGGCGCGCAACGTCATGGTGAGGTTGAGCGGCTGCCCCACCCGCACCGGCTGCTGCGCGTCCGGCCAGCCGTCGATCGTCAGGCTCAACGCCCGCGCCGGCAACCACGCCTTGTTGCCCCAATCCGCAGGCGCCGCCTGCACCTCGATCGCCACCGGCGCGGCGCTGGCCGAGACGTTGTTGGTGGCGCCGAAGAAGCTGCCCGGGTCGTACGGGTCAACCGCACTGCCCTGGAAACTCGCTGCAGGGATTTCCAGCCGGCCGGCCTGCTGCGGGATCAGCGCATAGCGCCGTTCCAGCACGTGGTAGCTGCGGCCGCCGCGTTGCGTGTCGTAGCCGATGTCCTTGCCCAGCGGCTGCAGCGTCGCCCCATGGACATCGGGCATGTCGATCGAGCCGCCGCTGAGGTTGCCCGCGTAGAACAGCTTCACCACATAGCTGAACTGCTCGCCGACATAGCCGCGCTGTGGCTCCACCGTCGCCTCCATGAACACGTCGCGATTCGGCGCGGCACCCGCCACGGGCCCCTGCGCGTCGACCTGCAGCGACAGCGGCGCCGTGCGTTCGCCGGCGACCTGCAGCGACGGGATCTGCAAGCTGCCGGCGCGAAGAGGCCGCAGCGCGATGCCGAAGGTGAGGCTGGACGTCGCCTTGCCGTTCTCGACCGACAGGCTGCTGTTCTGCGAGGTGCCGAGGATGCTGAAATCCTGTTGCAGCGCCTGCAGGTCGGGCATCGCGGCGGACGCGGCGGCGCCCTCGACGCGGATATTGAGCGTGACCGTGTCGCCCAGTTGCACGTGATCGCGATCCAGCGTCGCGCTCACCTGCGCCGCGTGCGCGACCGGCAGCAGCATCAGCGCGAACAGGCACAAGACGATGATGCGTGCGTGACTCATGGCTGGCCGTCCTCCTGAGCGCCGCCACCGTGGCGCTCGCGATATTCCAGTTCGAACTTGCGCCGCAGCAGGCCGCCGGGGTCGTCCTGCACGCGCTGCAGCGCGTGGCGCAGGTCGGCCGGCAGCTTCGACTGCGGATCATCCCGGTCCAGCGTGCCGAGCTGGTGCGTGGCCGGCGACTTCGCGTCCGCGGACTGGCCGGCGGCCAGCGCCTGGTCCATCTGCTGCTTCAAGGCGCGCTGCGCCTGCTCGGCCTGCGCCTTCTGCTCGGCGCGCTCCCGCGCACTGCGTGGCGCGGGCTGATCGTGCGTGCCGGCGTCGCCGGGTCGCTGCGAACCGTTCGACGACTTGTCCTGTTCGCCCGCACCGGAAGGCGACTGGCTCTTGTCGGATTTGCCCTGCCCCGACTCGTCCTGCTCCGATTTGTTCCCACCCGATTTTTCCTGGCCTGATTTCCCCTGGCCCGACTTGTCGTCACCCGACTTGTCCTGCTCGGACTTGTTGTGGTCCGCGCTGTCCGGCGAGGATTTTTGCTGCTTCGACTGCCGTTTCAGCCACTCTTCCACGGCTTGGCGGTTGGCCTTGGCGTCGGCATTGGCCGGATCGAGTTGCAGCGCCTGGTCGTAGGCCTCGATCGCCTGTCGATACTGCTGCGCTTTCGCCAGCGCATTGCCGCGGTTGTAGGCGGCATCGCTGCCGGGGGCGTGCTGCAGCGCGTCCGCCGCCGCGGCATAGTCGCCGGCGCGGTAAGCCGCCACGCCGCGCCAAGCGGGATCGCGGGCGAGTTGCTGCGCCTGCACGGCATGGCCGTCGCGCAGCGCCTGCACGGCCTGCTGGTCGGGGCGTTGCCACAGGTCCTGCCAGGTGCCGGCCTGCGCCGTGCGCGGCAGCAGCGGCAGGCTGACCAGCAGCACGAGCATGATCCAGCCGCGGCGAAACGCCGTGGCGGCCACCAGCAGCAGCGGCAGCAACAGCCACGGCCCGCGATCCTGCCACTGCGCACCGTGCTGGCCGCTGGCCTGGGCTGCGCCGCTGCTGCGCAGTTGCGCGTGCAGGGCGTCGATGTCGCCGTGGTCGGCGCTCATCGCCACGTAGACGCCGCCGCCTGCGCGCGCCAGCGCGTCAAGCGCGGCGTCGTCGCGTGCGGCCAGCACCATGCGGTCCTGCGCGTCGTGCAGGAAGCCGCCCTCGGGCAGCGGGACCGGGCCGCCGTGGACGCTGCCCACGCCGAGCACCGAGACGCGCACGCCGGCGGCGAGCGCCTTGCGCGCGGCCGCGTCGGCGGCGGTATCCGCCTGGTCGGTAATCAGCACCAGCGTGCCGCCGTCGGCATTCGCCTGCTGGACCAGACGCACGCCGCGGTCGATCGCCGCGGCCGCGTCGTTGCCGTCCACCGGCATGGTGTCGGGCGCCATCGCGTCGAGCAGATCGTCGAGGCTGTGGGCATCGGAGGTCAGCGGCGCGACGACGAAGGCCTCGCCAGCGTAGCCGATCAGCGCGTTCAGGCCGGCACGGTTGGCCGCCAGCAGCTCGTGCGCCTTAAGCCGTGCGCGATCGAGCCGGCTCGGCGCCACGTCGCGCGCCAGCATGTGCCGCGACAGCGAGATCGCCAGCACCTGCGCCGGACGGTTGGCGTACAGCGCCTGCTCGACGCGGTTCCAGGTCGGCCCGGCCAGCGCCAGCGTGGCCAGCAGCCAGGCCAGCGCGAACAGCCACAGCGGCAACTGGCGCCGGCGCGGCTGTCCGCGCAGCAGCCGTGGCAGCAAAGCCGGGTCGACCAGTCGCGACAGGATCAGCTGGCCGCTGTCGCGCCGCCAGCACGGAAGCGCCAGCAGCGGCAGGCCGAGGAGTGCCAGCAACCACCAGGGGTGCAGGAAATGGAACTGTTGCAGCAACTCGCTCATGCCGCCTGCTCCCGCACACGCAGCCGGGTGGGCACGATCGCCAGCAGCAGCAACACCAGCGCAGCCAGCAGCGGCCAGCGGAACAGTTCGTGGCGCGGCCGCAACGCCGGCCCCTGCCGCGGCATCGGCTCCAGCGCGTTGATGGTGCGGTAGGCGTCGGCCAGCTCGCTGCTGTCGGTGGCACGGAAGAAGCGCCCGCCGGTTTCGGCGGTGATCGCCTTGAGCATGTCGGCGTCGAGGTCGGCCGAGGGGTTGACCATCTGCAGGCCGAAGAATCCCGGCACCTGCATCGCGGTGGCGCCGATGCCGATGGCGTAGATCCGTACGCCCGCGGCCTTGGCGGCACGCGCCGCCTCGCGCGGAGCGATGCCGCCGGCGTTGTTGACGCCGTCGGTGAGCAACACCAGGACGCGCGCTGCCTCCGGCAGGCCCGCCAATCGCTTCACCGCCACGGCGATGGCGTCGCCGATCGCGGTCTGGTCGCCCGCCAGGCCCACCGCTGCGGTCTGCAGCTGCGCGCGCACGGCCGAGAGGTCGTAGGTCAGCGGCGTGACCAGATAGGCCTGGCTGCCGAACAGGATCAGGCCCATTTCGTCGCCGCGGCGCCGGCTGATGAAGTCGCTGGCGATCGCCTCCACCGCGCCGAAGCGGCTGACCGGTTGGCCGGCCAGCTGCATGTCCGGCGTGCGCATGCTGCCGGAGAGATCCACCGCCATCATCATCGCCCGCCCGCTGCGCTGCTGCGCCTGCGGCGGACCCAGCCACTGCGGCCGCGCCGCGGCGGCGAGCAGGCACAACCAGGCCAGCCCGAGCAGCCACGGCGCGGCACCGTGGTTGCGCCGGTCAGCCACCGAATCCAGCTTCACGCCCGGCTGTGGCAGATGCAGCGCGACGCCCGGGGCGGCCGCACGCCACCACCAGCGCAGCAACCACGGCAACGGCAACAGCAGTACGACCCAGGGCCAGGCGAATTCAGGCATCGGCTGGCTCCGAGGAGGGCTTCTTCCGCTTCCATGTGGACGGCTTTACGGCCAAACGCAGCCACCGCCGTGCGGCCTCGACGAGATCGTTTTCGTCGCCGCTGCGGGGTGGCTGGTAGATGAGCTGCTCCAGCCGATGCAGGCTGTCCCGGGTGGCCGCGTCCACCGGCACCCGCGCCAGGACGTGCCGCCAGGCATCGCCACGCAGATGCACCGCGGCGGCGTCCTGTTCGCGGGCGACGCGCCGCAAGAGTTGATGCAGGCCGCCGAGCAGGGCCGCGCGATCGCCGTCCTCGCGGTGCCGCCGGACAAGGTTATCCAGCTCGCCAAGAATGCGCCGCTGCCGTTGCCGCACGCGGCAGCGGCGTTGCCAAACCCACGCGAGGCCCGCAAACACCAGCAGCGCGAGCACGGCAAGCAGCCACCAGCCGGGTGCGGGCGGCCACCACGAGGGTTCGGCCGGCAGGTGGATGTCGCGCAGTACCGGCCCCGGCGCAGCGGCCGTCGGCGGCGTCGCCGCCGCGATCATCGCGGCGACCTCTTGCGACCGATCAGGCCCGCCACGGCATCGAGCGGATCGGCCGCGGTATCGATGGTGGCGTGGCGCAGACCCAGCGAGCCGGCCAACTCACTCAGCCGTCGGGCGCCTGCACCCAATGCCTGGCGAAAATCTGCACGCTGATGCGCCGACTGCAGCCGCACCTCGCGACGCTCGCCTGCATGCTCCAGCGGATAGCGCCCCGGCGGCGCGAGCTCCAGCTCCAGCGCATCCGCCGTGACCAGCACGGCCACGCCCGCGTGCCGGGTCAGTTCAATCAGTCGCTGGCGCGCGGCGGCGTCGCAACTGAAGCCGTCGCTGAGCAGCAGGACGCGGCTCGCACTCCGCGCCACGTGTGCCGCGCGTGTCAGCGCATCGGAGAGCGGCTGTTGTTGGTCGGCGCGATCCGCCGCGTGCCATCGCGCCAGCGCACCGCATACGGCGAGTGCACCATGCGCGCCGGCTTGCGGCGCCAACCACTGGTCGACGCCGCCGAAGCCCAGCATCGCCACGCGCTCGCCGGCACGGGTGGCAAACCACGCGGCCAGTGCCGCCGCGCGGGCCGCCTGCACCGACTTGAAACGCACCCGCGTGCCGAAATGCATGCTGGCATGGGTATCGAGCAGGATCAGCAGACAGCCTTCTCGATCCTCCTGGAACAGCTTCGTGTGCAGCTTGCCGCTGCGTGCGGTGAGTCGCCAGTCGAGTCGGCGCACATCGTCGCCGGCCTGGTAGACGCGCGACTCGGCGTAATCCATGCCGCGGCCGTACAGACGGCTGGACTGCTGGCCGTGGCGGGCGGCGCGCGTGCTCAGCGGCGCCATGCGCACAGAGCCGACGCGCGCACGCAACGCGATCAGCTCGGCCAGCGACACCTCGCTTGCGCCATTGCCATCCGCGACTTGTGACGCCAGGACACTCACGGCAGCGGCACGAGATCCAGCAGGCGCGCCACCACCTGGTCGGGGGTGACGCCTTCGGCCTGCGCTTCGTAGCTGAGCAGCACCCGATGGCGCAGCACCTCATGGACGATTGCATGCACGTCCTCGGGCAACACGTAGGCGCGGCCGGCAAGCCAGGCCTGCGCCCGCGAACAGCGATCCAGCGCGATGGTGGCGCGCGGGCTCCCGCCCCAGGCGATCCAGCGCTTCAATTCCGCGCCATAACGGCCGGCGTCGCGCGTCGCCAGCACCAGCTGCGCGAGGTACTCCTCCAGCGCCGGCGCCATGTGCACGGCCATCGCCGCATCGCGCGCGGCAAACACCTCGTGCTGGCTGAGCAGCGCGCGTGGCGGCGCGGCCGGGTGGGCGCGCCGGCTGGCCTGCTCGCGCGCCAGCTTGAGGATCGCCAGCTCCGCCGCGGCATCGGGATAGCCGATCGTCACGTGCATCAGGAACCGGTCGAGCTGGGCCTCCGGCAGGCTGAAGGTGCCCTCCTGCTCGATGGGGTTCTGCGTGGCCATCACCATGAACAGCTCGGGCAGTTTCCAGGTGCTGCGGCCCACGGTGATCTGCTGCTCGGCCATCGCCTCGAGCAGGGCCGACTGCACCTTGGCCGGCGCGCGGTTGATCTCGTCGGCCAGGATGATGTTGTGGAACAGCGGCCCGCGCTCGAACTCGAAACTGCCCGACTGCGGCCGGAACACGTCGGTGCCGGTGAGGTCGGCCGGCAGCAGGTCGGGGGTGAATTGCACGCGGTGGAAATCCGCCTCGATCCGCGCCGCCAGCGCCTTCACCGCGGTGGTTTTGGCCAGGCCGGGCGCGCCTTCGACCAGCAGGTGGCCGTCGGCCAGCAGCGCCACCAGCAGGCAATCGATGAGTTTCGGCTGGCCGATGATGCAATCCACCAGCTCCTCGCGCAGGCGGGCGAACGATTGCTGCAGCGCGCCGAGAGGCGGGTTTTCGGGCATGTCCATGGGCAGTTCCAGTTACGGGGCAAGGCCTGCGGCATCCTTGGAGAGCGGACGCGTCGGCGTGCTTCAGACCATCATCGGCACGGGAAGTTTAATGTGACGTGCGCCGGCGGCCGGCGCGCACGAAAAAGGGCGGCCGAAGCCGCCCCTTTTCTTCGCCGCTGCGTGGCGGCTTACTGCAAGGTGTCGCTGAGGATGCGCGGCGTCACGAAGATCAGCAACTCCGCCTTGGTGGTGCTGCGCTTGGTGTTGCGGAACAGCGCGCCGAGACCGGGGATGTCGCCCAGCCCGGGCACCTTGGACACGGTGTTGCTCTTGTTGACCTCGTAGATGCCGCCGAGCACCACGGTCTGGCCGTTGTCGACCAGCGCCGAGGTATTCACCTCGCGCGTGTCGATCTGCGGCACCTGGCCGTTCGGCGTGTTGAGGAAGCCGGCCAGCGCATCCTTCTTCACGTTGATCGCCAGGTAGACGCGGTTGTCGGCGGTGATCGTCGGGGTCACCTTCAGCTCCAGCACGGCGTCCTTGAACTGCACCGAGGCGGTCGGTGCGCCACCGGTGCCGGAGCCCTGGTTCTGGTAGGTGACATAGCCGACTTCCTGGCCCTGGCGGATCACGGCCTCCTGCTGGTTGGCGGTGATCACGCGCGGGCTGGAGATCACCTCGCCACGGCCTTCGGATTGCGCTGCGGAGAGCTCCAGGTCGATCGCGTAGTTGGCGCCGAGGATGGCGAAGCCCAGCGTGCTGCCGCCGTTCACCGGCATGTTCACGTTGAAGCCGCCGGGCAAGGTCACCGCACCCGGATGCGGCGGAGCACCCTGGCTGCCGTTGGCCACCCAGTCGGTGACTGCGTTGTTGTAGTTGACGATGTTGTTGTGCACGCCGGTGCCGTACTTCAGCGCGCCATCGCCGGTCGGTGCGGTGGTGATGATGTTGTTGTTGTTGGTCTGGTTGCCCGACACGCCCCACTTCACGCCCAGCTCGCGGGTGAAGTCGTCGGTGGCCACCACGATGCGCGATTCGATCAGCACCTGCTGCACCGGCTTGTCCAGCACGGCGATCAGCTCACGCAACTGCTTGATCTTCTCCGGCGTGTCGTTGAGCAGCAGGGTGTTGGTGCGCTGGTCGAACGAGACGCTGCCGCGCGGCGAGAGGAAGCCGCGCTGGGCGTTGGCGCCGCCGCCGCCACCGCCGCCCTGCATGCTGCCGGTGGTCAGCAGCTTGGCGATGTCGGAGGCCTTGCCGTAGCTGATCGGCACGTAGTCGGTGACCAGCTCGGCGGTGTCCTGCGCCTTCAGCTTGGCGTCGGCCAGATCTTGCTCGTACTTGGCCAGCTCGGCCTGCGGCGCGACCCAGATGACGTTGCCGTTGCGGCGCTTGTCCAGGCTCTTGGCGCGCAGGATCACGTCCAGCGCCTGATCCCACGGCACGTTGACCAGGCGCAGGGTGACGCTGCCGCCGACGCTGTCGGAGGCGACCAGGTTGAGCCCGGAGATATCGGCGATCAGCTGCAACGCCGAGCGCACCGGGATGTCCTGGAAGTTGAAGGTGACGCGCTTGCCGTTGTAATTGGGCTGCGCGTCCAGCTTGGCCAGGCGCTCATCCTTGGCGGCGGCCTTCTTCGGTGCCACCTCGACCACGTACTGGTCGGGGGTCTGGTAGGCCGAGGTCTCGACCGTCCCCTTGGTGTCGATCTCGATGCGCGCGCCGCCGCCGTTGCCGACGCGGCTGGTGATCGACTGCACCGGGGTGGCGAAGTCCAGCGTATCCAGGCGCTGCGCGAGGTTGGCCGGCAGGTTGGCGTGATCGATGGTGACCACCACCTTGTCGCCCTGACGGGTCATTTCCGGCTGCGCGCCGCTGCCGCTGAAGCTGACCAGCACGCGGCCCTCGCCGTTCGGGCCGCGACGGAAGTCGATGTTGGAGATCGCCGGGCCATCGGAGGACGACGGCAGCCGCTTGGTCGGGTCGATCGTGGAGGCGGTGGTGACCGCCTGGTCGGCGGTGCCGTTGTTGATCGTCAACACCAGGCTGTTGCCATCGACGCTGGCGCGGTAGCTCGACGCGCGCATCAGCTCGACCACCACTCGGGTGCGCCCACCGGCAGACACTGCCGAGACGCCGGAGGTCGAACCCTTGCCGATGTCCATGTGCCGCCCGGCGGCATTGGTCGTATCGGGCAGATCGACCGCGATGCGCGGCGGATTGTCCGTGGTGAAGATCTTCGGCTCCGGCACCGGGCCGTCGCCGAAGTTCAGGTGCAGCTGGACGCTGCCGCCTGGCAAGGCGTCGTAGCTGATGTTCTTCAGCGTGGTGGTGGCCGCGATGGCGGCACTGGCCCAGGTGGCACCGACGATCAGCAGGCCCATCAGGAAGTAACGGCTCGCATGGCGCATGACTCGGCCCCGCACGGATTGGAATTGGTTGGTCATTGCATCTGCCCCTGTGTACCTATTGCTCGCCGAGTGCGACGCTGGCGGGACGTTCCATCCAGCCACCATTGCCGTTGGATACCAACTCGACCAGATCGACATGGTCTTCGCTGATGGCGGTGATGTGTCCGTAGTTCTGTCCCATGTATTCCCCCACATGGACGCGATGGATGACACCACCCGGGTCCTTGATCAGGACCTCCATCTTCGGACCGACACCGACCGTACCGACCATCTTGAGGCTGTCGAGGGCGAACATCTCCAGCGGCTCCTTGGCCCGGTTGGCGTCCGGCCGCGGTCCGCTGGTCGCGTTGTCGTTCTGCAGTTCGGCCGTGCTGGGGCTGAACGGATCACGCTTGTCCTGGTCTTCGTACTTGAACGTCTCGAAGGTCTTGATCACGGGCAGCGGCGGAATCGGCGCACCCTTCTTGGCCTTCTCCTGCGCGACCCAGGTGCGCAGGTCGGACATGCCGCGGGTGCAACCGGCCAGAACCAGCACAGCCAGCAGGATCAGCAGCAGCCGCGTCACGCCGGCGGACTTGCGGGCAATCGACTTGTTCATCATTTCTTCGCCCCCGCCTTGGTTGCCGCGGCAGCGCTTTCGTCGTCATCGAGATAGCGGTAGGTCTTGACCGTGCCCTCCAGCACCAGTTGTCCGGTGCCAGCGGTGCCCGCCTTGGTCGGCGCCTTCGGCGTCAGCGAGACGTCGTGCATGGTGAGGATGACCACTCGCGGCAGCGAAGCCACGCCGCTGATGAAGGTGCCGAACTGATGGTAGGTGCCGGTGAACTTCAAGGCGATCGGTCTCTCCGCGTAGAAGTCCTTGGGCGTTTCCGCGCCTGGCACGAACAGGTCACTCTCCAGCCCCGCGGCCTGCGCGGTCTGCGAGATGTCGATCAGCAACTCGGGCATCTCGGTCTTGCTGGGCAGCTGGCGCAGCAACTGGCGCAGCATGTCCTGCATCTCGTTGAGCTGCTGCTCCAGCGCCTCGAGATTGACCGACTTGGCCTGCTTGGTGGAGAACTCCTGCTTGAGGCTGTTCTCCTTGGTGGCCAGCGTGTCGAGACTGTCCTGCTGGTCGCTGACGATGAAGTACCAGCCCACCAGCAGCACCACCGCGAGGACCAGCACGGTGAAGAAGATCTTGACCGACTGCGGCCAGCCGCCGACGTTGTTCTTGTCGAGGTTTTGCAGATCGCTGAAGAAACTCATGATCCGGCACCTCCCTTGGCAGCGGCGGCAGGGGTGGGCGTGACTTCCGGCGTTGACCTGGCCGTGGCGGAGGTCGCGCTGGCCGGCGGCGCGTTGAGCGCTGCAGGTACGGCCGGCGTGGCCGTGGAGGTAGTCGGTTCCACCTGCGCCTTGGTCGGGTCGACCTCGTCGGTCTTGGGCCGGCTCAGCGTCACGTTGAGGCCGAACTGGTAGGGCATGCGGGTCGCATCATGGGTGTTTTCGGTCTTGCGCAGGTCCGCATGGCCCATCCACGGCGAGGACTCGATGTTGCGCATGTACTCGGCGACGCTGGCGTTGGACTGCGCCACGCCGTCGAGCGACATCGACTGGCCGCTCTGCTTGAGCGCGGTCAGCCGCGCACTGGTCGGGATGGTTTTCACCAGTTCGTCGAACAGGTGCACCATCTGCGAGCGATCGGCCTGCAACTGCTCGATGATCTGCTTGCGCGCCAGCAGGTGCTCGCGCACTTTTTCCAGGTCCTTGATCTTGGCGATGCGCACGTCCAGCTGCTTGATTTCGGTCTGCAGGTAGGCGTTGCGGTCGTTCTGGTTGTCGATGCGCTGGTCCATCCAGAAGATCCACAGCAGCAGCAGCAGCACGGCGGCCACGAAAGCGGCGGCCAGCTGCATGTAGAACTCGCGTTCGCGCTGCTTGCGCCGCTCCGCGCGCCACGGAAGTAGGTTGACGTGTGCCATCAGTCGAAGCTCCTCAGGGCGAGGCCGACCGCGATCATCAGGGCCGGGGCATCCTGCGCCAGCGCCTGGGCCTGCACCCGCGGCGACAACGACATGCGGGCCAGCGGGTTGGCGACCACGCAAGGCACGCCGAGCTGATCTTCCAGCATCGGGCCCAGTCCCTCGATCGAGGCGCAGCCGCCGGCCAGCACCACCTGGTCGACCTTGCTGTATTCGCTGCCGGCGAAGAAGAACTGCAGCAGGCGGCTTATCTGCTGGATCAGCGACTCCTTGAACGGCTCCAGCGCCTCGGTCTCGTAGGACTCCGGCAGGCCGCCCTTGCGCTTGGCGCGGCCAGCCTCCTCGTAGGAGAGCCCGAAGCGGCGCATGATCTCGTCGGTGAGCTGCTTGCCGCCGAACACCTGTTCGCGCGAATAGATGGTGCGCTGGTTGCGCAGCACGGAAAGCGTGGTCATGGTCGCGCCGATGTCGACCACCGCCACCAGGGCGTCGCGGCCGACGTTGAGCTGGTCGGCGACCATCGCGAAGGCGTTCTCCATCGCGAAGGCCTCCACGTCGATGACGCCGGCAGTGAGGCCGCCCAGATCCAACGCCGCCACGCGCATGTCGACGTTCTCGGTGCGCGAGGCCGCCAGCAGCACGTTGTTCATGTCCGGGTTGTCGCGTACCGGGCCGATCACCTCGAAATCGAGGCTGACCTCGTCGATCGGATACGGGATGTACTGATTGGCCTCGACCTGGATCTGGCCCTCGAGGTCATCGTCGGATAGCTCGCTGGTCATCGGGATGATCCGCGTGATCACCGCCGACCCGGCCACCGCGGCGGCGGCGTGCTTGAGCTTGGAACCCGAGCGGGCCAGGGCGCGGCGGATCGCGTCGCCCACCGCCTCGACCTCGACGATGTTCTTCTCGACCACCGCATTGGGCGGGAGCGGTTCCACCGCGTAGTGCTCCACGCGATAGCGCCCGCCCGCCTGACTCAGCTGCAGCAGCTTGACGGCGGTCGAACTGATGTCGACGCCGATCAGCGCCGGCTTCTTCGGTGTAAAGAGCCCCACGGTGTGTCCCCCTTGCCGCTGACGCCCTGACCAGAGTTCTGGCGGGATGCGCAGTGGCATTAAATCTAAAAATTAACGCAATGGCAACGGTCTACAGGAACTTTCTCAAGTAATTGGCGTGATGTCCACCACATTTGCAGAGCTTGCCCGGCTGGCGCGCCTCTTGCTTTGCGGAGCCGTCCTCGGTTGCCTGACGAGCATGTTGCTACATCTATACTCTGTCATGCTTTGACTCAGGTCTCGCTATCCACACCATGCGAATTTTCAAGCGTTTGTTGCGCTGGGCACTGCTCCTGGCCTTTTCCGGTTTGCTTCTGGCAGTGCTCGCGACAGGCGTGGCGTACTGGTTGATAGCTCCCCGGCTGCCCTCGGTGGCGGTGCTCAAGGACTATCACATGCAGGTGCCGCTGCGCGTGCTGAGCGCCGATGGCAAGCTCATCGCGACTTTCGGCGAAACCCGGCGCATCCCGGTGGACATCGCCGAGGTGCCCGACCGGCTCAAGCACGCGGTGCTGTCGGCGGAGGACGCCGACTTCTACCACCACCCCGGCGTGGACTGGCGCGGCATCGCCCGGGCCGGCTGGCACGTGATCATCACCGGCGGCGACAAGGGACCCGGCGGCTCCACCATCACCCAGCAGGTGGCGCGCAACTTCTTCCTGAGCCCGGAAAAGCTGTACTCGCGCAAACTTACCGAGATCTTCATCGCGCTGCGCATCGAGCACGAGCTGACCAAGGACCAGATCCTGGAGCTCTACCTCAACAAGATGTTCCTCGGCCATCGTTCCTATGGCGTGGCGGCGGCGGCTGAGTACTACTACGGCAAGACGCTGGACCAGCTCACCGTGGCCGAATGCGCGGCGATCGCCTCCACTTTCCAGCTGCCCTCGGCGGTCAATCCGATCAACAGCCCCAAGCGCGAGATGGCACGGCGCAACTGGGTGCTCGGCGAGATGCTGCGGCACAACTACATCACCCAGGCAGTGTACGAACAGGCGGTGGCCGAGCCGAATCGCGCCTTTGCCCACGAGCAGCCGATCGAGGTCGACGCGCCCTACCTCGCCGAGATGGTGCGCCGGCAGGTGCTCGACCGCCTCGGCAATGACGCCCTGACCGAAGGCTACGTGGTCCGCACCACGGTGCAGAGCATGCGCCAGCAGGAGGCGGTGGACGCCCTGCGCGACGGCCTGGTCGCCTACGACCACCGCCATGGCTGGCGTGGGCCGGAGGCGCACAAGGAGCTGGCCGAGGGCGCCGGCGAGGCGGATTTCGACCAGGTGCTGGCCAGTTACGGCAGCGTCTCGGGTATGCAGCCGGGACTGGTCATCAGCAGCGACGCCGACCATGCCAGCGTGTACCTGTCCAGTCACGAGAGCGCCCGGCTCGACCTCGACGCGGTGAAATGGGCTCGGCCGCACATCAGCGACAGCCGCGTCGGCGCCGCGCCCACGCGGGTCGATGCCGTGCTCAAGCGCGGCGACGTCATCCGCCTGGCCCGCGACGAGAAGGGCAACTGGCAGCTGGCGCAGATACCCGCCGTGCAGGGCGGGCTGGTCTCGCTCAATCCGGAAGATGGCGCGATCGAGGCCCTGGTGGGCGGCTTCAACTTCAACCGCAGCAAGTTCAACCGCGCCGTGATGGCCGCGCGCCAGCCGGGTTCGAGTTTCAAACCGTACCTCTATTCCGCCGCTTTCGATCGCGGCTTCACCCCGGCCTCGATCGTCAACGACGCACCGCTGGCGCTGCCCGACCCCTCGCGCCCCAACGGCATCTGGACGCCGTCCAACGACGACGGCAAGTTCGCCGGCCCGATGCGCCTGCGCGAGGCGCTGGTGCAATCGAAGAACCTGGTCTCGGTGCGACTGCTGGATGCCATCGGGGTGAGCTACATGCGCGAATACGCCACCCGCTTCGGGTTCTCGCAGGACGCGATCCCGGCCAACCTGTCGATGGCGCTGGGCACCGCCTCGGTCTCGCCGATGGGCATGGCGCGCGGCTACGCCGTGTTCGCCAACGGCGGCTACCTGGTCACGCCGTATTTCATTCACGAGATCGACGACCGCGACGGCAAGCCGGTGTACCTGGCCAATCCCGCCCGCGCCTGCCGCAACTGCCAGGAACGCCTGCTCGACACGCGCCCGCCCGGCCCGCCGCCGCCGGACATGACCCGGCCGCCGGCCAATCGCCTGGCGACCGCCGGCAGCACCGACGCGCCCGCCGAGTCGGAGAGTGTCGACGGTGTCGGCGATGCGGTGCTGCCGGCCGACATCCACGACGGCGCCCGGCATGCGCCGGTGCTCGCCCCGCGGGTGATCGGTCCGCGCAACGACTACCTGATCACCTCGCTGATGAAGGACGTGATCCTGCGCGGCACCGGTTCGGCCGCGCGCGCGCTGGAGCGCCCCGACCTGGCCGGCAAGACCGGCTCCACCAATGACCATCGCGATGCCTGGTTCGTCGGCTTCGACGGCGAGTTGTCCACCGCGGTCTGGGTGGGTTTCGACGACTACAGCTCGCTCGGCCGCGGCGAGTTCGGCGCCAAGGCGGCCTTGCCGGTGTGGATGCAGTACATGGGCGCGGCGCTGAAGGGGCTGCCGCCCAGCACGTTGCCGATGCCGCCCGGAATCAGTACGGTATGGATCAACCGCGAAAGCGGCCTGCCGACCGGTGCGGACGACCCCAACGGCATGAACGAGATGTTCAAGGTGGAAGACGTCGACCGCCTGCGCAGCCAGGCCGCCCAGCAGAAGGAGCAGGACAAGCAGCACGCCTACGAGATCTTCTGACCCGGGGGCAGGCGACGCCGCTCCCGGACGCCGCCATCCAATGTCGAGGAGTGCGTCATGTCCCGAGGCGAACACCACCGCATCCACGCCCATGACCGGCTGCAACGCAATCGCCTGCGCGTGGCCCAGGAAGCGGCCCGGCTGATGAGCGAGCACGGCATCCGCAATTTCCACCATGCCAAGCTCAAGGCCGCCGAACGGCTGGGCATACTCGACAGCCAGGCGCTGCCGCGCAACCTCGAGATCGAACAGGCGCTGCGCGAACACCAGCGCCTGTTCCTCGGCGACAGCCAACCCCAGCTGCTGCGCCAGCGGCGCGAGGCGGCGGTCGAGGCGATGACCTTCCTCGCCCCGTTCGAACCGCGCCTGGTCGGCGCCGTGCTCGACGGCACCGCCGACATGCATTCGGCGGTGTGCCTGCACGTGTACAGCGACGATGCCGAAGCGGTGGTGCGCTTCCTGCGCGAGCACGGCGTGCCGCTGGAAATGCAGGTGCGCCGCCTGCGCTACAGCCGCACCGAGCAGCCCGAGTACCCGGTGCTGCTGTTCGCCGCCGACGCCGTGCCGTTCGACCTCACCGTGCTGCCGCGCAACGCGCTGCGCCAGGCGCCGCTGGATCGCACCGACGACCGGCCGATGCGCCGCGCCGCGCTGGCCCAGGTGGAGATGCTGCTGGCCGAGGACGATGCCGACGAGGGCTTCGAACAGCGCCTGCGCGCCGCGTTGCGCTGACCGCGCCGAGCGCCAGATGCAGAACGCCCCGGCCGGGCCGGGGCGTTCTGCGCGAAACCGAGGATCAGCCCAAGCGGTGAATCAGCGCTTGCCGGCCGGCACGTAATCACGCACGTCGGCGCCAGTGTAGACCTGGCGCGGACGGCCGATGCGCGATCCGGGCGTTTCGTGCTGCTCGATCCAGTGCGCGATCCAGCCGGCGGTGCGCGCGATGGCGAACATCACGGTGAACATCTCGGTGGGGATGCCCAGCGCCTTGTAGATGATGCCGGAGTAGAAATCGACGTTCGGATACAGCTTGCGCTCGACGAAGTAGTCGTCCTTCAGCGCCGCCTCTTCCAGCTTCATCGCCACGTCCAGCATCGGATCGTTGACGCCCAGCTCGTCCAGCACCTTGTGGCACATCTCGCGAATGATCTTGGCGCGCGGGTCGAAGTTCTTGTAGACGCGGTGGCCGAAGCCCATCAGGCGGAAGCTGTCGTTCTTGTCCTTGGCGCGCAGGATCGCCGACTCGACGTTGTCCGGCGTGCCGATCTCCTCCAGCTGCTTGAGCACCGCCTCGTTGGCGCCGCCATGGGCGGGGCCCCACAGCGCGGTGATGCCGGCGGCGATCGAGGCATACGGGTTGGCGCCGGTGGAACCGACCAGGCGCACGGTGGAGGTGGACGCGTTCTGCTCGTGGTCGGCATGCAGGATGAACAGCAGGTCCAGCGCCTTGGCCGCCACCGGGTTCATCTGCAGCGGCTCGCTCGGCACCTCGAACATCATGTGCAGGAAGCGGGTGACGTACTCGAGGTTGTTGCGCGGGTAGCGCACCGGCCAGCCGATCGTGTAGCGGTAGCAGGCTGCCGCGATGGTCGGCATCTTGGCGATCAGGCGGATCGCCGCCATCTTGCGGTCGGCCGGGTCTTCCACGTCCAGCTTGTCGTGGTAGAACGCCGACAGCGACGCCACTGCCGCGGCGAGCATCGCCATCGGGTGCGCGTCGTGGTGGAAGCCCTGGAAGAAGTTCTTCTGCGCCTCGTGCATCATCGTGTGATGCGTGATGTCATGTTCGAACGTGTCGAACTCGGCAGCATTGGGCAACTCGCCGTTGAGCAACAGATAGGCCACTTCGAGGAAGCTGGACTTCTCGGCCAGCTGCTCGATCGGGTAACCGCGATACAGCAGCACGCCCTTGTCGCCGTCGATGTAGGTGATGGCACTCTTGGTGCTGGCAGTGCTGCCGAAGCCCGGGTCATAGGTGAAATGGCCGGTGTCCTTGTACAGCGTGCCGATGTCGATGCACGCGGCACCGAGCGTGCCGGAAACCAGCGGCAGTTCGCTGCTCTTGTGGCTCGATTCATCGACCAGCTTGACGGTCTTGGGGTCGGACACGGAAACCTCCTCGCATGTGGTTCGTCGCCGGCGACGACGGTGGGGACGTCATCGCGCGGCAAGGGAAAGGGTGGATGTCGGCAGCCGGGGAAAGCACGCGACGCAACCGATGCCGGAAACCGGCTGGAACAAGCTCCGCGAAGACTTGCGCCACTCTGCTGCAGGCATCGGGCCACTGCCCATTATCGCACAACGGCGGTCGCGCATTCGATGGCGAATGGTCGTACGCCGGGCACGAAAAAGACACGGGGCAAGCCTGCGCCTGCCCCGTGTCTCGAACCGCCCGCAACCCGGAGGGAGCGGAGGTAAAAGGGTTTATTCCTTGACCGAACCGGCGTAGCGGCGGCGGAACTTGTCCACGCGGCCACCCACGTCCAGGGTCTTCTGCTTGCCCGTGTAGAACGGGTGCGAATGGCTGGAGATATCCACCTTGATCAGCGGGTACTCATTGCCGTCTTCCCACTTGACGGTTTCCTTGCTGGACATGGTCGACCGGGTGAGGAACGAGAAATCGGACGACAGATCCTGGAACACCACCGGGGCGTAGTTCGGATGGGTATCGGCTTTCATGACAGACTCTGAATGCGGCGGTGAAAAGAGCGGCATTGTAGCGAGCAACGCCGGGAACGCGCAAGCACGGGGGTTCAGCCGGGCACCCCCAGCGCGCGCTGCACCATCGCGGCAAAGCGGGTGTGGTCGACCTCCAGCACGATGTTGGCCTGCGCCGGCCGGCCCAGGCGCCCTTTCCAGTCGACCACGGTGGCGCCGCGGGTCAGGCGGCCGTCCAGCTCTACCGCGACCGCGCGGCGTTCGCTGCGGGTGACGATGGTCGGGTCGAGCGCGACCGCCATCGCCAGCGCATCGGCCGCCACCAGCCCGTGGCGGTCGTGTTTGGCGTTGTAGCCCCGCGCGGTCGCCGCGATCTTGCCGAAGAACGCCGCGCGCCGGTCACCGGCAGCGAGCCAGCGGTCGAACTCCGCGTCGTCGAAGGCGTGGCGCAGGGTTGCCTCCCAGTCCACCAGGTCGAACGACGGGAACGCCTCGAACACGACGTGCGCAGCCTCGGGGTCGAAACCGATGTTGAACTCGGTCGGCACCTTGCCGGTATTGCCGTGGCCGGTCACCGCGCCGCCCATCACCACCAGCCGCTTCACCCGCTGCGGCAGGCCGGGGTCGAGCCGCAGCGCCAGCGCCAGGTTGGTCAGTGGCGCCAGTGCCACCAGGGTCAGCTCGCCGGGACGCTCGAGGGTCAGGCGCAGCAGCGCCAGCGCAGCGGACTCGGCGGCGACCGCGGCGCCGGGCTCGGCGAAGCCGACGTCGCCGAAACCGTCACGCCCATGCACGAACGCGGCATCTTCCTCCGGCGCACGCACCAGCGGCATGGCGCAACCGGCGAACACCGGCGTGGCCAGGCCAAGCAGGTCGACCAGCGTGCGTGCGTTGCGCAGGGTGTGCTCCAGGCCGACGTTGCCGGCGGCAATGCCGAGGCCGGCAATATCGGCATGCGCGGCGGCCATCAGGATGGCGAGGGCGTCGTCGACGCCGGGATCGGTGTCGATCAGGAGTTGCGGCTTGGTCATGTGCATCGGGTTCCTGTCCAGCCGTCCAGTTTATGGGATGAAACGGCGGGGGGCGACTGCCGATGACCGCTCACGCATCTGCGAACCGCGCGGCGCCGCCGATCCAGCGCTCGATCAACCGGCTGGTCTGGTCGGGGAACTCGGCCAGCATGCGCTCGCCCACCGCCTGCACCGCGGGCAGCAGGTGCGCGTCGCGCGACAGGTCGGCGATGCGGAAGGCGAGCTGGCCGGTCTGGCGGGTGCCGAGCACTTCACCGGGGCCACGCAGTTCCAGATCCTTCTCGGCGATGCGGAAGCCGTCGCTGGTTTCGCGCATGACCTGCAGGCGCTCGCGCGCGAGCTGGCCCAGCGGCGGTTGATACAGCAGCACGCAGTTGGAGGCCACCGCGCCGCGCCCGACACGACCGCGCAACTGGTGCAGCTGTGCCAGGCCAAGCCGCTCGCTGTTCTCGATCACCATCAGGCTGGCATTGGGCACGTCGACGCCGACCTCGATCACCGTGGTGGCCACCAGCACGGCCAGCTCGCCGGCCTTGAACGCGTCCATCACCGCCTGCTTGTCCTTTGCCTTCATGCGGCCGTGGATCAGACCCACGGCAAAGCCCTCCAGCGCCGCGCACAACTCGGCGTGGGCGACTTCGGCCGCCTGCGCGCGCAGCTGCTCGGATTCCTCGATCAGGGTGCACACCCAGTACACCTGCCGCCCCTCGGCGCAGGCGGCATGGATGCGCTCGATCACTTCGGCGCGGCGCGCATTGGATACCGCGATGGTCTGCACCGGCGTGCGTCCGGGCGGCAATTCGTCGATCGACGAGACGTCGAGATCGGCATACGCGCTCATCGCCAGCGTGCGCGGAATCGGCGTGGCGGTGAGCACCAGTTGATGCGGCACCAGTCGGTCCTGGCGGCCCTTCTCGTGCAATGCCAGCCGCTGCTGCACGCCGAAGCGGTGCTGCTCGTCGACGATCACCAGGCCCAGCCGCGCAAATGCCACGCCCTCCTGCATCAAGGCGTGCGTGCCGATCACCACCGCCGCGCCGTCGGCCACGCGGGCCAGCGCCTGCCGGCGTGTCTTGCCGGTGACCTTGCCGGCCAGCCATTCCACCTCGATGCCCAGCGGCTGCAACCACTGCCGGAAGTTGCGCAGATGCTGCTCGGCCAGCAATTCGGTCGGTGCCATCAGGGCGGTCTGGTAGCCCGCGTGCACCGCGGCCAGCGTGGCCAGCGCGGCCACCACGGTCTTGCCGCTGCCGACGTCGCCCTGCACCAGGCGCAGCATCGGCTGGGCCTGCGCCAGGTCGCGCGCGACCTCCTCGCTCACGCGCTGCTGCGCCGCGGTGAGGCGGAACGGCAATGCGCGCAGCAATTGCCGATGCAGCTGCCGCGGTGCGCCCAGCACCGGCGCACGGCGTTGCCGCACCACGGCGCGCAGGCGCTTGAGGCCAAGGTGCTGGGTCAGCAACTCCTCGAAGGCGAGCCGCTGCTGGGCCGGGTGGCGACCGAGCAGCAACTGGCCCAGGTGCGCGTCCGGCGGTGGCCGGTGCACGTAGAGCAGCGCATCGCGCAGCGAGGTCAGGCCGTGCGTGCGGCACAGCGCCGGCGGAATAAGCTCCAGTTGCCCGGCCGGCGGCAGCAGGGCCAGTGCCTTGCCAATCACCGCGACCAGGCGCTTCTGGCCCAGGCCCTCGGTAGTGGGATACACCGGACTGAGCTGCTCGTCGACCACCGAGGCTTCGCTGCCACCCAGACGCTGGTAGCTCGGGTGCACCATCTCCAGCCCCTGCGCGGCGTGGCGCACCTCGCCGTAGCAGAGCAGCCGCGTGCCCCGCACCAGTTGTTCGGCCTGCGCGCGATTGAAATGGAAGAAGCGCAGCAGCAGGGTCTGCGCGCTGGCGTCGCCGATCGCCACCTTGAGTTGCGGGCGATGGCGGAAGCCGCGCTCGACGGCCTCGACCACGCCCTCGACCTGCGCGCGTTCCCCTGCGCGCAAGTCCGCGATCGCGGTGATGCGCGTCTTGTCCTCGTAGCGCAACGGCAGGTGGAACCACAGATCCTGCACCCGCGTCAGGCCGAGCTTGCCCAGCGACGCGACCAGCGCCGGGCCCACGCCGGGCAACGTGGCGAGCGGCGCGATGCCGGGGTCGGCAATGGCGGGAGAAACGGGACGGGCGTTGCGCGTGGCCATGAAACCCAAGCCTAACCGAGCATCCCCGTCAGTCGTAAGGATGCCGCCGCTGCGGGCTGTCGGCGACAGCCGCGACGTGGATCAGTCCAGCACCATGATCGCATCGACCTCTACCTGCGCCGCCTTCGGCAACGCGGAAACCTCGATGGTCGAGCGCGCCGGATACGGCTGCTGGAAGTATTCGGCCATCACCGCGTTGACGGCGGCGAAGTTGGCCAGGTCGGTGACATAGATGCCCACGCGCACGATCTGCGCCAGCGAGCCGCCGGCAGCCTGCGCCACCGCGGCGAGATTGTCGAACACCCGTCGCGTCTGCACGCCGATGTCGCCGTCGACCAGGCTGCCGGTGGTCGGGTCCAGCGGGATCTGGCCGGAAAAATAGACGGTGTTGCCGGCACGCACGGCCTGCGAATACGGGCCGATGGCGGCCGGTGCCTGGTCGGTGGCGATGATGTCGAAAGGCATGGCGTTTCCTTGGGGGCGGGAGTCGGGATTGGAGATTCGAAGGAGCGTGCTGCAGCCGATTGAGACCGCCGATGATAACTCGGCCCCGCTTCACTGCACGGCGCCCGCACCACTGCGATGCAAGGCCGGCGGGCGTTGCCCGCCCTACGCGCGGCATCGGTCGGAGCGACCTATTCCCTATTCCCTATTCCCTATTCCCTATTCCCTATTCCCTATTCCCTATTCCCCATTCCCGGTCATTACAACGGATACCGTCGCACCGCGCTGACCACGCCGGTGCGGCGCACGCGGCGGATCACGTCGGCCAGGTGCTTGCGGCTCTTCACTTCCATCGAGAACAGCAGCGTGGCCGCCGAGGCATCGCGCTCGACGTACTCGACGTTCTCGATGTTGGAATCGGCCGCCGCAATCGCCGCCGCCACGGTGGCGAGCACGCCCGGGCGGTTGATCACCTCGATGTGCAACTGCGCGCGGTAGTCGCCCTTGACGTCGCGATCCCACTCGATCGCCACCAGCCGTTCCGGTGAGCGGCGCAACTCGACCACGTTCGGGCACTCCACGCGATGCACCACGATGCCCTTGCCGGAGGACAGGTAGCCGACGATGTCGTCGCCGGGCAACGGGTGGCAGCAGTTGGCGAAGCTGAGCACGCCGCGCTCGCCGCCGCTGATGCGGATCTTCTCCTGCGCCAGCGCCACGCCTGCCTTGGAGCCGGCGGCCTTCTTCCAGCGCGAGCCCAGCAACTGGCGCGCGACCACGTCAGGCATGCGGTTGCCCAGCGCGATGTCGGAGAGCAGTTCCTCCAACCGCTTGAACTTGGAGGTCTTCAGGAAGCGGTCGAGCGTCGTCGGCGCGATCGCGTCGAGACTGCTGCCGAGCGCATCCAGCGCGCGATCCAGCATCCGGTGGCCGAAATCGACCGCGTCCTCGTGCTGCAGATGTTTCAGGTACTGGCGGATCGCGGTGCGCGCCTTGCCGGTGACCACCACCTCCAGCCACGCGGGGTTGGGCACGGCCGAGGGCGCGGTGATGATTTCCACCAGCTGGCCCGATTCGAGCCGGCTGCGCAGCGGGGTGAGTTTCTTGTCCACGCGCGCGGCCACCGCGTGGTCGCCCACGTCGGTGTGCACCGCGTAGGCGAAATCCAGCGCAGTGGCATGGCGCGGCAGCGAGAGGATGTCGCCGCGGGGGGTAAACAAATAGACCTCGTCGGGGAACAGGTCGATCTTGACGTTCTCGATGAACTCCGAAGAGGACACCGTGTTCGCCGAACTGTCCACCATCGACGCCAGCCACTCGCGCGCGCGCACCTGGGCACTGTTGGCCGGGCCCGAATCGGTCTTGTAGGCCCAGTGCGCCGCCACGCCGCGTTCGGCCACGGAATCCATTTCGGCGGTGCGGATCTGCACCTCGATCGGCGCGCCGAACGGCCCGAGCAGCACCGTGTGCAGCGACTGGTAGCCGTTCGCCTTGGGGATCGCGATGAAATCCTTGAAGCGCCGGTCCACCGGCTTGTACAGCGCGTGCACCGCACCAAGCGCCACGTAGCAGCTGGTGGCGCTGTCGACCACCACGCGGAAACCGTACACGTCCATCAGCTGCGCGAACGTCTTGTGCTCGTTGCGCATCTTCGAGTAGATGCTCCACGGCGACTTGATCCGGCCGACCACGTGGGCGCTCAGATGCTCGGACGCCAACTGCGTGGTGAGCGCGGTCTCGATCTTGCTCATCACCTCGCGGCGATTGCCCAGCGCGGCGCGGATGCGCTCGCTGATGACCCGGTAGCGGTCCGGATACAGCGCGCGGAAGCCTAGATCCTGCAGCTCGGCCTTGAACTTGTTCATGCCCAGGCGCTGCGCGATCGGCGCGAAGATCTCCAGCGTCTCGCGCGCGATGCGGCGGCGCGAACCCTGGTCCTTGGCGCCCAGCGTGCGCATGTTGTGCAGGCGATCGGCCAGCTTGATGAGGATCACGCGGATGTCGCGCGCCATCGCCAGCAGCATCTTGCGGAAGCTTTCCGCATCGGCTTCCTGGCGCGTGCCGAAGCGCATCTTGTCCAGCTTGGTGACGCCGTCCACCAGCTCGGCCACCACCTCGCCAAACTCGCCGGCCAGCGCTTCGCGGCTCAGTTCGGTGTCTTCCAGCGTGTCATGCAGGATGGCCGCGATGATTGTTTCGGCATCCAGCCCCAGCTCGGCCAGGATGCTGGCCACTGCCACCGGGTGGGTAATGTACGGCTCCCCGCTCTTGCGCTCCTGCCCCGAATGCGCCTGTGCGCCGACGGCGTACGCACGCAACACCAGGGTGACTTGTGCGGGGGGCAGATAAGCGATGCGCTCTTTCAGCGCCAGCACGTAGGGTGGCCAGGCGGCCGGATCGACCGGAGCCGGTGGAGCGGTCGCGGGCATCGGTGCCTGGCGCCGGCTCAGGCGCCCACCCCGGAAGCGAGGTGTCCGGAGACTGTCGGGCGCGCGCGCTTGCTCATGCCCTGCAAGGCATGATCGCGGCAGCGCCGGCAGTCATCGCCCATCAGTCGTCGCCGCCCTTGGAAAGGTCGTCGTCGACTTCCGCGGCGGCCCACTCCAGCGCTTCGCGCTCGGCGCGCTCGCGCTCGGCCTTGTCGATCTGGTCGATCGTGGCCTGGTCGATGCGACGGGCCGCGATCTCGCGCAGCGCCAGCACCGTGGGCTTGTCGTGGTCGGGGTTGACCGCCGGTTCGGCACCCTTCTCGAGCTGTCGTGCGCGCTTGGTGGCCATCAGGACCAGCTCGAATCGGTTGTCGACCACCTCGAGGCAGTCCTCCACGGTAATGCGTGCCATGTGAAATCCTTCGGAGAATAGTGACTTATACGGTCGACCAGTGTAGCCAGCAGGTGCTTTGCTGGCAATGCGGGCGACGCGTATCATGGTGGGCTGGCCGCGAATACGGCTGCATTCACGAAAGCGGCCCGAAAGCCGTGCAAGATATAAAACCAGACAGTACACTTATACTGTCCCCGACGCGAATCCCCACCGCACGATGCCCTCATTGCCTCGCCCCCATTCCATGAGCCGCTGGTTGGCGGTGCTCGCGATCGCCTTGCTGGCGGGCTGCGCCATTGCCAAGCCGCGCACCGACGACCCGCTGGAGAAGTACAACCGCGAGGCGTACCAGTTCAATACTGCAGTGGACAAAGTGGCCATACGGCCGGTGGCGCTGGTCTACCGCAAGGTCACCAACCCGCCGGTGCGGCGTTCGTTCAGCGACTTTTTCACCAATATCCGCACCCCGGTCACGGTCGCCAACGACCTGCTGCAGGCGCGGCCCAAGCAGGCCCTGCAGAGCACTGCCCGTTTCCTGGTCAACCTCACCCTGGGCATCGGCGGTTTCTTCGACCCGGCCAGCCAACTGGGACTGCCGATCGAGGACAACGACTTCGGCATCACGCTGGCACGCTGGGGTGCGCCGGAAGGCGATTTCCTGATGCTGCCGCTGTTCGGCCCCAGCACCGCACGCGACATGTGGCGGATGCCGGTGGACAGCTATTTCTTCGATCCGCTGAGCCTGTACGCCGCCAACCACCACTACAACGGCCTGCAGTACGCGCCGCAGGCGATGTATCTGATCACGCTGCGCTCGCGCGCGATCGACGCGGAGAGTTTCCTGCAATCGGCCTACGACCCGTACGTGTTCATCCGCGACGCCTACCGGCAACAGCGCCTGTACAAGCTTTACGACGGCAACCCGCCGGCGGCGCTGATCGAACGGATGCAGGGACTGGATACGCCCGGCTTCGACCCGGACGAGCTGCTGGAACAGCAGCACGATTGGGAAAAGGGTCACCCCAAGCAGGACGACCAGCACTGAGCCCTGCGGGCACGACTCACGCCAGCAGCGTATCGACCTCGCAGACCTGGGCCAGCGCCTGCATGCTGGCCGGCATCCCGACCACCCGCAACGGACGACCTCGCCGGTTCGCTTCCGCGGCGGCAGCCAGCACGCAGGCCAGGCCGGCGCTGTCGCAATGACTGACGCCCGCCAGGTCCAGTTGCGCCACCTCGCCATCCAGCGCCGCACGCATGGCTGCGAGCGCAGCCGCGGCGGTGCCGAAATCAAGCACGCCGTTCACCGCCAGGACAGTCGGCGCCACGATGTCCAGGCGGAAACCCGTGGGCGCGTTCACTGGCTGTCCTTGCTGTCCTTGTCGAGCGTGTCGAGTGCCTTCTCGCCCTGGGTTTCCAGGTTGGTGATCAGCTGCTCGATGCCGACCTTGCGGATCTCCGCGTCCACCTGGTTGCGGTAATTGGTGACGTAGGAGATGCCTTCGATGATCACGTCGTACGCCTTCCAGTCGCCGCTGCGGCTCTTGCGGAACGCGTAGTCGATCGACACCAGCTTGCCGTCGTCCAGCACCACCTGGGTGCGCACCACGGTGCGCTTGTCGTTGAGGTCGCCGTTGAACGGCAGCACCTTGACCTTGCCGCGGGTGTAGTTGAGCAGACCCTCGGCGTAGCGATGGGTGATCGAGTTGTAGAACGCCTTGGCGAAGCGGTCGCGCTGTGCCGGGGTGGCCTCGCGTGCATGCCGGCCGAGCACGAGGATCGAGGCGTAGTCGATGTCGAAGTGCGGCAGGAACACGTCGTCGATGATGGCGATCAGTTTTTCCTTGTCGCGCTTGAGCTCGTCGCGGTGACCCTCGATCGCGGTGGCCAGCTGGTCGGCGATGCCCTGCACGATCTGCACCGGGGTCTGCTGGACGGCCGCCGGCGCGGCGGCCGTGGCCGCATCCTGGGCGAACGCCGGGGCACCGACCACAACAGTGGCGAACGCAAGGGCGGTGGCAAGGGCCAGTCTGCGCAGCATGGGGTTACTCCTTGGGGCATGGCCGGCGGCAGGCGCCGCCGACGGGGATTCGATGGGGTTCTACTGCTTGCCGCTGCCGGCGTCCTTCTTGTCGCCGGGCGAACCGTTGACCAGGAACTTGCCGATCAGATCCTCCAGCTGCATCGCGGACTGGGTCAGGATCATCTCGTCGCCGTTCTTGAGCACGTCGGGCGAGCCGCCCGGCTGGATCGCAACATACTGGCTGCCGATCAAACCGCTGGTGAACACCGCGGCGGCCGAATCGTCGGGAATCTGGTCGTAGCGCTTGTCGATCGCCAGGATGACCTCGGCGTTGAGCTTGGTCGGGTCGGCGCGCACCGATTGCACGCTGCCGATCACCACGCCGGCCATCTTCACCGGCGCGCCCGCCGACAAGGTGCCCACGTTGGTGAAATCGGCCTTGACCGTGTAGCTGCCGCCGATGTTGTCGACCACGCCGCCGGCGCCGAAGAACTTGCCCAGCATCTCCTCCAGCGGCTGCGACGACTTGGTCCGCGCCAGCGTGCCGCCGGCGGCCACCATCTGTTTCGCGCTGCCGTAGTCGATGCCCACGTACTGGTCGCCGAGCAGGCCGCTGGTGAAGATCGTCGCCACCGAATCCTGCGGGATGTGGTCGTAGCGCTTGTCGATGGACAGCTTCACCTCGGCCGCGTCGCGCCCCGGCGCCAGCGTGATCGCCTGCACCTGGCCCACGCGCACGCCGGCGATCTTCACCGGCGCGCGCTCCTTCAGCTGGCCGATGTTGGTGAACTGCGCGGTGACGTCGTAGCTGTCGCCCTGGCGCACGTTGTTGGCCACCGAGCTGGTCTGCGTCGCCAGGTAGGCCAGCGCGGCGAAGCCCAGCACGATGAACAGGCCGGTGCCGACGGCATAGGAACTTCTCGGTTGGCTCACGGCAGAATCCTCGGAAAACGATGGGTCATGGCAGTCACATCAGGAAGGCGGTGAGGACGAAGTCGAGCGCCAGGATGGCGATCGACGAGGCGACCACGGTACGGGTGGTGGCGTAGGCCACGCCCTCGCTGGTCGGCGGCGTGGTGAAGCCCTGGAACACCGCGATCAGCGATACCACCGCGCCGAACGCCAGGCTCTTCAGCAGCACGCCGTTGACGATGTCGGTGTGCACGTCGACCTGGGCGGTCATGTTCGACCAGAACGTGCCGTTGTCGATGCCGAGCCAGGTCACGCCGACCAGGTGGCCGCCGAAGATCGCCATGGCGCAGAACACGCAGCACAGCAGCGGCATCGCGATCAGGCCGGCCAGGAAGCGCGGCGTGGCGACGTAGGCGATCGGGTCGACCGCCATCATCTCCATCGCGGAAATCTGGTCGGTGGCGCGCATCAGGCCGATCTCGGCGGTGATCGCGGTGCCGGCGCGCCCGGCGAACAGCAGCGCGGTGACCACCGGCCCCAGCTCGCGGTACACCGACAGCGCCACCACCATGCCGCTGGCCGAGGTGCCGCCGAAGATCGACAGCACGTGGTACAGCTGCAGCATCAGCACCATGCCGACGAACAGGCCGCAGACCATGATGATGGTCAGGCTCATGGCGCCGACAAACCACAGCTGACGGACGGTTTCGCGCAGGTAGCGGAAGCTGCGCGGGATCGCCGCCAGCAGGGTCAGCAGAAACAGGCCGCAGCCGCCGATCTGTGCCAGCGACTGGGTCAACACGTTGCGGGGTTGCGGGGCGTGCGCGTTCATTTCGTTGCCTCGGCAAAGCCCAGCGCGGCGGCGTAGTCGCCAGCCGGGTAGCGGAACGGGATCGGGCCGTCCGCCTCGCCGCCGAAGAACTGCCGCGTCCACGGCGAGCCGTCGTCGGCGATCGTCGCCGGGTTGCCCTGTGCCACCACCTTGCCGTTGGACAGCAGGGCCACGTGGTGGGCGATGCGCTGCACCGCGGGCAGTTCGTGCGAGACCAGCACGCTGGTGATGCCGAGGGTCTGGTTCAGCGTCTGGATCAGCTTCAGCACCTGGTTCAGCGCCACCGGGTCCAGCCCCACGAACGGCTCGTCGTACAGGATCAGCTGCGGGTCGAACACGATCGCCCGCGCCAGCGCCACTCGCCGCGCCATGCCGCCGGACAGCTCGTTCGGCATCAGCCGCGCCGCGCCGCGCAAACCCACCGCCTGCAGCTTCATCAGCACCAGGTTGCGGATCAGCACCTCCGGCAGTTTCGTGTGCTGGCGCAGCGGGAACGCCACGTTCTCGAACACGTCGAAATCGGTCAGCAGTGCGGAGTTCTGGAACAGGTAGCCCACGCCCTCGCGCAGCTTGTACAGCTCCTCGCGCGACAGCTCGGCGACATTGTGGCCATCGACGTGGACACTGCCGGCATCGGCGCGCATCTGCCCGGTGATGTGCTTGAGCAGGGTGGTCTTGCCGGTGCCGCTGGGGCCCATGATCGAGGTGATCTTGCCGCGCGGGATGTCGAGATCCAGCGTGTCGAAGATGGTCTTGCCGTTGAGCACCGTGGTCAGCCCGCGGATGCGCACCAGGGTGGCGTCGTCAGGCGTGGCGCGAGCGGTTTCGTTCATGGGCGGCAAAGGAGGTGGGTAAGCGGACAAGGTAGCGGAAGCGTCGGACTAAGACCATGCGCAGGCGCCGCGGTTCAACCGGCCTCGCCGTCCAGCAGTTCGGCGATCAGCGCCTCGTGCCGGCGCAGTTGCAGCGCGCCGCGCAGGCGCACCGCGCGCACGATCGCCTGCAGATCGTCCAGCGCCGTTTCGAAGCGGTCGTTGACGATGATGTAGTCGAACTCGTGGGCGTGGGCGATCTCGCCGCGCGAGTTGCGCAGCCGGCGTTCGATCACCTCGGCACTGTCCGACCCGCGGCCGCGCAGGCGCCGTTCCAGTTCCGCCCGCGACGGCGGCAGGATGAACACGCTGACACAGTCGGGCTTGCTCGCGCGGATCTGCTGCGCACCCTGCCAGTCGATCTCCAGCAGCACGTCGCGCCCCTGCGCCAGCAGCTTCTGCACGGTGTTGCGCGAGGTGCCGTAGAGGTTGCCGTGCACCTCGGCATGCTCCAGGAATATCCCTTCCGCGACCTGCTGCTCGAACACTTCGCGCTCGACGAAATAGTAGTGACGTCCGTACAGCTCGCCCGACCGCGGTGGTCGCGTGGTGTGCGACACCGACAGCGAAATCGCGCTGTCGCGCTCCAGCAGCGCATTGACCAAGGTCGACTTGCCGGCGCCCGAAGGCGCGGCAACCACGAACAGCGTTCCGATTTCCATCATGGTGACAAGCAACCTTTCGCGTGCCTCGTCATGCCCGGCAAGCTCCATGGCAAACGCGCTTGCATCGAATCAAGCCACCATGGAGGGCATCGCACATCACAGGCCGGCCCGAGTAAAGACCAAGCCGCTGACGGAATGTGCAGCGGCGACATCCTCCAAGGTTCGCTTGCCGGCATCATTGGTGTAAAGACGCGAGCGTGCGGTCGCCGGATCCTTGAACACCGCAGCTTCGGACGGAACGGCGTTGGCGAGAAACGCTTCCCGGCCCACCGTGCCACCGGGGCGCGTTTCGGATCGCTCGCGGTCTATGCACGGCACGAGGTGCGTGGCGTTGAAGAAGTACTCGACCTCGCCGTCGACATCGAGCTCCAGCAACTGCCCGAAATCAGCCAGGAACCCGCCCAGCGTGGCGAACGCCTTGGAATTCAACACCAACGCCCCGGGGACAAAGGGGCTGACGTCGCTTCGTGGCAGGCGCTTCCGGCACTTGTCGGCGTACACCTGCAGCTTTGGTCGCTCGTGCCAATGCAGAACATTGCCATTGCCACCGAAGCGCTTCATCGCGCCCATGACCTGTTCGGCCTGCGGCACCACCAGCATCGCCATCCGGTCGGCTGGGCCAGCCTTGATCTCCCAGACTGTCATGCCCCGTCTCCCGACCGGTAGGGGAAGGTTCCGTCAAGCAGCTGCGTCTTGATTCCCCGAAGCGCTTCGCGTCCTGCCTGACTGTGCTCCGCACCCTGATCAATGTCGACCAGTCGCGCATAGACCTCAAGATGGTAGAGCCCTGTATGCAAAACCGAGTGCTTGATGGCGTCAGGCATGCCGGTGACGATGCTTTTCTTGAAGCGGGGCAGATAGACGCCATTGTCAACGTCATTGATGGCGATACCCCAGCCAAACAGCAATTCCTGCGACGGAAAAGCTCGCGAGTCTCCATGGGCCACGATGTGGTGGGCCGCGGCGCCCTTCGGCCGGTCGATATTTGCCGACGCCAAGTTCCGCGCCAAGTCAGTCGAGTGTCTCGCACCCTCGCGTCTGGCGTGTGCCAGAAGCCGCTCTGCATTTGCGGGCAGCGTCACTCCATTCCGGTAACGGACCTCCGCTTTCGCGGCCTCGAGGATGACATCATTGACGGCAGCGTTCGGGTTGAGCCCGCCTACTACGCGAGCCGCATTCACCCTGAGCTGCGCCGTGGTGCGCCGTGGTTGGCGCAACCCCCCGCGGGGCGCACCCGGCCTTCCGTCTCTTGCCATGCCCATCTCCAGAACGCATGCATTTGAAACCACAACCGCGGCTCGATCCGGGCCGGCCGGCACTACTCGATGTTCTGCACTTGTTCGCGCATCTGCTCGATCAGCACCTTGAGCTCGACCGCCGCGTTGGTGCTGCGCGCGTCGACCGACTTGGAACCGAGCGTGTTGGCCTCACGGTTGAACTCCTGCATCAGGAAATCCAGCCGGCGGCCGACCGGTTCGGCCAGGCCCAGCACGCGGCGCGTCTCGGCGATGTGGGTGGCGAGCCGGTCCAGCTCCTCGTCCACGTCGCTGCGGGTGATCTGCAGCACCAGCTCCTGTTCCAGCCGGCCCGGCTCGACCGGCTGCTTGAGGTCGGCCAGCCGGGTTTCCAGCCGGGTGCGCAGCGCGGTGCGGATCTCCGGCATCCAGCCGCGCACCTCGGCGACCACGCGCTCGATCGCGTCGAGCCGCTCGTGCAGGATCGCGCCCAGCTTCTCGCCCTCGCGTTCGCGGGTGGCCGCCAGCGCATCCAGCGCGCGGTCGAGCACGTCGAACAGCGCGGTTTGCTGCGCTTCGGGATCGACCTCGGCCTGCTGCATCACGCCCGGAAAGCGCAGCAGCTCGGTGAACTGCACCTGCAGGCCGGGGAACAGCGCGGCCATGTCCAGGTTCAGCTCGGACAGCCGCGCGAGCAGTGCGCCGTTCACCTGCAACGCCTCGCCGCGCCCCTCGCCCGCGCGACGCACGGTGAGGTCCAGCTTGCCGCGCGACAGCTTCGCCGCCACCCGCTCACGCAACTGCGATTCGAACGCGCGCAGGTCGTCCGGCAAGCGCGGGCTCAGCTCCAGGTAGCGATGGTTGACCGTGCGCAGCTCGCAGCTGAGCGTGCCCGCGGGGCCGGTGGTTTCGGCACTGGCGTAGGCCGTCATGCTGCGGATCATCGGCGCCTTCCGGACATCGGGGGAAAGGACGCAATGGTAAACTCTCCGGTCCCCCTTGCCCAATCCGGCCACCCTTCATGAATCCCAGCCGCCCCAGTGGCCGCGCCAGCGACCAGCTGCGCACCGTCAGCCTCGAACGTCATTACACCCGCCACGCCGAAGGCTCGGTGCTGGTCAGCTTCGGCGACACCCGCGTGCTGTGCACCGCCAGCATCGAGGATCGCGCGCCGGCCTGGCTGCGCGGCAAAGGCGAGGGCTGGATCACCGCCGAATACGGCATGTTGCCGCGCGCCACCAACACCCGCACCCAGCGCGAGGCCGCCCGCGGCGGCCAGGGCGGCCGCACCATGGAAATCCAGCGGCTGATCGGCCGCAGCCTGCGCGCCTGCGTCAACCGCCAGGCGCTGGGCGAGCGGGTGATCACGCTGGACTGCGACGTGCTGCAGGCCGACGGCGGCACGCGCACGGCGGCGATCACCGGGGCCTATGTGGCCCTGGTCGATGCGGTGAACCTGCTGATGAAGCGCGAGAACCTCAAGCGCAACCCGATCGTGGGCGCGGTCGCCGCGGTCTCGGTCGGCATCTACCAGGGCGTGCCGGTGCTCGACCTCGACTACGCCGAGGATTCGGACTGCGACACCGACATGAACGTGGTGATGAACGACGGCGGCGGCTTCATCGAAGTGCAGGGCACCGCCGAAGGCCACGCCTTCCGCCGCGACGAGATGGACCAGATGCTGGCGCTGGCCGAAAAAGGCATCGGCGAACTGGTCGCCGCGCAGCGCGCGGCGCTCGCACTCTGACATGCGGCGCATCGTCCTCGCCAGCAGCAACCGCGGCAAGCTCGCCGAGTTCCATGCCCTGCTCGCCAACGCCGGCTTCGAGGTGGTGCCGCAGGCCAGCCTCGGCGTGGACGACATCGAGGAAACCGGCCTCACCTTCGTGGAGAACGCCGTGCTCAAGGCACGCCACGCCGCCCGTGCCAGCGGCTTGCCCGCGCTGGCCGACGACTCCGGTCTGTGCGTGGACCATTTGCGCGGCGCGCCCGGCCTGTACTCGGCGCGCTATGCCGGCAACCACGGCGACAACGCCGCCAACAACGCGAAGCTGCTGCGCGAACTGGACGGCGTGCCGACGGAACGACGCGGCGCGTTCTTCATCTGCGTCCTGGCGCTGCTGCAGCACGCCGACGACCCCGCGCCGCTGATCGCAGAAGGCCGCTGGCACGGTCGCGTGCTCGACGCCCCGCGCGGCACGCAAGGTTTCGGCTACGACCCGCTGTTCCTGCCACACGGGCAGACCCTCGGCGCCGCCGAACTCGAGCCGGCGCTGAAGAACCGCCTCAGCCACCGCGGCCAGGCGCTGGCGAAGCTGCACGACCGCCTGCGCGAACTTCGCCCATGAGCCTCGTCGCGCCGCCGCTGTCGCTGTACGTGCACATGCCGTGGTGCGTGAAGAAGTGCCCGTACTGCGACTTCAACTCGCACGGCCTGCGCAGCGAGCCGCCGCCGTACGCCGATTACATCGACCACCTGCTGGCCGATCTCGACGCCGACCGCGCCGACTTCGCCGCGGCGCTGGAGGGCCGCGCGGTCATCAGCGTGTTCTTCGGTGGCGGCACGCCCAGCCTGTTCGCGCCGGAGCTGATCGCGCGCCTGCTCGACGGCGTGCGCGAGCGCCTGCCGCTGGCCGACGACGCCGAGGTCACCCTGGAAACCAATCCCGGCACGGTCGAGCATGGCCGTTTCGACGGCTATCTCGCCGCCGGCGTGAACCGCATCTCGTTCGGCGTGCAGAGCTTCGACGACGACAAGCTGAAGCGGCTCGGCCGCATCCACTCGGCCGGCGAAGCCGAAGTCGCGGTGAAATCCGCGCAGGACGCCGGCTACGCCAACATCAACCTCGACCTGATGTACGCGCTGCCGAAGCAGGAACTGGACGGCGCACTGGCCGACGTCGAGCGCGCCATCGCGCTCGGGCCCACGCACATCTCGCACTACCAGCTCACGCTGGAGCCGAATACGGTGTTCGCCGCCAACCCGCCACCGCTGCCCGACGACGACCACGCCTGGGCAATGCAGGAAGCCTGCGAGGCGCGCCTGGCCGAAGCCGGCTACGGCCAGTACGAAATCTCCGCCTACGCGCAGCCCGGCCGGCGCTGCGCACACAACCTCAACTACTGGCGGTTCGGCGACTACCTCGGCATCGGCGCCGGGGCCCACGGCAAGCTCAGCGACGCCGGCAGCAGCCAGATCCACCGACGCTGGAAAACGCGCGGCCCGCGCGCCTACATGGGCGAACCCGGCGGCGCGGGCCGGATCGGGGGCGACCACGTGGTCGCCCCCGCCGAGCTGCCGTTCGAGTACATGCTCAACGCGCTGCGCCTGATCGACGGCGTGCCGATGGCCGATTTCCCCGCGCGCACGGGGCTGGTGCCGGAGACGATCGCCGCGGCGCTGGCCGCCGCCCGCGACCGCGGCTGGCTGCACGGCGACGCGCAACGCCTGCAGACCACCGCGCTGGGCCAGCGCTTCCTGAACGACGTGATCGCAAGCTTCCTCGACTGACGCGCTCGCGGCGATGGCATAGCCCCGGCAAGCAGCATAGACTTGGCCAACCCGGGGAAATCACAGGTTTTGCATGGACGTCGGACAAGACCGGCGACGCATGTCGGCATCGCGCGGCACGGCCCAGTTCAACCAGGGGCGGTGGCCGGCGCGTGCCCAGCAATTGATCGAGACCGCCTACACCCTGTGCGTGGAAGGTCTCCACGAACCCGTGCGCCGCTGCATCGGCGAATTCGAGAAGCAGCTCTTCGCGCTGGCCGACCACGCGCACCGATCCGACGAGCAGCACGAGTGCTTCGCCAGCCGCCAACGCGTGCTGCAGGGGCAGAACGCGCTGGTGCAGGCGTTCATGGAAGAACTGGGCAAGGCGCTCAATGAGCTTGACCGCCATGCGCACCGGCCCGCCGATGCGGAAACCGCGGCCACCGCCAGTCCGTGGCAGACGCTGGAACTGCTCGACCCCGGCGTGCAGGAGATGACGATGGCGCTGGACCAGCTCGGCGCCCGCGGCGACGCACGCCATGGTCGCGCGCTGTACGAACTGGGCCATCGCCTGGCGGTGCTGATCGGCGCGCCGCCGCTGGAAGGCGCATCGCTGCCACTTGGCCCGCATGCGCTGGCCAAGGCATTCCACCAGGCCAGCGCCGCGCTGGAGCTGCCACTCAAGCACCAGTTGTTGTTGCTGCAGCACTTCGACCAGTGCGTGCTCCCTGCGCTGAGCGAGCTCTACGGCACCATCAACCTGCGCTGGCAGTCCGACGGCATCCTGCCGCAGCTGCGCAGCGTGCCGGCACCGCGCCACGTCAACAAGCGCCCGCGCCAGGGCACGGGCGAGATCGGCGCCGCCAGCGAAACCCCCGCCGCGCCGGCAGAAGCTGCCGCCAAGCCGGCGACCGGCGGCGCCCCGGAAGATTCCATCCACGTGCTGGAATCGCTGCGCGACCTGCTGTCGCAGCGGCGCGCCGGCCAGGGCACGGGCAGCGGCGAAGCCGCCGGGCCGGCCGCCAGCGAGGAAGAACTGCAATCGGCGCTGGGCGCGCTGCAACAACACTTGGCCAAGGTCACCGACCACGCCAGCCGCGAACTGCGCAGTGCCGCGCGCCTGCGCGAGGAGCTGCTGACCCAGCTCAACCTCGGCAAGCCTGCCGGCGCGCCGCGCACCCAGCTCACCAGCGAACAGGGCGACACGGTGGAGCTGGTCGCCGAACTGTTCGAGCAACTGGGCCAGCAACTGCAGCAGGGCAGCAACGCCCGCGGCCTGCTCGGCAACCTGCAGCTGCCGGTGCTGCGCGTGGCGGTGGCCGACCACGACTTCTTCGAGCAGCGCGACCATCCCGCGCGCAAGCTGCTCGACACCGTCGCCGCCGCCGCCAACGACTGGCTCGACGGCAGCGACGACGAGAGCAACCGTCCGCTGGCCAGCAAGCTGGAGCAACTGGTCAGCCGCGCCAACCAGGAGCCGCCCAGCGCCGGTCTCTACACCACGCTGCTGGCGGATATCGAACACCATCTGGCGCTGCTGACGCGCAAGGCGCAGGCCGCCGAACGGCGCCACGTCGAAGCGGCGCAGGGCCGCGAACGGCTGGACCAGGCGCGCCATCGCGCCGGCGAACTGATGGCGGACCGCTTCGCGCAATCGCCGCCGCGCGGACTGCTGCGCGCCCTGCTGGACCGCGCCTGGTCCGACGTGCTCGCGCTGACCCTGCTGCGTCATGGCGAGGACAGCCCCGCGTTCAAGGCGCAGCTGGCGATCACCGACCAGTTGCTCGGCCGCCTGCCGGTGCCCGACCCGCGGCAGCTGCAGCAGGAAGTGGAAAGCGGCCTGCAGCAGATCGGCATGCACGCGGAGGAATCGGTGCAGGTGGCGCAACGCCTGCTCGGCGTCGGTACGCCCGATCCGGCCAGCGAGCTGCCCAGCGCCACCGATCTCGCGCTGCGACTGAAGCAGCACCAGCGCCTGGGTGAACAGCAGGCCAGCCACGAAGCCGCGATCGCCAGCCCGATCGTCAAGCCGACGCCGCCGCGGCCCGCAACGACAACGGCGACATCGACCCGACCGCCGGCGGTCGATCCGCGCGAGGCGCGCATCGAGCAACATCTGCGCAAGTTGCCGTTCGGCAGCTGGTTCGAGTTCATCGACCCCGCCAGCGGGCAGATCGCGCGACGCAAGCTGGCCTGGTATTCGCCGATGTCGGGACGCTGCCTGCTGGTCAGCCGGCGCGGCCAGCGCGGCGAGGAGATGACCATGGCCCAGCTCGCCCACGAAGTTGCCCGCGGCCGCGTCTGCGAAGTGCCGGCCGAGCCGGAAAGCCTGCTCGACCGCGCGTGGCGCGGCCTCACCGGCAGCCTGCGCCAGGCCGCCGCAAGCGGGCGCAGCGGCAAACCCGCGGAGTTCCGGCACCGATGAACCCGCCCAACAGTCCCGCCAACCAGCGTCGTGCGCCGCGCAAGCGGGCGCCCGGCAACGCCATCGTCACCGACGTGATCCGCGGCGAGCCGATCGGCCACCTGGGCAACCTGTCCAGCACCGGCCTGCTGCTGATCACCTCGCAGGCACCGCGCAGCGAGGCGCTGTACCAGGTACGCATCGACCTGCCCGCCACCGGCCGCGCGCTGGTGCAGTCGCAGCCGATCGAGGTGGGCATCCAGGAGCAATGGCACGAGCACGCCGCCAGCTCCGGCCAGATATGGGCCGGCTACCGGATCATCGCCATCACCGACATCGACGCAGCGCGCCTGGAAAGCTGGCTGGCGCAGGCGTAGTCGCGACTGGCCGCATCACCTCCACTGGAACTGCCGACCTGCGGGCGTCATCATGGCGATTCGTCTTTGCTGATTCGCCGGGCCTTTCCCGTGCGCCTGCCGGGAGTTCTCCATGCATGATCGACTCGCCACGCTTTATCCCGCGCACCTGGCCACGGTGCAGCACCATGCCGAGCAGGCGCTCGCCCGCGGCGACTTCGACCACCTGCTGATCGCCGCCGGCATGCCCGGCGTCAAGTTCCTCGACGACAATCACTACCCGTACGCCGTCAGCCCGCCATTCAAGCACTGGTTGCCGTTGACCGACGCGCCGGGCAGCTGGGTCGCGTACACCCCGGGCCGCAAGCCGAAGCTGATCTTCCTGCAGCCGCGCGACTACTGGCACGTGGTGCCGGATGCGCCCGCCGGCTACTGGGTGGACGGCTTCGAGATCGTCGTGGTGCGCACCGCCGAGGAAGCGGTGGCCGAGCTGCCGCAAGGTCGCTGCGCCAGCATCGGCGAAGCGAACGCCGCCGTCGCCGGCATCGCGTTCAACAACCCTCCCGCGGTGCTGGATTACCTGCACTACCACCGCGCGTACAAGACGCCGTACGAGCTGGAACTGATGCGCGCGGCCAGCCGCATCGGCACGCGCGCGCATCGCGCGGCCGAACAGGCATTCCGTGCCGGCGCCAGCGAGCTGGGCATCCATCAGGCCTACCTGGCGGCGGCTGGCCAGATCGACGCCGAACTGCCCTACTCCAGCATCGTGGCGCTGAACGAGCACGGCGCCGTGCTGCACTACATGGATTTCACCCGGCAACCGCCGGCACGCCCGCGCTCGCTGCTGATCGACGCCGGTGCCAGCGCCTCGGGCTACGCCAGCGACATCACGCGCACCCACGCCGCCGCCGACGCAGGCGAATTCCAGGCGCTGATCGACGCGATGGACGCGAACCAGCAAAGCCAGGCCGCGATGGTGCGCAGCGGTCGCCCCTACGCCGAGTTGCATCTGCATGCGCACCGGCAACTGGCCACGCTGCTGAAGGACCACGGCTTCATCCGCATGGAGGCCGAATCGGCACTCGAAAGCGGCGTCACCCGCGCCTTCTTCCCGCACGGCCTGGGCCATTCGATCGGCCTGCAGGTGCACGACGTGGGCGGCTTCGCCAGGAACGACCGCGGCGACACCGTACCGCGGCCGGACGGCCACCCGTACCTGCGCATGACCCGCACGCTGGAGCCCGGCATGGTGGTGACGATCGAGCCCGGCCTGTACTTCATCGAGATGCTGCTGGCCGAGTTGCGCGACAAGCCGCTGGCGAAGGACATCGACTGGAACAAGGTCGAGGCGTTCAAGCAGTACGGCGGCATCCGCATCGAGGACGACGTGGCGTGCACCGAGGGCGAGCCGGAGAATCTCACCCGTGATGCCTGGGGGCGGGAATAGGGAATAGGGAATAGGGAATAGGGAATAGGGAATAGGGAATGGTAAAAGCGTCGCCCAGCCGTGCAGGGGGTGCTTTGATTTTTCTATTCCCTATTCCCCATTCCCGATTCCCTGCTCCAATCAGTGATACCCCTCGCCCGCGCGCACCTTGCCGCGGAACACGCGGTACGAGTACGCGGTATAGAACAACACCACCGGGATCATGACGGCCGCGCCGACCAGCACGAAACCCTGGCTGGAGGGTGGCGAGGCCGCGTCCCAGATGCTCATGTCGGGCGGCACGATGTTCGGCCACATGCCGGCCACCAGGCCGAGGAAGCCCAGCGCGAAGAAGCTCAGCGCAAGCACGAACGGCGCCACCTCGCGATTGGCCAGCACCGCGCGCCACAACCAGGCGGCGACTGCCACGGTGAGGATCGGCAGCGGCGACAGATACAGCAAGTTCGGCCAGGCGAACCAGCGATCCATCAACCGCGAATCGAGGAACGGCAGCCACGCGCTCACCATCACCATGAACGCGATCACCGCCAGCATCAGCGGGCGGGTCAGGTCGCGCGCGATGCGCTGCAGCCGGCCTTCAGTCTTGAGCACCAGCCAGGTCGCGCCGAGCAGGCCGTAGCCGAACACCAGCGCCATGCCCGTCATCACCGCGAACGGGCTGAACCAGGCGAACGCGCCGTGCAGGTACTTGCCGCCTTCGGCCGGCATGCCTTCGACGATGGCGCCCAGCATCAGGCCTTGCGCAAACGCCGCAACCACCGAGCCCAGGTGGAACCCCACGCCCCAGATGCGTCGCGAGGTATGCGCCCGAAAGCGGAACTCGAACGCCACGCCGCGGAAGATCAGCGCGATCAGCATCGCCAGCACCGGCAGGTACAGGCTGGACAGGATCACCGCATAGGCGCGCGGGAACGCCGCCATCAGCCCGGCGCCGCCCATCACCAGCCAGGTCTCGTTGCCGTCCCAGATCGGCGCGGCGGTGTTCATCATCAGCTCCTGCTGCGCCTCGTCATCGGCGAACGGGGTGAGGATGCCGATACCGAGCACGAAACCGTCCAGCAGCACGTACATCATGATCGCGAAGCCGATGATCAGGAACCACACCACCGGCAGCGTCGTGGAAAGTTCCATGCTCAGTCCTCCCCGCCATCGTCGACCACGGCCAGCGGCCGCGCCGCGGTGGCCTCGGCGCCGAATCGCGGCGGTGCCGCCTCCGGACCGTGGCGCAGCACCTTGAACAGGTACCAGCTGCCGAAGCCGAACAGGATCATGTAGGTGACGAAATACACGATCAGCGAGGTGAGCACGCTGGAGGCTGCCACCGGACTGGCGGCGTCGACGGTGCGCATCACGCCGTAGACCACCCACGGCTGGCGGCCGATCTCGGCGGTGTACCAGCCGGTGAGCAGGGCAATGAAACCGGCCGGCATCATCGCGATCCAGCAGCGCAGGTACCAGCGGTGCTCGAACAGGCGTCGGCGCCACCACAGCAGCACGCCCGTCAGTGCCAGCAGCAACATCAGCACGCCGAGGCCGACCATGATGCGGAAGCTGAAGAACGGCGCGGCGACCGGCGGGCGGTCGTGCACGGGAAAATCCTTCAGCCCCTGCACTTCGCCGCTCCAGCTGTGGGTGAGGATCAGGCTGCCCAGGTGCGGCACGTCGAGCGCGTAATCGTTGCGCTCGGCCTTCTCGTCCGGCCACGCGAACAGGGTCAGCGGCACGCTTTTCCCGGTGGTCCAGCGTGCCTCGATCGCCGCCAGCTTGGCCGGCTGGTACTCACGCACCACCAGGCCGGAGAGATCGCCCACGAAGATCTGCAACGGGATCACCAACGCCACCAGCGCCAGCGCGCAGCGCAGCATCAGCCGCGCCTTGTCCTGCCAGATGCCGCGCAGCAGATACCACGCCGCCACGCCGCCGATCACCAGCGCCGTGCTCAGGAAGCAGGCCAGCACCATGTGCACCAGCCGGGTCGGGAACGACGGGTTGAAGATCGCCGCCCACCAGTCGGTGGCATGGATCACCCCGCCGACGACCGCGTAGCCCTGCGGCGTTTGCATCCAGCTGTTCGCCGCCAGTATCCAGAAGCTGGAGATCAGCGTGCCCAGCGCGACCATGCAGGTGGCGAAGAAATGCGTGCGGTGGCCCACGCGATTCCAGCCGAACAGCATCACGCCGAGGAAGGTGGCCTCCAGGAAGAACGCCGTCATCACCTCGTAGTTGAGCAGCGGCCCGAGCACGTTGCCGGCCACGGTGGAGAGGCCGGCCCAGTTGGTGCCGAACTGGAAGCTCATCACGATGCCGGAAACCACGCCCAGCCCGAACGAGCCGGCGAACACCTTGAGCCAGAAGAAGTACAGGTCGCGCAACATCTCGCTGCGCCGGCGCAGCCACAGCGCCTCCAGGAACACCAGCCAGCTGGCCAGGCCGATGGTGAACGCGGGAAACAGGATGTGGAACGACATCACGAAACCGAACTGGATCCGCGACAGGAACTCGGCCGTCATCGTCATCGCCTGCGGCTTGGATCGCCCGACTATAAGCCGGCAAACGTGCACGCCTCGTGGTGCGCGGCGGTACGCCGCGTGGCGTTTCGCCGCGTGGGGATCAGCGCCCCGCGAGCAGCGCCTCGATCTCGACCGGGTCCTTCGGCATCGCCGCCGTCAGCACCTCGTGGCCGTCGCGGGTCACCGCCACGTCGTCCTCGATGCGGATGCCGATGCCGCGCCAGCGCTCGGCCACCGAGCGATCGTCCGGCGCCACGTACAGCCCCGGTTCCACCGTCAGCACCATGCCCGGTTCGAGCAGGCGCGATTCGCCGTCGATGCGGTAGTCGCCCACGTCGTGCACGTCAAGGCCCAGCCAGTGGCCGGTCTTGGCGGCGAAGAACCGCCGGTAGCTGCCGCTGGCGACCGCCGCGTCCGCATCGCCGTCGAGCAGGCCGAGCGCGCACAGGCCTTCGCTCAGCACGCGCACCGCCGCACCGTGCGCGGCGTTGAACGGCAGGCCGGGCCGCACCTGCTCGATCGCCGCCAGCTGCGCGGCCAGCACCACCTCGTACAGCGCGCGCTGCTCGCGGCTGTAGCGACCGTTGGGCGGAAACGTGCGGCTGATGTCCGAGGCGTAGCAATCGAGTTCCGCGCCCGCGTCGATCAACAGCAGCTCGCCCTCGCGCAGCGGTGCGCGATTGCCCTGGTAGTGCATCACGCAGGCATTCGCGCCGCCGGCCACGGTGGGCGCAAACGCGGGCACCGCGCCGTGGCGGCGGATCGTGCCCAGCAGTTCGGCTTCGACCTCGTACTCGTGACGACCCGGCCGCGCCAGCCGCAGCGCGGCCAGTTGCGCCTCCACCGCGATCGCTGCAGAAGCGCGCATCAGCTTGAGTTCGGCGCGCGACTTGAACAGGCGCAGATCGTGCAGCAAGTGGCCCAGCGCGACGAACTCCTTGGGCACCACGCCGCCGCCGCGCAACTGGCGCAGGCGGCGCATCCAGCCCAGCAATTGCGCGTCGAACGCGGGCTCGTGGCCGAAGTGGCAGTACACCCGCGCGCGGCCCTCGATCATGCCGGGCAGGATGTCGTCGATATCGTCGATCGGGAACGCATCGTCCATGCCCCAGGCCGCCACCGCCTGCTCGGTGCCGATGCTGGGGCCGTGCCAGCGCTCGTGCTCGATGTCGCGCTCGCGACAGAACAGCACCGCCTCGCCATGCGCGCGTCCGGGCAGCAGCGCCAGCACGGCATCGGGCTCGGGGAAGCCGGCCAGATAGTGGAAGTCGGAGTTCTGCCGATACGGCCACGCCGCATCGGCGTTGCGCATGCGCTCGGGCGCGGCGGCCACCAGCAGCACCGCGTCGGGGCCGGCCATCTGCATCAGCTGGCGGCGGCGGCGCGCGAACTCCTCGGCGGCGATCGCAAGCCCCGCCAGGCTGGCCGTGGGAGCATTCAATGCACGGTGTTCCCGCCAACGCCATCGCGCGCGCCGCACTCGGCGAACAGCAGCATCGCCGCCATGCGCACGAATTCGTGCACCTCGATCAGCGCGTCCTCGTCCTCGCTCTCGTTGCCGAAATCGAACGAGGAGCCGGCGATCGTGCCCAGGTCGCGCAGTACCTCCTGCGCCTCGCCCGACAGCGACGCCTGGGCGGCGGCGCCGGCCAGGCCGAAGCCGCCGAGAAAGCCGCGGCACCATTCCACCACGGCGTCGGCGCGTTCGTGCAGCGGGCGGTCGTCCGCCGGCAGCAGCGGCTCGAAGCCCAGCTCGGCATCGACCAGCGCCGCCTGGCTCTGCCGTGCCAGTGCATCGAGTTCGGCGCGGTCCGTGGCGGTGGGTTCGGTTGCCTCGCCATCCAGTTCCAGCACGCCGAGCAGCGCATCGCCGCCCACCGCCCCGCCACCGGCCAGGTAGCCGGTCAGCGAGCCATGCAATTCGCTGGCGCTGGTGCCCAGGCGCAGCCGCACGACCAATGCCTGCAGCTCCTCGTGGTCCATCTCGTCGGTATCGGTCACGGCGCTTGTCCTGCGGTCAGTGAGCCAAGTTTAATGCAGCCGCCGCACGCTGCCGGCAGCGTGCGCCACGAGGCGGAAATCCGCCGGCGTCCTGCTATAGTTTCGCGCATGAGCACGCCAGACCATGTTGACCCTGTCCAGCAAGAGTTGGCCGCCCTGGGCCAGCAGATGGATCGCCTGCTCGATACCGTGCGCCGGCTCAGCGAGGAGAACCGCAGCCTGCGCCAGAGCCAGGAGCAGCTTTCCGGCGAACGCGCCGGCCTGCTGGCACGCAACGAGCAGGCACGCAGCCGGGTCGAGGCGATGATCCAGCGGCTGAAATCGCTTGAGAGCAACGGTTGACCGAACCCATGTCCAGCACTGAACCGGTCGCGCTGCGACTCATCGATCGCGAATTCCTGATCGCCTGCGCGCCGGAAGAACGCGAAGGCCTGCTGGAGGCGGCCGGATACCTCGACCGCAAGATGCGCGAATTGCGCGCCCACGCCAAGGCACCAGGCTTCGAGCGCCTTGCCGTACTCGCGGCGATCAGCGTCGCGCACGAGTTCATCATCCTGCGCAAGCAGCACGAGGGGCAGAACCAGCGCCTCAGCGACGGGCTGGCCAGCCTGCGCAGCAAGCTCAGCGCGGCGCTCGAAGGCGACCCGGCCAAGTCCTGAACGGCGCGCGCCGCGCCGTGGCGAACGGTGGACATTTCCGGGCAAGCGCCTAGAATTGATCCCGGCGTTTTCTGCGGTGTTCGCCAGCACACTCTTACATTTGCCTTGTTCCTAAATACGGCCCCGGGTCGGCTCTACATCGGCTGTTGTGCATGTCCGCCGCGTGCGGAAAGCCTCGAGGCCATGTTGCCCTCCCACCTGATCCATCGTGGATCAAGGTCGTTTGGTGGGCAGCGGCATTGCGGTTTACGCCACTTGATTCCCGCCCTGTTCGTCATCCGGATTGCCGGATGACGAACAGGGCGCACCCATGACGGAGCCGAGCGACACGTGGACGCCCCCGCCCAACGCCGCGAGCTTCGCCAGCGCCTGGCCCAGCAGCGCCGCGCGCTGCCCCCCACCGAACGCATCACGGCCGCGCAGGGTCTGCGCCGCAGCCTGGAACAACTTCCGGAGTACTTCACCGACCAGCGGGTCGCCGGCTACTGGGCCAGCCACGGCGAGCTGCCGCTGAACCTGGTGATCCCGCCGCTGGCCACGCGCGGGCAGCAGTTTCTGTTGCCGGTGACCGGCCCGGGCCGGCAGCTGCGCTTTGCCGCCTGGAAGCCCGGCGACGCGGTGGAGGCCAACCGCTACGGCATTCCCGAACCGGCGCAGCCGGGTGAACTGTTCGAACCGTTCCAGCTAGACCTGGTGCTGGTCCCGTTGCTCGGCTTCGACCGCCGCGGCAACCGGCTCGGCCACGGCGGCGGCTACTACGACCGCGGCTTCGCCTTCCTCAATGAACAGGTGCGCCCCACCGAACCACTGCTGGTCGGCATCGCCTATGCGTTCCAGGAACTGCCCGAGATCGACGAGCAGGACTGGGACGTGCCGCTGGATTTCGTCGCCACCGAACGCGAACTGATCGACTGCAACCGCACCGGTCCCGACCATCCTGACTCGCCGGAGCACGCCGCATGAACCACTGGCTGATGAAGTCCGAACCGGACGCCTTCTCGATCGATGACCTGAAACGCAAGAAGCGCGAACCCTGGGACGGCGTGCGCAACTACCAGGCGCGCAACTTCATGCGCGACGGCATGCGTCCCGGCGACCAGGTGTTCTTCTACCACTCCAACTGCACCGTGCCCGGCATCGTCGGCATCGCCGAAGTGGCCACCGACGCCTACCCCGACCCCAGCCAGTTTGATCCCAAGAGCAAGTACTTCGACCCCGGCAGCTCGCGCGACAACCCGCGCTGGATGCTGGTCGACGTGAAGTTCGTGAAGAAGCTCAAGCGCACGATCAGCCTGGACGAGCTGAAGAACGATCCCGCGCTGGATGGCATGGCCTTGCTGCGCAAGGGCAACCGGCTGTCGGTGATGCCGGTGGAGGCGGCGCACTGGGAGTACATCCTCGCTCTCGAGTGATGACCCGCATCCACCGGGCTCCGCTCGCAGGGTGGCATTGCCCGCCCCCCCGAATCGGGAGCCCCAAGAGCCGTGCTCGCCGCGCGGACTGCTGACCGCCATAATGCGGTTTTCTTCGGGACCGCACCCCCATGAGCAACGCCAACGAAAAACGCCAGGCCGGCGAAGCCGCGATCCGCTATGTCGAGGATGGCGCCATCGTCGGCGTGGGCACCGGTTCCACCGTGGCGTTCTTCATCGACGCGCTGGCCGACCTGAAGGATCGCATCCAGGGTGCGGTGTCCAGCTCGGAGCAATCCACCGCGCAGTTGAAGAAGCTCGGCATTCCGGTGCTCGATCTCAATGCGACCGGCCCGCTGTCGATCTACATCGACGGCGCCGACGAGTGCGATCCGCACAAGCGGCTGATCAAGGGCGGCGGCGCCGCGTTGACCCGCGAGAAGATCGTGGCGGCGGCCAGCGAAAAATTCGTCTGCATCATCGATTCCAGCAAGCGGGTCGAGCTGCTCGGCAGGTTCCCGGTGCCGATCGAGGTGATCCCGATGGCACGCAGCCTGATCGGCCGCGAGATCGTCAAGCTCGGCGGCAATCCGGTATGGCGCGATGGCGTGGTCACCGACAACGGCAACTGGATCATCGACGTACACGGCTGGCAGATCACCGACCCGGTAGGACTGGAGGAGAAGCTGAACCAGCTCCCGGGCATCGTCACCGTCGGCCTGTTCGCGCGCCGGCCGGCCGACGTGGTGCTGGTCGGCGATCGCGAGATGTAAGTCGGAGCGGCGCTCGCGGCGCGCCGCTGTCGTCGGTGCTCGCGGGAGGGCGGCGGACCGTGCCTGCCCTACGCGGCGGGGCTGGGCTTGTTCGACTTGCCGAGCTTGATGTGGCGTCCGGCGTAGCGCGCCTCGCGCAGCCGCTTGCCGTGCGCGGCCAGGATGTCGCCGCGGGTGAGGATGCCGACCAGCTTGTGCGGGTCGTCCTTGCTCACCACCACCACGCGGCCTACGCTTTCGGCCACCATGTGGTCGGCCGCTTCGCGCAGCGAGTGGTTCTCGTTCACCGCGACCGGCGGGCGCGTGATCAGCTCACCCAGGGTCAGCGTGTAATGCCACTGCGGATCGAGCAGGCTGCGCCGGGTCAGCACGCCCTGCACGCGGCCGCGCTCGTCCACCACGGGGAAACCCTGGTGATGCGAGTGCGGCGCCTCGTCGTTCAGCCAGCGACGTACCTCGGCCAGCGCCTGGGTGGTCTTGAGCGTGGCCACGTCGCGCGAACAGGCCGTGCCCACGCTGACCTGCTCCAGGTAGTCGGCGGCGTATTCCGAGGGCACGCGCACGCCGCGGCGGGCGATCTTCTCGGTCATGATGGTGTTGCGCATGATCAACGCCGAGATCAGGTAGGCCGCCGTGCAGCCGCCCAGCAGCGGCAACAGCGCCGCCGGCTGGCGCGTGGTCTCGAAGGCGAACACCACGGCGGTGAGCAGTGCGCGCGAGGAGCCGGCGAAGATCGCCGCCATGCCCACCAGCGCCGCGATGCGCAGGTCGATGTGGAATGCCGGCAGCGCGTAGTTGAAGCCGATGGCCAGCGCCGCGCCGAGCGAACCGCCGATCATGAACAGCGGCGCCAGCGTGCCGCCGGAGGTGCCGCTGCCCAGCGAGATCACCCAGGAGATGAATTTCAGCGCGCCGAAGCTGAGCAGCACGGCAAGGCCGAAATGCCCCTGCACCAGGGCGTCGATGTTGTCGTAGCCCACGCCCAGGGTGCGCGGGTCGATCCAGCCCACGAAACCGGCGACCAGTGCTCCGATGACGGGCCACCACATCCAATGGATCGGCAG
>MKTU01000047.1:0-15695 GCA_001898415.1 Rhodanobacter sp. 67-28 | reverse complement strand
CCGATCAGCACGAAACCGGCCAGCGCCAGGCTGCCGGGCTCGGGCACGTCGGGCATCGGGAACACCGGCGCCGCGCCGTAGCTGGCGTAGCGCACGCCCACCGCGGTCACCGTGGCCAGCGCCACCGGGATCAGCGAACGCGGGCGCAATTCGAACAGCAGCAGCTCCACGGCCAGCACCAGCGAGGCCACCGGCGCACCGAACACCGCCGCCATGCCCGCCGCCGCGCCGGCTGCCAGCAGCACCTTGCGCTCGTTGGCGGTGACGCGCAGCAACTGCCCGATCAGCGAACCCAGCGCGCCGCCGGTGGAGATGATCGGGCCCTCGGCACCGAACGGACCGCCGGTGCCGATGGCGAAGGCGGAGGACACCGGCTTGAGCCAGGTCATCCGCGCGGGGATGTTCGATTCGTTGGTGAGGATCTGCTCCATTGCCTCGGGGATGCCGTGACCCTGGATCGCGCGCGAGCCCCAGCGCGCCATGATGCCGGCAGTCAGGCCGCCGATGGCCGGCATCAGGATCACCCAGGCGCCGATGGCAGTGCCGGCCGGCGACAACACGAACGAACCTGGCCTCGCGTTCGGCCCGATCACGTCGGAGATGCGGCCGTAGTAGCACAGGTCGGTGATGAGGTTGATCAGCAGCATCAGCAGCTGCGCCACGTAGGCCGAGGCCACGCCCAGGATCACCGCCAGCACGCTGATCAGCAGGATGCGGTGGTTGACCAGGGTGGACTTGCGCGGCATCCGCGCCGCATCCAGCGACAGCCCCAGGGCGGGGGCGATCGGTAGCGCGTCGGTGCTGCCGACCGTGCGCACGTCGGCGTGCCCGACAGGATCGTCAGTGGCTGGCGTCATCGAGGTTTCACAGCGTGGAAAGCGGGAATTTTACGCTGCTGCAATGCAGAAAAAAAGGGTAAGGCCGCGCCAGATCACGTAATTTTCTGCGAATTTGCGTATCGCTGCCACAACCGGCCTCGCCAACGAAAAAGCCCGCCGGAAGGCGGGCTTTCGATCGGATTTGGCAGCCCCGGATGGATTCGAACCACCGAATGCCTGAGTCAGAGTCAGGTGCCTTACCGCTTGGCGACGGGGCTGTAGAGCTTCAGTTTAGCGCTTGGAGAACTGGGTCGCACGACGGGCCTTGTGCAGGCCGATCTTCTTGCGCTCGACCTCGCGGGCGTCGCGGGTCACGAAACCGGCCTTGCGCAGCGGCGACTTCAGGCTTTCGTCGTACTCGACCAGCGCGCGGGCGATGCCCAGGCGGATCGCGCCGGCCTGGCCGGTGATGCCGCCACCGGCGACCGTCACCTTGATGTCGAACTTGCCGGTGCTCTCGGTCAGTTCCAACGGCTGGCGCACGATCATGCAGGAGGTCTCGCGACCGAAGAACTGCTCGAGCGACTTGCCGTTGACTTCGATGGCGCCGCTGCCCTTGCGCAGGAACACGCGGGCGGCGGAGGTCTTGCGGCGGCCAGTGCCGTAATTCTGCTGGGTCGTCATGCTCATTTCCTTAGATCTCCAGCGCCTGCGGCTGCTGTGCGGTATGCGGATGTTCGGCGCCGCCGTACACCTTGAGCTTGCGGTACATCTCGCGGCCCAGCGGGTTCTTCGGCAGCATGCCCTTGACGGCGATCTCGATCACGCGCTCCGGGTGGGTCGCCAGCAGGTCCTTCAGGCTCATGGTCTTCAGGTTGCCGACGTAGCCGGTGAAGCGGTGGTACATCTTGTCGTCCAGCTTGGCGCCGGTGACATGCACCTTCTGGGCATTGACCACGACGATATAATCGCCGGTGTCGCAATGCGGGGTGTATTCCGGCTTGTGCTTGCCGCGCAGACGACGGGCGATCTCGGTCGACAGGCGACCGAGCGTCTTGTCCGTGGCATCGACCACGAACCAGTCGCGCTTGACGTTGTCGGCATTGGCGCTGAACGTTTTCATTTCAAATACCTGTCGACCGCCGGGAGGCGGTACCCATGATGGGAAGCATGCTTCGGTGGAACAAAGGCGCAAGATGATAGCGGAGCTGTCATCCAGGGCGCAAGCCCACCGGCCGGCGAGCTGTGAGTCGGCAATGATAGCATGAACGCCGGCGGGCTTGAGAAGTCCCGCCCCTGCCCGCCGCCTGGAAGACCATGAGCATCCGTCACCTGAGCCGCCTCGATCGCCTGCTGATGGCCGGCGAACGCGCCCTGGAAGCGATCGCGGGCACGCCGCCCGCCACACGCCCCTCGCCCGCCGCCGGCATCGCCGAGTCGGACCTGGACGAGACCGAGCGCCGCCACGCCGCCGGCCTGATGCGGGTCAACCACACCGGCGAGGTCTGCGCCCAGGCGCTCTACGTGGGCCAGGCCGCGCTGGCCCGCGACGCCGACAACCGCGAACACCTGCTGCACGCCGCGAGCGAGGAGACCGACCACCTGGCCTGGTGCGCCGAACGCCTGCAGCAACTGCACAGCCGCCCCAGCCTGCTCAATCCCCTGTGGTACGCCGGCAGCTATGCCATCGGTGCCGCCGCCGCACTGGCCGGCGACCCGCTCAGCCTCGGTTTCGTGGTGGAAACCGAACGCCAGGTGGAAACCCACCTGGCCGAACACCTGGAAAAGCTGCCACCGCAGGATGCGCGCTCGCGCGCGGTGCTGGCCACCATGCAGGCCGACGAGATCCGCCACGCCGAAGCCGCGCAGCAGCGCGGCGGCATCGAGCTGCCATTTCCGCTGCCGCAGTTGATGCACGTGAGCTCGATGCTGATGAAGACCGTCGCCTACCGCGTGTAGGCGACGCTCACGCCCTGATCCAGCGCCACAGTTCGCCCCACGACGGCTTCTTGCCGTACATCAGGATGCCGGTGCGGTAGATCCGCGCGGCCAGCCACACGCAGGCCAGCAAGACGACCACCATCAAGACCAGCGACAGAGCCAGCTGCAGCGGCGGCACCGAGGTCAACGACCAACGCACCGGCATCGTGAACGGCGCGAAGAACGGGATGTACGACATCGTCACTCCCAGCGTGCCGGTCGGATCCTTGATCAACGCAAACACGGCGAAGAAGCCCACCATGATGGGCATGGTGACAAAGACTGCGTATTGCTGGGTTTCCTGGATCGTGTTGCACATCGCGCCGATGGCCGCGTACAGCGCGCCATAAAGAAGGAAGCCCAGCGCGAAATAGGCCAGCAACACCACCAGCAGGCCAGCCGGCATGCTCGGGATCGGAAAGCTCTGCGCGGCATCGGCACTCATCCCGAAGAAGCCGGCCAGGGGCGTGCGTTGGCTGCTGAGCACGAACACCGAACCTCCCCAGATCGCCATTTGCGCCAACCCGGCCGAACCCACGCCCAACACCTTGCCCAGCAGCATCTGGAACGGGGTCAGCGACGAGGTCAACACCTCCATGATGCGCGAGGTCTTCTCCTCGATCACCGACGTCATCGTCTGCTGGCCGTAGATAATGATCGCGAAGTACAGGATGAAACTCATGAACAACGCGATCAGGTATGACTCGGCGCCGCTCTGGCCAGTCAGCTTGCCGTCGGTGACCTTGGTGGTGTCCAGGTCGGCCGGAGACATCGCCTGTTTGACCAGCGCCGCATCCACACCGGACTTGGCCAGCCGTACGCCCGCCAACGCGGTGGACACCGCGCGCTGCAGCTTGGTCATCGCCTCCAGCGAACCGACATTACTGCCGTAGTAGGTCAGCTTCCCGTTGGCCAGGGTGGTGTCGGTGAGTACCAGCACTCCGTCCCAGCCATCCTTCTCCTTGTTGATGGAAAACCCGGTCTTGCCGATGAGGTCGTCGCGCACGGCGGTCAGCTGGTCGCTGGCGGCCGGGAACACCCGCACCGTGTAACGCGCTTTCGCGTCGCCTCCGTGACCGAGTTTCTCGGCGGCAAGTGTGCGGCTGACCGCCTGACCCAGGTTCGTGCCCGAAGCATCCACGAGTGCGATCCGGCTGGTGCGGTCGCCGCCGCTCATCATCAGCGCGGGCAGCAGCACCATCGCCACCATGAACACCGGCAGCAGCACGGTGGAAATCACGAACGCCTTGGTGCGCACGCGTTCGACGAACTCGCGGCGGACAACGGCAATGATCTTCTTCATGCGGCGACTCCGGCAGGGGCGGTGGCGGCGTCGGCGCCGACCTTGGCGATGAAAATGGCATGCAGCGACGGCTCGACCACCTCGAACCGGCGCAGGCCGACGCCTTCGCGCACCAGCGCCGCGAGCAGTTGTTCGGGGTCGGCGCCATCGGCCATCTGCAGCTCGGCGGAGGCACCGTAATCGTCCACGCGGGCGATCAGCGCGCGATCGGCCAGGATGTTCGCGGCGCGCGCCTTGTCGTGGGTGAAGCCCAGCGCCACGTGGCGCCCGCCGAAATCCTCCTTGACCTGCGCCACCGTGCCGTTCACCACCATCTCGCCGCGCGCGATGATCGCGATGCGGTCGCACATGCGCTCGGCCTGCTCCATCACGTGGGTGGAGAACAGCACGGTGCGGCCTTCGGCGGCGATCGCCACCACGATGTCCTTCATCACCTGCGCATTGACCGGGTCGAGGCCGGAGAACGGTTCGTCGAGGATCACCAGTTCGGGCTCGTGCAGCAGCGCGCCGGCGAACTGCACCTTCTGCTGCATGCCCTTGGACAGGTCCTCGACCTTCTTCTGCGCCCAGTCGCTGACGCCGAGCCGCTCCAGCCAGGCCTGCGCGCGCTTGCGCGCGTCGGCGCGGCCGATGCCCTTGGTCTCGCCCAGGAAGATCAGGTGGTCGAGCACCTTCATCTTCTTGTACAGCCCGCGCTCTTCCGGCAGATAGCCGATGCGCTGGGACAGCGCGCGGCTGTTGTGCGGCGAGTCGAACAGCACGATCCTGCCTTCGTCCGGCTCCAGGATGCCCATGATCAGGCGGATCGTGGTGGACTTGCCGGCGCCGTTGGGGCCAAGCAGCCCGAAGATGCCGCCGCCGGGGATTTCCATGGACAGGCGGTTCACCGCCGTGTGCCCGGAAAAACGCTTGGTGACGGACTCGATGCGCACGCTCGCTGCAGTCATGTAGCAGTTCCCTGGAATGACGGGCTCCCCGCCCGAATCCGGAAAACTAGCATGCGATGCCAACCGGGCAAAGGTGACCAATGGCAGTGCGTGCCGCGCACGGGAGGAAGAGCGGCACGTCAGTGCGGCTTGCTGCGTCCGAAGCGCGGCAGGTTCCAGTGCAGGCGCAGCGACAGGAAGCGCAGGCCGAAGCACACCAGGATCGGCAGCCAGGTCGCCCACACCGCCGGCCAGTGGAGATGTTCGCCAAGCACCGTCAGTGCGGCGCCGATCAGCGCCGCCGAAGCGTAGATCTCCCGCTGCAGCACGATCGACACGCGGGTCAGCAGCACGTCGCGCGCCATGCCGCCGCCGACCGCGGTGACGATGCCGAGCAGGATCGCGACCTCGGCGTTGTTGCCGTACGCCAGCGCCTTGTGCGCGCCATACACCGCGAACAGGCCCAGCCCCATCGCATCGAACAGCCGCACCGGATAGGTCAGCCGCTCCACCCACGGATAGGCCACGATGGTCAGCAGCGCGGCGACCACGGCGGTGAACAGGTAGCGCCAGTCCGACAGGCCGGCCGGCGGGATCGCGCCGATGCACAGGTCGCGCGCGATGCCGCCGCCGCACGCGGTGATGAAGGCGATTGCCAGGATGCCGAACAGATCGAGGTTGCCGCGCCTGGCCGCGGTCGCGCCGCTGATCGCGAACGCGAACGTGCCGGCCAGGTCCACCAGGTTGAACAGCAGTTGTTCGTTCACGCGACCGGCTCATGCGGGCATGCCGACAGCGCGGCGATGCCCGCCATTGAACCAGCTTCAGGCGAGCTTGCGCGAGATCGCGAAGAACGCCAGGTTGCCCAGGCCGGTGGCGCCGGCCAGCACGGCGACCATGCCGGGGGTGACGTCCTGCCAGCCGAACCACTGGATCAGGCCGAAGCCGAGCGCCAGCGCGACCAGCACGATGCCCCAGCGCAGCGAGGAATGGCGCCGGCGCAGCTCCTCGTCGCGCAGCACCGAGTCGACCAGGTCCGCCGAACCACCGGCGGCGACCATGCGCTGGCGCACCCGCGCGTCGACCACGACCTTGATGGCATAGGCAATGCAGACAAACAGGCTGATCGGGATCAGGGCTTCGAAATTCATGGGGTGACTCCTCGGTGGCGGATGGTGGACCTTCGTGACCTTGGATACGGGCTTTCACCGAACGGTTGCAGCAAGATCGCCGCAACCGTTTCCCGCCGGCACGTATCCATTGCCCATGGATGACATCCGCAGCAGCCCCGACCGCGAGCTGGTCGACGCCGTGCTGGCCAACCGGCCGGGCGCGTTCGAACGCCTCGTGCGCGAACACCAGGGACTGTGCTGGCACATCATCCAGCGCATGGTGCGCAACCCGGAGGACGCGCGCGAGCTGTGCCAGGACACTTTCCTGCGCGTGCACCAGTGCCTGCACCAGTACCGCGGCGAAAGCGCGCTGAAATCCTGGATCGGCCGCGTCGCGTACACCATCGCGCTGCGCCACCTGCAGCACAAGCGCATTGCACTGGTCGAGCCCAGCGACGACAGCGACGACTACGCGCTGGTGGAAAACATCGGCGACGGCTTCGACCTGGAGGCGGCCTGCGCGGATGAGGAAACGGCGCGCCACCTGCACGCCGCGATCGAGCAGTTGCCGCCCCTGCAGCGCACGCTGCTGACCCTGTACTACCTCGAAGAGGCCACCATTCCGGAGATCGCCCGGATGACAGGACTGGCCAACGGCACCATCAAGAGCCACCTGTTCCGCTCGCGCCTGCGCCTGCGCGGTGCGCTCGAAACACGGACCGGAGTTGCAGCATGATCCAGCACATCGACGACCACATCCCGCCCTTCGACGACGCCGCGCAGGAGCGCGAATGGCTGGCGCAGGAAAACGCCATGCGGCGCGAGCGCCTGCAGCTCGACTCCACCGGCGACGATGCGCGCAGCCGACGCTACCGCCTGCTCGCGCGCACCCTGCGCGAACCATTGCCGGACGCGCTGCCGGCAGATTTCGCGCGACAGCTGGCTGCGCGGGTCGCGGCCGGTCCCGCCGGTCGCTCGGTCGAATCCCTGCTGACGCTGGCGCTGGCGATTGCCCTGGCCGTGGCCGCGGGCGCGGTGGTGGCGATCTACGGCGGCACCTGGCTGCCCTCGTTCGCGGCGCTGCTGCCGGCCCCGCACGCTCCGGCCACGCACTGGCTGCTGGCGCTGGGCGGCTGCCTCGGCGTGTCGTGGCTGCTGGGGCTATGGCAGCGGCAGATAGGGGAGCGGCCGAACTGAGCCGGCCACGATGCCCTTCCACCCGGCTTGCAGGAGCCTGCTGGCGAGCGATGCTCTTCGTCGCGTGACGTAAAAGCATCGCCCGCCAGCGGGCTCCTACAGATCCAGCACGGCGTCCAGCCCGCGGTGCAGGCCGAGCAGGCCGGGCGCCTTGCGAATCGCCAGCAGCGCGCCGTCCACGTAGGGCTTGGCGCTGCCGCCGGCGTTGTGGCGGATCGTCAGGGTCTGGTCCGGCAGGCCGAAGATCGCCTCGGCGCCGAGCACGAAACCGGGCAGGCGCAACGCGTGCACCTGGCTGCCGGCCAGCGTGCCGCCACGCGTCTCGCGCAGGCCGACCGTCCGCTCCAGCGGCACCTCCAGCTGCGGCTGGCGCACCTTGCCCATGCGCGTGGCCAGCTCGCGCACGGTGCCGCTGGGCGCGTCCGGCTTGCCGGCGCCGGCGTAGTCGATGAGTTCCCACTGCGGGATCAGCTTGGCCGCCATCTCGGCGAACTTGATCAGCAGCACCGCGGTCAGCGCGAAGTTGCCGCAGGCCAGCACGCCGCGCCGCCGCTCGCGCGCCAGCGCGTCGATCTGCGCGTAATCCGCGTCGGTGAGGCCCGAGGTGCCCACCACCACGTGCGCGCCCTGCTCCAGCGCAGCGAGGATGTTCGCCTTGGCGCTGTCCGGATGGGTGTACTCGACGAACACGTCGCAGGGTTGCGCCAGTGCCTCGGTGGTCGTGGCGAACACCGGCGCCGCCAGCCGCGGTTCGCCCAGCACGTCACCGAGCAGCTGCCCGGCATGGCGACGCGACACCGCGCTCAGCAGTGCCAGGTCCCCGGCCGCGGCGATGCCACGGGCGAGTTCGGAGCCGGCCCATCCCGTGGCGCCGGCGACGCATACCTTCAATGACATGGCGGCCTCGCTGCCTTGAGCGCCCGGCGCTCGCGCTACCTTCGGATCTGCCCGCGGAAAAACCCGGATCACCCCGGGCTTCCGCTTTCCGCCACCGCCCTGCCTACTTCTTCTTCGGCAGGTACAGGTCGGTGATGGTGCCTTCGTAGACTTCCGCCGCCATGCCGACCGACTCGCCCAGGGTGGGATGCGGATGGATGGTGAGCGCGATGTCGGCCGCCTCGGCACCCATCTCGATCGCCAGCGCCAGCTCGGAAATCAGGTCGCCGGCGTGCACGCCGACGATGCCGGCGCCGACGATGCGGTGGGTGTCTTCGTCGAAGATCAGCTTGGTGAAACCCTCGGTGCGGTCGATGCCGATGGCACGGCCCGAGGCGCCCCACGGGAACTTGCCGACGCCGACCTTCAGGCCCTTCTCCTTCGCCTCGCGCTCGGTCACGCCGACCCAGGCGATTTCCGGGTCGGTGTAGGCGACCGACGGGATCACCCGCGCGTCGAAGTGGCTCTTCTGCCCGGCCACGGCCTGCGCCGCGACGTGCGCCTCGTGGGTGGCCTTGTGCGCCAGCATCGGCTGGCCGACCAGGTCGCCGATGGCGTAGATGTGCGGCACATTGGTGCGCATCTGCGTGTCGACGTTGATGAAGCCGCGCTCGCTCACCGCCACGCCGGCCTTGTCCGCACCGATCTTGTTGCCGTTCGGCGAGCGGCCCACCGCGACCAGCACGCGGTCGAACAGCGTGGTTTCGGGAATGCTGTCGCCTTCGTAGCCGACCTCGATGCCTTTCTTCGTGGCTTTCGCGCTGACCACCTTGGTCTTCAGGTGCACGCCCTTGAGCCGGCCGGCCAGGCGCTTGGCCAGCGGCCGGATCAGGTCGGCGTCGGCGCCGGGGATCAGCTGGTCCATGAACTCGACCACGGTCACCGCGCTGCCCAGTGCCGAGTACACCGTGGCCATTTCCAGCCCGATGATGCCGCCGCCGACGACCAGCAGGTTCTTCGGCACGTCCTTGAGTTCCAGCGCGCCGGTGGAATCCACCACGCGCTCGTCGTCCCACGGGAACGCCGGGAGCTTCACCGACTGCGAGCCGGCGGCGATGATCGCGTGCTCGAAGCGGATCAGCTTCGTGCCTTCGGCCGTCTGGACTTCCATCTCGTGCGGCGACACGAACATGCCGGTGCCCACGAGCGTGCGCACCTTGCGCTGCTTCGCCATCGCGGCGAGGCCGCCGGTGAGCTGGCCGACCACCTTGCCCTTGAAGCTGCGCAGCTTGTCCAGGTCGATCTTCGGTGCGCCGAATGCGACGCCGTGCGCGGCCATCGCCGCGGCCTCGTCGATCACCGCGGCGGCATGCAGCAGCGCCTTGGACGGGATGCAGCCCACGTTGAGGCAGACGCCGCCGAGCGTGCCATAGCGCTCCACCAGCACGGTGTCGACGCCAAGGTCGGCGGCGCGGAACGCGGCCGAATAGCCGCCGGGGCCGGAGCCGAGCACGACCAGCTGACACTGGATGTCGGCGGGCTTGGACGATGCCGCTGCCGCCTGCGGCGCCTTCGCTTCCTCTCTCCCCTGGAGAGAAGATTGAAGTGAGGGGGGGGAGCTCGCAGGAGGCTGGCTGCTCTTGGTCGCTTCTTCGTTGGAGCTGCCCGGCGACCCCGCACCCTCACCCCTGCCCTCGGCAATTGCTCCTTGCATTGCTCTACCTCCCGCATCCTTGCGGTCGTCTCCCGAAGCGGGAGAGGGGGACGGCGAGACGGCTGCACCGTCGGTTTCCAATACGGCGATCACCGCACCCTCGGAAACCTCGTCGCCCACCTTGAGCTTCAGCTCCCTGATCACGCCGGCGGCGCTGGAAGGAATCTCCATGGTCGCCTTGTCCGACTCCAGCGTGATCAGGCTCTGTTCCGTCGCCACCGTGTCGCCGACTTTCACCAGCACTTCGATCACCGGCACGCTGTCGTGGCCGCCGATGTCGGGAACCTTGATCTCGATCGTGTTCGCCATGGTCATCGCCCCCCGTCAGAGCAGCAGCCGGCGGATGTCGCCGAGCTGATTGGCGAGGAAGCTGGCGAAGCGCGCGGCGAGCGCGCCGTCGATCACCCGATGGTCGTACGACAGCGACAGCGGCAGGATCAGCCGCGGCGCGAATTCCTTGCCGTTCCACACCGGCTTGGTCACCGACTTGGAGACGCCGAGGATGGCGACTTCCGGCGCGTTGACGATCGGCGTGAAGTAGGTGCCGCCGATGCCGCCGAGCGAGCTTATCGAGAAGCAGCCGCCGGACATCTCGGCCGGGCCGAGCTTCTTGTCGCGCGCCTTCTTCGAGATCTCGGCCAGGTCGCGGGCCAGGTCGAGCAGGCCCTTCTTGTCGCAATCGCGGATCACCGGCACCACCAGGCCGTCGGGCGTGTCCACCGCGATGCCGATGTGGAAGTACTTCTTCAGGATCAGCTTCTCGCCCGAGTCGTCGAGCGAGGCGTTGAACTGCGGAAACGCCTTCAGCGCGGCCACCACCGCCTTGATCTGGAACACCAGCGGGCTGATCTTGAGGTCCTTGTTCTCGGCGCCGAGCTGCTTGCGGAACGCCTCCATCTCGGTGATGTCGGCGTCCTCGTGCTGGGTGACGTGCGGGATCATCGCCCAGTTGCGCGCCAGGTTCGCGCCGGAGATCTTCTGGATGCGCGACAGCGGCTTCTCCTCGATCGCGCCGAACTTGGCGAAGTCGACCTTCGGCCACGGCAGCAGGCTGAGGCCGCCGACCGCAGCGCTGGCCCCGCCCGACGGCCGCGCGCCGGAGGCCAGCGCATGCTTGACATAGCCGCTGACATCGTCGCGCTGGATGCGCCCACCACGGCCGCTGCCCTTGACCTGGCGGATGTCCACGCCCAGCTCGCGCGCGAAGGCGCGCACGGCGGGACTGGCATACGGCGCGTCGCCGGGCATCACGATGCTGGCATCCATCGGCGGGCGCGCCTGCGGCGACACGTCGCCTTCGGGCGCGTGGCCCGGCTGGGCGGCCGGGGCGGCGACGGGGGCGGGCTTCGGTTCGGCGGGGGCAGGCGCGGAAGCCGCCGGAGCCGGAGCCGGCGCTGCGGCGGCAGGCTTGGCGGCAGGCGCTTCGGCGGCTGCGCCGTCGGCTTCGATGAGGGCGATCACCGCGCCCTCGGAAACCTCGTCGCCCACCTTGAGCTTCATCTCCTTGATGGTGCCGGCGAACGGCGCGGGCACTTCCATCGTGGCCTTGTCCGATTCAAGCGTGACCAGGCTCTGGTCCTTCTCGACCCTGTCGCCGGCCTTGACCAGTACTTCGATGACGGGCACGCCGTCGTGGCCGATGTCGGGGACGCGGGCTTCTTTGAGGTCGGCCATGATGACTCCTGCAAGGCTTTTGGTGCGGCGCTCGGGGATGGCGCGGCGCCAGTCAAGACGTCAATCATAACCAAGGCGCGCGCGGTGCGCCCGGGCGGCGCCATGCCGGGCCATACCAACGGCACCTTCCATTCGCAGGCGTATGCATTACCTTGAGCGGGCGCGGCGTTCGCGTTCGTGCCCTACCCTGATGCCATGACAAGCCGCAGCACGCGGCACAGGAACCTTCTCGATGCTGATCCTGCGTGACCTTTCCAAGACCTACGCCAATGGCGTCCGGGCGCTGCGCGGCGTATCGCTGGACATCCCGGCCGGCATGTTCGGCCTGCTCGGTCCCAACGGCGCGGGCAAGTCCTCGCTGATGCGCACCATCGCCACGCTGCAGGACCCGGACGAAGGCACCATCACGCTGGACGGCATGGACCTGCTCGCCGACAAGCAGGCCACCCGCCGCCTGCTCGGCTATCTGCCGCAGGAGTTCGGCGTGTATCCGAAAGTCTCAGCCGAGGCCATGCTGGAGCACTTCGCCGTGCTCAAGGGCGTCACCGTGAAGGGCGAGCGGCGCGAGCTGGTCGAGGCGCTGCTGCGCCAGGTCAACCTGTGGGACGTGCGCAAGCGCAAGCTCGGCACCTACTCCGGCGGCATGCGCCAGCGCTTCGGCATTGCCCAGGCGCTGATCGGCGAACCGCGCCTGATCATCGTCGACGAGCCCACCGCGGGCCTCGATCCGGAAGAACGCAACCGCTTCCTCAACCTGCTCGCCGAGCTGGGCGAGCGGATGGTGGTGATCCTGTCCACCCACATCGTGGAGGACGTCACCGACCTGTGTTCGCGCATGGCGATCATCGGCCAGGGCCAGGTGCTGCTGACCGGCGAACCGTACGAGGCGATCCGTGCGCTGGAGGGCAGGGTCTGGCGGCGCAGCATCGACAAGGCCGAGCTGGACGGCTACCGCGCGCGCATGAACATCCTCTCCACGCGCCTCGCCGCGGGGCGCACCCTGCTGCACGTGCTCGCCGACGAGCGGCCCGAAGCGGGCTTCGAACCGGTGGCGCCGGACCTGGAAGACGTCTACTTCGGCCGCCTGCGCGCGCAGGCCACCGCGCGCACCGCCTGACGTCGCCCATCGGGAAGGAAGCCATGTTGCTCGAAATCCTCCGCTTCGAATGGCGCCAGCAGCTCAGGGCGCCGCTGTTCTGGGTCATCCTCGCCGCCGCCGTGGGCATCGCCTTCGCACTGGCCAGCACCGATGCCATCGTGGTGGCCGGCGCCACCGGCAACGTGACGCGCAACGCGCCACTGGTGATCGCGCGCCTGCTCGACGTGATGACGGTGTTCAGCATCCTGCTGGTGGTGGTGTTCATCGCCGCCGCCGCCACGCGCGATTTCGAGCAGAACACGGCGGAGCTGCTGTTCGCCACGCCGATGAGCCGCAAGGCCTTCCTCGGCGGGCGCTTTCTGGCCGGCTACCTGGTGCTGGTGGCGATCCTCGCCGCCTGCGCGCTGGCCATTGCGCTGGGCGGCGCGATGCCGTGGGTGGACGCCGCGCGCATGGGCGCGCCCGACTGGCGCGGCTACGCCTGGGGCTTCGGCGTGCTGGTGCTGCCCAATCTGCTGTTCATCGCCGCGTTGCTGTTCCTGCTGGCCACGGTCACGCGCTCGCTGCTGGCCAGCTACATCGGCGTGATCGCCTACTTCGTGCTGCAAGGCATCGTCGGCGCACTCAGCCGCGACCTCGACAACCGCTGGCTCGCGGCGATGCTCGATCCCTTCGGCGGGCGCACCGTTGGCCTGGTCACCCGCTACTGGACGGCCGAGCAGACCAACCACCTGCTGCCCGCGCTGGATGGCGTGCTGCTGTTCAACCGCCTGCTGTGGCTGGCGGTGTCGGCGCTGCTGCTGGTGGCCGCGTTCGCGCTGTTCCGCACCGACCGCGAAGGCCTGAAGCTGCCGCGGCGCAAGAAACGCGCGGAGCCGCCGATGCTGCGCCCGCAGGCCGGCAGCAGCGCGCTCGCGTTGCCGAAAGTTTCCATCGGCAACGACCGTCGCGCACGACTGGCGCAGCTGCGTGCACAGTTCGTGTTCGACACGCTGGGCGTGCTGCGCGGCGCCGCGTTCCTGGTGTTGCTGCTGCTGGCGCTGGCGGTGATGTTCGTCTCGCTGTCGACGGCCGGCCTGGTCTACGGCACGCCGGTATGGCCGGTCACCCACCAGGTGCTCGCCACCATCAACGGCAGTTTCAGCCTGTCGCTGATGATCGTGGTGATCTTCTACGCCGGCGAACTGGTGTGGCGCGAACGCACGCACGGCATGGCCGGAGTGAGCGACGCCTTCCCCGCGCCCGACTGGGTGGCGATGCTGGCGAAGCTCGGCGCGCTGCTCGCGGTGATCGTCTTGATGCTTCTTGCCGGCGCCCTGGTCGGCATGGGCTGGCAACTCGCCCACGGCTACACGCATATCGAACCGTGGCTGTATCTGCGCATGCTGGGGTTGTACGCGATCCCGTTCGTGCTGGTGGCGGCGCTGGCGCTGTTCCTGCAGGTGGTCTGCAACCACAAGTTCGCCGCGTATCTGCTCAGCATCCTGTGGCTGGTCAGCTCACTGGCTTTCAGCCTGCTGCATTGGGAAGACAACCTCTACAACTACGGCAGCGCGCCCAGCGTGCCGTACTCGGACATGAACGGCTTCGGCCATTTCATCGTCGGCGCGCTGTGGTTCAACGCGTACTGGGGCTGCCTGGCGCTGGCGCTGCTGGTGCTCGCCGCGCTGCTGTGGGTGCGCGGCACCGGTGCCGGCTGGCGCGGCCGCCTGCGCGAGGCGCGCGCGCGGGCGAACCCGGCGCTGGCCGCGGTGCTGACGTTGTCGCTGCTCGGCTTCGCCGGGCTGGGCGGCTTCATCTACTACAACACCCACGTGCTCAACACCTACACCAGCAGCACGGAGCAGAAACGCGAACAGGCCGACTACGAAAAGCGCTATGCGGAATACGCCACGATGCCGCAGCCGCGCATCACGGCAGTCAAGGCCGACGTGGACATCTACCCCTACCGGCGCAAGCTGCTCATCCGCGGGCACTACACCCTCACCAACAAGCTCGCGGTGCCGGTGACCGAGCTGTTCGTGAACCATGCCGACGGCTTCGCGCCCACGACGCTGGACTTCGCGCCGCACGACACGGTGAAGCAGGACAAGCGCCTCAACGTGACCATCTACCGGCTCAGGACGCCGCTGGCGCCTGGCGCGTCGATGTCCTTCGACTTCACCCTCGACTACGCACCCAGGGGCTTCACCAACGACTCGGGCGAAACCTTCCTGGTGCACAACGGCACCTTCTTCAACAACCAGACGCTGCCCCAGTTCGGCTACCAGAGTCGGTTCCAGCTCACCGACCGCAATGACCGCAGGAAGTACGGCCTCAGGCTCGACGTGCCGCGCATGCCGCCGCTGGGCGACCAGGCCGCGCGCGCCAACACCTACATCAGCCACGACGCCGACTGGATCAGCTTCGACACCACGGTGTCGACGGCCGCCGACCAGATCGCGCTGGCGCCGGGCACGCTGCAGAAGGAGTGGGTGCAGGGCGATCGCCGCTACTTCCATTACGTGATGCAGCAGCCGATGCTGAACTTTTTCGCCTATCTTTCCGCGCGCTATGCCGTGAAGAGCGAAGAGGTCGGCGGGGTGAAGGTGTCGGTCTATCACGACCCCGCGCATGCCTTCAACGTGGACCGCATGCTGGAGAGCGCGCGCGATTCGCTTGCCTACTACGACAGCCACTACACGCCGTACCAGTTCAAGCAGCTGCGCATCCTGGAGTTCCCGGGCTACATGGCGTTCGCGCAGAGTTTCGCCAACACCATTCCGTTCTCCGAATCCATCGGCTTCATCGCCGACCTGCGCGACAAGAGCCGCATCGACTACGTCTATGACGTCACCGCGCACGAGATCGCGCACCAGTGGTGGGCGCACCGGGTGATCGGCGCCGACATGCAGGGCTCGACCATGCTCAGCGAATCGCTGTCGCAGTACAGCTCGCTGATGGTGCTCAAGCACAAGTACGGCGCCGACCACATGCGCAAGTTCCTCAAGTACGAG
>MKTU01000046.1 GCA_001898415.1 Rhodanobacter sp. 67-28 | reverse complement strand
CGAGATCACGCCGACCAGCTTGCCGTCCTCGACCACCGGCAGGTGGCGGATGCGACGGTCGGTGCACAGGCGCATGCAGTCGAACACGTCGGTGTCCGGGCCGACCGTGATCGGCGTGCCGGACATGATGTCCGACACGGCGGTCTGCGAGGAGGACTTGCCCTGCAGGATCACCTTGCGCGCGTAATCGCGTTCGGAGACCACGCCGACCAGTTCGCCGTTGGCCAGCACCAGCAACGCGCCGATGCGGTGTTCGGCCATCTGCTTGATCGCCTCCAGCACCGGGGCATCGGGTGCCACGCTGAAGATGGTGCTGCCCTTGGTTTGCAGCAGGTGCCTGACTTGACTCATCTCGGGTCTCCTGGCGGTGGCCTTCGGTTGTCCGGGTCGAGTCTATCGCGCGGCGGCGTTGGCGTGTAGTGACGGGCCCTGGCGCTATTTCGGCGGCGGCGCGTCGAGGTAGTCCGGCCCGCCCAGTTGCTGCATCTGCTGCTCGATCCATGCGGTGCGGCGCTGCACGTACGCGCTCGGGCGGTCGACGTGCAGCCGGCGCGGGCTGGGCAGCACCGCCGCCAGGCGTGCGGCCTGCGCCGGCCCCAGGCGCGCGGGCGAGGTATGGTAGTAAGCCTCGCTGGCCGCGCCCACGCCGTAGATGCCGTTGCCCAGCTCGGCGATGTTCATGTACACCTCGAGGATGCGCCGCTTCGGCCAAGTCAGCTCGATCAGCACGGTGAAGTACGCCTCCAGTCCCTTGCGCACGAAGCTGCGGCCGTTCCACAGGAACAGGTTCTTGGCGGTCTGCTGGCTGATCGTGCTGGCGCCGCGCAGGCGCTTGCCGTCGTCGGCCGCGTCGATCGCCTTGTTGATGGAGTCGAAATCGAAACCGTGGTGGTAGGGAAACTTCTGGTCCTCGCCGGCCACCATCGCCAGCGGCACCCAGGGCGAGACCCGCTTCCACGGCACCCAGTGCTGGCGCAGGCGGAAACTCATGTCCCCGTGCAGCCATGCGCCGACTTGGCGCTCGACCATCACCGCCGAGGTCAGCGGCGGCACGAAGCGCAGGATCAGCACCGCCAGCCAGGTCGATCCCAGCCACGCCATGGCGAGGATGCCCAGGCAGCGAAGCAGCTTGCGCCATCGGAGTCGGCGTGACGGTGAAGACATGGCTGCAGTATACGAGGCGTTGTGCCGGTGCCGTGCCGACCCCATCTGTGCCGTTTCCCTGCCTGCTTCCGCGAGAACCGATCATGCCCGTGCCGTCCGACGACGACGTGATGTACCGCTTCCTGCTGCCGCGTGCCGGCGTGCGCGGCGCGCTGGTGCGCCTGGGCGCGTCATGGCGCGAGGTGGCGGGCCGTGCCGACTATCCGACGGCGTTGCGGGCGCTGCTGGGCGAGACGCTGGTGGCCAGCGCGCTGCTCACCGGCAACATCAAGCTCGATGGCGCGTTGTCGATCGAATTGAAGAGCGCGTCCGCACTGCGCCTGCTGTTCGCCGAGTGCGACGACGCCGGACGCCTGCGCGGGCTGGCACGCTGGCGCGAGCCGCTGCCCCAGCCGCTGGCGCTGAACGACCTGGACGAGGCGATCATGGCGATCACCATGGGCAACGTCGAGCGCGGCCAGCGTTACCAGGGCCTGGTCGAACTGCGCGACGCCGGCCTGGCCGCGTCGCTGGAGAACTACTTCCGGCAGTCCGAACAGTTGCCCGCGCGATTCCTGCTGGCCTGCGATGCGACGCAGGCGGTCGGCCTGATGCTGCAGAAGATGCCCGACGAGGGCGGCCACGCCGCGGACATCGACGAGGACGCCTGGAACCGCGTGCTGCAGCTGACCGCGACGCTGGGCGTCGACGAGCTGCTGGCCACCCCGGCCGAGCCGCTGCTGTTTCGCCTGTACCACGAGGAGTCCGCGCGCCTGCTCGAAAGGCGCGCGCTGGCGTTCGGTTGCAGCTGCAGCCGCGAACGGGTCAGCGCCATGCTGCGTTCGCTCGGGCGCGACGAAGTGGACGCCGCGCTGGCCGCGCGTGACGGCGAGATCGAGGTGGTCTGCGAGTTCTGCGCGCAGCGCTATGCGTTCGACCGCATCGACGCCGAGCACCTGCTGAGCGACAGCGCCGCCCCCGGCGCGCCGGGCACGGCGCAGTAGGGACTCCGCTCAGGCCGGCAGCAGCGGGCTGTTGGCGGCCAGCCAGGTGCTGGCCGGCTGCGGCGAGGCGAACAGGAAACCCTGGCCGTAGCGGCAGCCGACCCGCAGCAGCGCCTGGCGCTGCGACTCCTGCTCGATGCCCTCGGCGATCACCTTCATGTGCAGCGAATCGGCCAGCACCTGGATGGCGCGCACCAGGGCCAGGCCCTGGGTGTCGCTGTCGTCCGGCGGCAGCTCGACGATGAAGGAGCGGTCGATCTTCAGGCTCTCGAACGGGTACTGGTGGAGATAGCTCAGCGAGGAATAGCCGGTGCCGAAATCGTCCAGCGCGATGCCCACGCCGTGGTTGCGCAGGTTTTTCAGGATGCGCTTCACCTGGGTGGGGTTTTCCAGCAGCGCATGCTCGGTGACTTCGATGCGGATGCAGTGGCTGGGCACGGCGTACTGGTCGAACAGCGCGAGCAGGCGCTGGTCGAGGTCGACCGAACGGAAGTGCCGCCCGGACACGTTGATGCTGATGAAACCCTCGGTGCCGATCAGGCGCACCGCCTGGATGCACACCTGCTCGAAGATCTGCCAGTCGATCGCCTCGGCGCAGCCGCATTCCTCGGCGATCAGCAGGAAGTCGTGCGGCGGCAGCAGGCCGCGCTGCGGATGGTGCCAGCGCAGCAGCGCCTCGTAGCCGACGATGCGGCCGTCGGAGAGCTCGACGATCGGCTGGTAGTACGGTTCGAACTCGTTGCGGCCCAGCGCGTGGCGCAGGTCGCTCTCCATGTCCAGCAGGGACAGTGCCTCGCGGCGCAGGCGGTCGTCGAACATCGCCGCGCGATGGCGGCCACCGTCCTTGGCGTTGTACATCGCCGCGTCGGCGTCGCGCAGCAGTTCCTCCGGCTGGCGATAGTGCGGGGCGGCAAGCGCGATGCCGATCGAGGCGGAGGTGAAGATCTCCTTGGTGCCCAGCCGGAACGGCGTCTGCAGCTCGTGGATGATGCGTTCGGCGATCAGCGAGGCCTTGTCGGTCTCGGTAATGCCCTCCAGCAGCACGGCAAACTCGTCCCCGCCCAGCCGCGCGACCACGTCGCGGGTCTTCAGGCAGGCGCGGATGCGGCCGCCGACCTGGAACAGCAGGTCGTCGCCGATCAGATGGCCGACCGAGTCGTTGATGACCTTGAAGCGGTCCAGGTCGATGAACAGCACCGCGAACCGCTCGTCACGGTTGGCCGCGTAGCGCTGCATCGCCTGTTCCAGCCGCTGCAGCAGCAAGGTGCGATTGGGCAGGCCGGTAAGCGAGTCGTGCAGGGTCTCGTACTTCAGCCGGCGCTCGACCCGCTCGCGTTCGGCGATCTGTTCGCGCAGGTCGCGGTTGGCCAGCGCCAGCGCGCGGGTGCGCTCGGTGACGCGGCGCTCGAGCCCGGCGTTGGCCTGCTTGAGCGAATGGGCCGCCTGCTTGCGCTGCAGCGCGTTGGCCACGTGGTAGCTGACGAAGGTCAGCAGCTCCTGGTCGCGCTCGCTGTAGTTGTGCGCCGGCGAATAGCTCTGCAGGGTAAGCACGCCCTTGGCCTTGCCGCCCCAGATCAGCGGCACGCCCAGCCAGCACACCGATGGCGCGCCGAAGTGGGCGATCTCGCCTGCGGCGTGCAGCTTGTCGATCAGCTCGGGGGTGGCCAGCAGCGGGCGGGCGGTGCGCAATACGTACTCGGTGGCGCCGCGGCCGTGCACGCGCGCCGGGCGCACGCGATCGACCTCGTCGACCGAATAGGGGAACGTCAGCTGGTCGGTCTCCTCGTCCAGCAGCGCGATGTAGAAGTTGCGCGCGTACAGCAGGCCGCTGATGACCTGGTGCACGGCGGCGTAGAACTTGTCCAGGCTTTCCGAGGTGCTGGCCAGTTCGGCGATGCGAAACAGTGCCGCCTGCAGGCGCTCGCCGCGCTGGCGCTGCAGCACCTGCTGGCGCAGCACGCGATTGGCCTCGCGCAGTGCCGCGGTGCGGTCGGTGACGCGGCGGCCCAGCTCCAGGTGCGCCTCGCGCCGTTCCAGTGCGGTCTGCACGTGTTGCGCCACGTAGTTGAGCAGCTCCATGTCGTGCCGCGAGTAATGCGTGTCCGAGCGGTAGCTCTGCACCACGATGCCGCCCGCCACGTGCCCGTCGCGCAGCATGGGCACGCCCAGCCAGTCCTCGCAGCGCGCGCCGAACAGGCGGAAACGATCGCCGATCTGCTGTACCAGGTCGTCGAGCGAACCCATCATCGGACGCCCTTGGCGCAGCAGGTTCCAGGTCAGGCTGTATTCCATCTCCTGCAGCGGCATCGGCTGGTTGAGCACGGGAAGGTCGGTGTCGACGATGTCCACGCAGTAGGTGAAGCGGATCTGGTCGGTGGCCGGGTCGTACAGCACGATGTAGAAGTTTTCCGCGTACATCAGGCTGCTGACGATCGCGTGCAGCGAGCGCATCATCTGCGGCATGTCGTGCTCGGCGCTGGCCTGGTCGGCGATCGCGTACAGCGCGCGCTGCAGGCGTTCGGCCAGCGCCAGGCGGGAGATCGCCTCGTACAGGCGGCTGGTCTCGGCCAGCTGGCGCAGGCGGATGTCCGCCAGGCGGCCCAGCCATAGCAGCGAGTCGCGCGCAGCGGGAGGCGGCGGGGTCTCGTCCCATGTCATCGACAAGGTGCGCGTGGCCTGCGGGTCTTCGGCCAGGTCCAGCCATTTCTCGTCGGGGGCGCCATCCTCGTCGCGGGCGCGCCAGTGCAGGCGGCCGCGGATGCCGAGCTGGTCCAGCATCAGCTCGCAGATTTCCATCACCCCGGTGGCGTCGACTGCCTCGAACAGGCGTTCCACGGCGCCGTTCAGGGTCGCGACATCCCGGGCCGCGTGCGGCGGCTGGGAGGGTCGGATCGTCGGGCTGGCGCTCATGGCTGGTGGTCGATTCCGGAACGATTTGACGCGTCGACGTCAAAAGGCCTTTATACAGGGTGGGCCGCCGCTCCTGCCAGCGGGATCATAGCGGGAACCTGGCCCGGTCGAACGGGTCAAAGCTTGACACAGCAACCCATGCAACTGTGCGCTGGGGCGGGTTTTGGGCTGTTAGCAAAACGTAAAATGCGCTACCATCCCGATCGCACGACATCATCAACGCGAGCCGTGTTCGGATGATGGTTCCATCAGTCCTGGAGTTTCGTTCAAAAGCCATGCGCCGCCTGCCTGCCATGCTGTCGATTTTCCTGCTGCCGCTTGCGGCCGCCGGGCAATCCGTGGGCGGCGATGCGGCGCAGGCCGCGCAGTTGCTGGCGCAGCCGCAGAACGGGGCGCAGTTGACGAATGCCGACCCGGCCAGTTCCGGCGTAAACGTCCCGTTGTGGCGTGACAGCCATGGCCGCATGCTGATGCTCAAGGCCGATCGCGGCACCACGAACGACTCCGCCACGTCCCTGTATTCGCCGCTGTTGCTGCAGCCGCTCGATGCCGGCAACGCGATGGCCGCCGGCCTGCAGTACGGCGTCGGCCCGTTGCAGGCGCATGCGCAGGTCAGCCAGCGCTCGTGGCTCAACCACGGCACGCGGGTGTTCGGCAGCGAAGTGGGTGCCACCTACGACGCCGGCGATTACAGCGTCGGCGTGAGCGTGGGCGCCACCAGCACGCCCCACCGCAATGCGCCGCTGCCGCGCGTGCTGCCGGGTGCGGCGCCGGGCGGCCTGTACAGTTTCGACAGCAGCAACCAGCTCAATGCACGGGGCCGGCTGGCCCTGGGCAAGCAGACCGGCATCGACCTCGGCGCCAGCGTGGGCCGCGTGCATCTGCTGCCGGGCAACCTGCTGGGTGTCAACGTGCTCGACCAGAAGGCGCTGAGTTTCGGCGTCGACCACGGCCCGTTGAGCGGCATGCTCACCGGTCGCACCATGCAGCCCGAAGCCGGCGTGCCCGGCAGCCTGTACGGCGATCGGCGCTGGAACAGCATCGACCTGGGCGTGACCTGGCGCCTGCCGTGGCGCGGCTCGTTGAGCGTCGGCGCGCAGAACCTGTGGTCGTCCGGCACGCCGGCGAACACGCCGGTCGGCCCGGAGCCGGACCAGTCGCGCACGCCTTACGTGCAATATCACCAGGATCTCTGAGGCAGGAGTGAGCGGAGAGGAGTGAGAAACGAGAGAAATGCGCGCAAGCTGCAGCTCTTCTCTCACTTCTCACTCCTCTCCGCTCACTCCTGCTTCTTGACGCGCAGGTCGCCGCTGAAGGTCTCGAGGTGGATCTTGCCGTCGCCGGCGCCGATGCTCGTGTCGAGCGAACTGCCGGGGCCGCGCTCGGCTTCGATCGGCTTGCCGAAGTCGCTGCGCAGGTCGCCGCTGAAACTGCTGGCGTGCAGCTTGGCCGAGGTGTCGGCCGGCAGGCGCAACTGCACATCGCCGCTCATGCTGTCGATGTCGATGCTGCCCCCGGCGGCCAGCTTGCCGGACAGCTGCACGTCGCCGGAGACGGTGCTCAGGGTGAGCGTCTGCCACGGCCCGCCGCCGGCCTGGATGTGGCCGGAGATGGTTTCCAGTTTGGCCGTGCGGCCCAGGGCCGGGGCCAGGATCTCGCCGCTCACGGTTTGCAGTGCGGCCTTGTCGGCCTGTCCGGAAAGCTCGATGCCGCCGCTGACACTGTCGACGTCCAGCGCAGGCGTGTTCGCGTGGATGCGGGCGTTGCCGCTGATCGTGTTGACCTTGATGTCGCCGCCGGCAAGGCCGTCGATCACCAGCGGCGCGCTGATCACCTTGACGTCCAGCGATGCGCCGCGCGGCACGTGCAGTTCCAGCGTGGTGGGCGCCATGCGGCTGTCGCCGCCGAAGTTGAACCAGCCCGAGCCCGAACCGCCGCGCGGTTCGACCTTGATCGACAGCCGGTCGTTGTCGCCGGTGATCTGCAGCGGCTTGGCGCCGTCGCCGAGTTCGCCGCCGACCTGGACTTCGTTGCGATCCCAGGCGGTGACATTCACCGAGCCGGCGATATTGCTGATGCTGATCCGCGTATTGGCGCTGGCGGCGTGCTGCAGTTGGATCGGCGTGCCGGCCAGTGCATCGCCGATGCACAGGCACAACAGCAGGGGCAGGCAGTGGGCGGTTTTCATGGGTTCTCCTCGGATGGTCATCAGCCGGCGCGGTCGGCCAGCTGGCGCAATTGCGCCTGTTGTCGTTCGGTGTGGCGCAGGAGCCGTTGCAGTGCCGCGGAATCCGGTGCCTGTTCGATCGCCAGCTGCAGTTCGAGGCGGGCGGCGTCCAGTTCGATGGCGGCGCCGGCCAGGCGCGGATCGGCGGGCTTCCAGCTGGCCTGGCGGGTCGTGCCGGTCGATTCGGCAGGTGCGGTGGGTGTGAACCACTGATGCCAAGCCATACCCACTACCAGCAGCAGCGATGCCGCCACGGCAGCGCCCGCCAGCATGCGCCGCCATGTCGCCCGGGCGGGCGGATCGGCGACGGCCTGGTCCAGCGCCGCGTCGATCGCAGGCCACAGGTCGCGGCGCGGCACATGCGGTTGCTGCAGCTCGCGCATCTGGCGGCGCCATTCGAATTCGTTCATGCGTTTTCTCCCAGCGTCTTGCGCAGCAGCTGGCGTGCGCGATGCAGTTGAGCCTTCGAGGTGCCCACCGCCATGCCCAGTTCGTCGCCGATGTCCTCGTGCCGCCAGCCTTCGATGTCGTGCAGTACCAGTACGGCGCGGGCGCGCGGCGGCAGCCTGCCGATGGCTTGTTCCAGTTCGTGTCGCTCGGCCGCGCAGAACGGCGTCTCGCCACTGTCCGGCAGGTGCTCGTCGTCCACTACGCGCACCGGATCGGCGCCGCGCGCGCGGATGTCCATCAGCGCCACGTTGACCGCCAGGCGATACAGCCAGGTGCCGAAGGAGCTTTCGTGGCGGAAGCCGGGCAATTTCTGCCAGGCGCGGATGAAGGCGTCCTGGGTGAGATCCTCCGCCCGCGCGTGGTCGTAGCCGGCCAGCCGGTGCAGCGCGCCGTAGACGCGGCCGACGTGCAGCGCGTACAGGCGCTGGAAGGCGCGACGGTCGCCCGCGGCTGCGGCGCGCACGTCGTCGCCGTCATGCGCGGCGCTGGAGACAGGCGGCATCAGGCTTCCGGAGGCAGGGCAGGCGGCGATCATCTTGCCAGCTTGGATGCCGCGGGGTGCGAAAGGGTTTGAAGCGGACGGGCCGCGCGGGCCCGCCCTTCGGGAGCGGCGAGGAAAACCACGAGCGTGGTTTTCCCGGTCGCGAGTCCGGTACGTGCCCGGACTCGCGCGTGCATCAGGACACGGCGGCCCGCCGCGCCGGCTTGGCGGTATCGGCCTGCAGCGCCTGCGCCACGCGTTGCTGCTCGCGGCGCAACCGCTCCGGCAGGCGCGGCGCGAAGGTTTGCAGGTAGGTGTCGATGGCTTCCAGCTCCGCCTGCCATCCGGCTACGTCGACCGCGAGCAATTCGTCCAGTCGCGCAGGCTCCAGCGCCAGTCCTTCCAGCTTCAGTTCGCCGGCCGCCGGCACGATGCCGATCGGGGTCTCGACGCCTTGGACATGGCCTTCGGCGCGGTCGATCATCCACTCCAGCACGCGCAGGTTCTCGCCGAAGCCCGGCCACAGGAACTTGCCGTCGGCGCCCTTGCGGAACCAGTTGACATGGAACACCTTCGGCAGCTTCGCGCCGGGCCGGTCGAACGACAGCCAGTGCGCGAAGTAGTCGCCGTAGTGATAGCCGCAGAACGGCTTCATCGCCATCGAGTCGCGACGCAGCACGCCGACCGCGCCGGTGGCGGCAGCGGTGGTTTCCGAGCCCATCGCGGCGCCCATCAGCACGCCGTGGCTCCAGTCGCGCGCCTCCATCACCAGCGGCAGCAGCGAAGGGCGGCGGCCGCCGAACACGATCGCGCTGATCGGCACGCCTTGAGGCGCCTCGGCCTGCTCCGACCAGGTCGGGCACTGCTTCGCGCTGACCGTGAAGCGCGAGTTCGGGTGCGCGGCCGGGCCGTTGGCCGGGTCGTACGGACGTCCCTGCCAGTCGGTGACCGGGGTGCCGGGCAGGCCTTCCCACCACGGCTGGTTGTCGGCGGTGACGGCGACATTGGTGAAGATGGTGTCGTGCGAGATGCTCTGCATGGCATTGTGGTTGGTGGCGTCGCTGGTGCCCGGCGCCACGCCGAAGAAGCCGGCTTCCGGGTTGATCGCGTACAGCCGCCCGTCCGCGCCGGGGTGCATCCAGCAGATGTCGTCGCCCACCGTCCACACCTTCCAGCCGTCTCGCCGGTAGCCTTCCGGCGGAATCAGCATCGACAGGTTGGTCTTGCCGCAGGCGGAGGGGAACGCGGCGGCGACGTAGTGCGTCTCGCCGCGCGGGTTCTCGATGCCGACGATCAGCATGTGTTCGGCCAGCCAGCCTTCCGTGCGCGCCTGGTTGCTGGCGATGCGCAGCGCGTGGCACTTCTTGCCCAGCAGCGCGTTGCCGCCGTAGCCGGAGCCGTAGGACTTGATCGAGAGTTCGGCGGGGAAGTGCATGATCCAGCGACGCTCGGGATCGAGCTCACCGACCGAATGCAGCCCCTTCACGAACGTACCTTCGCGCTCGATCCGCGCCTGCGCGGCGGCGCCCATGCGGGTCATGATCTTCATGTTGGCGACCACGTACGGGCTGTCGGTGATCTCCACCCCGCAACGCGACAGCGGCGAGTCGATCGGGCCCATGCAATACGGGATCACGTACATCGTGCGGCCTTCCATGCAGCCGTCGAACAGCGCGTCGATCTTGGCGTGCGCCTCGGCCGGGTCCATCCAGTGGTTGTTCGGGCCGGCGTCCTCGCGCTTGGGGTGGCAGACCAGGGTCAGCTGCTCGACGCGGGCCACGTCCTTCGGATCGGAGCGGTGCAGGTAGCACCCCGGATGGGTGGTCTGGTTCAGTTCGATCAGGGTGCCGTCGGCCAGCATCTGCTGCACCAGCGACTGATATTCGTCCTGCGACCCGTCACACCAGTGAATCCGCGCCGGGCGGGTCAGTGCCGCCACCTGGTCGACCCATAGGGTAAGCGCTTCCAGCTTGCTGGTCATCATGTCCCTCGAAAGGCTTGTTGAAAAACGGAAGCGGCACGGTAGTTTGCGTGCACTGGTATTGCAAGGATGGGCGCAGCAACGGCAGCGCCGGAGGGCGCCGCGTGGCCGTTTGCGCAGGGCTACACCGGGGTGAGCGTGGCGATCATGTGTTCGACGTAGGCGTCGAACTCCTCGTGACTCAGGCGCGGCAGGCCCAGGGTGAAGTTCAGTTGCAGGAAGCCGACGTAGGCGGCATAGGTCAGCCGCGCGCGGTTCAGTGCCTGCGCCGGCGGCAGGCCGGCCTCGCGATACACGGTGGTGAGGAACTCCATGCGTCGCTGCGAGACGCGGGCCATCACCGGCACCACCTGCGGATGGTCCAGTGCCTTGAGCAGCGCGGCATAGACGCGATGCGGCTGCAATTCGTGCGCGACCCGGCGGAACAGCTCGGGCAGGCGCTGGCGCGGGTCGGCGATCTGCTCGATCTGGCCGATGATCTCGCGTTCGCCGTACTGTTCCCAGCGTTCCATGGCCGCATTGAGCAGCGCTTCGCGGGTACGGAAATGCCAGTAGAAGCTGCCCTTGGTCACCCCGAGCTGGCGCGCGAGGGCTTCCACTGCCAAAGCTCCGACGCCCTGGTCGGCGATCATCTGCAGGGCGGCCAGTTCCCAATCTTCGGCCGACAGGCGCGTGCGTTCCGGCTTGCTGCTGACATTCATGTCCGTATGGTAGCGACAGCCCGGGCATTTGTAATGGGGCGGCGTCGATCGGCGTGCGCCGCGGCCCGGCGAGCGGTTGACGGCCATCGCACAGGCAATCCATACTCTACCGTATGGTCAATCCGATCCCGATGCCCCATACCGTCGAACGCGTCGCTGCAGGCGACCTGCGCCTGGCGGTGGAAACCTGGAACCCGCAGGGGACGCCGGGCCTGCTGTTCGCGCACGGCTTCGGCCAGACCCGCGGGGCGTGGAACGCCGCCGCCGCGGCGCTCGCCCGGACGGGTTGCCGCTGCGTCACGTTCGACGCCCGCGGTCATGGCGAGAGCGATCGCGTGGACGCCGCGACCGGCTATCACATGGACCAGTTCGCCGACGACCTGTTGCGCCTGGCCGCCGCGCAGCCGCAGCCACCGATCCTGGTGGGCGCCTCGATGGGTGGCCTGCTCGGCATCGTGCTGGCCGGCGAACGGCGACCCTCACCGTTCCGTGCGCTGGTGCTGGTCGACATCACGCCGCGCTGGGAAACCGCAGGCGTGCAACGCATCCTGGCCTTCATGCAGGCACACCCGGACGGCTTCGCCAACTATGCCGACGCGGCCGAGCAGGTAGCCGCCTACCTGCCGCAGCGGCGCGAGCGCAAGAGCGCCGAGCAATTGCGGCCGCTGCTGCGCGAGGGTGCCGACGGCCGGCTGCGCTGGCATTGGGACCCGGCGTTGCTGGCCGGCGACCTGGTGCAGGAGAGCGAGCGCTACCAGCCGCGCCTGCTGGCCGCGGCGGCGAACATCGACGTGCCGGTGCTGCTGCTGTCCGGCGGCCGCAGCGACGTCGTCTCGCGCGGCACCGTGGACGAGTTCCTGCAACTGGTGCCGCAGGCGCGCCATGTCGAGCTGGCGCACGCCACGCACATGGTGGCCGGCGACGCCAATGACGCCTTTGCCAATGAAGTGATCCACTACGTGCACCACCTTGAAATCCCCGTGACGCCGCGTACCGCCGGCGCCGCCCCCTGACCCTGAGAGGTGTCGAGATGTCCGTGTTGCTTACCTTGCTGGCGGCGTTGATTGCCTCCGGCGTCTGCGCCTATCACCGCACCAGCCTGCGTACCTGGGCCATCGTCACCGTCGTCGCCACTCTCGTGGTGGGTCTGCTGGTGCGCGCGCCGGCCACGATGGTGATCCTGCTCCTCATCGAGCTGGCGATCGCGCTGCCGCTGCTGATGGTGGACTTCCGCCGCAAGCAGATCAGCGCGCCGCTGCTGAAAATGTTCGCGAAAGTCACGCCGAAGCTTTCCGAAACGGAACAGACCGCGCTGGAAGCCGGCACCGTGGGTTTCGAGGGCGAGCTGTTCTCCGGCAAGCCGGACTGGCATGAACTGCTGAAGCAGCCCAGGCCCGAGCTCTCCGTGGAGGAGCAGGCCTTCATGGACGGCCCGGTGGAAGAGCTGTGCGCGATGATCGACGACTGGCAGATCACGCACGAACTGGCCGACCTGCCGCCGAACGTGTGGGAGTTCATCAAGAAGAACAAGTTCTTCGGCATGATCATCCCCAAGCAGTACGGCGGCCTGCAGTTCTCCGCGCTGGCGCACTCGGCGGTGCTGCAGAAGCTGTCCACGATGTCGGCCACGGTGTCTTCGACCGTGGCGGTGCCGAACTCGCTGGGCCCGGCCGAGCTGCTGCTGCACTACGGCACCGACGAGCAGAAAAACCACTACCTGCCGCGCCTCGCCGTCGGCGAGGAAATCCCCTGTTTCGCGCTGACCGGGCCGTATGCGGGCTCGGATGCCACCTCGATTCCCGACGTGGGCATCGTCTGCAAGCAGATGGTCGACGGCGTGGAAACGCTGGGACTCAAGCTCACCTTCGACAAGCGCTACATCACGCTGGCGCCGATCGCCACGGTGGTCGGCCTTGCGTTCCGCATGTACGACCCCGAGCACCTGCTGGGTGAAGAAGAGGATCTGGGCATCAGCCTGGCGCTGCTGCCGCGATCGACGCCGGGGCTGCAGATCGGCCGCCGCCATTTCCCGCTGAACATCCCGTTCCAGAACGGCCCGGTGCACGGCAAGGACGTGTTCGCGCCGCTGTCGGTGCTGATCGGCGGACCGAAGATGGCCGGCCACGGCTGGCGCATGCTGGTCGAGGTGCTGTCGGTGGGCCGCGCGATCTCGCTGCCGTCCAACGCCACCGGCGGCATGCGCGCCTCGGCGCTGGCCACCGGCACCTACGCGCGCATGCGCAAGCAGTTCGGCCTGGCGGTGGCGCGCTTCGAGGGTGTCGAGGAGGCACTGGCGCGCATCGGCGGCCTGGCTTACGCCACCGCCGCGCTGTCGCGCGCCACGGCGGCGGCGGTCGATCGCGGCGAGAAGCCGGCGGTCACCTCGGCGATTGCCAAGTACCACGCCACCGAGTGGGCGCGCCAGGTGGCGGCCGACACGATGGACGTGCACGGCGGCAAGGCGGTGCAGCTCGGGCCGAAGAACTACGCCGGCCGCGGCTGGTCGGCGGTGCCGATCGCGATCACGGTGGAAGGCGCCAACATCATGACGCGCAGCCTGATGATCTTCGGCCAGGGCGCGATCCGCTGCCATCCGTACGTGCTGAAGGAAATGCAGGCGCTGTCGATCGCCGACCGCGGCGAGCAGCTGAAGACGTTCGACCGGCTGCTGTTCGGCCACCTCGGCTTCGGCATCTCCAACGCGGTGCGCAGCTTCGCGATGGGCCTCTCCGGCGCGCGCATCGGCGAGGCCGCCGGCGATGCCTACACCCGCCGCTACTATCGCAAGCTCGATCGCTACTCCGCCGCGCTGGCGCTGTGCGCCGACGTGTTCATGGGCGTGCTCGGCGGCAAGCTGAAGTTCAAGGAGAAGCTGTCGGCCCGCCTGGGCGACGTGCTGAGCTACCTGTACATCGCCAGCGCCATGCTCAAGCAGTACGAGGACAACGGCCGGCCGGAAGCCGACCGCCCGTTCCTGGCCTGGGGTTTCCACGAGTGCATGTGGCTGATCCAGAATGCGCTGGACGGCGCGATCCGCAATTTCCCGGTGCGCCCGGTGGCGTGGCTGCTGCGCGTCCTGGTGTTCCCGCTGGGCCGCCGCGAGGTGCCGCCGTCCGATCGTCTGGGCCGCCGCGTCGCCGCGCTGCTCACCGCGCCGAACGAGGCGCTCGACCGCCTCACCGACTGGGTCTACACCACGCCCACGCCGAACAACACGATCGGCCGCATGAAGGCGCTGCTGCCGGACGTGATCGCCGCCGAGCCGGTCGACCGCAAGTTCGGCAAGGCGCTCAAGTCCGGTCAGTTCAGCTCGCACGACTATCTTGACCAGCTCGTCGAAGCACAGCAGGCCGGGGTGATTTCCGAAGCGGAGGCGGAGCTGCTCAGGCGCGTGCGCGAGGGCGTGTTCGAGTTCATCTCGGTCGACGATTTCGATACCGACGAGATGCGTGCGTTCAAGACGCGCGCGGACGCCGGGTGAGCCGTGCGGACCGGTTCCATTTTGGAGGGTGACCGGTGAGCGCCTCGGTGCTGTCGCTGTATCGGCGCATCACGCGCTGGCCCGCGGGCCACTGGCTCTTCTCGCGGCTGATCTGCCTGAAGGCGCCGTATTTCACCACCATCGCGCCGCGCTTTGTGACATTGCAGCCGGGCCGCTGCGAGGTACGCATCCGCGATCGCCGGCGCGTGCACAACCACATCGGCACGGTGCACGCGATCGCGCTGTGCAACCTGGCCGAGCTCGCTGCCGGCATGATGGCCGAGGCGACCGTGCCGGCGGACATGCGCTGGATACCCAAGGGCATGAGCGTCGAGTACCTGAAGAAGGCGGTCGGCTCGATGCACGGCACGGCGACCCCGGAGGCGGCCGCGCCGCTGGCGGGTGCGAGCGGGGAATGGCCGGTCAGGGTAGAGGTGGTCGATGGCGCGGGCGACACGGTGTTCCGCGCACGCGTGCTGATGTGGTTGTCCCCGCGCAAGCGCGGCTGAACCTCACGGGCTCCGGCGCCGCCAGCACGGCGGCACGATGCTGCCGCGGCGCAGGGCGACGGCGAGCAGGCCCAGCGAACACAGCGTGCACAGGCTCAGCGCCACCACCGACGCCTCGGCGCCGAACACGCCGCCGCTGAGCCAGTCCGGACCGTGGCGGCTGGAAACCAGCCAGCCTTCCGCCTGCGAGCCCGACACCGGGATGCCATAGATCGTGCCCTGGGCGAAGTTCCACGCCGCGTGCACGCCCATGCACACCGGCAGCGAGCGCGTCACGTGGTAGAGCAGGCCGAACAGCAGGCCCGCCTCGATCGCGATTGCCGCCGAGCTCCACAGCGTGGCGCCGGGGTTGGCGATGTGCACCGCGCCGAACAACAGGGCCGAGATGGCCAGGGCCAACCACGTTCCCAGGCCTTCCTCGACGATGCGAAACAGCACGCCGCGGAACATGATCTCCTCGCCGATACCGGCGCCCAGCCCCACGACCAGCAGCGCACCCAGCCAGGGCGCGTCAGCGCGGATGGCCTCCACGTGGTAGCTGCCGGCCAGCCACAAGGCCGCCACCACGGTGCTGAACAGGACCAGCCCGATCAGCACGCCAAGCAGGCCTTGCGGCAGCAGCGTGCGCGGGGCCAGCTCGGCGAGCGGCCGGCGTTCGATCAGCCTCACCAGGATCAGATATGCCGCCAGCGGTACCAGCGCACGCAGGACGAACTGCGCCAGGTCGCGCTGCAACACCGGCGTGTCCTTGTCCAGGCCGAGTGCGAAGAAGGCGAACTGCACCGCCACCATGAGACCCGCCAGCCAGGCCACGAAGATCGCGATCCGCGCCGGCGGGGAAAACAGCAGCCAACGCTGCCACCGAGGTGCCGCGGCCGGTGTGGAAAACGCCAACGTCTGTTGTTGCATGCAGCCTCCCCTTGTGCGAACGCCCAAGGTAGCGGCGTGCCGGCGCGCTGGCCAGTGGGCCGGGTGCCCGGCTTTGCTCAGGCTTCCACGGAGGCGGCATGCTCGCGGGTGGCGGCGAAGCGCACCTGCGGCCAGCGCTCCTGCGCCAGCTGCAGGTTGACCCGCGTCGGCGCGATGTAGACCAGCTCGCCGGCACCGTCGATGGCCAGGTGCATCGCGTTCTTCTCGCGAAACTCATCCATCTTCTTCTCGTCGTCGCAATGCACCCAGCGCGCGGTGCTCACGCCGACCGGCTCGAAGCTGGCGTCGACGTTGTATTCGTCCTTCAGTCGGTACGCCACGACCTCGAACTGCAGCACGCCGACCGCGCCGAGGATCAGGTCGTTCGACATCAGCGGGCGGAAGAACTGCGTGGCGCCTTCCTCGGAAAGCTGCGCCAGGCCCTTCTGCAGCGCCTTCATCTTCAGCGGGTCGCGCAGCCGCGCGCGGCGGAACAGCTCGGGCGCGAAGTTCGGGATGCCGGTGAAGGTGACCAGCTCGCCCTCGGTGAAGGTGTCGCCGATGGTGATGGTGCCGTGGTTGTGCAGGCCGATCACGTCGCCCGGGTAAGCCGTCTCGACGATCTCGCGGTCGCTGGCCATGAAGGTCAGCGCGTTGGCGATGCGCACCTCCTTGCTGGTGCGCGTCTGGATCATTTTCATGCCGGCGTTGTACGTGCCCGAACACACGCGCATGAACGCCACGCGGTCGCGGTGCGCCGGGTCCATGTTGGCCTGGATCTTGAACACGAAGCCGGACAGCTTCTCCTCCTCCGGCTGGATCTCGCGCGTGGTGGTGGCGCGCGGGCGCGGGCTGGGCGCGTGCTCGACGAAGAAGTCCAGCAGCAGCTGCACGCCGAAATTGTTCACCGCCGAGCCGAAGAACACCGGCGTCTGCCGGCCGGCCAGGTACTCGTCGATATCGAAGGAGGGCGCGGCGCCCTGCACCAGCTCCAGTTCCTCGCGCAGCTCGCGCATCGCCTCCGCACCGATCTTCTCTTCCAGCCCCGGTGCATCCAGGCCCTTGAAGATGGTCGAGTCCTGCCGCGTGAAGTTCTTGCCCGCCTCGAAGATGTGCACCTCGTCCAGCGCCAGGTGGTACACGCCCTTCAGCCGCTTGCCCATGCCGATCGGCCAGGTCAGCGGCGCGCAGGCGATGCCCAGCACCGACTCCACCTCGTCCAGCAGTTCGATCGGCGAGCGGCCTTCGCGGTCGAGCTTGTTGATGAAGGTCATGATCGGCGTGTCGCGCAGCCGGCAGACTTCCATCAGCTTGATCGTGCGCTCCTCCACGCCCTTGGCGCAGTCGATCACCATCAGCGCCGAATCCACCGCGGTCAGCACGCGGTAGGTGTCCTCGGAGAAATCCGCGTGTCCCGGTGTGTCGAGCAGGTTGACGATCTTGCCGTCGTACGGGAACTGCATCACCGACGAGGTCACCGAAATCCCGCGCTCCTTCTCCAGCGCCATCCAGTCCGAGGTGGCGCTGCGCGACGTCTTGCGACTCTTCACCGAGCCGGCCATCTGGATCGCGCCACCGAACAGCAGAAGTTTCTCGGTCAGCGTGGTCTTGCCCGCGTCAGGATGGCTGACGATGGCGAAGGTGCGGCGGCGGCGGGTTTCTTGGAGATGGGTGGGCATGGGGTGCGGGTCGGCGAGAGCGCGAACCGGTAATTGTAGCGTGGATCAGGCGTGGGGCCTTGTAGTGGCTGCTTCGGTGCCTGTTTACTGCCGAAAGCGGGCAGCCAGAAAGTGCACTCTGACCCTGGGGTTTGACCCTGAGGTTTCGGGTTTTCGACCCGGGTTTTCGGGTTCCCCATGCAGCTATTTGTGAGCAAGCGTTTTTGCGGGAGGCGAAGGAGTCAATCTCGGCATGCGGAGCCAGAGCTGAACCAATTGCCTGTTGTTTTGCTCGCGCTTCTCGATGATGCCCGCACTGCCATGTGCAATTGGAGCAGATTGCGCTCGGGATACACCACATCCCGTCGATCCACACGACCACGTTTGGCCGTGGACATCCAAGTGGATGATGTAGGGCGAATACCGCGCCAACAAGTCCGCCGTTGTCTGGGCGCCCTTGCCCGCGCCCAGCTGAATCGTCGCGTGAGCGCTCCCCATGAAGGCCACAACGACCCCATGTCCATGGAGTTCGCCAAGTTTTGTGACGACCGCTCGAGCCAACCCTTGGTTCCAATAAGCTGAGAGGCCACCATTCTTTTCAATCACGTCGTCGCCCGGATAGGAAGGAACCATCGTGAAAATACCGACGTTTCGGCCCTGCGCGCGCAACCTGCGTACGCTCTCGATGAGAGCAACCATGGCCTGGCTCGTGCGGCCTTGGCCTGCCGCCCAGAAGTTGTCGTGCAAGAGTTGATTCTTGTCGGCTTCAGTGCCCGCAGAAGCGACATAGGCTTGAATGTGGGCCTGCTCGAAAGGCTCAATCTCGACGCCGAGACGAACCGGGGCGTCCTTGGAGTAGGCCGCCACAAGATCAGCGACCAGAGCAGGAATTTCGTTGCTGCCGTGATCATCACCGACCAGCACCAAGTGCCGACCCTCGGTGTCGCATCGAATTGCGCGAATTGCGCCGTTCAAATCCTTGGCCGAGGTCAATGCATGAGCGCAAAGCGATGTGGCGTGAGTGACCGTAGGCGCAGATACCACTAGCAGGACAGGGATGAGCATCTTGACGAAGCGCTTGCGATCGCTAGTCATGGGGATTCTGTGGTTCTCGGAAACGAAACGGGGTCCAAACGGGGTCAGGTTCAATTATTCCAATGGTTGCCCGGGGGCGGAGCCGACATTACGCCAGCTCCGCCAAGTACATCACTTCGCCAACTGCACCAACACCCGATGCCAGAACTCCAGCCCGGCCTCAACTTCCGAAGCCGGCAGCTTCTCATTCAGCCCATGCGCAAACGTGTCGTCGGGTTTGGTGAAGGCGGCATCGATGCCATAACTCGGCACACCGGCATTGCGGAAATACATGCTGTCGGAGGCGCCGGCGGACATGCCGGGGACGATTTCCACGCCGGGGAAGCGGTGGTGCACGGCGGCGGTGACGGCGGCGACCACGTCTTTGCGCAGCGGTGAGGCGGGGCTGGCGACGGGCGGTGGTGGTTGCACGGTGACGGTGGCGGATTTGTCGGCGATGACCTTGACCAGGGTATCGTGCACGCTCGCCACCGAGGTGCCGGGGAAGATGCGGCAGTTGATGTTGACGCTGGCGCTTTGCGGCAGTGCGTTGAGGGCGTGGCCGCCGTTGAGCATCGTCGCCACGCAGGTGGTGCGGATCTGGCCGACGTAGGCGGGATCGGCGGAGATGGTGGCTGCGGCGGCGCCATCGTCGGGGTGGGTGGCGAAGCGGGTCATCGCCGCGCCCAGCGCGCCGGGGGTGCGGGCGCCGAGCGCACGCAGCGAGGCGCGGGTGATGTCGTTGCTCTGCGGCGGAAACTGGTAGGCGGCGATGCGGTCGATCACGCGTGCCAGCCGGTAGATGGCGTTGTCCGGGCCGGGTTCGCTGGAGTGCCCTCCGGGCGAGGTCAGCGCGATGCGGAAGTCTGCGTAGGTCTTTTCGGCGGCTTGGATCTGGTACAGCACGGGCTTGCCGCTGGCCGTATCCAGGGTGCCGCCGCCGGCGTCTGCGTTGAGCAGGAATTCGGCGTCGTGATAGCGCTTCGCCAGCTCGCGGGTGGTGGCCATTGCGGTTTCTTCGTCGCCGGACAGCAACAGGATCAGGTCGTGGCGCGGTTTGAAGCCTTCGCGCTTGAGCCGGATCAGCGTTTGCACCAGCACCACCACGCCGGTCTTCATGTCGGCGCTGCCGCGGCCGTACAGATAGCCGTTCTCCTCGATCAGGGTGAACGGGTCGCGTGTCCAGTCCTTGCGGTTGGCCGCCACCACGTCCATGTGTCCGGAGAGCAGGATCGGCTTTCCTTGGCCGGTGCCGCGATAGCGCGCCACCAGCGCGGCGGTTTCGCCCACCGGAATGATCTCGACATCGCTGGCGGCAAAACCGCCGGCTTTCAATTGGTCGGCCAGATAGGCGGCCAGCACCGGCACCTGATGCTGGCCCTCGACGGTGTGGATGCCGATCGCGTGCTTGAGCATGGCCATGGTGGCGGGTAAATCCTGCGCGCTGCTGTCGGCACGGGCCGGAGCGGTGGCGGCGAGAATGGCGAGCGCCGCCGCCGCGGCGAAACCGAATGAGCGTGCTGCGCGCATGGCGTTTCCCTGGGTGGCCGTGGACGAAACGCGAGTATGCACGCCGCCATGCCGGCGTGCACGGGTAGCGGGCTCACGGTGGTGGCGCGTGCTAAGCTTGCCGCCGCGCCGGCGGTGCAGCCGCCGGCGCGACACCCTTTGGGGAGTAGCCTGCCTCGTTCTTGCGAGGCGTCTTCGTCAACATGCTCGGCAAGCCTGCCGTGGCGAAGACACCGATCCTGGTTGGCGAGACCAACGGCTGACGGCGCCACTGCGGTGGGGCGCGCCGTCGTGCCGTTGCGCCTGGCCCGACCGAATGGCAGCCCATGAATCCCGTCTCCATCCTGTTGCTTGGCTTTGCCATGTCCACCGACGCGTTCGCCGCGGCGATCGGCAAGGGTGCGGCGATGGCGCGCCCGCGGCTGTCCCAGGCGCTGCGTGCCGGCGCGATCTTCGGCGTGATCGAGGCGCTCACGCCGATTGTCGGCTGGCTGCTGGGCAAGGGCGCTTCGCGCTACATCGAGGCGTGGGACCACTGGGCCGCGTTTGGCCTGCTGCTGGCACTGGGCCTGCACATGATCTGGAACGGGCTCAAGCCCGAGCCGGACGAGCCGGTCGACGAAGCGAAGCGGCACGGTTTCATCGGGTTGGCCATCACCGGCCTGTCCACCAGCATCGACGCGCTGGCGGTGGGCGTGGGGCTGGCCTTCGTCGATACGCCGATCGCGGTGGTCGCGGTGGTGATCGGCCTGTGCACCTTCAGCATGGTCACGCTGGGCATCATGCTTGGTCGCGCGCTGGGCGAGGTGGTGGGCAAGCGCGCGGAGATGATCGGCGGTTTCATCCTGATCGGGGTGGGCGTGGTGATCCTGTACGAGCACCTGGCCGGGTGAGGCGACGCCCACTCCGCTGGCACGGTCGCGCCGTGCGGCTTACTTCGCCAGCTTCGTCAGCAGGCTGTGCCAGAAATCCAGCGCGGCCGGGACCTCGGAGGCCAGCAGTTTTTCGTTGAGGCCGTGGGCGAAGCTGTCGCCGGGTTTGCCGAAGTTGGGCGAGACGCCGTAGCTGGGCACGCCGGCGTTGCGGAAGTGCAGGCTGTCGGAGGCGCCGGCGGACATGCCGGGCACCACGTCCAGCCCCGGGAAGCGCTCGTGCACGGTGGCGGTGACGGCGGCCACGATGTCCTCGCGCAGCGGCGAAGCCGGGCTTTGCACGGGCGGCGGTTGTTGCACGGTGATCTTCACGCTGGGGTCGGCCACCACCTGGAGGAGCGTGGCCTCGACGGCGGCGACGCTGGTGCCGGGGAAGATGCGGCAGTTGATGTTGGCGCTGGCGCGTTGCGGCAATGCATTGAGTGCGTGGCCGCCGTCGAGCATGGTCGCCACGCAGGTGGTGCGCAGCTGGCCGACGTAGGCGGGGTCGGCCGAGATGACCGCGGCGGCCCGGGCGTCGTCGGGGTGGGCGCTGAACTGCAGCATGGCCTGCGCCAGCGGGCCGTGGCTGTGTTCGCCCACCGCCTTCAGCGAGGCCAGGGTGATCTCGTTGTGCTGCACCGGGAAGGCGTAGCCGGCGACGCGATCGAGCGCCTGGGCCAGCCGGTAGATCGCGTTGTCGGGCGTCGGTTCGCTGGAATGGCCGCCGGGCGAGGTGACGGTGAGCAGGAAGTCCGCATAGGTTTTCTCGGCGGCCTGGATTTCATAGTCCACCGGCTTCAGCTGGTCGTCGAAGGTGCCGCCGCCGGCGTCCGCGTTGAGCAGGAACTCGGCGTCGTGGTAGCGCCTGGCCAGCTCGCGGGTGGAAGCCATCGCGGTCTCCTCGTCGCCGGAGAACACCAGGATCATCTCGTGGCCGGGCACGAAGCCCTCGCGCTTGAAGCGCATCATTGTGGCGACCAAGGTGACGAGGTTGGTCTTCATGTCGGCGGTGCCGCGGCCGTACAGGTAGCCGTTCTCCTCGATCAGCGTGAACGGGTCGCGGCTCCAGTCCTTCGGGTTGGCCGCCACCACGTCCATGTGCGCCGAGAGCAGGATCGGCTTGCCCTTGCCGCTGCCGCGGTAGTGCGCGACCAGCGCGGCGGTCTCGCCGACCGGGATGACCTCGATGTCCGACTTGGCGAAGCCGGCCGATTCCAGCTTGCCGGCGAGATAGCGCGCGAATGCCGGCACCTGGCCCTTGCCTTCCACCGTCTGCGCGGCGATGGCATGGCGCAGCATGGCCATGGTTTCGGGCATCAGCTGTGCGGTGGTTTCGGCGCCTGCGCTGGAAGGTAGCGCAAGCGCCAACGCGAGGCCGACACAGGGCAGCAAGCGGCGCATCGACATGGCGGCATTCCAGGCAGTGGCGTTGAATGCCGAGTATATCCGCCAGTGCACGCCCATCAGCCAGTGGCGGCAAGGATTTCAGCTGGGTGCGGACTCGTCGCCGCTGCCGTCCAGGAAACGGTAGCCTATGCCCGGCTCGGTCTTCAGCCAGCGTGGTGCGGCGGGATCATCGCCCAGCTTCTGGCGCAGGCGGCCCAGCACGATGCGCAGGTAATGCGTGTCCTGCACATGCGTCGCCCCCCACACTTCGCGCAGCAATTGCTGCTGGCTGATCACGCGGCCGGCATGGCGCAGCAGCAGGGAGAGCACGGCGTACTCCTTGCGGGTCAGCGCGATCTGTTTGCCATCGAGGCTGACTTCGCGACGGGCCAGGTCGATCGCCAGATGGCCGTCGTCATACCGCGGCGGCACGTCGGCCGCGCCGGTGGCGGGATGGTGGCGCAGCAGGGCACGCAGCCTGGCCATCAGTTCCTGCATGCCGAACGGCTTGGTCACGTAGTCGTTGGCGCCGTTGTCCAGCGCGCGCACCTTCTCGCTCTCGGCGCTGCGCACGGACAGCATCAGCACCGGCACCGAGCTCCATTGGCGCAATTCGGCCAGCACTTCATGGCCTTCGCGGTCGGGCAGGCCCAGGTCGAGGATGACCAGATCGGGCGATTGGGTAGCGGCCAGGGCCAGGCCTTCGGCAGCGTTGGCCGCCTGCAGTACCTGATAACCCCCGGCACGCAGGCCGATGTCGAGGAAGCGACGGATCTGCATCTCGTCGTCTATCACCAGCACGCGTGGCGCGGAAGTGTTCAAGCGCTGCTCTCCGGTGCGGGTGGCAGGGGCAGGGTGATGCGGATGGTGGTGCCGCCGCCAGCGGTGGCCAGCGCTTCCACGCTGCCGCCGTGCGCACCGATCATGCCGCGACAGATCGACAGGCCCAACCCGGTGCCGTTGTTGCCGCGATCGCCACGCGAGACCGAATGGAACATGTCGAAGATGCGCGCCCGCTCATCCGGCGGAATGCCCGGCCCGTGATCGATCACCTCGATCTGCAGCTGTTCGCCGATCACCGCCGCCTCCAGGCGCACGGCCTCGTCGGGCGGCGAGAAGTGAGCGGCGTTTTCCAGCACGTTGAACAGCGCCTGCTCGATCAGCGCCGGGTGCACATAAAGCAGTACCGTCTCCTGCGGCAGCGCGGTCTGCACGGCGAGTGCCGGGAAGAACCGGCGCAGCCTGTCGGTGGCGGTCACCAGCACTTCGGTCGCATCGACCCAGTCGCGATGCAGCTTGAGCGCGCCATGGCCGAGCCGGGTCATGTCCAGCAGGTTCTGGATGTAGCGGTCCAGCCGCTGGCCCTCATGCACGATCGACTGCAGCAGCTCCTGCCGTTCGTCCCGCGGCAGCTGCGTTTCGTACATGGCTAGGGTGTCGGCGGCACCGATCATCGAAGCCAGCGGCGAGCGCAGGTCGTGCGAGACGGAGGAAAGCAGGGCATTGCGCAGCCGCTCGGTTTCGCCCTGCACGCGGGCCTGCTCGAGCTCGTGCGCCAGGCGGGCGCGTTCCAGTGCCAGGGCGATGTCCTGGCTCATCGCGAGGGCCAGCTCGCGCCGCTCGGCATCGGGTTCGTCCGAAGCTCGCGTGGCAAACACCACCGTGCCGTGGCCGTGGGCGCCGACGGTCAACGGAACTACCCACTCGCCGCCGGAATCACCGTTCCGATCGACGGCGGATGCTTGCTCGGCAGGGTTGATGTGGGCGGTTGCGCCGACCGCCTGCGTCAATGCGCGAGCGCCGACCTCGCGAATCGCCGCGGCACCGGCGGCGGTGGCCAGTTGCCTGCCCAGCTGCAACAGCGTGCGCGTGCGCTGCTGCGCGATCCGCAGGGAGGCGATCTGGTCGGAGAGCCGGGTGGCCATGCGGCTGCAGACGAGCGCGACGATCAGGAACAGCACGATCGCCAGCACGTCGTCGCCGTTGGCGATGGCCAGCGTGTACCGCGGGCGGGTGAAGAAGAAGTTGTAGCCGAGGAAACACAATACGGCCGTATAGACGGCTACCGCCATGCGCTTGCGTACCGCGACGGCGAGCACGCCGGTCAGAAGGATCAGCGAGAGATTGGCGATCGACAGGTAGCGGTCGGCAACGAAAGTCAGCGCAAAAGCCGCCAGCGTGACCGCGGTGGCGAAAAGGTAGTCGGCCGCGGCCGCGGCCGCGTCGTGCGGGCGGCGTGGCGCCGGCTCATGCATGCGACGGGTGTTCCCGGCGATGGGTCGATGGCCGATGTCGTGTCATATCTCCACCTCCGATCCCAGTTCGATGCGCCGGTTGCCGGGAATCCGGAAGAACGCGGTCGCGGACAGCGCATTGTGCGCCATGAAGGCGAACAGGCGGTCACGCCAAGCCGCCATGCCGTGGGCATGCCGGCCGGCCACGACGGTCTCGCGGGACAGGAAGAAGGTGGTATCCATCATGTCGAACGGCAGGCCGTGATGGCCGCACTGTGCCAGTCGCAGCGGTATGTCCGGGTCCTCGCTGAAACCGAAACGCAGGCGCAACCGGGTGAAGCCCTGGCCCAGCGCAGTCCATTCAAGTCGTTCCGGAGGTTCGGCCCGGGGCGTATCCAGTGTCTCGACGGTAAGCAGCACATTGCGCTCGTGCAGCACCTTGTTGTCTTTGAGATTGTGCAGCAACGAGCTGGGAATCGCCTCGGCATTGGCGGTCAGGAACACCGCGGTGCCAGGCACGCGCACCAGCGGATGATCCGCCAGGTTGCGGATGAACGGCGCCAACGCCACGCCGCCTTGCTGGATTTCCCGTACCACCAGTTCGCGTCCGCGGCGCCAGGTCGTCATCACCGCGAACACGCACAGGCCCAGCGCCAGCGGAAACCAGCCGCCGTGTTCCACCTTGACCAGGTTGGCGCTGAAGAAGGCGACGTCCACCGTGAGAAGGGCAGTGCCCGTGGCGATCACGGCCGGCAGGCGCCAGCGCCACTGGTAGCGCGCCACCACCAGTGCCAGCAGGGTGGTGGTGACCATGGTGCCGGTGACGGCGATGCCATAGGCAGCGCCCAGGTTGTCCGACGAGCGGAAGCCGAGCACGGCCGCCACGATCAGGATCAACAGGATTCGGTTGATCCACGGCACATAGATCTGGCCGGCCATCTCCGACGAGGTGTGCACCACCCGCATGCGCGGCATGTAGCCCAGCTGCATCGCCTCGCGCGTCATCGAAAACGCGCCGGAGATCACCGCCTGCGAGGCAACCACGGTGGCGGTCGTGGCCAGCGCGATCATCGGATACAGCATGAAGCGCGGCACCAGGTGATAGAACGGATTGGCCACCGCGGCGGGGTCGTGCAGGATCAGCGCGCCCTGGCCGAAGTAGTTCAGCACCAGTGCCGGCAGCACGAAGTTGAACCAGGCCAACTGGATCGGGCGCCTGCCGAAGTGGCCCATGTCCGCATACAGCGCCTCGGTGCCGGTAACCGCCAGCACCACTGCCCCGAGCGCGAAGAACGCCTCGGCGTGGTTGCGCAGGAAGAAGTCGATGCCGTAGGTCGGGCTGAGCGCCCGCAGAACCTCCGGATGGCGCGCGATGCCCAGCACGCCGAGGCCGGCGATGCTGATGAACCAGATCACGCAGACCGGGCCGAACACGGCGCCGATCCGATGCGTGCCGTGCTTCTGCAGCCAGAGCAGCCCGATGATCACCCCGACGGTGATCGGCAGCACCCAGGGCTCCAGCCCCGGTGCGGCGACCTTCAGCCCCTCGACCGCCGACAGTACCGATATCGCCGGCGTGATCACGCCATCACCATAGAACAGGGCGGCACCGAACAGGCCGAGCACGATCAGGCCCATGCGCAGATACGGCACGTCGCGCGCGCTGCGCTGGGCCAGCGCCAGCAAGGCCATGATGCCGCCTTCGCCGTTGTTGTCGGCGCGCATGATGAACAGCACGTACTTGATCGACACCACGATGATCAGCGACCAGAACACCAGGCTCAGCGCGCCCAGCACGTTCGCCGGCGTGACCGGTACGCCATGCTCGCCGAACACTTCCTTCAACGTGTAGAGCGGGCTGGTGCCGATGTCGCCGTAGACCACGCCCACGGCGCCCAGTGCCAGGGCGGCGAGCCGGCGCCTTTGCGACGGGTTGTTCATGCGCCATGGCCGATGGCGATGGGCCCGGCGGATGCCGGTGCGACGGGAAGAACGACGAGGTGAAACATCTGCACTGCCTGGAATGGATCAGGCGCGCAGTCTGGGCGTCGGGCCGTAACAGCGGCATAGCGCCACGCGGTGACGGCATAAAATTCGCGTAAAAAGTGCCGTGGTCGCCGCGGGCAGCCACCAGCGAAAAGGCCCGGGATACCAGCTCCCGGGCCTGCTCCATGTGTCGCGGCGGTTCTCGTCGCAGCGGCTGTCGGACCTACTTCGCCTCCTTCTCCATCAGCTTCTCCACCATGCTGGCGGGCACTTCCTGGTAGTGGTCGAAGATCATGCTGAAGTTGCCGCGGCCGCTGGTGGCCGAGCGCAGGAAGTTGATGTAGCCGAACATCTCCGACAGCGGCACGAAACCCTGCACGAAGGCCGACGTGCCTTTCTGGCCCTGGTCGGAGATGCTGCCGCGGCGACGGTTGATGTCGCCGATGATGTCGCCGAGGTAGCTCGCCTCGGTGACCACCTCCAGGCTCATGATCGGTTCGAGCAGCTTCGGCTTGCTGAGCTTCTGGGCCTCGCGGAAGCAGGCGCGCCCGGCGATCTCGAAGGCCAGTGCGGAGGAGTCCACGTCGTGGTATTTGCCGTCGATCAGGCGCGCCTTGAAATCCACCACCTCGTAGCCGGCTACCTGGCCCTGGCGCGATTCGACCTCGATCGCGTGCTGCACCGCGGGGATGTATTCGCGCGGCACCCGGCCGCCGACCACCTCGTCGGAGAACACCACGCCCGAGCCCGGCTCGCCCGGCTCGAAGATGATCGTCACCTCGGCGAACTGGCCGGAGCCGCCGGACTGCTTCTTGTGCGTGTAGGTGTGCTCCACCGTCTGCCCGAACGCCTCGCGGAAGCTGACCTTGGGCTTGCCCATGTTCGCTTCCACGCCCAGCTCGGTGCGCATGCGGTCGATGGTGATTTCCAGGTGCAGCTCGCCCATGCCCTTGAGCACGGTCTGGCCGGTTTCCTGGTCCACCTCCATGCGCAGCGAGGGGTCGGCCTTGACCATCTTGTAGAGCGCGGTGGAGAGCTTGTCGACGTCGTTGCGGTTCTTCGGCTCCACCGACACGCTGATCACCGGGTCGGGGAAGCGCATGCGTTCGAGCAGGGCCGGGTGCGCCGGGTCGCTCAGCGAGTCGCCGGTCTCGGTCTCCTTCATCGAGACGAAGGCGCAGATGTCGCCGGCGCGGGTCTCGTCGATCTCGCGGGTGTGGTCGGCCTGCACCTCGACGATGCGGCCCACGCGCTCCTTCTTGCCGCGGGTGACGTTGAGCAGGGTGTCGCCCTTCCGGATCACGCCGGAGTAGATGCGGCAGAAGGTCAGCGTGCCGAACTGGTCGTTGATGACCTTGAACGCCAGCGCGCGCGCGGGCGCATCGTCGGTGACCGGCTGTTCGCCGATGGCGTTGCCGTCCTCGTCGACGATGGAGATGCCGCCGTTCTCGCCCGGGTAGGGCATGTAGTCGACCACGGCATCCAGCAGCTGCTGCACGCCCTTGTTCTTGTACGAGGAGCCGCACAGCACCGGCACCAGCTTGCCGCTGACGCAGCCCGTGCGGATGCACTTCTTCAGCACTTCCGGGTCGTGCTCGCCGGTTTCGATCAGGCGCTCGAAGGCGTCATCGTCCATCGCCAGCGCGTGTTCGAGCAGCTCCTGGCGCAGCGCGGGCAGTTGCGAGAGCCACTCGTTGTCGGCGGCCGTGGCGAACTTCAGGCGCTGCTGCGCCTCCTCGAAGGAGACCGTCTCCCACTTGCTGTCCTTGTCGTCGGACTGCCAGATCAGCGCCACGCCGGCGACCAGGTCGGCCATGCCGCAGAACTCGTCGCTGCTGCCCAGCGGCACCTGGCACAGCAGCGCCGGCGCGTTCAGGCGTTCGCGGATGCCCTTCACGCAGTGCGCGAAGTTGGCGCCGATGCGGTCCATCTTGTTGACGTAGCACAGCCGCGGCACGTGGTACTGGTCGGCCAGGCGCCAGTTGGTCTCGGTCTGCGGCTCCACGCCGGCGACGCCGTCGAACACGACCACGGCGCCGTCCAGCACGCGCAGCGAGCGGTTCACCTCGATGGTGAAATCGACGTGACCCGGGGTATCGATCAGGTTGATCTGATGGCCCTTCCACTCCGTGGTCACCGCCGCCGACTGGATCGTGATGCCACGCTTGCGCTCCTGCTCCATGTAGTCGGTGGTGGTGGAGCCCTTGCCGTCCTTGGTCTCGTGCGTGTTGACGATCTGGTGCTTGCGGCCGGTGTAATACAGAACGCGCTCGGTCGTGGTGGTCTTGCCCGCGTCGATGTGCGCGATGATGCCGATGTTGCGGAAACGTTGCAGAGGTTTGCTGCGAGCCATGACGCGCGTCCATTGGAGAGGGCCGGAAGCGCAGGATGCGACCGGCGATCCGCCCATTGTAGCGAGGAGGGACGTGCAGGGATCAGGGCGTGGCCGGGCACGGGTGGCGGTGCGCCACGCGCTGCCGCTCCCCCGGGGATGGGGAGGGTGAGGGGATGAGGTTCTTGTTCTCGCTCCTCGTTTGCCGGGAGCGAGCCACCCGACCCTCCCCCGCAAGCCGGGGAGGGGGCGCAGGCTCAGCCCGCGACGATGCCGTAGTGCGGGTCGTTGCGCGCCGGTTCGCCCAGTTGGCTGAGCAGGATCGCGGTGCGGATGGTGAAGTCGTTCCAGCTCGGCAGCGCGGCCAGTTCCAGCCAGTCGGTCCATTCGGGCGCGAGTGAGCTGTCGTTGCGCCGTGCGGCGGCCTTGCGGCCGTCCAGGATGGCGTCGCGGATCGCCGGCATGCACGACATGAAGTGGCGCATGGTGTCCTTCTCCGTCACGGACAACCGGCTTGCCGGCGACTCCACCAGCCAGGTGCCGGCGGCTTCCATTTCCCACTGGTATTCGCCGGCCAGGAACCAGGTGAACACGTCGCCCTCGGCTTCGCCGGCGGCGACCGCGCGGGCGTGCTCCATGAAGCGGCGCACGGTCTGGTCGTGTCGATCTGACGTATCGGCGGAGTCGGTTGTAGTGGCCAGCATGTGCGTGTCCTCGTTCCCCAGTGGCGGCGACCCGGCGAATGGGGCGCGTCGCGTTGCCTGCCTTGGCTCATGCACGAGCGGTGCCAAAAGTCTTGTCCACGCCGCCGGCCGCGCCAGCGCGGGCAGCGCCGGCCCAGGCTGCGCCTGCCTCGGCCGGTCGCGCTGCCGGCGGCCAGCGACGCGATGCGTCAGCTTGTGACCGGCGCGACCCTCAGCTCAGGCGGTTGCCCTCGAGCAGGTCTTCGTGGAAGGCGCCGAAGGGTTCGCTCGGGTGGGCGAGCTGGATCTCCAGTATCCACAGGCCGCTGGCCGGCACGCGGTCGAGGTCGCCGAGGTCGCCGCCGTGGTGGATCGCGTGCGGAAAATCGCTGACCCGGTGGCCCTTGATCGCCTGGTTGAAACGCCAGCCCATGGCCGCGGCGCGTTGGGCGGCGAAGGCGTACAGGGCGCGGCCGCTCAGGCCGTCGTGGCGCCAGGCGTCGGCCACCTGCCGGAACAGGGCGCGCGCCGCGTCGGCGCAGGCCTGGCGTTGCGGCGCGTGACCGACCACGAAGGTATCGCCCACGTCGCCTTCGTGGCCGTCGAAGACCAGTCCGAGGTCGATGAAGTAGCTGTCGTTCTCGCCCAGCCGCACGCCCGGCTCGGAAGGTTCGCGGAACCCCTTGGTGGTGTTGCGGCCGATGCGGATCAGCGGCCGGTGCCACAACCGCTCGCTGCCGAGTTCGGCGAACACCTCGTGGGCGAGCGCCACCGCCTCGGGTTCGCTGATGCCCGGTTGCATGCGCGCGCGAATCGCCTGCAGCGCCGCCCAGCTGCGCTCGCGGGCGCGCAGCATCAGCGCCGGATCAAAGCGCGCCCCCACCGCGTCCCGGGTGGTGCCCTGCGCGCGGCTCAAGCGAGCACCAGCAGCAACGCGACCGCGGCCGGCAGTGCCTGGAACCAGAGGATCTTGCGCGCCGCGGTGAGCCCGCCGAACACGCCCGCGGCGAGCACGCAGCCAAGGAAGAACACCTTGATGGCGAACCCGTCCGGACCCAGCCACACGCCCCAGATCAGCCCGGCGACGAGGAAGCCGTTGTACAGCCCCTGGTTGGCCGCCAGCGCACGCGACTGCTCGGCGAACTCCTCGCTGAGGCCGAACGCGCGGCGACCGGAAGGTCGCGTCCACAGGAACATCTCGAGGATCAGGAACCACAGGTGCAGCAGCGCGATCAGGACGATCAGGATGTTGGCGACTAGGGGCATGGCGTGCTCGCGATGAGGCCGTTCGGTGATTGTCGCAGCGGCCGATTCGATGGCGCAAATGGCCGCCGGCGAGGTGCGCTCAGGCGCCGGGGGACGCCGGCGCCGCAGCGCGAAAGGTCACCACCAGCACGTCGCGATGCGACGCTTGCGCCGGGTCGATCGGGGTGACCGCGGTGACGCCATGGCTGACGCGGGCATCGATGACCATGGCCGCGTCCAGCGGATGGGCCAGGGTGAAACTGCCCAGCAGCGCGCCGTCATCGGCGTGGATGGTGGTGGTGCCGCTCTCGATGTTCTGGCGGTCGATCAGCAGCACCAGCACGTAGTCGACGCCGTCGTGGTGGACGCCCTCCGGGGTGGGCTCGCCAGGCTCGTCGGCGCGCGCCTCGATGCGGAACTGGTGCGTCTCGACATGCCAGCGGCGCGGCCCGCCGACCGCCATCGGGGCGAACAGCGCATGCGCAAACTGCAGGATGCAGCGCATGCTGGCGCCACCGGCCAGCGCCGGCCGGATCGGCAGGAACCAGCGCTGGATGTCGCCCTGCAACGGGTTGTAGCGCGCACTCTGCCAGTGCGGCTGGTGCGGCTGGCGCTGCAGCGTGCCGTCCGGCTCGATCGCGAACGTGGCGTGGCGCCGGCTGCGATGCCGACCTACCGCCGCCAGGTAGGTGTCGGGTGCCAGGTCGTTCCAACTGGCGCGAAAGGCCGGCCAGTCATCCATCTCCGGCATCGGCAGCAACTGGCGCATGTGTTCGGCGGTGACGAAGGCGAAGCCGTCGCGATGCAGGCGGGCCTGCAAGGCGGGGCGGTCGAGAGGGGGAGTCATGGGGCGACACGGTAGCAGCATCCCCCGCAGCCGGACAGTGCGCCGATCGCGCAACCCGTAGGGCGGGCACTGCCCGCCGCCATCGCTCGAAAATGCGACGGAATGTCACCCACCCATATAAACGTTTAGATGTTTAGACGTCTATTGACACAAGGCGTTCCAGGCGCCACCATCCGTCCACTCATCGAGACCGGCTGAGGGACAGGCCCTTTGAAGCCGGGGCAACCTGCGGAGCGTTTCCGTCAAGGTGCCAACTCCTGCGGAGGTGCGCGGTGCACCTGCCGGTAGATGGGCGTCACCCGTTTCGCGGCCTGCGCCGCCGAGTCACGGGCGGCGGCCACTCCGGTCCCCCGCGGGGCGATGCCGACCGGAGCCACTGGCATGACCTTGCAGTCCCAAGCCCGATGTATCGACACCCCGCACGACGCGTTCGTGCCGTCGGCGGAACCGTGCCTGCGCCTGGCCGCCCGGCGCGACAGCCGCCGGCTGATCCTGCAGCCGAAGTACGGCAGCGGCCCGCGCGAAGTCGAGGTTGGCTACGCGTGGCACGGCGCGGTGGGCGGACCCACGGTGATCGTGCAGGGCGGCATCTCGGCCGATTGCGATGTGAGCGGTGCGGCCGGCTGGTGGCGGGAGTTGGCCAACGACGGCGCGGCGATCGACCTGACGCGTTGCCGGGTGCTGTCGATCGACTGGCTGGATAGCGCGCAACTCGGCGCCGAGGCGATCTCCAGCGAGGACCAGGCCGATGCGCTGGCTGGCCTGCTGCGCGTGCTGGGCATCGCCCGCGCGCATGCCTTCGTCGGCTCGTCCTACGGTGCGATGGTGGCGCTGGCCTTCGCCGCCCGCCATCCGCGTGCGGCAGACCGACTCGTGCTGCTGGCCGGTGCCCACCGGCCGCACCCGCTCAGCACCGCCCAGCGCAGCGTGCAGCGCGGCATCGTGCGGCTGGGCCAGGCCAGCGGCCATGTCGACGAGGCGCTGGCGCTGGCGCGGCAGCTGGCGATCACCACCTATCGCGGCAGCGCCGAATTCGGTCGCCGCTTCGCCGGCGCGCCCGAGCAGCGCGCGGAACGCTTCCATTTCCCGGTCGAGGATTACCTGGAGCACCAGGGCCGGCGTTTCGTCGAGCGCTTCGATGCCGATCGCTTCCTCGCCCTGTCCGAATCGATCGACCTGCACCAGGTCGAGCCCGAGCAGGTGGCCGCGCCGGCGACGCTGATCGGCTTTCCGTCCGACCGGCTGGTGCCGCTGGCCGACCTGTGCGAGTTGCAGCGCCGCCTGCGCGGCCCGGCCACGCTCGAAGTGGTCGAGTCGCCCTACGGCCACGACGCCTTCCTGAAAGAACCCGAACAACTCGCGCCGCTGCTGCGCGAGGCGCTAGCCCTGTAGGGCGGGCACTGCCCGCCATTCGCCCGGCACCGGCGGCGGGCGGTGCCCGCCCTACGACCAGAAGACACGACGAAGAAGACCCGGAGAACGACATGAGCGCCACCCCCGCCCCCTGTACCCGCGCCGTGCGCGCCGGCATCGAAAGCGACACCCAGCACGGCGCGGTGGTGCCGGCGCTGCACCTGTCGACCAACTACAGCTTCGAGGGCTTCGGTCGCAAGCGCGCATACGACTATTCGCGCAGCGGCAATCCCACCCGCGACCTGCTGGCCGAGGCGCTGGCGGAGCTGGAGCAGGGCGCCGGCGCGGTGGTCACTTCCAGCGGCATGTCGGCGGTGGCGCTGGCACTGGAACTGGTGCCGCCCGGCGCCACCGTGCTGGCGGCGCACGATTGCTACGGCGGCAGCTGGCGCCTGCTGGACGCGTGGGCGAAGAAGGGGCGCTTCGCGGTCGAGTTCGCCGACCTCACCGACAACGTGGCACTGGCCGCGGCGCTGGCGCGCAAGCCGGCGCTGGTATGGGTGGAGACGCCATCCAATCCGCTGCTGCGGATCACCGACATCCGCCACGTCGCGCAAGCCGCGCATGCGGCCGGCGCGCTGCTGGTGGTCGACAACACCTTCCTGTCGCCGGCACTGCAGCAGCCCTTGCTGCTCGGCGCGGACGTGGTGGTGCACTCGACCACCAAGTACATCAACGGCCACAGCGACGTGGTCGGCGGCGCTGTGGTGGCGCGCGACGCGGCGGTGGCCGAGCAGCTGAAGTGGTGGGCCAACTGCACCGGGCTCACCGGCGCGCCGTTCGACAGCTACCTCACCCTGCGCGGCCTGCGCACGCTGGGCGTGCGCCTGCGCCAGCATCAGGAGAACGCGGCGCGCCTGGCCGAGCGGCTGGACGGCCATGCTGCCGTGCGCAAGGTCTACTACCCGGGCCTGGCCGGCCACCCCGGCCATGTGCTGGCGGCGCGCCAGCAGCTCGGCTTCGGCGCCATGCTCAGCTTCGAACTGGACGGCGACGTGCCGCAGATCGAGGCCTTCGTCGATGGACTGGAATATTTCTCGCTGGCCGAATCGCTGGGCGGCGTGGAAAGCCTGATTGCGCACCCGGCGACCATGACGCACGCCTCGATGGCGCCGGAGGCGCGGCGCACGGCGGGCATTTCCGACAGCCTGCTGCGCGTGTCGGTGGGCATCGAGGACGGCGACGACCTGCTGCGCGACGTCGACGCCGCACTGGCCCGCGCCGAAGCGGTACGGACGTCCAAACGCCGGGTGCCCGCATGAGCGCGGTGCTGGCCGAGCGCGCGCTCCACGCGCGCGGCGCGGCGGCGTCGACCACGGCGATCGTGCTGCTCGGCACCGGCGTGGTGGGTGGTGCCTTGCTGAAGCTGCTCAACACCGACGCGGCCCGTTCGCTGCGCCTGGTCGGTGCGGCGAACTCGCGGCGCCAGCAGACCGATCCGGACCGGCTGGCCCGGCGCGGCCTGCGCGAGCAGCTCAACCAGCACGGCGCGCCGCGCGACAACGCCAGCCTGCTCGCAGCACTGGACGCCAGCGAGGCGGCGACGAAAGTGATCGTCGACGCCACCGCCAGCGCGACGCTGGCCGCGCGCCACGCCGAGTGGCTGGCGCACGGCTACCACGTGGTCACCGCGAACAAGGCGCTGGCCGGCGGTGAACTCTCCGGCTGGCGCGCGCTGCAGGCGGCGCTGGGCAGTGGCGGCAGTTATGGTGATTCGGCGACGGTCGGCGCGGGCCTGCCGGTGCTGTCCACGCTGCGTCGGCTGCGCGCATGCGGCGATCACCTGCTCACGCTGGAGGGCGTGTTCTCCGGCTCGCTGTCGTGGTTGTTCAACCAGTACGACGGCAGCCGGCCGTTTTCCGAGCTGCTGCGCGAGGCGCGTCGGCTGGGCTACACCGAGCCCGATCCACGCTCGGACCTGTCCGGCGAGGACGTGGCGCGCAAGCTGCTGATCCTCGCGCGCAACGCCGGCTTCTCGCTGGGCAGCGACGAGGTGCAGGTGGAAGGCCTGGTGCCCGAGGCGCTGCGTGCGCTCGATGCCGACACGTTCCTGGCGCGACTGGGCGAGCTGGATGCGCCGCTCGCCGCGCGTCACGCGGCCGCCGCCTCGCGCGGTTGCGTGCTGCGCTTCCTCGCCCGACTCAACCAGCGCGGCCTGGCTCGCGTGGGCCTGGCCGAAGTGCCGCTGACCCATCCGGCCGCGCGCCTGTACGGCACCGACAACCAGTTCGCCCTCACCACCACCCGCTACAACACCCAGCCGCTGGTGATCCAGGGCCCGGGCGCCGGGCCGGAGGTGACGGCGCAAGCCTTGCTGGGCGACGTGCTCGCGCTGACCCGCGGCTGAGCGGCCGAGGCGGGACTCAGTGGCTGGCGGCAGCGGCGGCGTGGGCGCTGCCCTGCGGCCGCAACAGCAGGGCGCCAGCCAGCGCGGCGGCCGCGGCCGCGCATGCGCCCGCCAGGAATGCCACGTGATATCCCCCGTTGAGGGCCGCCAGCGTGTCGGCTCCGGCGTCGGTCAGGATGCTCGTCCTGGCGGCGGCAAGGCTGGCGAGCACCGCCAGACCCAGCGCGCCGCCCATCATGAAGGCCGTGTTGACCACTCCCGAGGCCAGCCCGGACTGGTCCGGCGCGACGTCGCCCATCGCCGCCAGCAGTACCGGGTTGAACGCGATGCCGGCACCCAGGCCCAACAGCATCATCGCCGGCAGCACGTCGACCGTGAACTGTCCGTCCAGCGGCGCGCGCGCAAACAGCGCCAACCCCGTCGCCGCCATGGCCAGGCCGGCAGCCAGCGGCAGGCGGATGCCGAAGCGCATCACCAGCCGCGCCGACAGGCCGACCGAGCAGGCGGCCATCACGAGGTTCGCAGGCAGGAAAGCCAGCCCCACGTGGAACGGGTCGTAGCCCAGCACCTGCTGCATGTACAGCGCCGAGAGGAAGAACCAGGCGAACATCGCGGCGCACCAGAGCACGCCGATCAGGCTCGCCACGCTGAGGTTGCGGTGGCGGAACAATCCCAGCGGGATCAGCGGCGCCCGGATGCGCGCCTCGATGGTGACGAAGCCGGCCAGCAGCGCCAGCGCCGCAGCCAGCACGCCCAGCGTGGCCGGTGACGTCCAGCCGGCCTCGTTGCCGTGAACCACGGCATAGATCGCCAGCGTCAGGGCCAGCGTCACGCTGGCGGCGCCGGCCACGTCCAGCCGGCCTTCGAACGGTTTGCGCGTGGCGGGCACCAGCCGCAGTGTGGCCAGTGCCACCAGCACCCCGATCGGCAGGTTCACCAAAAAGATCCAGTGCCAGCTCAGCGTGCTGGTGAGCACGCCGCCGAGCAACACGCCGACACTGCCGCCACCGGCGCAGACGAACCCGTAGATGCCCATGGCACGGGCGCGGTCGGCCGGGGCGGTGAACAGATCCATGATCAGCGACAGCGCGACCGCCGACACCACCGCGCCGCCCACACCCTGCGCGGCGCGCGCAGCGACCAGCACCGGTTGCGACGTGGCCAGGCCGCACAGCAGCGAGGCCGCGGTGAACGCGGCGAGTCCGAGCAGGAATACGCGGCGGTGCCCGAGCAGGTCGCCCAGTCGTCCGGCCAGCAGCAGGAAACCGCCGTAAGTGAGCATGTAGGCGTTGACCACCCAGGCGAGCGCGGTTTCGGAGAAGCCGAGATCGGCCTTGATCGAGGGCAGGGCAACGTTCACGATCGTGGTGTCCAGCACGATCATCAGCACGCCCATGCAGAGCACGTAAAACGCCAGCCAGTCGTGCCGGGCCGAGGTGGAAACAGTCATCGCGGGTCTCCGGGATTCGTCGTCAATCGAAGGCCGGGCCGTGCAGCGGTCCGGCGTGAGGGAATGTCACGGTCGCATGACCCCGGCTACGGTGCCTGGATCGCCTCGACCTGGATGCGCAAGGTCACGTCCATGCTGAAGCCGTAGTCCTTGCCGGCATCCATGCCGAACGCGTCGCGCTTGAACGTGGCCAGCGCATCGGCGCCGCAGACCTCGCGCTTGAACACCGGGTGCGGCATGCATTTGAAGCTGTCGATCTTCAGCGTCAGCGGGCGGGTGATGCCGTGCAGGGTCAGCCTGCCCACCACTTCGGTCGGCGCGCCGTCGACGAAGCCGGCGAGCTTGCCGGCGTAATGCGCCGTCGGGTACTTGTCCGATTCGAACAGCTCCTTGCCTTGCGCACTCTTGTTCAACGCGTCCTGGCCGAAATCGGCGCTGTGCATGTCCACGGTGACGTCGACCGTGCCGGTGCCGGCGACCTTGTCCAACGTGATCGTGCCGCTGCTGTGGTTGAACTTGCCGCGCCACCGCGACAGCCCGCCCATGTGGTCGGCCTCGAAGCTCGGGTAGGTGTGAGCCGGATCGATGCGGTACGTCACCGCGGCGGCACTGGCGCCAGTGGCCAGAAAGAGCAGGGACAGCGCACCGAGCGTGCTGATCAGGTTGCGGATGGTGGATGGCATGGTCGACTCCGTGGGGTGGCGTGCAACCCGAAGTGGCTGCGTGCCAGGGCGACGAATCAACCGATCCACTTTCGACATCGTTGGCTACACCAACGAAAACGCGCGGCATCAGGGCCGCGCGTTTCCCTTGCCCGTACCGTCGCTCAGTGCCCGGTGATGCGCTCGGCGCTCTCTTCGTCCGGCGGCACCTGCAGTTCGCCCGGATGCTCGTGCGCCTCGATCCGGATCGCTTCCACCGACGGCGTGCGCCAGCCGGATTTCACGCCCCACAGATAGAACGCCAGGCCGATCACCGCCACCAGCGCCAGATCCCAGCCGTAGGCGAGGTAGCCCTTGCCGCCGAACATCGGGCTGCCGGCCCACGACACCAGCGCCAGCGTGGGCAGGTAGCAGACCAGCCACCAGGCGCCCTTCATCTGCCGACCGAAATCATGCCAGCCGGCCTTGGCCTGGTAGTAGAAGTACACCGGCAACGCGACCACCATCAGCACGATGATCTCGCCGGTCAGCGGCCACTTCGCCCAGTACAGCAACTCGGTGGACATGATGAAGGCAACCCCGGCGAGTACCGGCAGGCCGGCCAGCCGGAACGGGCGATTCAATTCCGGCGCGGTGCGGCGCAAGGTCATCACGCTGACCGGGCCGGTGAGGTAGGAGATGATCGTGGCCACCGAGATCACCGCCGCCAGTGCGCCCCAGCCGCGGAAGAAGAACAGGAACAGGAACGACACCGCCAGGTTCACCCACATCGCAGGCCGCGGCACGCCCCACTTCGGATGCACGGTACCGAGGATCTTCGGCAAGGTGCCGTTGCGCTCCATGCCATACAGCATGCGCGCGGTGGTGGCGGTGTAGGTCATGCCGGTGCCGCTGGGGCTGATCACCGCGTCGATGAACAGCAGCGTGGCCAGCCATTGCAGGCCGAGGATGATCGCGAGATCCGCGAACGGCGATGAGAAGTCGATGCCGTGCCAGCCCACGTTGGCCAGCATCTCGCGCGGCACCGCGCCGATGAACGCGACCTGCAGCAGCACGTAGACGATCGTGGCCAGCGCGATCGCGCAGACGATCGCGAACGGGATGCTGCGGCCGGGGTTGCGTGCCTCGCCGGCCAGGTTCACCGGGCTCTGGAAACCGTTGAAGCTGAACACGATGCCGGCGATCGCCACCGCGGTGAGGATCGAGGGGAAGTCCGTCTTGTGCAGTTCGCCGTGGATGCCGACGGAGAAGTTCTCCGGATGGAAGCCGCTCATCATCAGCAGCACCGCGGTGAGCGCGGGGATCACCAGCTTGAACAGCGTGATCGCGGTGTTGGAGCGCGCGAACAGTTTCACGCTCCAGAAGTTGAACAGGAAGTACACGATCACCAGCGCTGCGGCGATCAGCAGGCCGGTGGTGCTCAGCTCGCCATGGCTGCCAGGAACCTGGTGATAGAGATCCTTCGCCCAATCCCACTTCCACGACGACATGTACTGCGCCGACGCTTCCGCTTCGACCGAGATCACCGAGACGATCGCGATCCAGTTCGCCCACGCCGCGATGAAGCCGACCAGCGAGCCGTGCGAGTAGTGCCCGTAGCGCACCATGCCGCCGGATTCGGGAAACATCGCGCCCAACTCGGCGTAGGTCAGCGCGATCGCCATGATGACCACCGCGCCGATCACCCACGCCCAGATCGCCCCCGGTCCTGCGATCTGCGCCGCGCGCCATGCGCCGAACAACCAGCCCGAGCCGATGATCGAGCCCAGGCCGGTAAGCATCAGGGCGAACGGGCCGACATCGCGGCGGATCGCGCGTTCTTGGGTCATGCGAGGTTCCCGTAGCGGCGCGAAGCGCGCCGTGAAGGGGCCGATGGTTGCAGAATTGACCGCCCCATGTCACCCCGCAGAAGTCACCCCGGGTCAAGCCCCACCCGCAGGAGCCCGCTCGCAGGCGATGCTTTTCCATAGTTCGACAAGAGCATCGCCCGCGAGCGGGCTCCTGCGGCTGAGGCTCAGCATTGCAAGGTAGGCATCGCCCGCGAGCGGGCTCCTACAGGGGGCGGCTCAGCACTCGATGACGTTGACTGCGAGGCCGCCGCGCGAGGTTTCCTTGTACTTGTCCTTCATGTCCCGCCCGGTGTCACGCATGGTCTTGATCACCTTGTCGAGGCTGACGCGATGCTTGCCGTCGCTCTTCAGCGCCATGCGGCTGGCGTTGATGGCCTTGACCGAGCCCATCGCGTTGCGTTCGATGCAGGGGATCTGCACCAGGCCGCCGATCGGGTCGCAGGTGAGGCCGAGGTTGTGTTCCATGCCGATCTCGGCCGCGTTCTCGACCTGCATCACGTTGCCGCCGAGTGCGGCGGTGAGGCCGCCGGCGGCCATCGAGCAGGCTACGCCGACTTCGCCCTGGCAGCCCACTTCGGCGCCGGAGATCGAGGCGTTTTCCTTGTACAGGATGCCGATGGCGGCGGCGGTGAGCAGGTACTCGATGATGCCTTCGTCGTCGGCCTTGGGACAGAAGCGCAGGTAGTAGTGGCCGACGGCGGGGATGATGCCGGCCGCGCCGTTGGTGGGTGCGGTGACCACGCGGCCGCCGGCGGCGTTTTCCTCGTTGACGGCCAGTGCGTAGAGATTGACCCAGTCGAGGATGGTCAGCGGATCCTTCAGCGCGGCCTCGGGCTGATTGCGCAGGTCGTCCAGCATTGCGGGGGCGCGACGCGTCACTTTCAGTCCGCCGGGCAGGGTGCCGGGTGAACGCAGGCCGCGTTCGACGCAGTCCTTCATCGCCTGCCAGATGGTGAGCAGACCGGCGCGGGTTTCCGCCTCGGGGCGCCACACGCTTTCGTTGGCCATCATCAACTGCGCGATGGTCAGGTGGTGCTGCTTGCACAGCGCCAGCATCTCGTCGCCGGTGTTGAACGCATAGGGCTGGGCGGTGGTGTCGGCGACGATGCGATCCTCCGCCGCCTCGTCGGTGTTGACCACGAAGCCGCCGCCGACCGAGTAGTAGTCGCGCGTGGCCAGTTCGTTGCCGTCGGCATCGTAGGCGGAGAAGCGCATGCCGTTGGTGTGGAACGGCAGCTTCTGTCGCTTGTTGAAGACCAGGTCGGCCTTCTCGTCGAAGGTTATCTCGTGCCTGCCGAGTAGACGGATGCGGCCCGTGCCGCGGATGCGCTCGAGCGTGGCGGGAATCTGGTCGGGATCGACGGTGTCCGGATGCTGGCCCTCGAAGCCCAGCAGCACGGCCTTGTCGGTGCCGTGGCCGCGGCCGGTCATGGCCAGCGAGCCGTACAGCTCGGCACGCACGCGGGCGACGCGGTCGAGCACGCCCTTTTCCTCCAGCCAGCGTTCGGCGAAGCGCGCGGCGGCGCGCATCGGGCCGACCGTGTGCGAGGAGGACGGACCGATGCCGATCTTGAACAGGTCGAATACGCTGACGGCCATGGATGCGCTGCGAGGTGAAGGATTGAACCAGCTATTCTACGCGGCGCCCCGATCCATTCGCAGCAGCATGTCCGACCTCATCCTCTACCAGCGCGATTACTGCCACCTGTGCGACAAGGCCCTCGCCGTGATGGCCGAGGGGCGCGCGCCGGATTTCGACAGCGAGTGGGTGGACGATTCGCCTGAGCTCGAGCAGCGCTATGGCACCCGCGTGCCGGTATTGCGCGATGCGCGCGACGGGCGCGAGCTGGATTGGCCGTTCGACGCCGCGGCGGTGCGCGCGTTCCTGGGTCTGCCGTAGGGCGGGCACCGCCCGCCGGCTTTTCGACAGGGTGCAAGGTTGGGCAAGGGCGGCGGGCAGTGCCCGCCCTACGCGGTCCGTAGGGTGTCCCGTTGTTGCGATCAGCGGGAGCGCGACTTCAACCGCTTGAGGATTTCCTCGCGCGCCTCGCGCAGGATCGAATCGCGATCCAGGCTGGCGACGACATCGGCGACGGCGCGCTTGGCGCCGGCTTCGCCCCAGGACTTGCCGCCGACCAGGTAGCGTTCGGCGGCGCGGCCGATCAGCACGGTGGCATACCAGCCCAGCGCGCCCTGCGCGGCGGCGGTGACCACCACGGAGAGGCCGGCACTGATGCCCTTCAGTGCGGAGGCGACCAGTTGCATGCCCCAGATCGCGCCCATCAGTGCGGCCAGCTGCGCCGAGATCACCGCCACCAGCCGGCCGGACTCGGCGCGGGTCAGCGGCAGGCCGTAGATGCGCGAGAGCTGCACCACCATCGCCGCGTCCAGCCCGGCGGCGGCGAGCAGGTCGGCCACCGGGATCGGGTTGAGCGCCACGGCGACGCCCTTGGCGATGCAGTAGTTGTGGATCAGTTTCGCCGCCACGGCCTTGCGGGTCTGCGCGATGCGCGCGCTGACCTGGTCGGTGAGGCGGCCGGCGTAGAGGCCGGCATTGATCGCCGAGAGCGCCTTGCCTTCGCGTGCGGCGATCGCCAGCAGGCGTTCGCGCAGCACCGCGACATCCGCCACGCGGGGTTGTTCGTGGACGTGCTCCTGGCCGCGCGCGTCGACTTCCACCACACGCTGCGGGGTCGGGTGCGCGGCGACGGCCAGCACGTCCTCGGTGCGGACGAGGCCGGCGGTGCGCTGGCGCAGGTGGTCGAGCAGGCCGTCGCGTTCGTCGGCGCCGTAGCGATCGGCCTTGTTCAGCGCCAGCAGCAGCGGACGCTGGGTGGCGGCCAGCGTCTTCAGCGCGTCGAGTTCCTCGCGGGTGAGGTCGCCGTCGCAGACGAAGATCACCAGGTCGCTGACCTCGGCGACGTCGAACGCCAGCTTCTCGCGCGCCTCGCCGTCGAGCTCGTTGATGCCGGGCGTGTCGATCAGCACCAGGCCGTCGTGCTGCGCCTCGTCGAGCACGGCGTGTTCGGCGTCCGTGGTGGTGCCGTGCAGGACGCCGACGCGGAACGCCTCGCGCCCGAGCAGGGCGTTGCCCAGCGCCGACTTGCCGGCGGAGACGCGACCGAACACCGCCACGTGCAGCTCGCCGCGTTCGAGCCGGGCCAGCATGCTTTCGATGCGGCGGAATTCGCCGGCCAGCTCGCTGCGCACCGAAGGCGGGATCGCCGGGTCGTCGAGCAGGCTGCGCAGGCTGTCGGCGACGCGGCTGGAACCGTCATCGACGCGTGCGGTGGGTGCGGTCCCGCGCGCCGGTTCGTGCCGGAGCCGGCTGCGCAGGCGCCGCCACCAGGACGCGTCGCTCATCGAGGGGTCTACTTCGCGGCCAACTGCAGGTGCGCGGTGATCTTCACCTCGGCACCGATCACCGAGGTGTCGGCGTACTCGCCCGAGCCCACGCCGAAATCAAGCCGCTGCACCGTGCCGCTCACGTCCAGCGTGGCGCCGCTCCCTTGCGGGGCGAAGTTCACCTGCAGGCTCACCGGCTTGCTCACGCCGCGCAGGGTGAGCGTGCCGTCGGCGACTACCTGGTTGCCGCTCTTGCGGAAGCCGGTGGTGACGAAATGGGCATCGGGATACTTCGCCACGTCGAAAAACGCCTCGCCGGGCAGCGCCGAATCGCGGTCGCTGTCGCCGGTCTGCACGCTGGCCGTGTGCACGGTCACGTCGAATTTCGATGCGGCCAGGTTGGCCGGGTCGTAGCTGATCGCGGCGCTCCACTGGCCGAAATGGCCCTGGAACGTTTCGCCCTGGAAGGTGCTGCTGAAGCCGAGCGTGCTCGACGCCGGCTGCACGGTGTAGTCCGCCGCGGCGGCCAGGCCGGGCAGGGCGAGGGCAAGCAGAAGAGTGGCGAGGCGTTTCATCGGCGGTCTCCTTCGGGCGGGTTCGCGCGCAGTCGGCCGAACGGAAGCATCCGGCGCAGCACGTTGTCCTGGTCGAACACATGATGCTTCAGCGCGCCGCCGACGTGGGCCAGCAGCAGCAGGACGAGAAACCAGAACAGGTACTCGTGAACGCCGTGCGCGAAGTGGCGCAGCGCGTCGTTCTTTTCCGCCAGCGCCGGCAGGTTGAACTGCTTGAACCATTGCAGCGGCTTGCCGGTGACCGAGTTGAACCACCAGCCGCTGAGCGGGATTGCCAGGATCACCACGTACAGCACGGCATGCATCGCGTGCGCCGCCAGCGCCTGCCAGCGCGGCATCGGTTCGTCCGGCGGGCGGCGGTCGAAGGCGCGCCACACGATGCGCAACAGCACCAGCGCCAGCACGGTGAGTCCGATCGACTTGTGCAGCGCCAGCCAGTTGAGCTTGCGCATCGGCGAGCCGGCCAGGTCCATCATCAGGCCGAAGATGCCGTTGCCGATGATCG
>MKTU01000045.1 GCA_001898415.1 Rhodanobacter sp. 67-28 | reverse complement strand
CGAGGAGATCCCGTTTGCCGGCCACCCCAGCATCGGCAGCGCCCATGCGGCGCTGGAAGCAGGTCTGGCCACGCCGCGCGACGGACTGCTGTGGCAGGAGTGCGGCGCCGGCGTGTTGCCGATCCGGGTCGAAGGCAGCGGCGCCATGCGCGAACTGCTGCTGCGCTCGCCGGGCGAACGCGTGCTGGCGACCGGCCGCGACGCAAACCCGCTGCTGGCCGCAGCGCTGCACGGCGTGACCGATGGCGCGCTGCCGCCGGCGCTGGTCGACGGCGGCCGACGCTGGTGGCTGGCCGAGGTCGCCGACGAAGCCAGCCTGCGCGCCTGGCAACCCGACCACGCGGCCATCCTTGCGCTGGCCCGCGCCAGCAGCAGCATGGGGCTGTGCGCCTTCGCACGCGTGGCATCGGATCAGCCGCGACTGGTGGTGCGCGCATTCCCCGCCGGCGTGGGCATCGTCGAAGACCCCGCCTCCGGCGCCGCCAACGGGTTGATCGCCGCCTGGATCGCACACGCCGAACCGCATGGCCCACTGGCCCGCGGCTACCAGGTCAGCCAGGGCCGCGAGATCGGCCACGACGCGCAGCTGATGGTGCACATCGACAACGACGCGATCTGGGTCGGCGGGCGCAGCCACACCATCGTCGACGGCAGCCTGGCCTGGTCGGCGTGAGCTTCCAGTCTCTCGGTGCCGGTGAAAGCGGCTTTCTGCTCGGGCGCTGACACGCACGCGCCCACGGCTTAAGCTCGTCGCACCTGCGACCGCCGGGAGCGCACGATCGTGTTCCATCCCTTGCACAGGCTGGGCCGTGCCCTGGCCCGTTACCTCTCGAAGCCGCGCGTCGGCGGCATGCATTTCGGCACCTCGCGCCACGACATGCTGGAGGCATCGCTGCGGCCGGCCGACGTGCTGCTGGTCGACGGCAACAGCCGCATCGGCACCGCGATCAAGTACGTCACCCAGTCGAGCTGGTCGCACGCGGCGTTGTACGTGGGCGACACCCTGCGCGACCGCTACCCCGCGCTCGGTGCGCACGTGCTGATCGAAGCCGACGTGGTGGAAGGCGTGCGTGCGCTGCCGCTGCAGGCGTATCGCGGGGCGCACACGCGCATCTGCCGCCCGGTCGGGTTGCACGCCGGCGAGATCGAGCAGGTGATCGAACACGCCGCGCGTCGCCTCGGCCAGCGCTACGACATGCGCAACGTGATCGACCTCATGCGCTACCTGCTGCCGACGCCGCCGGTGCCCGGACGCTGGCGCCGGCGCCTGCTGGCGCTGGGCAGCGGCGAGCCGACCCGGGCGATCTGCTCGTCGCTGATCGCGGCGGCCTTCCACAGCGTGCGTTATCCGATCCTGCCGATGCTGGACCGCGACTACCGCCAGTTGCGCGGCACCCAGCGCGCGCGCCAGGAGATCCTGCACATCCGCAGCTCCAGCCTGTTCACGCCGCGCGACTTCGACATCTCGCCCTACTTCCGCATCATCAAGCCGATGATCGAGAGCGGTTTCGATCCGCACCACCTCCACTGGGCGACCCTGGCGCCCGGCGACCTGCAACCGTCGGCGGGATCGCTGCAGGCCCCGCGATGAATCGGCGCGCCGCTCAGCGCAGGTTCGGCAGCGCCGCGAGGCACGACTCGCGGCAAAGGTAGCGCTGGTTGGTTTCCCCGCCGTCGTACAGATAGGCTGCCCCGCCGGCGAAAATCTCCCAGTGGTAGAGCTGGCCCGCACGGCGCAGGGTGCCGCGGTAGCTGCACGGCATGATGATCGCCTCGGCGTCGAACGTGGCCGGGTCGACCACCTCGGCCAGCGTGAAATACCGCGCCACGTCCGCGCGACTGAGCGTCAACGCGCTGCAGATGTCGGCGTCGGCGCGCGTGGCATCGACCTGCCGCTGCAACGAAACAACCTCGATGCCGCCATTGCCGCGCACCGGCACACACGCAGCCAGCGCTGCGCTCAGCAGCACCAGGCCCAACGCCTTCACGGCTTGCCCCCAGCGGTCAGCGCCTGCAGCAACTGGGCGCCCTCGGTGACCTCCTTGCGGGCGATCGCGCCGTGCGCGTAGACGTCGCCCAACAGGTTCAGGCCGAACAGGCCGACCAGAATATCCACCAGGTACTTGAGCGACTTCAGTTGTTCCGGCGTCGGCGCCTCGAACGCCTTCTGCGCGGGCTGGAACGTGCCCACCACCTCGATCCCCAGCGAGTCCTGGTTGGAGGGATAGCGCGAGGGATACGGCTTGCCCAGTTCATGTCGCGAAAGGTTCTTCGCGCGGGTACCGAAGCCCACGCCTTTCGCGTGCATGAGCGAGGCAATCGTCTTCAGTTCCTGCGGATCGCAGCCGTGTTCGACCTGGCAGCGCGCCTGCAGCACACCGACGTGCCAGCACACCTGATCGACGCGTGCGGTCTGGCAGATCTTGCCGGCCTTGTCGATCAAGAAGTGCGCGCCGGTCTGCTTGCCGCCCGCGTACGCTTCGAGCGTGCTGGTGGCGGTGGAGGAATCGGTACGATGCAGCACGATCGCGTGGACGGCATCCAGGCTGCCATGCTCGATCGACGCATACAGCTTGACCTCGATCGCCGGGTCGACCAGCTTGCCCTTGTCCAGCGTTGCCATCGGCCGCCCTCCCCTGGAGATGCGCCGCCGCCCGATGGCGGGCGCGGCGCGTTGGAAATTCCGTCGCACGATGCTGCAGCCCCCGGCCGGAGGCGTCAAGCAACCGGCATCAGGCCGCCGCGCCCGCCGCCTGCCCCGACGCCCACGCCCACTGGAAGTTGTAGCCGCCGAGCCAGCCGGTGACGTCGACCACCTCGCCGATGAAGTAGAGGCCGGGCACGAGTTTCGATTGCATCGTGCTGGAGGAGAGGCCATCGGTGTCGACGCCGCCGAGAGTGACTTCGGCGGTGCGGTAGCCTTCCGTGCCGCTGGCGGTGATCGGCCACGCGGCGAGCTGCGCGCCGATCTGCGTCAGTTCGGTCTCGCGGTACTGGCGCATCGGGCGGTTGCCGAGCCATTGCTCGCACAACCGCTGCGCGAGGCGCTTCGGCAACACCTCGCCGAGCACGGTCTTCAGTTCGGCCAGCGGCCGCGCCGTGCGTTGGTCGACCAGCCAGGCGCCGACGTCGAGGTCCGGCAGCAAGTCGAGGCGCAAGTCGTCGCCGGGCTGCCAGTACGAGGAAATCTGCAGGATCGCCGGTCCGCTGATGCCGCGATGGGTGAACAGCAGGCCGGCGCGAAAACCCTGCCTGCCCACGCGCGCCTCCACCGCGGGCAGCGCCACACCGGCCAGATCCCGGTAATGCTCCTGATGCTTGCCGCTCAGGGTCAGCGGCACCAGGCCGGCGCGCGTGGGCAGCACGGCGTGGCCGAACTGGCGTGCCAGTTCGTAGCCGAAACCGCTGGCGCCCATGCTGGGGATCGACAGGCCACCCGAGGCGACCACCAGCGACTCGGCATGCACCTCGCCGCGCGCGGTGTGCACGCTGAAGCCCTCCGGCGTCCTGAGCACGCGTTGCACGGCGCAGTTCGCCTCAACCGTGACGCCGGCCGCGGCGCACTCGTCCAGCAGCATGCGCACGATCTGCTTCGAGGAGTCGTCGCAGAACAACTGGCCCAGCTCCTTCTCGTGCCAGGCGATGCGATGCTTCTCGACCAGCGCGATGAAGTCCCACGGCGTGTAGCGCGCCAGCGCGGACTTGGCGAAATGCGGGTTGGCCGAGAGGTAATTCGCCGGCGTCGTGCCCAGGTTGGTGAAGTTGCAGCGGCCGCCACCGGACATCAGGATTTTCTTGCCGACCTTGTTGGCGTGATCGACCACCAGCACGCGCCGGCCGCGCTGGCCGGCGGTGATCGCGCACATCAGGCCGGCGGCGCCGGCGCCGATGATCAACACGTCGGTTTTCAAGAACTCACCATGGTCACGCCATCAAGCTCGTTGTTCGTCATCCCGGCGCGGCGCCTTTCAACGACCGAAGGGTCGGTCAAGCCGGGACCCGGTGACTGTGTCCGTTGAAAGGCGCCGGATTCCGGCTTGCGCCGGAATGACGGAAGTGAGGGTTGCGCCATTATCGCCCAGCGCCATCGCTTACACTTTGCCTCCTGTTCCCAGCGAGCCGCCGCCATGCCTTCCTTCGACGTGATCTCCGAAGTCGACAAGCACGAACTGACCAATGCCGTCGACCAGGCCAACCGCGAACTCGGCACGCGCTTCGACTTCAAGGGCGTGGACGCGAAGTACGTGCTGGACGATGGCGTGATCGCCCAGAGCGCCCCCAGCGAATTCCAGCTGCAGCAGATGCTGGACATCCTGCGCGCCCGCCTGATCGCGCGGAAGATCGACATCCGTGCGCTGGACGTCGGCGACCCGGAAACCAACCTGGGCGGCTCGCGGCAGAAGATCACCGTCAAGCAGGGCATCGAGCAGCCGGTGGCGAAGAAACTGGTGGCCGAGCTGAAGGCGGCCAAGCTCAAGGTCGAGGCGCAGATCAACGGCGACAAGCTGCGCGTCAGCGGCAAGAAGCGCGACGACCTGCAGGCGGCGATGGCGGTGTTGCGCAAGTCCGAGGTCGAGCTGCCGCTGCAGTTCGACAACTTCCGCGACTGAGTTCAGGCCCGCGACAGCAGCCGCCCGCCCATCGCCGCATTGACGGCCACCACCACGGCCACCGCCAGCGCATGCGTCAACAGAGCGTAGGGCGGGCAATGCCCGCCGCTCTTGTCGCGATGTCGCAAGGCCAAAAGCCGGCGGACGGTGCCCGCCCTACGCGGCGCGTGCGACGCTTCTGCCGAATCCCTACGCTTTCGACAACAACCGCCCGCCCATGGCGGCGTTGACGGCCACCACCGCGGCGACGGCCAGCGCGTGCGTCAGCAGGTCGGTGGCAGCGGAGTCGAACGCATGGCAGATCTCCAGCAGGCTGGCCGAGGCGGCGGCGCTGGCCAGGCCGATCAGCACCGCGGCAAGCACCGGCCGCAGCGGGCAGGCGCGGCGCAGCAGCACGACCAGCAGCGCGGAGAGCGGGATCGAGAAGCCGATGATGAAGAGCAGGCAGTCGGCGCTCTGCTGCAGGCCGGCGACTTCGGTGCCCGGCGCGAGCCACGTGCGCAGGCAGCCGAGGCCGCTGGCACCGATCCACAGCAAGGCACCGGGCAGCGGCAGCCACGCCCATGCCGCACGCCGCCCGGGCACGGCCAGCGCGAACGCGGCCCACGCCGCGCTGATCGCGGTGATCACCGCGCCGATGCCGGCCCAGGCCAGGTCCGGCGTGGCGGCCCAGCGCCGCAGCATCGGACCTGCGCCGTAGTGCATCAGCAAGCCGGCCGCCAGCGCCGCCACCAGCAGCAGCCAGCCGGCCGTGCGCAGCCCTGGCGGCAGCAGCCGCCGCACCGGCACCAGGTCGGTGCCAAGGCGGTCGATCAACGCCTGGTGGGATTGCGGATCGGCCGTCACGTCAGGGTTCTCCATGGAAACGTTCGCGCAGTGCCTTCAGCGCGCGATGCAGGTTCACTTTCAGCGCGCCGGTATTGCGCCCGGTCAGCTCGGCCGCCTCGCTGAGCGAGCGCTCGCGCAGGCCAAGCTGTTCCACCGCCTCGCGCTGGCCGGGCGGCAACTCGGCGATCGCCTCGTGCAGGCGCTGTGCGCGCTGCTCGCTTTCGGTGGCGGCGCTGGCGTCGTCGGCATCCGGGTGACGGTCGAGCGCGAATTCATCGTGCAGTTCGCGGCTGTCGCGGCGACCGCGGCTGCGCAGGGAGTCGATCGCGCGGCGAGCGGCGATCGCGCCGAGCCAGGCGTCGTAGGAACGGCTGGGGTCGTAGGTCTGGCGCACGCGATGCACGGTGATCAGGGTTTCCTGCACCACGTCATCCAGATGATCGGGCGCCACACCCTGGCGGCGTGCCACGGCGCGGATCAGCGCCACCGAATCGGCCAGCAGTTTTTCGTAGGCACGCCGGTCGCCGGCCTGCGCGGCGGCCATCCACGCCGACCGGCGCCGGTCGGGCGATTCGCTGGCGCTGGCGGCGGCGGATTCGGCTGGCACGGTCCGGACGGGACTGATCCCATGGGAAAGTCCACTATCTAGACCCATGAAGGCGGTGGCGGTCAAGGCTTGCGACCCGTTCGCTCCACGACGGAACGCTCACCGGGGTCTTCGCCGCATCGTGCGCCGACGTTACCTCCTGCCCGCAGGTAACCCGGGCGGCGGCGGCGGCGAATCCTCAGGCAACCACCCACGGATGAAACTCCATGCTCGTGTTGATCCTCGCCTATCTCGGCGGCGTCCTGACCATCCTCAGCCCGTGCATCCTGCCGGTGCTGCCGTTCGTGTTCGCCCGCTCCGACCGGCCGTTCATGCGCAACGGCTTGCCGATGCTGCTGGGCATGGCGATCACCTTCGCCGTGGTCGCCACGCTGGCCGCGCTCGGCGGCGGCTGGGCGGTGCACGCGAACCAGTACGGCCGCTGGGTGGCGATGGCGGTGCTGGCCTTCCTCGGGCTGACCTTGCTGTCGACCCATCTGGCCGAGTGGATCACGCGCCCGTTCGTGGCGCTGGGCAACCGGCTGTCGCAGCGCTCGGCCGCGGACGGCGACTCGGTCTGGGGCGCAGCCGGCCTCGGCGTCGCCACCGGCCTGCTGTGGGCGCCGTGCGCGGGGCCGATCCTCGGCCTGCTGCTGACCGGCGCGGCATTGAACGGCGCCAGCGTGCAGACCACCCTGCTGCTGCTCACCTACGCCGCCGGCGCGGCCACCTCGCTGGGCCTCGCCCTGCTGATCGGCGGCAGGGTGTTCGTGCTGATGAAGCGTTCGCTAGGCGCCGGTGAATGGGTGCGTCGTGCGCTCGGCGTGCTGGTGCTGTGCGGCGTGGCCGCGATCGCGCTGGGGCTGGACACCGGCCTGCTCACCCGCGTCTCGCTGGCCAGCACCAGCGGCATCGAACAGAAGCTGATCGACGCCGTGCGCCCGGCGCCGGCGCCGCAGCCCGAGCTGAAGGCCGGCGAGCCGTTGCCGGTGGAAGGCGCGTTCCCGTCGCTGGCCGGCGCCACGCAGTGGCTCAACAGCCCCCCGCTGAGCGCCGAATCGCTGCGCGGCAAGGTGGTGCTGGTCGATTTCTGGACCTATTCCTGCATCAACTGCATCCGCGCGCTGCCGTACGTGCGCGGCTGGGCCGACAAGTACAAGGACCACGGCCTGGTGGTGATCGGCGTGCATGCGCCGGAGTTCGCCTTCGAGAAGAACCCGGCCAACGTCGCCAAGGCGGTGAAGGATCTGGGCGTCGACTACCCGGTGGCGCTGGACAACCACTACGCGATCTGGAAAGGCTTCGACAACCAGTACTGGCCCGCGCACTACTTCGTCGACGCGCGCGGACAGATTCGCCACCACCATTTCGGCGAAGGCGAATACCGGCAGAGCGAGGACGTGATCCGCCAGTTGCTGACCGAGGCCGGCCAGAAGAACCTGCCGGGCGGCTACGTGCGCTTCGACCACCGCGGGGTCGAAGCGGCCGCGTCGAATGACCCCACCCGTTCGCCCGAGACCTATGTCGGCTATGCCCGCGCCAGGAACTTCGTCGGCGGCCGCGTGACGCGCGACGAGGCGCACGACTATCACGCACCGGCCGCGCTGGCCACCAACCAGTGGTCGCTCGACGGCCGCTGGAGCGTGCACGACGAGAACGCGCAACTGGAGCAGGCCGGCGGCGCCATCGTCTATCGCTTCCGCGGCCGCGACCTGCACCTGGTGCTCGGCCCGGCGGCGGACGGCAAGCCGATCCGCTACCGCGTCACCATCGACGGCAAGCCGCCCGGCGCCGACCACGGCATGGATACCGACGCCGATGGCAACGGTACCGTCACCGGCCAGCGCCTGTATCAACTCGTGCGCCAGGCCAACGGCAGCGGCGAACGCCTGTTCAAGATCACCTTCCTCGATCCCGGTGTGCGGGCCTACGCCTTCACCTTCGGCTGATCCGATCCGCCATTCCACCCATTCCGCAACCCGGGAGGCCGTCATGTCTCGACTCGATGAAACCCTCGCGATGGATCGCCGCCGCTTCCTGCGCGCCGCGCTCGGCGGCGGTGCCCTGCTGGCCGTGGGTGGCGGCTGGCTGGTGCCGCGGCTGCACGCGGCGGCCAACACGCCGGTGGGCGACGCCGGCAACGTGCTGCTGGAGATCTTCGACGGTGCGGGCCGCGACCTCGGCGCGCGCGAGGTACCGAAGCTGGTGCTGAGCGACGCGCAGTGGCGGCAGCGGCTGTCGCCGGCGTCGTACGAAATCATGCGTCACGCAGGCACCGAGCGAGCATTCAGCGGCGAGCACGAACGCCCCGCCGTGCCCGGCCTGTTCCGCTGCATCGCCTGCGGCACCGCGCTTTACGACGCCGCCACCGAGTTCGACTCCGGCACCGGCTGGCCGAGCTTCTGGCAGCCGATCGCGCGGCGCAACCTGGTCGAGGCGACCGACCACCTGTTCGGCATGACGCGCACGGCCATCAGCTGCAAGGGCTGCGACAGCCACCTCGGCCACGTCTTCAACGACGGCCCGCGCCCGACCGGCCTGCGCTACTGCATGAACTCGGTGGCGTTGCGGTTCGTGCCGCGCCGGACGGCCTGACCCGCCAGCCGCGGCCGGCTTGGATTTCGCCGCGCGCGCCGCCATCTGCACTGCAGGGCGTCGCCCGCCCGTTGCCGGAGTCCGCCATGAGCACCGCACTGACCATCCCCTGCCCGCATTGCGGCGCGCTCAACCGCGTGCCCGCCGAGCGTGTCGCCGAGCACCCGAACTGCGGCCGCTGCAAGCATGGCTTGTTCGAGGGGCATCCGGCGGAACTCACGACCGCGAACTTCGACGCGATAGCCGGCCGCGGCGACCTGCCGGTGCTGGTGGATTTCTGGGCGCCGTGGTGCGGGCCGTGCGTCGGTTTCGCGCCGGTGTTCGTGCAGGCCGCCGGCAGGTTCGAGCCGCGCCTGCGGCTGGCCAAGCTGGACACCGAAGCCCAACCGCAGATCGCCGCGCGCTTCAACATCCGCAGCATCCCCACCCTGGTCATGTTCAGGCAGGGCCGCGAGATCGCGCGGCAATCCGGTGCGCTGAACGCGGCGCAGCTGCAGCAGTTCATCGAAGGCGCGCTGGCGCGCGGCTGATCAGCGCGCAGCAGGCCGCCGCTCGCCACATCGTCCACCGCCAGCCGATGGCGCGCCAGCGCCACGCCCTGCCCTGCATCGCCGCACGCAACGCCAGGCCGGGATGAGGCGTGTAGCGGGCGCCGCGCTGCAGCGCGCCGTCGACCCATGCCTTTCAGCACACTCGGCACGTGCGCCGCGCGTTTAGTCTTCGCTCTTTACGCCCGAGGAGACGCCTGTGCGCAAGTCCCTGCCGTTCGCCCTGATGGCCGCCCTGCTGTTGACGGGGTTCACTACCACCGTGATGGCGGCCGACAGCCACAAGCCGGCGGCAAGCGCCGACGCCGCGGGCAAGGACGGCTTCCAGCTGCCGCCGTTTCCGGCCGACGCGCACGTGACGCAGACCACCACGGTCGACGGCAGGACGCTCAAGTACACCGTCACCGTGGGTTCGCTGCCGGTGCGCGACGAGAAGGGCAACAAGACCGCCGAGGTGGTGTTCACCGCCTACACCATCCCCGGCAAGGACCGCCCGGTGACCTTCGCGCTCAACGGCGGCCCGGGCGCCTCGTCGGTCTACCTCAACCTGGGCGCGATCGGCCCGAAGAAAGTGAGCTTCGGCGATGCCGGCGACTCGCCCTCCGACCCGCCGGTGCTGCACGACAATCCCGGGACCTGGCTGGGCTTCACCGACCTGGTCTTCATCGACCCGGTGGGCACCGGCTACAGCCGCGCGCTGGTCGACGACAAGCAGGCGACCAAGGATTTCTACAGCACCGACGTCGACATCAAGTACCTCTCGCGCATCATGTACGACTGGCTGGTGAAGAACGGCCGCATGGATTCGCGCAAGTACTACGTGGGCGAAAGCTACGGCGGCTTCCGCGGCCCGCGCATCACCGAGTACATGCAGACCCAGCTGGGCGTGGCGATGAGCGGCGTGACGCTGATCTCGCCCTACCTCGATCCGTCGGCGTGGAGCGACGACACCGTCTCGCCGCTGCCGTGGATGACCACCCTGCCTTCGATCGCCGCCGCCCACCTGGAGCGCGAGGGCAAGCTCAGTGCCGAGGCGATGGCGCCGATCATCGCCTACACCCGCGGCGAGTACGCGACCACGCTGATGAAGGGCCGCTCCGATCCGGCCGCCACCGAGGCGATGATCCGGAAAGTGACCGAGCTGACCGGGCTGGACCCGGTGTTCGTCAAGCGCTCCGGCGGTCGCATCGAGACCCAGGCCTACCTGCGCGAGGTGTACCGCGCCGAGGGCAAGCTGGGCAGCCGCTACGATTCCAACGTCACCGCCTGGGACCCGTTCCCGCATGCGCCCTCGCAGCGCACCGGCGACCCGCTGCTCAACAGCATCATCGCGCCGACCACCAGCGCGATGGTCAACTTCGTCACCCAGACCGTGGGCTGGAAAGTCGCCGGCCGCTACAACGCGCTGAGCTACGAGGTGAACCGCCTGTGGCACGAGGACGACGATGCCCGCGAAGGCTCGGTCAGCCAGCTGCGCGAGGCGGTGGCCAACGATCCGAAGCTGCGCGTGCTGATCGCGCACGGCTGGGACGACCTCTCCTGCCCGTTCATGGTCTCGGTGCTGGCGGTCGACCAGATGCCGGCCATGGGCGACCCGACCCGCGTGCAGGTGAAGGAGTACCCCGGTGGCCACATGTTCTACTCGCGCGCCGACAGCCAGTCCGCGCTGACCCGCGACGTGAAGGCGTTGTACGGCGCCCGGTAAGCGTGCCGCGCGACGACGGCAGGAGTCGGCAGCGCCCCGCCGACTTCCGCGTCGTCGCCATCCGCCAGGCCACCCATGAACAAGCGCACGCTGTATCACGTCGACGCCTTCACCACCACGCGTTTTCGCGGCAACCCGGCCGGCGTGGTGCTGAACGCCGACGGCATGTCCGACGCGGAGATGCAGGATCTCGCGCGGGAACTGAAGCACTCCGAGACCGCCTTCGTGCTGGCGCCGGACGGCGCGGACCACGACGTGCGGCTGCGCTACTTCTCCCCCACCACCGAAGTGCCGCTGTGCGGCCACGCCACGATCGCCACCCATTACGTGCGCGCCGGCTTGCCCGGCTTCGGCAGCAACGAATTTCGACAGAAGACCGCCGCCGGCATCCAGCGCATCCGCATCGGCCGCAACGAAGCCGGGGGCCGCCGCGTCTTCATGCAGCAGGAGCGGCCGCGCATCGGCCCGCCGCTGGGCGATTCCGTCCGCCGTCGCATCGCCGCCGCACTGGGCGTGGCCGACGACCAGCTGACCCCGACGCTGCCGCTGCAGGTGATTTCCACCGGCCATGGCAAGGTCATGGTGCCGCTGGAACCGACGGTCGACCTCGACGCCCTGGCGCCGAGGATGCCCGCCCTGGCGGCCCTGAGCGCGGAGATCGGCTGCAACGGCTATTTCGCGTTCCAGCTGCGCGAGGGCGAGGCGGCCACCGACGGGCGCATGTTCGCCTCCGCCATCGGCATCGACGAGGACCCCGTCACCGGCAACGCCAACGGCCCGCTGGGTGCCTACCTGGTGCACCATCGACTGATGCCGCATGACGGAGCGTCGCTGCGGTTCGCCGGCCACCAGGGCCGCGCGCTGCGCCGCGACGGCATCGTCCATGTCGAGGTGCGCATCGTGGACGACGAGCCGGTCGAGGTGACGATCGCGGGCGACGCCTGCATCCTGTTTTCCGCGCCGCTGAGCGGCTGACGCCGGCCACCCCCGCCCGCGGCGTCAATCCATGCGCAGGCCGGCGCGCACCAGGTATTGCACGCTGAACATCCGTCGGGAATCGGTCCACACCCGCTGCACCGCCAACCCCGCCTTGTCTGCCAGCGCCGCGAAATCCTCCAGCGAATACTTGCAGCTGTATTCGACCTGGATCGCCTCGTCCGCGCCGAAGCGGACCTTGTCGCGCCCGATCGCCACCTGCTGCTCGCGCCGGCTGACCAGCTGCGTCTCGATGCGCCCGGCCATCGGGTTGTAGCGCGCGCGGTGGGCGAAGGCGGCGAGGTCGAAATCGCTGCCGATCTCGCGGTTGAGCCGGAGCAGCATGTTCAGCGTGAACTCGGCGGTGACGCCGGCCGCGTCGTTGTAGGCGGCCTCGATCAGCGCCGGGTCCTTTTTCAGATCCACCCCGACCAGCAGGCCGCCGGCGTCGCCCATCTCGCCACGCATCTTGCGCAGCAGGGCCACCGCGTCATGCGCCTCGAAATTGCCGATGGTGGAACCGGGAAAATAGAGCACCGTGCGGCGCGGCGCGCGCGGCGGAATCGGCAGGCGCAACGGCTTGCTGAAATCGGCACACAGCGGTTGCAGCGGCAGTTGCGGAAACTCCTGCGCCAGGCGTTGCACGCTGTGCTGCAGCGGCTCGGGCGAGATTTCCACCGGCACGTAACTCACCGGCTCGCGCAGGTGGCGCAGCAGCATGCGCGTCTTGCGTCCGCTGCCGCTGCCGTACTCGACCAGGCGCACGTCGCTGCCGAGGCTGTCGGCGATGTCGGCGGCGTGCTCGCTCATCAACGCGATCTCGCAGCGGGTGAGGTAGTACTCCGGCTGCTCGCAGATCTGCTCGAACAAGGCCGAGCCCCGCTGGTCGTAGAACAGCCACGACGGCAGCCGCTTGGGTTTCAGCGCCAGCCCGTGCCGGGCGACTTCGAGCAGTTCGCTGGCGGGCGGGCGGCGTTCGTCGTCGCGAAGGCCGCAGGCTTGCATGCTGTTCATCGGTCCTGTCCCAGTCGCAGCCCGGCAAACTGCCAGCGGGCATGGGGTGGAAAGAAATTGCGGTAGCTGGCGCGGATGTGATCGCGCGGGGTGGCGCAGGAGCCGCCGCGCAGCACCCATTGGCCGCACATGAACTTGCCGTTGTATTCGCCCAGCGATCCGGGCAGCGGGCGGTAACCGGGGTAGCCGACGTACGGCGAGGCGGTCCATTCCCACGCGTCGCCGAACAACTGCAGCGCGCCCTCGCCAGCGTGCGCGGGCAGCGGCTGGAAGCGCCCGCTTTCCTGCAGGTTGCCTTCGATCGCGACGCCCTGCGCGGCGGACTCCCACTCCGCCTCGGTCGGCAGCCGCGCGCCGGCCCAGCGCGCGAACGCATCGGCCTCGTAGTAGCTCAGGTGGCATACCGGTTCGGCGGGGTCGAGCGCACGCACGCCGGCCAGGGTGAACTCGCTGGCCAGGTCATCCTGCCAGTAGAGCGGATGTTGCCAGCCTTCGCGCTGCACCGTGGCCCAGCCGTCGGACAACCACAGGCCGGGCTCGCGATAGCCGCCTTCACGCACGAACGCCAGGTATTCGGCATTGGTCGCCAGCCGGTTGGCCAGCGCATGCGGTTGCAACAGGGTGCGGTGGCGCGGGGTTTCGTTGTCGAAGGCGAAGCCTTCGCCACGATGGCCGATCTCCACGATGCCCTCGCGCCCGGGCAGGAATTGCAGCGACACCGCGGGCGCACCCGCGGGTGCCGCGATCGACGAATGCAGCGCCGGCTGCAGCGGATTGCACCAGAACGCATGCTTGATGTCGGTCAGCAACAACTCCTGGTGTTGCTGCTCGTGCTGCAGGCCCAGCTCGACCAGGCTCGCCAGTTCCGGATCGTCGCGGCGATCCAGCAGGGCAAGCACCGCCTCGTCCACGCGCCGGCGGTAATCGCGCACCTCGTCCAGCGAGGGCCGCGACAGCAGCCCGCGCTGCGCGCGCACGTGCATCGGCCCGACCGACTGGTAGTAGGAGTTGAACAGGTAATGCCAGGCCGGGTCGCGCGGCTTCCAGGCCGGGTCGTGCGCAAGCACGAAGGTCTCGAAGAACCAGGTGGTATGCGCCAGGTGCCATTTCGCCGGGCTGGCGTCGGGCATCGACTGCAGCTGCATGTCCTCGGCCGTCAGGCTCGCGCACAGCGCCGGCGTCTGCCGGCGCACCCGCTCGAAACGCGCGGCGGTGCCGGCGCGGGCCGACGGTGGATCAACGGTCATGCATGCTGCGCCGCGGTCGCGACGGCCGGACGAACCGGCCACGGGACAGCGGCATGATGGTGCGAAAGTGCATGCCCTCAAGGATGCCGCGAGAGTTGTTCAGAACTTGTGATCGGACACGCCGTCTTGCGACGGGTACAAACGCGCGAGCCCGGCCGGGGCCGGGCTCGCACACTCGCATCACGACATGACTCAGTTGCCGTCGTAGCCGTCGTCGCGGTCGTAGCCGTCGTCGCGGATGTAACGCGTCTGGTACGGGTCGTCGTATACCACGGTACGCGTTTCGACCACGCGGCGGGTCACCACCGGCGCACCGTACTCGTAGACCACCGTGCGCGGCGCGCGGTAGACCGGCTGGTCGTAATAAACCGGAGCCGGCCGCAGCGCGTCGGCGACCAGGCCGACCACGGCACCGGTGACGATGGCCCCGGCGATCCAGCGGCCGCCGCTCCAGTGGCCGCCATGACCGTAGTAGCCGCCGTGATAACCGCCATGGTGACCGCCGTAGTAGCCACCATGGGGACCATGCCCGCCCCAGCCGCGCGCGGACGCGCCCAGAGGCATTGCCAACGCGGCGACCAGCGCCAGGCCGATCGCGGCACTCTTGCCGGAAGCACGCAAACCCGCTGTGTTCATGATCGTTCTCCGTTGTACGCGGGGATAGTCGAGCGCGCGGGCTTAATGCGCACTGAAAGGTTCACGGCTTGATGCGCGCCGTATCCCACGGGTTGACTCCCGTCACGGCCCGGCGCCGGCGCAGCAGCCAGCAGCCGTGGATGTCGGCACGGCGGGCGAAGTCGAACGGGATGCTGGGCGCACTCCAGTCCTCGATCTCGAAGTGCGGCTCCAGCGCCTCGCGATCCAGCTTGAAGCGACGGAAATTGTTGGAGAACACGATCACGCCGTCACGGGTGAGCCGTTCGTTGCAGGCTTCGAGCAGCTTCACGTGGTCGCGCTGCACGTCGAAATCCTCGGCGCGCTTGGAGTTGGAGAAGGTCGGTGGATCGACGAAGATCAGGCCGTAATGGCCGCGATCACGCTGCAGGAACTCCAGCGCGTCGAACTGCATCAGCCGATGGTCGGCGCCGGTGAAACCGTTCAACGCGAGGTTGCGCGATGCCCACTCCAGATAGGTGGCCGACAGATCCACGCTGGTGGTTTCCAGCGCGCCGCCGGCCGCCGCGTGCACGCTGGCGGTGGCGGTGTAGGCGAACAGGTTGAGGAAACACTTGCCGTCGGCCAGCTCGCGCACTTTCGCGCGCACCAGCCGGTGGTCGAGGAACAGGCCGGTATCGAGATAATCGGTGAGGTTGACCAGGAACTTCAGGCCGCCCTCATCCACTTCAATGAACTCGCCGCGCTGGTCGAGCTGGCCGTACTTGGAACCGCCCTTGCCGCGCTCGCGGGTCTTGATCGCGATGCGTTCGCGCGGCACGCCCAGCACCTCGCCGGCGACGCGGGCGATCTCGCGCAGGCGCAGGCGCGCAACGTCGGCGGGGATATCCGCCGGCGCGCGGTACTCCTGGATGTGCAAATGGTCGTCGCCACCCGTGTCGCCGTAGACGTCGATCGCCGCCGCGTACTCGGGGAGGTCCTGGTCGTAGGCGCGCCAGCAGTGGATGCCTTCGCGGGTGAGCCGCTTGCGCAAATGCCTGACGTTCTTCTCCAGCCGGTTCTTCAGCATCTGCGCGCCCGGCGAGAGCGGCCTGGGTTCGCGCGGCGTCTCGTCGCGCGGCTTCAGGTCGAACGTCAGCAGCACGGTTTCCAGTGCGCCGTTGTACAGCGCGTAGCGCTTGTCCGCATGCAACTGCATGGCACGCCCCAGCTCCAGGTCGCCGGCCAGCACCGCGGCGCGCCAACCGGTGAAGCGCTGGCGCAACGTGTCGCCCAGCGCGCGGTAAAGCTTCGGCATCTCGGCGCGGTCGCCGAGGCGCTCGCCGTACGGCGGATTGGTGATGACCAGGCCGTAGCCGACGCCGGGCGGCGGCGCGGCGCGGGCCATGTCCTGCTTGTCCAGGGTGAAAAAGCCGGCCACGCCGGCGGCCTGCGCGTTGCGTTTGGCCGTCTGCACCATGCGCGGGTCAGCGTCACTGCCGAAGAAGCACGGGCGCAGCGCGCGCAAGCCGGTCTCGGCACGCTGCTTCGCCTCGTCCAGCAGGCTGCGCCACAGCGCGATGTCGTGCTGCTGCCAGCCGAGGAAGCCGAAGTATTCGCGGCGCAGGCCGGGCGCCACGTCGGCGGCCATCAACGCACCTTCGATCAGCAGGGTGCCCGAGCCGCACATCGGGTCGAGCAGCGCGCCGCCGCCGGCGTAGACCTCGGGCCAGTGCGCGCGCAGCAGTATCGCCGCGGCGAGGTTTTCCTTGAGCGGCGCCTCGCCCTGCTCCTCGCGCCAGCCGCGGCGATGCAGCGGTGAACCCGCGAGATCAAGTGATACGGTGGCGCGGTCGCGCCGCAGGCGCAGGTTGATGCGGATGTCCGGCTCGTCGGTGTCGATGTCCGGGCGCGAGCCGTCGCGCTGGCGGAACTGGTCGACCACCGCGTCCTTGGTGCGCAGGCCGACGAACTGGCTGTGGGTGAGCTTGCTCAGCGCGGTGCCGGCGTCCACGGCGAAGGTGCCGTGCGCGGCCAGGTGCGCGCTCCAGTCGATCGTCTGCACGCCGCGATACAGCGCCTCGTCGTCGGCCGCGTCGAACTCGGCCAGCGGCAGCAGGATGCGGCTGGCCAGGCGCGACCACAGGCAGGCGCGGTAGGCGGTTTCCAGCGTGCCGGAGAAGTGCGCGCCGGCCAGTGCCTCGCGCACGTCGAGCGCGCCGAGCGCGACCAGTTCGTCGCGCAGCAGGTATTCCATGCCTTTCGGGCAGGTGGCGAAGTAATGGTTCATGCGGCGCTCGCCAGGCGTTCGAGCATGGCCCGGAACTGCGTCGCGATCAGCTCCACGCTGGAACCCAGCCGGTGGTCATCGTCCAGCACGAGCAGCGGCAGCCGGCGCTTCGCGGCGAACGCCTGCACGCCGGCCAGCGGGCACACCTCGTCGCGCCAGCCGTGGATCAGCATCGTGGGCACCCCGGGACGCAGATCGAACGCCCGCGCGTATCCCGGGACTTGACTGGGCGTGGCGAGCAGCAACAGCCCGGCCACGGGCACCTCCAGCGAGACCAGGCCGGAGACGAACGCGCCCATGCTCGAGCCGACCAGCAGTGGCGGCGCGTCCAGCGATTCGATCGTGGCGCGCAGGCGCGCGATCCGCGGCGCCACCGACCCGGCATGGCCGCGCGCGTCGTCGCTGCGGTAGTCCGGTCGCTGCGTGCGCCAGCCCAGCGACTCGGCCAGTGCGGCCAGCGCGCTGACCTTGGTCGCCTCCGGCGCGGAATCCGAGCCGTGCGAAAGAATGATCTGGCCGCGCATGGCGGTCTCCGGAAAGGCCAAAAGCAAGACGCGCATGGTAGCAGGCGGCGTTTCCGCCTCCGGCCGCGCCATGCGAGACTTGGCCGATGTCCCTGACCCTCCACGACCAGCCGCTGCCCTACGTCGACCGGCTGCCCGAGCGCCCGGCCGAGGCCATCGAACTGGTGGTGATCCACTGCACCGAGCTACCCGACCTGGCCATGGCCCGCGAATACGGCGAACGCGTGCTGCATCCGAGCGGCACCGGCAACAGCGGCCACTACTACATCGACCGCGACGGCACGATCTGCCGCTACGTGCCCGGCACGCGCATCGCCCATCACGTACGCGGGCACAACGCGAATTCGATCGGCATCGAGCTGGTGAACGCGGGCCGCTACCCCGACTGGTTCGACTCGCGCCGCCAGACCATGACCGAGCCCTACCCCGCCGCGCAGATCGACGCCCTGCTCGCCCTGCTGACGCAGTTGCGCGCGGCGTTCCCGAACCTGCGCCGGATCGCCGGCCACGAAGACCTGGACACCGACCTGATCCCGGCCAGCGACGATCCCGCGCAGCAGATCCGCCGCAAACTCGACCCCGGCGTGCGCTTCCCGTGGGACGCCATCGTGCCCGCCTGCGGCCTGCAACGGCTGCGTTAGACTGCGAACCAGCCTCCCCCGGCCCAGGCCATGTCGGAATTCACCGTCCAGCCGCTGCTGCAAACGCCGCTCGTCGCGGCGCACGACGTGCATTGCCGCGGCGAGTGCCGTCATCGCAGCGCGGAGGAATGCGCGGCCGCGACGCACCTGGTGTTTCCGTATCGCGGCCTGTTCCTGCGCCACGTCGGCAGCACGCAGTCGGTGGCCGATGCGAACCACGTGCTGCTGTTCAATGCCGGCCAGAACTACCAGGTCAGCCATCCGGCGACTGGTGGGGATGCCTGCCTGTCGCTGTCGATCGCGCAACCGCTGCTGCGCGAGCTGGCGCCGACCGACCTGCTGCAGCGTCGCGACGAACCGGTCTTCCACGGCCAGTCGCTGCGCATCGACGAACGCGCCCAGGTGCTGGTGGCACTGCTGCGCCACAGCCTGCGCCACGGCAACATCGAGCCACTGGAAGCCGAGAGCCTGGCGCTGACCCTGGTCTGCCGCAGCCTCGGCCCTCGCACCACCCATGCTCCCGGCGCCAGCCACGCGCGCCAGCGGCTGGTGGACCGGGCCAAGCTGCTGCTGGCCAGCGACCTCACCCGGCGCTGGACGCTGGCCGAGATCGCCGCGGACATCGGCGGCTCGCCGGTCTACCTCACCCAGGCCTTCCAGCAGGTCGAAGGCATGCCGCTGTACCGCTATCACCTGCGCCTGCGGCTGGCGCATGCGCTGGACCGGATCGCCGATTGCGAGGACGTCGCCGCCCTGGCGCTGGACCTCGGCTTCTCCAGCCACAGCCACTTCAGCGCCGCGTTCCGCCAGGCTTACGGCCGCACGCCCAGCGCGTTCCGCCAGGCCGCGCTGACGCGCGCATCGTGAGTCGCTAAAGATCCTGACAGCCGCGCCTGCCGCGGCATGGTCTCCTGCGCTTGCCCGATCCCGGGCAGCCCACGGAGAATCCCCATGAACGAGAAAACCTGCGCCGCCTGCGACTACCCGCTGGACCACAACGCGATCGAAGTGACCATCGGCGGACGCACCGTCGAAGTGTGCTGCGAGGAATGCGCGCAGAAGCTGCGCGAGGCGGCAGCGCAAGCGTGAGCGGCGAAGTCCCCCTCGCCACAGGATCGGCGCCCCTCGGGGCGCCGATCCGCCGCCGAGAAACGCCCCGGCGGGATCGCCGACATGACCCGGAAACTCCCGAGAACTACCTGATGAGCAATCGTCGCGTCGCCGTGTACGGCGCCTACGGCCATACCGGCCGCTTCGTGCTGGACGAGCTTCGCCGGCGCGGTTTCGTGCCGGTCGCCTGTGGCCGCGACGCGTCCCGGCTGCAGCAACTGGCTGCGACCACCGGTGTGGAAGTGCATGCAGCATCCGTCGACGATCCCGCTGCATTGGACGCCGCCTTCGCCGGCACCGCCGCCGTGCTGCATTGCGCCGGGCCGTTCCTCGACACGGCGGTGCCGGTGCTGGATGCCGCGTTGCGCGCACGCATCCACTATCTGGACGTGGCGGCGGAACAACGCGCCGTGCTCGATACGTTCGCACGCGATGCGGCGGCGAAAGCCGCTGGCGTGACCGTGCTGCCGGCGATGGCCTTCTACGGCGGCCTCGCCGACCTGCTCGCCAGCGCCGCGCTCGGTGGCGCCACCGATGCCGATGCCGTGGACGTCGCCGTGGCGCTCGACGGCTGGCATCCCACCCGCGGCACCCGCATCACCGGCGAGCGCAATCATTACCCGCGCACCTGCATCGAGCACGGCCGCAGCCGCACCGTGCCCGAGCCCGCGCCGCTGCGCGAGACAGATTTCCCGGCCCCGTTCGGACGACTGGAAACCGTGCTGCTGCCCTTGTCCGAGGCCGTCGTGCTGCCACGGCACATCACCTGCGGCGACCTGCATTCATGGATGAACCTGGCTCCGCTGCGCGACCTGCGCGATCCGTCCACGCCGGCACCGGTGGCCGCCGACGGCAGCGGGCGTTCCGCGCAGCGGTTCGTGGTCGACGTACGCGTACACCGAGACCAGCGCCGCCTGCGCGCCGTTGCCAGCGGCCGTGACATTTATGCGGTGACCGCGCCGCTGCTGGTGGAGGCGTTGCAGCGCATTCTGGACGGCCGCGTCAGCGGTACCGGCGCACTCGCCCCGGGCCAGGCTTTCGACGCCCGCGACTTCCTGGCCGCGCTCGATCCCCGGCAGATCGCCGTCACCTTCGACCGCTGAACGGGGATCGCGAGGCGCCGCCGCTATACTGGCGCCCCCTGCAAGGATCCCCCATGAGCGAAGACCACGTCGCCGAACTCGTCGAACTGCTGCAGCTCGAACGGCTGGAAGACAACCTGTTCCGCGGCCAGAGCCGCGACATCGGCACGCGTTTCGTGTTCGGCGGCCAGGTGCTGGGGCAGGCCTTGTCGGCGGCGCAGCAGACAGTGGACCCGGCGCGCGAGGCGCACTCGCTGCACGCCTATTTCCTGCGCGCCGGCGACATCCGCGCACCGATCGTCTACAACGTGGAACGCACCCGCGACGGCGGTTCGTTTTCCTCGCGGCGGGTGGTGGCGATCCAGCACGGCCAGCCGATCCTCAACGGCTCGATCTCGTTCCAGCTCGCCGAGCACGGCGTGGAGCACCAGACCTCGATGCCCGAAGTGCCCGCGCCGGAAGACATCGAGCCGATGCATCCGCTGCCGGCCGACGAACTGGCGCGGCTGCCGGTGAAACTGCAGCGCTGGCTCGGCATCGACGGCCCGTTCGAGTTCCGCCAGGTGTGGCCGCGCGACGAGATGCACCCGGTCAAGCGCCCGCCGATCCAGCACATCTGGTTCCGGCTCACCGCGACGATCGACGATTCGCCGATCCTGCACCGCGCGCTGCTGGCGTACGCGTCGGATTTCCACTTGATCGGCACCGCCACCTTGCCGCACGGCATCTCGTACATGACCCAGAACGTGCAGATGGCCAGCCTCGATCATGCGCTGTGGTTCCATCGCCCGTTCCGCGTCGACGAATGGCTGCTGTACTCGTTCGACAGCCCCACCGCGCAGGGTGGGCGCGGCCTGGCACGCGGCCAGATCTTCAGCCGCGACGGCGCCCTGGTCGCCTCCAGCGCGCAGGAAGGGCTGATCCGCGTGCGCAACGGCGTGGCCGGGGACGACTGAACGCCCGGTTCAAGGCTGTTCGCGTAAACTTCCCGCATGCGCCAGATCTATACCTCCCCCCGCCCGGAAAACATCGATTCGGTGGTCGCCCTGATGGCCGAGCACGGCATCCAGGCGACGGTGTCCAATCGCTCCAACTACCATCGGCGCGGCTGGCAGCGGCACAGCTATTCGCCGCGCCGGCAGGATCGCAGCCAGTGGCCGCAGGTGTGGATCACCCACGCCGACGACTACAGCCAGGCGCGCAAGCTGCTGATGGGCCTCGGCATCGAGCCGGTGATCCGCCACGGCGAGGAACTGGCCGCCACGCGCAACGCCTCGCCGCTGGAGCGCCGCGCCCGCATCGCCACCCGCGTGCGCCGCGTGCTGCTGCTGGCCGTGCTGGCGGTGTTCGCGGTGCAGATGCTGCGCTACCTGCGCGTGTTCTGAACCGGGCCGCGCCGGCATAGAATCGGGCCATGCGCCGCTCCGATCCCGTCCGCCTTTTCCAGACCCTGCCGCATGCCTGCGGCTACTACGCCGAGCGCACGGCGCAGAACTTGGTGCTGGACCCGGCCGCGCCGCAACTGGATCAACTTTACGGACCGGCGCTGGAACGCGGCTTCCGCCGCGCCGGCGGCCACCTCTACTACCCGCATTGCCCGCAGTGCCACGCCTGCACGCCCTGCCGCATCGACGTGGAAAACTTCCGGCCGGATCGCGCGCAGAAGCGCTGCCTGAAGCGCAACGCGGATCTCACGGTGGTCGAATGCATGCCCGGCTACAACCGCGAGCGCCACGCGCTGTACGAGCACTACCTGCGCACGCGTCATCCCGGCGGCGGCATGGATGATGCCGACGCCAGCGATTTCCGCCGCTTTCTCACCGCGCCGTGGAGCCCCACGCTGTTCCTCGAACTGCGCCTGGGCACGCGCCTGCTGGCGCTGGCGGTGACCGACGTGTGCCCGAACGGGATCTCCGCCGTCTACACCTTCTACGACCCCGCCGAAACCGCGCGCAGCCTGGGCACCTGCGCGATCCTGCAACAGATCGAACTGGCCCGCCGCCGCGGCATGCCCTGGCTGTACCTGGGTTTCTGGATCGACGGCCACCCGAAGATGGATTACAAGCGCCGCTTCAAGCCGCTGCAGATTCGCGGCACGGATGGCTGGCGCGAACTGGCGTAGGGCGGGCACTGCCCGCCGCTTCGCTGGCGGCAGAGGAGTGAGTGAAGAGGAGCGAGAAGTGAGAGAAAGCGGGATGACGCAGACTGGATGCTTTCTCTCGCTCCTCACTTCCAACCTCTCACTTCTCGCTCCATCGGATACGGGTAGAGCTTTTCCAGCGGCATGGAGATGCCGTCGTCGCCGACCACGCGGCAATGGCTGCGGTCGAGCTGGCGCGGGTCCTCGACGCCGCAGCTGTGCGCGATGATGCCCACCTCGTGCATCACGTTGCGGGCGTAGTTCGCCACCTTCTCGCACTTGTCGGTGACCACCAGGCCGCGCTGCAGCTTCGGGTTCTGCGTGGTGATGCCGGTGGGACAGGTGTTGCGGTTGCATTGCAGCGACTGGATGCAGCCCAGCGCCAGCATGAAGCCGCGCGCCGAGTTGACAAAATCCGCGCCGGTAGACATCGCCCGCGCCACGTCGTAGGCGGTGATGCACTTGCCCGAGCAGATCACCTTGATGCGCTGGCGCAGGCCGCGCCGGATCAGCACGTTCACCAGTTCCGGCAACGCCTCGTGCAATGGCAGGCCGACGCCTTCCATCAGCGTCTGCGGCGCCGCGCCGGTGCCGCCCTCGGAGCCGTCGACGATGATGAAGTCCGGTGCGCTCTCGATGCCGCGCAGCTCGACCTCGTCGCACAGTTGCTCGATCCAGTCCATGCCGCCGAACACCGCCTTGAAGCCGGTCGGCTTGCCGGTGAGCTCGCGGATGTGCGCGATCGCATCCATCAGCTGCGCCACGTTGGCGATGTCCAGGTGGCGGTTCGGGCTCTGCGAATCCTCGCCGACCGGGATGCCGCGGATCGCCGCGATCTCCTCGGTCACCTTGGCGCCCGGCAGCAGGCCGCCCATGCCCGGCTTGGCGCCCTGGCCGAGCTTGATGCTGACCATCTTCACCTGCCTGTGCGCGCAGATCGCGAGCAGCTTGTCGTCGTCGAGCTTGCCGTCGCTGGTACGCACGCCGTACTTGGCGGTGCCGATCTCGAACACGAGGTCGCAGCCGCCCTCCAGGTGGTACGGCGCCAGACCGCCTTCGCCGGTGTCCATCCAGATGCCGGCCTTGGCCGCGCCGATCGACAGCGCACGCACCGCCGGCGCCGACAGCGCCCCGAAACTCATCGCCGAGATGTTGAAGAACGCGGCGTGATCGTACGGCTCGCGCACGTACGGGCCGATGCGCACCGGCTTGGCATCCACGTGGTGATCGCCCAGCGCCGGGAACGGTGCGTTGACGAAGAACGGCACGCCTTCGGCGCGCAGGTCGCGGGTGGAGCCGAACGCGTTGGTGTTCTCGGCGTTTTTCGCGGCGCGATAGACCCACACGCGCTGCGCGCGGTTGAACGGCAGCTCCTCGCGATCGCTCGAATACAGGTACTGGCGAAAGAACTCGCCCAGGTGCAGGAACCAGTAGCGGAAGTGGCCGATCACCGGGAAGTTGCGCAATACCGCGTTGGCGGTCTGGTTGCGGTCGATCACCCACGTGGCCATCAGCACCAGCACCGCAACCGCCAGCAGCATCAGCGCCAGCAGCGCGAAGGTCTCCACCAGTACCACCAGCCAATGCGAAAAACCCGTCGATTGCATGCCGCCTCTCCCCCGTCGTCATCCGGTGCGATGCCGCAAGCGTAACCCAACGGCGCGCACCGCCTGGCTCACAGCTCGATGCGCAACGCCTCTTTCGCGCGCACCGCCTTGGCCACTGCCGCCTCCAGCGTGCCGGCGCGCGCCAGCGTCACCGCCATGCGCCGGCGGCCCTTCACCTCCGGCTTGCCGAAGATGCGCAACTGCGTGTCCGGCTCGGCCAGCGCCGCGACCACGCCGTGGTAACGCGGCCCCGCGCCATCGCCTTCGACCAGCACTGCGCACGAGGCCGACGGTCCGTATTGGTGGATCACCGGGATCGGCAGGCCGAGGATCGCGCGCGCGTGCAGCGCGAACTCGGAAAGCTCCTGCGAGATCAGCGTGACCAGGCCGGTGTCGTGCGGCCGCGGGCTGACCTCGGAGAAGATCACCCGATCGCCCTTGACGAAAAACTCCACGCCGAACACGCCCCAGCCGCCCAGCGCGGCGGTCACCGCCGCGGCCTGCCGCTGCGCTTCGGCCAGCGCCGCTTCGCTCATCGGCTGCGGCTGCCAGGATTCGCGATAGTCGCCGTCCTCCTGCCGATGGCCGATCGGTGCGCAGAAACTCACCCCATCGGCGTGGCGCACGGTGAGCATGGTGATCTCGTAATCGAAATCGACGAAGCCCTCGACGATCACCCGGCCCTTGCCGGCGCGCCCGCCGGACTGCGCGTACTCCCACGCGTGCTGCAGCTCGTCGGCACTGCGCACCACGCTCTGGCCCTTGCCGGACGAACTCATCACCGGCTTGATCACGAACGGGTATCCGATCGCGGCCGCGGCCTCGCGGTACCGGGCCTCGTCGTCGCAGAAGCGATACGGCGAGGTCGGCAGCTGCAGCTCCTCGGCCGCCAGCTTGCGGATGCCTTCGCGGTCCATGGTGAGCCATGCCGCGCGGGCAGTCGGGATCACCCGCTGCCCTTCCTCTTCCAGCGCGAGCAGGGTCGGCGTGTGGATCGCCTCGATCTCCGGCACCACCAGGTCGGGCCGCTCGGCCTCGATCACCGCACGCAGCGCGGCGCCGTCGAGCATGTCGATCACGTGGCTGCGATGGGCGACCTGCATCGCCGGCGCGTCGGCGTAGCGATCCACCGCGATCACCTCCACCGCGTAGCGCTGCAGCTCGATCGCCACCTCCTTGCCCAGCTCGCCGGCGCCCAGCAGCAGCACGCGCAGCGCGTGGTCGGTATGGGGCGTGCCGAATGGCTTCATCGGGTTCTCCGGTGCGGGCAAACCGGCATTGTATGCGGCCACGCGGGGCGTCCGGCGGCGGCGTTCACGGCATGCCGGAAGTTCGCTTGCATCAGATATCATTTTGATATCTAATTTTCCCACCTCAGGGAGACTGCTCATGAACGAACATCAAGGTTTTTCGGTCGCCGGCATTCCTTTCGTCGGCTTTTGCCTGGTGCTGGCCGGCATCGGCGTGTGGCTGGTGCTCGGCGCCATCCACGGCCAACCGGACGCGCCGCCGCTGGCGCAGTTGCTGGGCGGCGCGCTGCTGCTGGCGATCGACGGCTTTCTGCTCAAGGGCTTCTTCCAGGTCGCGCCGAACGAGGGCCAGGTGCTGCAGTTGTTCGGCAAATACGCCGGCACCGTGCGGGTGGAGGGCCTGCGCTGGACCAACCCGTTCTACTCGCGCCAGCGCATCTCGCTGCGCGTGCGCAACTTCGAGAGCGGCAAGCTCAAGGTCAACGACAACGACGGCAATCCGATCGAGATCGGCGCGGTGGTGGTGTGGCAGGTGCTGGATACCGCCGAGGCGGTGTTCTGCGTCGACGATTACGAGGACTTCGTGCACATCCAGAGCGAATCCGCGCTGCGGCAGATGGCGCAGAGCTACCCCTACGACGCCCACGACGACGGCAAGCCCTCGCTGCGCAGCCACGGCGAGGTGATCAACAACCACCTGCGCGACGAGATCCAGGCGCGGCTGGAGAAGGCCGGCGTGCAGGTGATCGAGTCGCGCATCAGCCACCTCGCCTACGCCCAGGAAATCGCCCAGGCGATGCTGCAGCGCCAGCAGGCCGGCGCGATCATCGCTGCGCGCACCCGCATCGTGGAAGGCGCGGTCAGCATGGTCGGCATGGCGCTGGAGCAATTGCGTGCGCAGGGCGTCGTGGAACTCGACGAGGAGCGCAAGGCGACCATGGTCAGCAACCTGCTGGTGGTGCTGTGCGGCGAACGCGGCACCCAGCCGGTGCTGAACACCGGCACCTTGTACTGACCCGTGGCCGGCGAAAAAAAAGCCTACCCGCTGCGCATCAGCGCAGCCGTACTCGACGCCATGCAGCGCTGGTCGGACGACGAACTGCGCAGCGTCAACGCCCAGATCGAGTACGTGCTGCGCGAGGCATTGCGCAAGGCCGGCCGGCTCAAGGCCGGCCCGATCCGGCCGACGCCGGACGACGATACGGACTGAAGCGACGTGGCCACGTCGCCGATCGGCGCCCGACCATCAACGCGTTCTGGCGCTCACCGCCTGCAATTGCGGCAGCTTCAGCAGGCGCACCTTCGGATGTTGCCCACCCGTCACGAACAGCCACGGCCCCTGCAGCACGATCGATTGCACGGGCGGCACGCCGTCTTCGGCGCCGAGGCGTTGCAGCGGCCGGCCGTCGCGGGCGTCATAGACGACCAGCTCGCGCGTCTGCGGATCGACCACCAGCAGCCAGTCGTGTCCGGCACCCTGCCAGTGCACCAGCTGGTTTGCCGCGGGAAGTTCCGTCGTTTCATCGGACGCCGGCAGCCACGACCACAGCAGGATCGCCGACAGCACGACGAGCAGCACGATGCCGGGCCGGCGCAGACGCTGCAGCAAGCGCCCGGGCCACGCGACCGTGTCGGATGAATGCCGAAGGGCGATGCGCATGTCCATGCCGCCACCATCGCCGTCGACGATGACCGCCGCATGACACTTGCCGAAACTATTCGTGACGCGGGCGCAGCGCCCAACCCAGCGCCAGCCAGCCGATCACGAAGGCCAGCCCGCCGAACGGCGTGATGATTCCCGTCCAGCGCGGCGCACCGAGCGCCAGCGCGTACAGGCTGCCGCTGAACAGCACGATGCCGGCGGCAAACGCCACCGTCGCCACGCGCGCGCCGCGGCCGTGACCGAGCGCCACGGCGAGCGCCAGGGCCAGCGCGTGCCAGGCGTGATATTCCACCGCGGTATGCCACAGCTCGACGGCACGGGCGTCCAGCATGCCGCGCAAGGCATGTGCGCCGAACGCGCCGAGCAGCACCGCGCTGGCACCGGCGAGACCGACCAGCAAGGCAGTGGCGAGGTGGGCAGGTTGTCGCATGGGCGGTGAATCTCCCGCACCGTCGGCGCCGCGGCGCGGCCGGTGTCGTATGCTTGAACGGATGAAGCTGCAGGATTCTCGCATGAAGTCACTTCGCACCCGCCTTGCCGCCCTGCTTGCGCTGCTGGTTGCCGGCACGCTGCTCGCCGGTTGCCACGGCGCGACGCCGCTGCCGTTCCGCCTGACCGACCTCACCGGCCACATGCCGCAGCTCGAGTTCAACCTGACCAGTGACGAGAACAAGCCGGTGTCCGCCACCGACTATCGCGGCAAGGTGGTGCTGCTGTTCTTCGGCTACACGCATTGCCCGGACGTCTGCCCGCTGACCATGGCCCAGCTGCACGTGGTGATGAAGAAGCTCGGCGCGCAGGCCGACGGCGCACGCATCCTGTTCGTCAGCGTCGACCCGACGCGGGATACGCCGGCCGTGCTGCACGGCTACGTCAACGCGTTCGACAAACATGCGATCGGGCTCACCGGCGCACCACGTGCGGTCGAGGCGCTGGTCAAGCGCTACCGCTCCGCGTTCACCCGCGAGCCGTCCGGCAAGGACGGCAACTACGAAGTGAGCCACAGCTCGGCGATCTACGTGTTCGACCGCGACGGCAACCCGCGCGTGCTGTACACCCCGGCCGACAAGCAGGACGACCTGGTACACGACCTGCAACTGCTGCTCGACCAGGGAGAACCGACATGAAGCACGCCCGCCTGTTTGCCCTGCTCGCCGGACTGTCGCTCGCTGCCGGCGTGCATGCCGCGGCCGCCGACCAGGTGCACGCCAGCCACGCCTGGATTCGCGTGTTGCCCGGCACGTTGCCGGCCGGCGGTTACGTCACGCTGGAAAACCGCGGCGACCAGCCGGTTGCGTTGACCGGCGCGCGCAGCACGGCATACGCGGAAGTGATGCTGCACCACAGCTCGACCCAGGGCGGCATGAGCCGCATGGCCATGGTCGAATCGTTGCCGATCCCCGCGCACGGCAGCGTCGTGCTGGGGCCCGGCGGCTATCACCTGATGCTGATGAAACCGGCCGCGGCGGTGTTACCCGGCAATCGGGTGCAAATGCAACTGCAATTCGACGACGGCAGCAGCCTGCCGGTCGACTTCGTCGCCCGCCCCGCCAATGCGCTGGGCGACGAGGCCCCCGCGTCTGCCCATTCCGGGCACTGATTCAACCCGCTCAGTCGTGCGCGCTGCCGGCGATCACCGCCGGCGGCAGCGGCTTGCGCGGCAGGCGCCCGTTGCGTGACAACCGCATCCAGTGGCGCAGCGCGATCAGGCCGCCGACCGACTCGATCAGCGCCGCCGGCACCCAGGTGATCAGCCCGCCGACCATCTGCCCGGTCAGCACGTTGAAGGTAAACGCGCGGCCGCAGATCTCGAAGATCGGATAGAGGTCGGTGCGCGAGAACGTGATGATCGCGCCAGCCAGGATCTGCGGCGTCATGGTGATCGCCGGCGACAGCACGCGCATGCCTGCCACCATGCGACCCGGCGGATGCGGGCGGTGATCGAGCACCAGTGCCCAATAGGCAAAACCGCTGAGCAGCATCGTCCAGTTCATGAAGCGGTACACGCGCCAGTCCAGCATCGCCAGCGTCTGCAGGCTCGGGATCAGCCAGATCAGCACGAACACCACGAACAGCACGGTGACGATCGTGGGATTCATCAGCACGCCCATCACCGACCGCCACGGCCACGACCGCTGCAACGGCCGCAGCCACCGCGCCCGCCACGCCAGCGGCAGGCCGGCGCGCAGCGCACTGGCCGGATAGGCGATGACGATCAGCAGCGGCGCCAGGTGGTGCAACAGCAACTGCTGCAGGCGATGCATGAAGAACTCATGCTCGGCGTAGTAATCGAGATAGGTGTGCAGCGACAGGTAGATGATCGCCATGCCGATCCAGAACGCCAGCCGCCGGCCGGACGGCACCCTCAGGCGGCGGCTGCCGCGCCAGTACAGCACGCAGGCCAGCACGAACGTGGCCAGGAACAGCCACGAGAACTCCCACGGCACCACCCATTTCAACAGCGTTGCAATCACGATCGGCTTGCTTCCACGTCCGTCAGCACCGGCACGACCGGCGACCACCACCCAGCATAGTGCGCCGCGCCGGCCCCGTCTGCCCTGCCGCGGACGGTCGCTTGCGGCAGATTGCCGCCATCAGCGTCGACGCCGGCCGTGGCGGGTGCGACGCCAGCCGTACAGCAGGCCGATCAGCACCACCAGCGCCGGCACCAGCACGATGTTGATCACCTTCACGCGCAGGCCCAGCGCGTCGATCTCGGCATTGAGCTGGTGCTGCACGTCGCGCAGCTCCTTGTTGATGGCGAGCTGGCGCTGGCGGAACTGCTCGATCTCGCGGCGCTGCTCGGGGGTGACCGTGCTCGACCGCGCACCCTTGGCCGGCTGCAGCTCGTCCAGCCGGCGGCGGGTGTCGGCCAGCTCCTTCTCCAGCTCCTGCTCCTTCTGCAGGAACTTCTGGTCGGCCACGTTGCGCAGCGCCTGCACCCGGGTGAACGGCCGCTGCGAGGTGGAGCGCGCGCGGATCGACAGCAGCGCCGACGAGCCGCTGAGGTTGTCGACCAGGTTGGTGACGAAATCACCGTTGTTGGCGAAGATGCGCACCATGGTCTGGCCCAGCACGGTCTGCGGCTCCACCCACAGACGATCGCTGAGCACGTCGGTGTCGGCCACCAGCACCACCTGTGCGTTGGCCGCCGAATGCGCACGGTGGCCCGGCTTGCCGGCGTCCTCGGGAAACGCGCTGACGAAGGTGCCACGCAACCGCGCCGCCAGCACGTAGTGCGCGTTGTCCGCCTTGTAGTCTTCGAGCAGGCTGGTCGGATCGCTGCTGGCATCCATCACCCGCTGGGTCGGCGCCAACTCGGCGTCGGCACTGCTCTGCAGCAGCGGGACCAGCCGCGCGGTCGCGGTCCGGGTGAGGTCGAAATGGCCGATGCTGGAGACGTTGATGCGCTGCAGGCTGGCGGTCACCGGATCATTGCGGTTGAGCTCCTGGTCGCCCAGCCCGAGCATTGCCGGATGGTTGAGGCTGCTGCCGGCCAGCTCGATCTGCAGGCCGCGGCTGCGGTCCAGCACCACCTCGCGCGGCTGGTATTCCACGCCCCACGCGGCGAACAGGCGCGGCAGGTCCGAGGCGTGCGCAGGCAAGCCGCTGATGTCGGGCGTGAACGGTGCGGCGTCGAGCTCGGCATCGGGATCGACGAACACCACCAGGTGGCCGCCGCCCATCACGTACTGGTCGATCGCGTACTGCGCGGCCGGCGGCAGCTGCTTGGGGTGGATCAGCAGCAGCACCTTCAGGCGATCATCCACGTGCTGCAGGGTGGCGGCGTCGAGGGTCTTCAGCTCGAACAACTGGCCCAGCTGCTGCATCACCGCCCAGGGCTGCTCGCCCAGCGCCAGGTCGCCCTGCACCGGCAGCGAGCTGAGCACGCCGATCTCCGGCTTGCGCACCTGGTTCAGCTCGTACAGCAGCTTGGCGATGTCGTATTCGAGGAAGGCCTCGCGCGAGGGATCGAAGAACGCGATCGAGAGCGATTTTTCCGGCGTGCCGGCGTCCTCCGCACCACGCGCCTCGCCCGGCGCCATGGCGCTGCCGGCCAGTCCGAAGAACACCCGCTCGCCGTTGCTGCCGCCATTGGCGGCAATAAGCCCGCTGCCCTCGGCGCCCGCCTCGTCGTCCGAATACGGCACCGGGTCGATCACGCGCAGGCGGATACGCCCGTGCGAGCGCGCCACCATCTCCTGCAACATCTCGTTGACGCGCCGCTCGTAGCTGCGCAGCTTGGGCAGGTCGCGGGTGGCGTGCTCGGAGAAGTACAGGGTCAGCTGCAGTGGCCGTTGCAGGCTGTCCACGATGTGCCGCGTGCCGGGCGTCAGCGTGTAGAGCTGGTCAGCGGTCAGGTCGATCCGCGTGGCATGCAGCCAGCGGCTGCTGGCCACCACCAGCGGCACCAGCACCAGCACCAGCGCCACCAGGCCGGCGTACAGCCAGCTGCTGCGGGTCAGGCGCAGCGGCGTGGTGAGCAGGCGGGGCAGGCGCAGGCGCGGCATCGTTCAGCGCGTCCGCTTGAGGTCGAGCAGCAACACGCCGGCGACCAGCCAGCCCAGCGTGCTGAGCACGAAGTACAGCAGGTCGCGCAGGTCGAGCACACCGCGCGAGATCGCCTCGAAATGACGCAGCATCGAAAGGTGCGCCACGGCGTTGATGAGGCGCCGCGGCAGCGCGCCCTGGAAGAAATCCAGCACCTGCGGCTGCCCGGCCAGGATCAGCAGCACGCAGACCAGCGCGGTGAGGATGAAGGCCACCACCTGGCTGCGCGTCAGCGCCGACAGGCAGGCGCCGATGGCGATGAAGTTGCCGGCCATCAGCCAGCTGCCCAGGTAGCCGGCCAGGATCACGCCGTTGTCCGGCGCGCCCAGGTAGTTGACGGTGATCCAGATCGGAAAGGTCAGTGCCAGCGCCAGCCCGATGAACAGCCATGCGGCGAGGAACTTGCCGAGCATCGCCTGCCACAGCGTCAGCGGCAGAGTCAGCAGCAGTTCCAGCGTGCCGCCCTTGGTCTCCTCGGCCCACATGCGCATGGTGATCGCCGGCACCAGGATCAGGTACAGCCACGGGTGCATCACGAAGAACGGCTGCAGGTCGGCCTGTCCGCGCTCGTAGAAATCGCCGACGTAGAAGGTCAGGATGCCGGCGAGCACCAGGAAGATCACCAGGAAGACATAGGCCACCGGCGTCGCGAAGTAGCTGCCCAGCTCGCGCCGCACCACCGCGTTGACCGGACTCATGCCGCCACCCCGCGGCCGACTTCCTCGCCGCTGGTGATCTGGCGGAACACCTCGTCGAGGCGGCCGCGTTCGAGCTGGATCTCGGAGACTTCAAGCCCCTGCTCTTGCAACAGCCGCTCGACCGGTTCGAGGATGCGCTCGCCCGGCTTGGGGAACACCGTGACGCGACCGTCCAGCGGATCGATCTCCACCCCGGCCACCTGCGGCAGCCGGCCCAGCATTTCCTGCGACATGCCGCTGCCCGGCGCACTGAACGATACCGCGCCGTGATAACGCGAGCGCGCCTCCAGCTCGGCGGGCGTGGCATCCGCCAGCAGCTTGCCGCGGGCGATGATCACCACCCGGTTGCACAGCGCGTGCACTTCTTCCAGCAGGTGGGTGGAGATCAGGATCGTGCGGTCGCGCGCCATCATGTCGATCAGCTGGCGCACCGCGTGCTTCTGGTTCGGGTCGAGGCCGTCGGTGGGTTCGTCCAGCATCAGCACCGGCGGGTCGTGCAGGATCGCCTGGGCCAGGCCCACGCGTCGGCGCAAACCCTTGGACAGCGTGTCGATGCCCAAGCCGAGCACCTCGTCCAGCTGCAGTTGCTGCACCACCGCATCCATGCGCCGATAGCCCGCCTCGCCGCGCAGCCCGCGGATGCGCACGATGAATTGCAGGAACTCGCGCACGGTCATCTCGCCGTAGCTGGGTGCGCCCTCGGGCAGATAGCCCAGCGCGCGCTTGGCCTTCAGCGGTTCGCGCATCGCGTCGTAGCCGCACACCCGCGCGCTGCCGGAGGTCGGCACCAGGAAGCCGGCGATCATGCGCATGGCCGTGGACTTGCCCGCGCCATTGGGTCCGAGCAGCCCCAGCACCTGGCCCGGCTCGACGCGGATGCTCAATGCATCCACTGCCGTGAGGTTGCCGTAGCATCGGGTGAGTTTGTCGGTTTCGATCATGTCCGCGAGCGGGCTGTGGCCGGGCTGGCGACGCGCTGGCCGCCGGCCAGTCGGGGCGCCGGAGTGTCCCGGCAATGTACCGCAAGAGCGCCGCGACCGCGCGCACGTCCGGCGTGCAGTCGCAGGGGCGCCCAAGAAAAAGGCCCTTTCGTCACGAAAGGGCCTTCATCGAACAGCTGCCGTGCGCCAGGTTTATTCGGCGGCAGTGGCAGCCGCAGCCGGTGCGCTGGAGGCGGCCGGTGCGGGCGCCGAACCTGCAGCCGCCGGTGCACCGTTCTGCTCGGGCGGAAGCAGGCCTGCTTCCTGCTCCGGCGTCTGCGCCGGCGCGTCGAGCAGCGGCAGCGACACCTGGTGGCGTGCGTAGCTGGTGATCGCACCGGTGGAATCCCTCACCTCTGCCGCGACCACGATGTCGTAGGGCGGGTTCACGGTGCTGTCGAACTTGTAACCGTGGGTCTGCGCGTAGGCGGTGAGCATCTTCACGGTCTGCGGCACGCCGTTGAAGGTGCCTTCCCAGATGCCCTGCAGCGTGGAACCGCCGAAGGCCATCATGCCGCGCACATCGCCTTCCACCACCAGGTTGCCGAAGCGGTCGCGGGTGCCGGCCGTGGCGGTGGCCGCGGCGGCGGCTGCGGCGGAAGCGGACGGCGCCGGCTCGGCGGCGGCGGTCGCGTCCAGCGTGGGCGCGACGGGAGCGGTCAGCTGCTCGCTCTGGCCGTTGATGGTCAGCGTGCTGGAGTCGATCGGCAGGGCCACGTCGAAATCGAAATCCGGATCGCCGTAGTTCGTGATGAACAGGATCGCCGGGCCGGTCACGTTCACGCCCAGCTTCTTGGCCTGCGCCTTCAGCTCGGCCTGCGACTGCGCCAGGATGTCGTCGAGCACCTCGGAGCCGCCCTTGCTGCGGTCGATGTGACGCGTGACGAACAGCACCGGGGTCGGCTGCGACTGCGCGATCTTCGGCATCAGGCCGCTGTAGTCGACGTTGGCCACGCCGGCCAGCACGTTCTGCAGGTTGTTCAGGCTGAACTGGATGAACGAGTCCGGATCGCCGTGGATATACAGGTTCGCGAAGCGGTTGATCAGGTTCCAGCCGTACTGCACGTCGTACGACCAGGTGATCTGGGTCAGGCGGCCGTGACCCTGGCGCTCGAGATCCAGCGTGAAATGCTTGTCCAGACCGCGCCAGTTGTTGTCCAGGTTCCAGACGATGGTCGCATCCTGCGTGTTGTTGTCGATCTGGTCGAACTGCGGCGTGGCGCTGGCGATGGTCAGGCCGCCGTCACCCAGCTTGGGGTCGGTGCTGGTCCAGCTGATCTCGGAACCCGGGCCATACGCCTTGCCGGAGAACTTGAACTGCACGCCGCTGTCCTGTGAACGGAGCACGGAGTAATCCGGGAAGCGCCGGAAATTGTTCAGCAGGTCGTACACCTGGCGCATGTCCTTGCCGACAACCTGTGAGCGTTCGACGTGCCCGCTGGAGGGCATGACCACCGCCGCCACCACGCCAATCACCGCGACGATGACCAGGGCAACCAGAAATTCAAAGACACGCATCATTCCAGAGTTCTCCGAAGCGTCTTTACGCCATACCTTGAGTGTGCCCCAACAGCTGCGCGGGCCCAGGGGGCAGCAGCGGGGGTCGGCAAACGCCGAAGCCGCCGATGTTACTTGCTCGCGGGCTTGAACGCCATCCGCCCGCAGAGGCTCCCGCCGCGGCCGCGAAGGCAGCTCCACCCAAGGCGCGCAACCCCGTCGGAGCTCATACGATGCCCAGTTCCAGCGCCTTCAGCACGGCCCGGGTGCGATCGCGCACGCCGAGCTTGGAAAGGATGTTGGAGACGTGGTTCTTGACCGTGCCCTCGGCCACCTTCAGCGAGTTGGCGATCTCCTTGTTGCTGTAGCCGCCGGAGAGCAGGCGCAGGATCTCCGTCTCGCGCTCGGTCAGCGGGTCGGGCTGTTCGAGGCTGGTGAACTGGTTCTGCATCCGCGCCACGCCGGCCATCAGGCGCTGGGTGACCATCGGCGCCACCAGCGAGCCGCCGGCGGCGACGGTGCGCACGGCCTCGACCAGCTGCTCCAGCGAGACGTCCTTCAGCAGGTAGCCGCGCGCGCCGGCCTTGAGGCCCTGCAGCACCAGCTGATCGTCGTCGAAGGTGGTCAGGATGATGGTCGGCGGCAATTCGTTGCGCGCCGACAGCGCCTGCAGGACTTCCAGCCCGCTCATGTTCGGCATGCGCAGGTCCAGCAGCATCACGTCGGGCTTGATCCGCGGCACCTCCAGCACGGCCTGCGCGCCGTCGGCGCACTCGGCCACCACGCGGATGTCCTCGGCCAGGTCCAGCAGCGAACGGACGCCCTGCCGCACCAGGTTCTGATCGTCGACGAGACAGACGGAAATCATCGGGGATCCTCGGTCATGGGTGACTGGCGGCTGGCTGGGTGGTGCCCCTGGGGAAGCGCCGTATTGTTGCACGGCTTCCGCCGCAGGCGACCGCGCCTGCACGAGGGCTGCCGCCGAACCACTTACGAAACATCCAGCGCCGGCGGCTCGAACCGCGAGGGCGTGTGCGCCAGCGCCGCCTGCTCGCCCAGTGGCAGCCGCACGGTCAGCGCAAAGCCTCGGCTCAGGCCGGCATCCAGCGACACGCTGCCGCCGAACTCGGCCAGGCGCTCGCGCATGCCGGACAGGCCGTTGCCTTCGGCCACCTGGTCGGCGCCGCGACCGTCGTCGCGCGCGTGCAGCCCCAGCTGGCCGGCCTCGGCGTAGGCAAAATTGAGCCACAGGTTGCGCGCGCCCGCGTGTCGCGCGGTATTGGTGACGATTTCCTGCGCGCAGCGCAGCAGCACCTGGGCGCGCTGCGGGTCCTCCACGCTGAAGCGCGGCGGCATCGCCACGTGCACGTTCAGGCCGG
>MKTU01000044.1 GCA_001898415.1 Rhodanobacter sp. 67-28 | reverse complement strand
ACCGACAAGGTGGCCATGCTGACCCGCGACGAGAACATCATCACGATCGACTTCACCGTGCAGTACCAGGTGGATGATTCGCGCAAGTACCTGTTCTCGCTGACCGATCCGGACGGCACCATCAGTGCCGCCGCCGAAGCCGCCGTGCGCGGCGTGATCGGCGGCAGCGACATGGACCAGGTCCTGTCGGCGGCCGGCGCCAACCTGGTCACCCAGGCGCAGCAGGCGTTGCAGCGGACGCTGGACGTCTACGATTCGGGCTTGCGCGTCACCGAGGTGAGCTTCCAGAACGTGGCGCCACCCGATGAGGTGAAGGACGCCTTCGACGACGTCAACAACGCGCGCGAAGACAAGCAGAGCATCGAGAACGCCGCGCTGGCCTATTCCAGCAAGGTCGTGCCGGTGGCGCGCGGCGAAGCGGCCCGCATCGCCGCGGAAGCGGCTGGCTACAAGGCCGAGCGCGTCGCCCGCGCCGAAGGCGACACCGATCGCTTCAACCTGTTGCTGGCGCAGTACAAGGCAGCGCCCGAAGTGACCCGCAAGCGGTTGTGGCTGGAGACCATGGAAGAGGTGATGGCACACAACACCAAGATCGTCGACGACGCCAGCGGTCGCAACATCATCAACCTGCCCTCGACGCCGGGCGCCGCATCCCAGGCGGGGACGACCCAGGTCGGCGCGATCGTGCCGACCCCCGCAACGGCAAGCAGTGCGAGCGACAAGGGAGCACAGCCATGAACCGCATCGTTGCCGCATTCGTTGCCGTCGTGGTGATCCTGCTCGGCTTGAGCAGCATGTTCGTGGTGAGCGAAGGCCACAGCGCATTGGTCCTGCAATTCGGTCGCATCGTGCACACGGACTACCAGCCGGGCCTGCATTTCAAGCTGCCCGTGCTGCAGCAGGTGATCCATTTCGACAAGCGCATCCTGTCGCTCGACGCGCCGCCCGAGCGCTACTTCACCTCCGAGAAGAAGAGCGTCAACGTCGATTTTTACGTCAAGTGGCGCATCGCCGACAACGCGGCCTATTACCGCGCCACCGGCGGCGACCAGCTGCAGGCCGCGCAGCGGCTCACCCCCATCGTCAAGGACGCGCTGCGGTTCGAGTTCAATGCACGCACCTTGCCCGACCTGATCTCCGGCGGGCGCAAGGACATCACCGAGCGGGTGCGTGCTCAGACCGATCTTTCCGCGCGCAAGAACCTGGGCATTGCGGTGGTCGACGTGCGCATCAAGCGCATCGACCTGCCCAACGAGGTCAGCGAATCGGTGTACAAGCGGATGCGTGCCGAGCGCCTGCAACTGGCCAATGAACTGCGTTACACGGGCCAGGAAGCGGCGACCCGGATCAAGGCCGACGCGGATCGCCAGGCGCAGGTGCTGGAAGCCGATGCCAACCGGGATGCCGCCAAGGTGAAAGGCGAGGGCGATGCCGAAGCCGCCGCGATCTATGCGCGTGCCTACAGCAAGGACCCGGAGTTCTACTCGTTCTATCGCAGCCTGGCGGCCTATCGTGCGTCGATGGAAACCGGCAACGGCGTGCTCATCCTCAAGCCTGATTCGCCGTTCCTGCATTACTTCGACGACCCCGCACCGCGGAAGTAGGCCGCATCGACCCGCGCAGCGGGCGTTTACTCAGGCAGCCCCGTGGCGGGGCGGCAAACTAACGAAACGAGAGTTCACATGGGCAAGTCAGTCGTAATCCTGGGCGCGCAGTGGGGCGACGAGGGCAAGGGCAAGATCGTCGACCTGCTGACCGAGCGGGTCAGCGCGGTGGTGCGCTTCCAGGGCGGCCACAACGCCGGCCACACGCTGGTGATCAAGGGCAAGAAGACCGTGCTGCACCTGATTCCCTCGGGCATCCTGCGCGAAGACGCGCTGTGCCTGATCGGCAACGGGGTGGTGCTGTCGCCCGAGGCGCTGATCAACGAGATCAGCGAATTGGAAGCCAACGGCGTCGAAGTGCGCTCCCGCGTCAAGATCAGCCCGGCGACACCGCTGATCATGCCGTACCACATCGCCGTCGACAAAGCTCGTGAAATCGCCGCCGGCGGCAAGGCCATCGGCACCACCGGCCGTGGCATCGGTCCGGCCTACGAGGACAAGGTTGCCCGCCGTTCGATCCGCGTTGCCGACTTGATGTACCCGCACGAATTGCCCGCGTTGCTCAAGACCGCGGTGGACTACCACAACTTCATCCTTACCCAGTGGCTGAAAGCCGAGCCGGTCGATTACGACACCGTGCTGAAAGATGCGCTGGCCTGGGGCGAGTACATCCGCCCGCTGGTCGACGACGTCGCCACCATCCTGCACGACGTGCGCAAGGGCGGCGGCAACATCCTGTACGAAGGCGCGCAGGGCGCGCTGCTGGACATCGACCACGGCACCTACCCGTACGTCACCTCCAGCAACACCACCGTCGGCGGCGCGCTGGCCGGCACCGGCGTGGGTACGCAGGACATCGACTACGTGCTGGGCATCTGCAAGGCCTACGCCACCCGCGTCGGCAGCGGTCCGTTCCCGACCGAACTCAATGACGAGATGGGCGAGCTGCTGCGCAAGAAGGGCAACGAGTTCGGCGCCAGCACGGGCCGTCCGCGCCGCTGCGGCTGGATCGACCTGGTCGCGCTCAAGCGCGCCACCCAGATCAACGGCATCAACGGCCTGGCGATCACCAAGCTCGACGTGCTCGACGGCCTGTCCACCATCAAGGTCTGCATTGCCTACGAATACCGGGGCAAGCGCCGCGAGCTGGCGCCGCTGGATGCGGACGGCTGGGACGAGTGCAAGCCCGTCTACCTGGAATTTCCCGGCTGGGAAGAATCCACCGCCGGTATCCGCGACTGGAACAAGCTGCCGCCCGCCGCCCGCGCCTACCTGCGCGCCGTCGAGGAACTGTCCGGTTGCCGCCTGGCGCTGGTCGCAACCGGTGCGGACCGGGAAGACACCATCGTGCTGGATGACCCGTTCGCCTGAGGTCCGTACGCCCCGCCGCGCACTGGCGCAAGGCGGGGTTCGCTGATCAGGCGCGGTTGTGCGAGCGCATGGTGCGCTGCTTCTCGATCTGCCAATCGCGTTGCTTCTCGGTCTCGCGCTTGTCGTGCTCCTGCTTGCCGCGGGCCAAGCCGATCTCGACCTTGACCTTGTTGCCTTTCCAGTACATCGCCGTGGGCACCAGGGTGTGGCCCTTGCGTTCGACCGCACCGACCAGCTGGTCGATCTCCTTGCGGTGGAGCAGCAGCTTGCGGGTGCGCCGATCCTCGGCGATGACGTGCGTCGACGCGCTGATCAGCGGCGGGATCGAGCAGCCGACCAGGAACACCTCGTTCCTGAGCACCACCGCATAACTGTCGCCGAAATTGATGCGGCCGGCACGCAGCGCCTTCAGTTCCCAGCCTTGCAGGGCAACGCCGGCCTCGAAGCGCTGGTCGATGTGATATTCGAAGCGCGCGCGCTTGTTCAGCGCGATGGTGCCGCCGCCCTTGGTGTCCTTGTCCTTGCTCTTGGCCATGTCCGCTAAACTTCGGGCCACTGGGCGGCCGCATTGCCCGCCGCCCCATCGGGGCGACGCATTTGTCGAGATGGCGCCTCGGGGCGGGCGCTCACTTGATCTTCGCATTCATGGATGAATGCACAAGCCCGAGAGGTTGTCGTGATCGAAATACGTCGCAGCGCGTTGGTGAAGTACTCGCCGGCGCAGATGTTCGAACTGGTCAATGAGGTGGAAGCATACCCAAAGCGCTTCGCCTGGTGTGCGGACGCCGAAGTGCTGGAGCGCGGCGACAACGTGGTGGTGGCCAGGCTGGATCTCAAGTTTGCCGGGTTCAGCCAGAGCTTCACCACGCGCAACGTGCTCGACGCGCCGCGGCGCCTGGAGATGAACCTGGTCGAAGGACCATTTCGCAGCCTGCATGGCGTGTGGGACTTCACCGCGCTGGGTGATGCCGGCAGCAAGGTCGCCTTTGCGCTTGATTTCGATTACGCGGGCAGGCTCGGCGGTGCCGCCTTGCGGCTCGGCTTCCAGGGGCTGGCCGGGCGCATGGTGGATGACTTCTGCCGCGAAGCGGAGCGCCTCCATGGTTGAGCCGTCGATCGGCATCGAGGTGGTGTTTGCCGATGGCGATTCGGTGGTGGTGCGTCGTCGCGTGCAGGTCGCCGACGGTTGCACGGTGGCCGAGGCGGTCACCGCCAGCGGCATCGCGTCGTCGCTGCCGGCAGGTGCCATCGATCCGGCCCGGCTGGGCATCTTCGGACACAAGGTCGTTGCCGGGCAGCGCGTGCGCGACGGTGACCGCATCGAGATCTGCCGACCGCTGACACTCGACCCGATGGAGGCGCGGCGCCGGCGTTCGCGCTGAAACCCTGCCGCCCGCGCGCCAGCCTCAATGGCCGCCGTCGGTCCCCTGGCCCAGGCCGCCGTCGTTCTTCTTGTCATCCGGTGACTGGCTCTTGTCGCCCTGGGTTTCGTTCGCCGGATAACCCGAGTTGTACTTGCGGCTTTCCCTGATCAGCTGCTGCGGGTCGCGGGCGAAGAAGTCGCCTTCGGTGTGCACCAGGGTGTCGTTGTTGAAGGTCAGCTTGAACGTGCGCACCTTGGGCTTGCCGCCGCGGCGGGACTGGGTGGACACGTAGTCCCAGCGGCTGTTGTCGAACGGCGTGCGCACCGATGGCGTGCCGAGCAGCAGAAGGACCTGGTGCTTCGTCATCCCCGGTTTGAGCTGATCCACCATCTTTTCGTCCAGCAGATTGCCTTGCTGCACGTCCGGCGTGTACGCGATGTGGCAACCGGCGACGGCAAGTGCCAGCAGCGCAACAACCGGCAGGATGATCAGCTTTTGCATGCGTGTTGCGTCCAGGGTCGTGAAGGTGTCGGATGATACACTACCGGCTCGGGCTCGCCGTGCGTGGAGAGAGGCTATGGAACAGGAAACCAGAGAGCTGCGTCGGGTCGGTCTCAAGGTGACCCATCCGCGCATGCGCATCCTGCAGGTGTTCGACGACGAGAGCGAACGCCACTTGACGGCCGAGGACGTGTACAAGCACCTGCTGGCCCAGAAGGAGGACATCGGGTTGGCGACCGTGTATCGGGTGCTGACCCAGTTCGAGGCGGCGGGGATCATCGTCAAGCACAATTTCGAAGGCGGCCAGGCAGTCTACGAACTCGATCGCGGCAAACACCACGACCACATGATTGACGTGGACAGCGGCAAGGTGATCGAGTTCATCAGCGAGGAGATCGAGCGCCTGCAGCACGAGATCGCCGCCAAGCACGGCTACGTGATCGAGGATCACAGCCTGGTGCTCTACGTGCGCCCGAAACAGCGCGCCCGCAAGGATTGAAGCCGGGCGCCCGACGCCTCGTTCGTATTCGTCATGCCACGAAAAAAACCGCAGGTGGACTCCTGTCCGCCTACGGTTGATGCCTTGCCGGTCGGATGGCGCGCGGTGCGCGCGCGTATCCATCCGGCAGCGGCGAAACGGCATCCTGCCGTTTTCTCAGAATCACCGTCCCCACGGTGACCCTGATCCGCCATCTCACGACGGCGGTTCCCCCACATCGATGACGACATCCTAACGATGTCTTCACGTTGCGCATATCGGAAAAATTCCTAGTCCAGGCGACTGCGTTCGGTGCCGCTTTTGTTGCCTCGCAGCAAAATACGCAGGTGCACGCCAGGGTGGTCGGTGCGCAGGCGGAACTGTCCGCCCAGCGAGGTCACCCGGTCGCGCATGCCCTGCAGGCCCCGCCCGCCGCGCGGCAGGCGATGGGGCAGGCCGGTACCGTCATCACGCAGATCGAGCAGGGCGACGGCGATGCCGTTGCGTTCGCCGATGCGCAGCCGCAGGCGGAATTCACTGGCGCAGGCGTGCTTGACGGTGTTGGTGGCGCTTTCCTGAGCCAGCCGGTAGATCGCCGTGCGGGTGTCATCGTCGAGCAATCGCGGGTCGCCGTGGAGTTCCACGTGGTAGCGCATGCCGGCACTGGTCAGCAGGTCGCGGATCGGGCCTTCATCCAGCGCGCGCAGCAGGCCGAACTCGTCCAGGATCGCCGGGCGCAGGTCGTCCAGCAGGCGATGCAGAGCGCGGCGCATGTGGGCGAGGATGGTGTTGATCGAGATGCTCACGTCGTCCATCCCGACCTCGTGCAAACGCGCCTGGGCCAGTTTCACGTGGGTCTGGATCGCGGTGATGTTCTGACCCAGTTCGTCATGCAGTTCGGCCGCAAGATGCCGCCGCTGGTTCTCGTCGGCCTGCAGGTTGCCGCGTGCGGCGTCACGCAGTTGTTGGGCCAGATGATCCAGGCGGCGATTGACGGCCCCGAGGTAGACGTTCTGCTCCGCCACCCGTTCGCTGCTGCGCCGCAGGGCGTCGGTGGCCGAACCGAGCATCAGCGCGCCGGTGCCTGCCACGGCCAGGAACAGGTAGGCGGCGGCGGTCGAGGGCGTGTGGCCCAGGTGCACGTCCACCAGGGTCATGCCCAGACTGGTGATCAGCATGGCGAGGCTGGCGCCGCGCCAGCCATGGCGGAAGGCGAAAAACAGCACCGGCGCCAGCGACAGCACCCGCGCGAACTGCGGCTGCGGCGCGGCGCGCTCGGACAGCACCAGCAGGATGGCCATGGATGGTGCCAGCACCAGCAGCACGTCCGTCAGCAGGCGCATCACCGAGGCACGCTCCAGCCGCGTGTGCAGCAGCATGATCAACACCGGCGCCACCAGCAGGATGGCCAGATAGTGGCTGAGCAATTCCTCGGCGATGACGCGGATCATCAACTCTGGCGTTTCCGACCAGTTGGTGAATGCGAGCAGCGCGGCGTCCGCGGCGGTCGTGACCGTGACCACCAGCACCACCGAAAGCAGCAACCGGGTCACGTCCTGCGGGCTGTGCAGGCTGGGATGCAGGTGCAGCCGGCGCAGCAGCCACATGCAGGCCATCATCACCAGGAATGCCGGCAGCACGTCTGCCAGCACGCCGCTGATGTGCAGCGGTGATCCATGCCACCAGGCGGCGCCGGCGCAGGCGAGCAGTTCCGCGGCGAGCAACCAGCCCCAGTGGCGCAACGGTACCAGCAGAAGTGCGGTGAAACGCAGGCCGTAGGGCAGCATCCAGTAGGGTTGTGCCGTGGCGCCGAGCAGCAGCCACAGCACCAGATAACCTGCGCCGATGAGCGGCCCGGAATCGGGCAGGAGAGATGGCTTGAATCGCATCCGGCGATGGTACATGCGCCGTGCGCGGGGTGGCGTGCCGGGGTACTTGGCCTGGCGTGCTGTCCCGGGCGCGCCTTCCTGTGTCAGAGTAGGAAGATGTACAGCATCGTTCTGGTTGACGACCACGCCATCGTTCGAGAGGGCTTCAAGCGCCTGATCGAGCTGGAATCGGACCTGGAAGTGGTTGCCGAATGCCGCAACGGCGACGACGCGGTGGAGGCGGTCGGCCACTGGCGCCCGGACCTGGTGGCGCTGGATCTTTCCTTGCCCGACGGCAGCGGTTTGCCGTTGATCGAGCATCTGCTCAGCGTGCATGCGGCCACTCGCGTGGTCGTGTTGAGCATGCATGATGGCGACGCTTACGTTTCCGAGGCGTTGCGCCGCGGGGCCAGCGGGTTCGTCACCAAGGGCGTCGCGCCGGAGGAACTGGTGGCGGGCCTGCGCGCCGTGATGCAGGGCGAGTGCTTCCTCAGCTCGGACCTGCGCCAGCGCCGCACCGAGCGCCCCAACGACGCGCTCGATCCGGTCAACCGGCTGACCGCCCGCGAGCGCGAAGTGTTCCTGTTGCTGGCCGGGGGGCGCACGCCCAAGCAGGTCGCTGCCGACCTCGGCATTGGCCAGAAAACCGTGTACATCCACCGTGCCAGCCTGATGGGCAAGCTCGGCGCCGGATCGGAACTGGACCTCTATCGCATGGCGACCGAGCGCGGCCTGCTGTCGACGACGGTCTGAGGACAGCCGCCTTCAGGTCGCCTGCGCGCGCTCCAGCATCTGCCTGGCGTGAGCCCGGGTCTCGCGGGTGATTTCCACGCCGCCGAGCATGCGAGCCAGCTCGTCGCGCCGGCCTGCGGCGTCCAGTTGTTCGATCCGCGTGCGGGTGGTGTCGCCGTCGCTCTGCTTGCTCACCCGCAAGTGGGCGTGACCTTGCGCGGCGACCTGCGGCAGGTGGGTCACGCAGAGCACCTGGCGACGGCTTCCCAGCGCACGCAGTTTCTGGCCGACCACCTCGGCGACCGCGCCGCCGATGCCGCTGTCGACCTCATCGAAGACCATGCTGCCGATCGAATCCTTGCCCAACGTAGCCACTTCGATGGCCAGACTGATGCGCGCAAGTTCGCCGCCGGAGGCGACCTTGCGCAGCGGCCGCGGTGGCTGGCCAGGATTGGCGCTGACCAGCAGCTCGCAGCGCTCCCGGCCCTGGGCGTCGGGTTCGTCGCCGGGCGTCGGCACCAGCTCGACGCGCAGTACGCCACCGGCCATGCCGAGTTCGCCCATCAGCGCACTGACTTCCTCGCCGAGCTTCGTCGCGGCAGCCATGCGCGATTGACCCAGCAGGTCCGCCGCGCGGGAGTATTCCTGTTGCAGGCGCTGAAGCTGACCGCTCAACTGTTCCAGTGCGTCGCCGGCGCCTTCGAGTTCGGCGTGCTCGGCGCGCAGCGCCAGCAGCCTCTCGTGCAGGGCTTCCGGCGGCAGCCGGTGGCGGCGCGAGAGCGCGTGCAGATGGCTCAGCTGCTGGTCGAGCGCGGCGTAGCCGGCCGGATCGAGGTCGACGTCTTGCGCATAGCGGCCCAAGCCGTCGGCGGCTTCGCCCAACTGGATACCGGCGTTGTCGAGCAGCTCCAGCCAGGGTGTCAGCCGGTCGTCCAGGGCGGCGAGCTTGCCCAGCTCGGCATGCGCTCGACCCAGGGCCCGGCGCAGGGCGAACTCGCCCTCGCCATCGAGCAGTTCCACCACGCCGGCGCTGCCTTCCGCCAGGCGGTCGGCGTTGGCCAGGCGCTTGTGGTTGGCCTCCAGTTCGGCCAGTTCGGTGGGTGGCAGCGCCCATTGCTCCAGTTCCGCCAATTCATGGCGCAGCAGCTCCAGCCGAAGTTCGTGATCCTCGCCGCCACTGAGCTTGTGCATGCGCTGGTTCAACTCGCGCCACTGCTCCGCCTGGCGGCGCACCTGGGCGATCAAGTCATCGTGGCCCGCATAAGCGTCGAGCAAGGCCAGCTGATGGGCCCGCGAGAGCAGCGCCTGGTGTTCATGCTGGCCGTGGATCTCGACCAGCAAGGCGGCCAGCTCTCCGAGCTGGCGCGTGTTGGCGGGGCGGCCGTTGATCCAGGCGCGGGAGCTGCCTTCGGCACGCAACACTCGCCGCAACTGGCAGTTGCCGTCTTCGTCGAGTTCCTCTCGGCGCAACCATGCCTGCGCGTCGGGCAGTCCGGTCAAATCGAACTCCGCGGCCAACTCGGCGCGGTCGCTGTCCGCGCGGATCATGCCGCTGTCGGCGCGTGCGCCGGTCAGCAGCATCAACGCGTCGACCAGCAGCGACTTGCCGGCGCCGGTCTCGCCGCTGACCACGGTCAGGCCGGGGCCGAAAGACACCTCGGCGGCCTCGACGACGGCAAAATGGCGGACATAGAGCGAAGTGAGCATGGGCAGTTCGGCATTGGAATGGGAGAATTGTAGCGGGAGCCCGGGTGGGCAAAACACCGCATTCGCTTGCAAGCCGCGCGTGCAGACCTTATTTCTGTCGGGTCTCAGGAACTGCTACGGACATGATCCTTCCACACGGCCATGACCTCGATGCCCGCACGCGGCGCCTGCTGCGCTCGCTGATCTCCCAGTATCTGGTCGACGGCGAGCCGGTGGGGTCGCGCACGCTGGCGCGCTCCTCGGGGCTGGACGTCAGTCCGGCGACGATCCGCAACATCATGGCCGACCTGGAAGACGCCGGCCTGGTCGCTTCGCCGCACACCTCGTCAGGCCGCGTACCCACGCCGCGCGGCCTGCGCCTGTTCGTGGACAGCCTGATCGAGTTGCAGCCCTTGCCGCGCGCCGAACTGGCGCGCTTGCAGAGCGAACTGCCACCGGGGCCGGCCACCACGCGCGACCTGCTCGGCAACGTGTCGACTTTGCTCTCGGCGATGACCCGCTTTGCCGGCGTGGTGACGGTGCCGCGCCAGGCCGACTTCCCGCTGCGCCACATCGATTTCGTGGCCCTGCCCGATGCGCGGGTGCTGGTGATCCTGGTGTTTACCGACAACCAGGTGCAGAACCGCATCGTGCAACTGCTCAAGCCGTTGCCCGCCGGTGAGCTGGAGCGGGCGGCCAATTATCTCAACACCCACTTCGCCGGGCTGCGCGTGGACGATATCCGCGCCCACTTGCTGGCCGAGGTACGCGAAACCGGCAGCGAGCTCAACCGGCTGCTGGCCAGTACGGTGGAGCTGGCCACGGCCTCGTTCGCGCCGCAGGCCAGCGATGCCGACATGCTGGTCAGCGGGCAGACCAACCTGATGGCCTGCGCCGAGCTGGCCGACCTGCAGCGGCTGCGCGACCTGTTCGACGCGTTCCAGCAGAAGAACGAGCTGCTCCAGCTGATGGAAGTCTGCGCGAAGGCGCCGGGGGTACGGCTGTTCATCGGCGAGGAGTCGGGCTTCGCGGCACTGGATGGTTGCAGCGTGGTCACGGCCAGCTATGGCGCGCAGGGGCGAATGCTCGGCGCGGTCGGCGTGATCGGACCCACGCGCATGGCCTACGAGCGGGTGATTCCGGTCGTGCAGGCCACGGCCGGATTGCTGAGCGACGCCTTGAATCGGGTCGCGGTGACCCTATAACCGGCAGCAGAGGCGGGATTTCTGGTTGATTTGGATGGCGGGCCACGGTGCCGGCCGCGAACTTTTTGTTGGGAGTGACACATGCACGACAACGACACCCAGGCGCATGACGAGGCCATGGACCCCGGGTCGGCACCAGCCGTCGACGGCGACCAGTTCGCCAAGCTGCAGGCCCGCGTGGCCGAACTGGAGGCGATCAACGCCGAGCTGCAGGAAACGGTCTTGCGCGAGAAGGCGGAGATCGAGAACCAGCGTCGGCGCCTGCATCGGGACCTGGAGCAGGCCCGGCGGTTTGCCAACGAGAAACTGCTGAACGAATTGCTGCCGGTATACGACGGACTGGAGAGCGGCCTGGCAGCCGAGGGCGGCGACGTCGCCTCGATACGCGAGGGCCTCGGTCTCACCCTGAAAGCGCTGCTCAAGGTCGCCGGGAACCACGGCATGGCGCAGGTCGATCCGATCGGCCAGCCGCTCGATCCCGAGCGCCACCATGCGGTGAGCATGGTCGCGGCCCCCGGCCAAGCGCCGGGCACCGTGGTCAGCGTGCTGCAGAAAGGCTACGTGCTGAACGATCGCCTGCTGCGTCCGGCGCTGGTCGCCGTGGCGAAGGACTGAGCGCATCGCACGCCGCCGTCGGCATTGAATCGCTGCGGCAGAACCCCATCTGGAAACCATCGCGGCCGCCGGGCCGCCAATAGATTCGGAGCATGAACATGGGCAAGATCATCGGCATCGACCTGGGCACCACGAACTCCTGCGTGTCCGTGATGGACGGCAGCACGACCAAGGTCATCGAGAACTCGGAAGGCGATCGCACCACGCCGTCCATCGTCGCCTTCACCAAGGACGGCGAGGTGCTGGTCGGTGCCTCGGCCAAGCGCCAGAGCGTGACCAACCCGAAGAACACCTTCTACGCGGTGAAGCGCCTGATCGGTCGCAAGTTCAACGACGCCGAGGTGCAGAAGGACCTGAACATCGTGCCGTTCGGCATCGTGGCGCACGACAACGGCGACGCCTGGGTGCAGACCTCCGACGGCAAGAAGATGGCGCCGCAGGAAATCTCCGCCAAGGTGCTGATGAAGATGAAGAAGACTGCCGAGGACTACCTCGGCGAGACGATCACCGAGGCGGTGATCACGGTGCCTGCCTACTTCAACGACAGCCAGCGCCAGGCGACCAAGGACGCCGGCCGGATCGCCGGCCTGGAAGTGAAGCGCATCATCAACGAGCCGACCGCGGCCGCGCTGGCCTATGGCCTGGACAAGAAGGGCGGCGACCGCAAGATCGTGGTCTATGACCTCGGCGGCGGCACCTTCGACGTGTCGATCATCGAGATCGCCGAAGTCGACGGCGAGAAGCAGTTCGAGGTGCTGGCCACCAACGGCGACACCTTCCTCGGTGGCGAAGACTTCGACATGCGCGTCATCGACTACCTGGTCGAGGAGTTCCAGAAGGAGCAGGGCATCGACCTGCGCAAGGACCCGCTGGCGCTGCAGCGCCTGAAGGATGCGGCCGAGCGCGCCAAGATCGAGCTGTCCTCCAACCACCAGACCGACGTGAACCTGCCGTACGTGACGGCCGACGCTTCCGGCCCGAAGCACCTCAACATCAAGCTGACCCGGGCCAAGCTCGAGGCGCTGGTGGAGGACCTGGTCAAGCGCACCATCGAGCCGTGCCGCACCGCGCTGAATGACGCCGGCCTGCGCGTGTCCGACATCAACGACGTGATCCTGGTCGGCGGCCAGACCCGCATGCCCAAGGTGCAGGAGGCAGTGAAGGACTTCTTCGGCAAGGAGCCGCGCAAGGACGTCAACCCGGACGAGGCCGTCGCCGTGGGCGCGGCGATCCAGGGCGGCGTGCTGGGTGGTTCGGTCAAGGACGTGCTGCTGCTCGACGTGACCCCGCTGTCGCTGGGCATCGAGACCATGGGCGGCGTGATGACCAAGCTGATCGAGAAGAACACCACCGTGCCGACCAAGGCGGCGCAGACCTTCTCCACCGCCGACGACAACCAGACCGCGGTGACCGTGCATGTGCTGCAGGGTGAGCGCGAGCGCGCCAGCGCGAACAAGTCGCTGGGCAAGTTCGACCTGCAGGGCATCGAGCCGGCGCCGCGCGGCATGCCGCAGATCGAGGTCACCTTCGACATCGACGCCAACGGCATCCTGCATGTGTCGGCCAAGGACAAGAAGACCGGCAAGGAACAGAAGATCGAGATCAAGGCCGGCTCGGGCCTGTCCGACGAGGAAATCCAGCGCATGGTCGCCGATGCCGAGGCGAACAAGGAAGAGGACAAGAAGTTCCACGAGCTGGTCGCCACCCGCAACAAGGCCGACCAGCTGGTGCATGCCACCCGCAGCGCGCTGAAGGAGCATGGTGGCAAGGTGCCGGCCGACCAGCTGTCCACGATCGAAGGCGCGTTGTCGGATCTGGAAAAGGCCAAGGATGGTGACGACAAGGCGGCGATCGAGGCCAAGGTCGAGAAGCTGGAACAGGTGGCCCAGGCGCTCTATGCCGCGGCGCAGGGCGGCCCGGCCGATGCCGGCGCGCAGTCCGCGCCGGGCGGCTCGGCGCAGCCGGACGACGTGGTCGATGCCGAGTTCACCGAAGTGAAAGACGACAAGAAGTAAGCGGCATCGTCATCGGCACGGCCCGATGGCCAGCCCGCGCCAGGAACGTTCCTGGCGCGGGCGGTTTTGCGGATGGTGCCATGGGGCGGACGAGCATGTGGATGCATGAATGAGCAAGCGTGATTACTACGAAGTGCTGGGTGTGGAACGCACCGTCACCGAAGTCGAACTGAAGAAATCCTTCCGTCGGCTGGCCATGAAGTACCACCCGGATCGTTGCCCCGACGACCCGACCGCGCAGGACAAGTTCAAGGAGGCCAAGGAGGCCTACGAAGTGCTGTCCGACGAGCGCAAGCGTGCCTTGTACGACCAGCACGGCCACGCGGCGTTCGAAGGCGGCATGGGCGGCCGCGGCGGCGCCGGGTTCGGCGACGTGGGCGACATCTTCGGCGACATCTTCGGCGACATCTTCGGCAGGAATGGCGGTGGCCGCGGCCGGCCGCGCCGCGGCTCGGACCTGCGCTACATCATGGATCTCGACCTCGAGGAGGCCGTGTTCGGCGTCAGCAAGCAGATCGAGATCCCCACCCAGGTCAATTGCCATCACTGCAACGGCAGCGGTTCGGCCGACGGCAAGGTAGCCAAGTGCGCGACCTGCCATGGCCACGGCCAGGTGCGCATGCAGAACGGCATCTTCTCGATCCAGCAGGCTTGCCCGCATTGCGGCGGCACCGGCCAGGCAATCGAGAATCCCTGCCGCAAGTGCCACGGCGAGGGACGCATCGAGGAGACCCGCACGCTGTCCGTGCAGATCCCCGAGGGCGTCGACAACGGTGACCGCATTCGCCTGAGCGGGCAGGGCGAGGCCGGCCCGTCCGGCACGCCTGCCGGCGACCTCTACGTGGAAGTGCGCGTGCGCGAGCATGCGATCTTCCAGCGCGACGGCAGCGACCTGTATTGCGAACTGCCGATCCGCTTTTCGCAGGCTGCGCTGGGCGCCCAGTTGCCGGTGCCGACGCTGGAGGGCGAAGTCCCGATAAGCATTCCGCCGGAGACGCAGACCGGCGCGCAGTTCCGCCTGCGCGGCCGCGGCGTCAAGTCGGTGCGCAGCAGCCGCCACGGCGACCTGATTTGTCGGGTGGTGGTGGAAACGCCGGTGCGCCTGACGCGCCAGCAACGCGAGCTGCTGGAGTCGCTGGAGGCCACGTTCAGCGGCAGCGACGCCGACAAGCACACGCCGCGCGCCAAGGGCTGGGTCGACGGCGTGAAGAAATTCTGGTCCCGCGTGACCGCCTGAGGCGAAGCGGGCCTGCGGCCGCCACCCCGCGGCCGGGCTGCGCGGTTAGCATGGACGCCTGACCCCGAGGAATGCTGCGCCGATGACACGCCCCTTTCGACTCGCCGTGAACGGTGCCTCCGGCCGCATGGGCCGCGCCTTGCTCGACTTGCTGGGTGCCGACGGCGACGCCGAACTGGTGCATGCCGTGGTGGCGCCGGGGTCGATCCACGCCGGCCAGCCCGTGCCCGGTGTGGCAAACGGAACACTTCGTTACGCGCATGACTGGACGCAGGCGCCGCCGATCGACGTCATTGTCGATTTCAGCACGCCTGCGGCGCTGGGAGCTGCGCTCGACCATTGTCTGGAGCGCGGCATCGCACTGGTCAGCGGCACCACCGGCATCGACGGCGCGCTGACGTCGCGGTTGGCCGATGCCGCGCGGCAGATCGCGGTCCTGCGCGCCGCCAACTTCAGCCTCGGCGTGGCGATGCTGGCGCGGCTGTTGCGCGAGGCGGCGTCGGCCCTGCCGGCCTGGGATCTGGAGATCGTCGAAGCGCACCACGGTCGCAAGCGCGATGCACCATCCGGCACCGCCCTGGCGCTTGGCGAGGTGGCGGCGGCCGCACGCCACACCACGCTGGAGGCTGGGGCGGCATTCGAGCGTGGCGGCGAGCGCGTCGACGGCAGCATCGGTTTCGCCGTGATCCGCGGTGGCGACATCGTGGGCGAGCACCAGGTCATGCTGATCGGTCAGGGCGAGCGGCTGGAGCTGGTCCACCGCGCCACCGATCGCTCGATCTTCGCGCGTGGCGCGCTGCATGCGGCGCACTGGCTCGCAGGCCGGCCAGCCGGTCAGTGGCGGCTGGACGACGTCATCGCCGCGCGGCCCTGAAGCATTTCCTCCGGCGCTGCCGGAGCCTGCTCCCGGCTCAATCGCGGTGCGCGGCGTTGCGGCCCCGGCTGGCGCCGAACTTCCGGTCGAGGCCGCCGAAAACCTTCTTGAACGCCCGCGAGAACTTGCCGCGACGGGTCTTGCGCAGCTTCTCTTCCTCGCTGGTGAGCCAGGCGACCTGGATGACGCGGCGTTCGCCCTCGTACGGCAAATGGCCGTGGAAGGAGTTGTCGCAGCGCTTGAACACCGCAAACTCGCCGTACAGTGGAATCAGCTCGGGCATCACCATCGCGTCGATGTCGTCCATGCTGTGCAGGAATCGCAGGCAGCCGGCGCTGGTGTCAGGCCATTGGCCGTTGAGGTAGAGCAGGGCGGTGGCGATCTTCGACCGGCTGTCGGTGTGGATCGTGCCATGGCGCTTGTTGAGCATGCGGCACAGGGTAACCAGGGTGGGATAGCGGTCCAGCTCCTCGATGCCCAGGCGCTTGCCGATGGCGCGGGCGAACTCCGGGGAGGTCAGGCCCTCGATCAGCGCATTGACGCTGGCGCCGCAATCGGCCGGTTCGTAGGGGAAGAATCCGGCGCTGGCATAGCGCGGGAAATCGCGATCGAGATCCGCACGCATCTCGTCGGGCAGTTGTCCGTGGGCGACCATGAACGGGAAAGGCTGGTGCCGGATCGTGGTATCCGGGCGATCGAGACGCGCGGGGTCCAGCAGTACGACGGCACCCATGGGACGTCCAGCTCCATTGAAATGAGGCCTAGTGTACCGTTCGCGCTCCATACGCGACGCACCGGGCATCGGCCGATTCATGCTGCCGCAAGGTGGACAGGAACGTGCCTGCAGCCTATCATTGCGACCCGCCCGGAAAGCTTCCCCTCCAAACTCCACAAGCCAGCAATACTGCGGCTTGCGGACTTTGCTGCATCAAAAAGGCGGTCCTTGTTATGTCGCATCCTGCCCTGCTGGCCCTCGAAGACGGCAGCATTTTTCATGGCCACGCCATCGGCGCCGTTGGCGAAACGGTCGGCGAAGTGGTCTTCAATACCGCCATGACCGGTTATCAGGAGATCCTCACCGATCCCTCCTACGCGCGCCAGATCGTCACGCTGACCTACCCGCACGTCGGCAACACTGGTGTCAACGAGGTGGATGTGGAGTCGAATCTCGTGCATGCCGCCGGCCTGATCGTGCGCGACGTGCCGCGGCGTGCCAGCAACTGGCGCTCCACTCGCAGCTTGCCCGACTACCTCGCCGACCACGGCACGGTGGCCATCGCCGGGATCGACACGCGCCGGCTGACCCGCATACTGCGCGAGAAGGGCGCGCTGGCCGGTTGCATCGTGGCGGGCGCGCAGGTCGACGCGGAAGATGCCCTGGCCAAGGCGCGCGGCTTCTCCGGCCTCGCCGGAATGGACTTGGCCAAGGTCGTGGGCACCGGCAAGCCCTACAGATGGAATCAGGGCTGCTATGACCTCGATCGCACGGCGTTCAACCAGCCGGCCATGCAGTTCAAGGTGGTGGCCTACGACTTCGGCACCAAGCTCAACATCCTGCGCCTGCTGGCCGAGCAGGGTTGCGACATTACCGTGGTGCCGCCGCAGACTCCCGCCGCGGAGGTGCTGGCGATGCAGCCCCATGGCGTGTTCCTTTCCAACGGCCCGGGCGATCCCGCTGCGTGCGATTACGCGATCGAGGCGACGCGCGTCTTCCTCGACGCGAAGATTCCGCTGTTCGGCATCTGCCTGGGCCATCAACTGATGGGGCTGGCGTTGGGCGGACGCACGCTGAAGATGAAATACGGCCACCACGGCGCCAACCATCCGGTGAAGGATCTGGACGACGGCCGCGTGCTGATCACCTCGCAGAACCACGGTTTCGCGGTCGATCCGGCCAGTCTGCCGGCCCATGTGCGGCTGACCCACCGCTCGCTGTTCGACGGTTCGCTGCAGGGTTTCGCGCTGACAGATCGCCCGGCCTTCTGTTTCCAGGGCCATCCCGAGGCCAGCCCGGGACCGCATGACATGGGCTATCTGTTCCAACGTTTCGCCAAGCTGATGCAGGAGGCTCGCTGAGATGCCCAAGCGCAATGACATCAAGAGCGTGCTTATCATCGGCGCCGGCCCGATCGTGATCGGCCAGGCCTGCGAGTTCGACTACTCCGGCGCGCAGGCCTGCAAGGCGCTGAAGGAAGAAGGCTTCCGCGTCATCCTGGTCAACTCCAATCCCGCCACGATCATGACCGATCCGGACACCGCCGACGCGGTGTACATCGAGCCGATCAACTGGCAGACGGTGGAACGCATCATCGCCAAGGAGCGCCCGGATGCGGTGCTGCCGACGATGGGTGGGCAGACCGCGCTCAATTGCGCGCTGGACCTTGCCGACCACGGCGTGCTGGAGAAGTACGACGTCGAGCTGATCGGCGCCCGGCGCGAAGCGATCCGCATGGCCGAGGACCGCGAGCTGTTCAAGCGGGCGATGACCGAGATCGGGCTGGACAGCCCCAAGTCGGACGTGGCCAAGAACTTCGAGCATGCAGTGGAGATCCAGGCCCGACTCGGTTTCCCGGTGATCATCCGGCCCAGCTTCACGCTGGGCGGCACCGGCGGCGGCATCGCCTACAACAAGGAAGAGTTCGAGACCATCGTCAAGCGTGGCCTCGACATGTCGCCCACCCACGAGGTGCTGATCGACGAATCCGTGCTGGGATGGAAGGAGTTCGAGATGGAAGTGGTCCGCGACACCGCGGACAACTGCATCATCATCTGCGCCATCGAGAACCTCGATCCGATGGGCGTGCACACCGGCGACTCGATCACCGTGGCGCCGGCGCAGACGCTCACCGACAAGGAATACCAGCGCCTGCGCGATGCCTCCATCGCGGTGCTGCGCAAGATCGGCGTGGATACCGGCGGCTCCAACGTGCAGTTCGGCATCAACCCCGACGACGGTCGCGTGGTGGTGATCGAGATGAATCCGCGCGTGTCGCGCTCCTCGGCGCTGGCGTCGAAGGCCACCGGCTTCCCGATCGCCAAGGTCGCCGCCAAGCTGGCGGTGGGCTACACGCTGGACGAATTGAAGAACGACATCACCGGCGGTCGGACCCCGGCCTCGTTCGAGCCGTCGATCGACTACGTGGTCACCAAGATCCCGCGTTTCGCCTTCGAGAAGTTTCCCGCGGCCGATGCGCGCCTGACCACGCAGATGAAATCCGTCGGCGAGGTGATGGCGATCGGCCGTACCTTCCAGGAGTCGCTGCAGAAAGCCTTGCGCGGGCTGGAAATCGGCAAGACCGGCCTCAATCCCACCGGCCTGGACATCGGCACCGACGACGGTCTGGCGGTGCTCAAGCGGGAGCTGCGCGAGCCGCGTCCCGATCGCGTGTTCCACCTGGCCGATGCGTTCCGCGCCGGCCTGTCGCTGGAGGAGGTGTTCGAGCTAAGCCGGGTCGATCCCTGGTTCCTCGCCGCGTTCGAGGACATCGTGCTGGCCGAGACGGAGATCACCCGGCAAGGCATTACCGCGCTCGACGCCCCGCGTCTGCGTGAACTCAAGCGACTCGGCTTCGCCGACGCACGCATCGCCGAGCTGCTTGGTACCGACGAGGCCTCGGTGCGCCACCTGCGCCACACTCTGGGCGTGCGTCCGGTGTACAAGCGGGTGGATTCCTGTGCCGCCGAGTTTGTCACCGGCACCGCCTACATGTACTCGACCTACGAGGAAGAGTGCGAGGCGCTGCCCACCGATCGCGACAAGATCATCGTCCTCGGCGGCGGCCCGAACCGCATCGGGCAGGGCATCGAGTTCGACTATTGCTGCGTGCATGCGTCGCTCGCGCTGCGCGAGGACGGCTATGAAACCATCATGGTCAACTGCAATCCGGAAACCGTGTCGACCGACTACGACACTTCCGACCGGCTGTATTTCGAGCCGGTGACGCTGGAAGACGTGCTGGAGATCGTCCACCTCGAAAAGCCCAAGGGCGTGATCGTGCAGTATGGCGGGCAGACCCCGCTGAAGCTGGCGCGTGCGCTGGAAGCGGCCGGCGTGCCGATCATCGGCACCAGCCCCGACTCGATCGACCTGGCCGAGGATCGCGAGCGCTTCCAGCAGATGATCGAGAAGATCGGGCTGAAGCAGCCGCCGAACCGCACCGCGCGCAACGCCGACGAGGCGCTGGCGCTGGCCCGCGAGATCGGCTACCCGCTGGTGGTGCGCCCGAGCTACGTGCTTGGTGGCCGCGCGATGGAAGTCGTGCACGACGACGCCGACCTGTCGCGCTACATCCGCGACGCGGTGAAAGTGTCGAACGATTCGCCGGTGTTGCTGGACCGCTTCCTCGACCACGCGGTCGAAGTCGACGTGGACGTGATCGCCGATGCCGCTGGCACCGTGCTGATCGGCGGCATCATGGAGCACATCGAGGAGGCGGGCGTGCATTCGGGCGATTCGTCCTGCTCGCTGCCGCCGTATTCGCTGAGCGCCGATATCCAGGACGAGCTGCGCCGCCAGGTCAGCGCGATGGCGAAGGAGCTGAAGGTCGTCGGCCTGATGAACACCCAGTTCGCGATCCAGGGCGAGACGGTCTACATCCTGGAAGTGAACCCGCGCGCCTCGCGCACGGTGCCGTTCGTGTCCAAGGCCACCGGCGTCCCGCTGGCCAAGATTGCCGCGCGCGTGATGGCCGGGCGTTCGCTGGAGAGCATGAACGCGACGCGCGAAGTGATCCCGTCGTACTTCTCGGTGAAGGAGGCGATCTTCCCGTTCCTGAAGTTCCAGAACGTCGATCCCATCCTGGGACCGGAGATGCGCTCCACCGGCGAGGTCATGGGCGTCGGGCGCAGCTTCGGCGCGGCGTTCGCGCGTGGCCACGAGGCCGCGGGCATCCGGCCGCCGTCGTTGGGCAAGGTGTTCCTGTCGGTGCGTGACGGCGACAAGGAGCTGCTGTTGCCGGTGGCCGCCGAAGTCATCGCGCGCGGGTTCAGCCTGGTGGCGACTGCCGGCACCGCCAGCTACCTGACCGCGCATGGCGTAAAGTGCGAGCGCATCAACAAGGTGATGGAAGGCCGGCCGCACATCGTCGACGCGATCAAGAACGGCGAAATCGTCTACATCGTCAACACCACCGAGGGGAAACAGGCGATCGCCGATTCCTTCTCGATCCGCCGCGAGGCGCTGCAGCACCGCGTCACCTACTCGACCACGGTGGCTGGTGCCCGCGCGCTGGTGCACTCGCTGGATTTCCGTGGCGGTGGTGAGGTCCACAGCCTGCAGGAACTGCATCAGGAGCTGAGCGCATGAGTCGTGCCCCGATCACCAAAACCGGTTCCGAACGCCTGCGCGCGGAACTGGAACGGCTGAAATCCATCGAGCGCCCGCGCATCATCGCGGCCATCGCGGAGGCGAGGGCGCACGGCGATCTCAAGGAGAACGCCGAGTACCACGCCGCGCGCGAACTGCAGAGCTTCACCGAGGGGCGCATCGCCCAGCTCGAAGGGCTGCTGTCGACCGCCGAAGTCATCGACGTGTCGCGGCTCAATGCGGGCAAGCGGGTGGTCTTCGGCGCGACCGTCGACCTGGAGGACGAGGACAGCGGCACCCCGGTGACCTACCAGATCGTCGGCGACCTGGAGGCGGACATCAAGCAGAACCTGATTGCCGTCTCCTCGCCGATCGCCCGCGCCCTGATCGGCAAGAGCGCCGGCGACAGCTTCGAGTTCACCGCGCCCAACGGCGTCAAACACTACGAAATCATCGACGTCCACTACGACTGAGGGGTTGGAAAGACTCAGCCTCGACGCCAAGGGCGGGGATGGTCGCGTGCCGGCCTGCTTTCGTCATTCGCGCGAACACGGAATCCATCTTGCGGTCCGCCCGGGATCAGGACAGCTTTCGCATGAGCGCCCCTTCGGCCGTCGTGAAGCACCTCGAGGGCCCGATTCCACACGCGCACAAAAAAAGCCGCATGAGCGGCTTTTTTGCCGGCACGTGCGCGATGACTCAGCGCTGGCGAGCCTTGAAACGGGGGTTGCTCTTGCAGATCACGAACACCTTGCCGCGACGACGCACGATCTTGCAATCGCGGTGCCGCGCCTTGGCGGACTTCAGAGAATTAAGCACCTTCACGGCAGGCTCCTGACACCAAATGAAAAACTCAAGCTCGCAAGTATAACGAGGCTCGCGGCAGCTCACAAGCCTGGCGCGACAGCCACTTCCGTGACGGTGGCCAGGAACTGTTGCAGCGCCGGTGAGGGGTCGTTGGCCCGGCAGGCCACGGCCAGCAGCAGAAAGGCGTTCGGGTCCTCCAGCGGCACATAGGCAACACCGGGCAGCCGCACCGTCCGCAGGCTGGACGGCACCAGCGCCAGTCCCAATCCGGCGGCGACCAGCGCCAGCAAGCCGTTGATCTGCTGGGCGTGCTGGACGATGGCGGGCTGGAACCCGGCGTGTTGCGCCAGCGTCACCAGGCGGTCATACAGCGTCGCGGCGAGCGCACGTGGCTGCGACACGAAGGCATCACTGGCAACCTCGGCAAGGTCGACGCTGCTGCGTCCGGCCAGCCGGTGCCCCGCCGGCATGGCAAGCAACAGCGGCTCGCGGTCGATCACGCTGAGTCTCAGGTTGCGCGCGTCCTGCAGGTGCGCCGGCTCGCCGCGGACGAAGCCGGCGTCGATCTCGCCGCCCAGCAGCGCGGCGAATTGCGGCTCGGTGTACATCTCGTCGAGTTTCAGTCCCACCTTGGGCGCCACTTGTCCGTAACGGAGCAGGATTCGCGGCAGTGCCGGGTGGAACGATGCCGACACGGTGTAGGCCAGGCGCAGGTGGCCGCTGTGGCCGGCGGCAGCGGCGACGACCTGGCTGCGCGCCTCGTCTGCCTTGGCAAGGAGGTGCCTGGCCTGTTCGAGAAATACCCGGCCCGGTTCCGTCAGCGAGACGTGGCGTTTGCTCCGCTCCAGCAGGCGCACGCCCAGATCCTGCTCCAGTGACTTGATCTGCTGCGACAGGGGCGGCTGCGAAAGATGCAGGCGCAAGGCGGCCCGCGTGAAGCTCAGCTCCTCGGCGACGGCCACGAAGTAGCGCAACTGGCGGAAATCAAACATATAGCAAAGTCGAATAAAAACGAGCGTAAATATATATTGGATACTTTATTCGGTCGATCATAAAATCACCGCGTCGCCCCACTATCCCCTCCCCCAGTGGCGGTGGCCCTCGCCCCGCAGCGACGCTGAATACGACATCTGGTTCAACTCCCCCCCTGAACCCATGTCGATGCGTCGCACCATGCGGGGCGCTTTCTTTTGCGGTGCCGCGCTGGCGTCGTCGCGGCCCGTTCAGAGTCGCGCCGCCAGCGCCGTGCCCTGCGCGATGGCGCGTTTGGCATCGAGCTCCGCGGCCACGTCGGCCCCGCCGATCACGTGCACGCTCATGCCCGCGGCGATGAGGGCATCGGCCAGTCGACGATCTGGCTCCTGGCCGGCGCAGACGACCACGTTGTCGACCGGCAGGACCTGCGGCTTGCCGTCGAGCGTGATGTGCAATCCGCGGTCGTCGAAGCGCTCGTAGCCGACCTTGCCCAGCATGGTCACCTGCTTGGCCTTCAAGGTGGCGCGATGCACCCAGCCGGTGGTCTTGTTGAGTCGGGCGCCGGGGCGTCCTTCGCTGCGCTGCAGCAGCCAGACCTGTCGCGCTGGCGCCTCCGGTCGCGCGTCCAGCAGGCCGCTGCGAGCGTGCAGCGCCATGTCCACGCCCCATTCGCGCGTCCAGCGGGCGACGTCGGTGGTGGGCGAGGGCGCGCGTTCGACGAGAAACTCGGCCACGTCGAACCCGATCCCGCCAGCGCCGATGATGGCCACTCTTGCGCCTACGGGTCGGTCCCGCGCCAGCACGTCGAGATAGCCCAGCACGCGCGGGTCGTCGCTGCCGGGGAAATCGACCTGGCGCGGGGTGACGCCGGTGGCAACGACCACCTCGTCGTAGCCGCCATCGCGCAGCATGGCAACGTCGGCGTTCTCGCGCAGACGCAGCTCGACGCCGGTATCGCGCAGCTGGTGGCCGAAGTAGCGCAGGGTTTCGTGGAACTCTTCCTTGCCCGGGATCCGCTTGGCGACGTTGAACTGCCCGCCGATCTCGTCGGCGCGGTCGATCAGGGTCACCCGGTGGCCGCGCTCGCCCAGCGTGCTGGCGCAAGCCATGCCGGCGGGGCCGGCGCCGATCACCGCGATGCGCTTGGGCACACGGGTCGGCTCGATCTTCAACTCTGTTTCGTGGCAGGCGCGCGGGTTGACCAGACAGCTGGCGCGCTTGTTCTGGAACACGTGGTCCAGACAGGCCTGGTTGCACGCGATGCAGGTGTTGATGCGCTCGCTGCGGCCGGCCCTGGCCTTGTTCACCCACGCCGGGTCGGCCAGCAGCGGGCGCGCCATCGAGACCATGTCGGCGTCGCCATCGGCAAGGATGCGTTCGGCCACCTCCGGCATGTTGATGCGATTGGTGGCCACCAGCGGGATCGAGACCTCGCCCATCAGACGGCGCGTGACCCAGGCGAAACCGGCGCGGGGCACGCTGGTGACGATGGTCGGCACGCGCGCCTCATGCCAGCCGATGCCGGTGTTGATGATGCTGGCGCCGGCGGTCTCGACGGCCTTGGCCAGGGCCGCGATCTCGTCCCAGTTCTGGCCGTCGTCGACCAGGTCCAGCATCGACAGGCGATAGATGATGATGAAGTCGCGGCCGACGGCCTCGCGTGTGCGCCGCACGACCTCCACCGGAAAGCGCATGCGTCGCTGCGCATCGCCGCCCCATGCATCGTCGCGCCGGTTGGTGCGCGCGGCGATGAATTCGTTGATCAGGTAACCCTCCGATCCCATCACCTCGACGCCGTCGTAGCCCGCTTCCCGGGCCAGTTGCGCGCAGCGGACGAAGTCGCCGATGGTGCGCTCGACGCCGCGTGGCGACAGCGCGCGCGGCGTGAAGGGCGTGATCGGCGACTTGATCCGCGACGGCGCCACGGACAGCGGGTGATAGCCGTAGCGCCCGGCGTGCAGGATCTGCATGCAGATTCGGCCGCCTTCGGCATGGACGGCGGCGGTGAGCTTGCGGTGGCGCGGCTTGTGCCAGGGCATCGTGAGCCGACCGCCGAAGGGCTTCAGCCAGCCCTCGATGCTGGGCGAGATGCCGCCGGTGACCATCAGTCCCACGCCGCCGCGGGCGCGTTCGGCGAAATAGGCGGCCAGTTTGTCGTAGTCGCGGGCGCGATCTTCCAGCCCGGTGTGCATCGAACCCATCAGGATGCGGTTGGGCAAAGTGACGTGGCCCAGATCCAGCGGGGCGAACAGCTTGGGATAGTTCATGCGATCCACGCGGCTTCAAACGATCGTATGAATGTGCCGGCAATGGGCCTGCAAAAGCAAGCGGGGCGGGAGACGGAGCTGTCAGGCCAGCAGTTGCTGCACCAGCGCGATGTAGCGGCGCATGGCTTCCTCGACAGGAACGCCGTTCAACTGCGCCCAGGCTTCGTGCTTGGCAGTGCCCACGAAATCGAAAAAGCCCGGCTGGGTCCGCTTGAGGTCGCCCTCGGTGCCCTGCTTGTACAGGGCGTAGAGCTTGAGCAGGGTGTCGTTGTCCGGCCGTTTGGCCAGGCCTTTGACATCTTCGGCAGCTTGCTCGAACTCTCGACGCAGATCGTTCATGGGGCAATGGACCTGCGGCGGGCGGGAAACGGGATGGATAGCACGCGTTCGGAAGTGGGTCAACGCGTTAGACTGCGCGCTCTCCACGCCGCCAGGATGCTTCGATGAGCCATGCCGCCGCCGTTCCCGTGCTTGCCATCGACGGGCCGTCCGGGTCGGGCAAGGGCACGATCAGTGCGCTGGTGGCAGAGCGGCTGGGCTGGCGCCTGCTGGATTCCGGGGCGTTGTATCGCGCGGTGGGCTACGCCGCCGGCATGGCCGGGCTGGACCTGTCCGATGCCGATGCGATGGCCCGCTGCGCCCAGACGACGAAGATCCAGTTTCGCGCCGCCGAGACGGGAGGCGGGGCGCGGGTGATCGTCAACGGTCACGATGCCACCGACGAGTTGCGCACGGAAACGGCCGGTGCCGCGGCGTCGGCGATCGCCTCCATGCCCAGCGTGCGCGAGGCCCTGGTGGCGCTGCAGTTGGGCTTTCGCAAGGCGCCCGGGCTAGTGGCGGACGGGCGCGACATGGGCACGGTGATCTTCCCGGATGCCGCGTTCAAGGTTTTCCTCACCGCGAGCGCCGCCGAGCGGGCGAAAAGACGCTATAAGCAGTTGAAGGAAAAGGGGCTCAGCGTTACACTTGCCGGCCTTCAGCGCGAAATTGAGGCGCGTGACAGCCGCGATGCATCGCGTGCGGTCGCGCCACTCAAGCCCGCCGATGATGCGGTGCTGGTGGACACCACCGGCATGGCCATCGACGAGGTCGTGGCGAAAGTACTTGCCGTCGTGCAGTCCTGAGCGGATTGCGCGGCGGCTTTTGTGCCCCTGCCGCGGCAGGGGGTTTTGAACCACGGTGACAACGTTCGGCCCCGCAGGGCCGTCGCGGCCACCCCCAACCGGTGGACCGGGAAGTTCGTGCGCAACAACCAACCCAGCGCAGCGGACCCAAGGTCTTTTCCCACTATGGAATCAACATGACTGAAAGTTTTGCCGAACTGTTTGAACAGAGCCAGCAGGCCATCTCCAAGCTGAAGCCCGGCGCCATCGTCACCGGCATCGTCGTGGAAATCCGCAACGACGTCGTCGTGATCAATGCAGGCCTGAAGAGCGAAGGCATCGTCCCGATCGAGCAGTTCAAGAACGAGGAAGGTGTGCTGGAGGTGCAGGTTGGCGACGAGGTGAAGGTAGCCCTCGAAGCCCTGGAAGACGGTTTCGGCGAGACCAAGCTGTCGCGCGAGAAGGCCAAGCGCTCGATGGTGTGGGACGACCTGGAGCAGGCGTTCGACAAGGAAGAGACCATCGTCGGCATGATTTCCGGCAAGGTCAAGGGCGGTTTCACCGTCGACATCAAGGATGTCCGCGCGTTCCTGCCCGGTTCGCTGGTCGACGTGCGCCCGGTGCGCGAGCCGACCTACCTCGAGGGCAAGGAACTCGAGTTCAAGATCATCAAGCTGGATCGCAAGCGCAACAACGTGGTGGTCAGCCGCCGCGCCGTCGTCGAGACCGAGTTCTCCGAGGAGCGCGAGAAGCTGCTGGAACGCCTGGTGGAAGGCGCCGTCGTCAAGGGCGTGGTGAAGAACCTCACCGATTACGGCGCGTTCGTGGACCTGGGCGGCATCGACGGCCTGCTGCACATCACCGACATGGCGTGGAAGCGCGTGCGCCATCCGTCCGAGGTGGTCAACGTCGGCGACGAGCTCGACGTGCGCGTGCTGAAGTACGACAAGGAGCGCAACCGCGTGTCGCTGGGCCTGAAGCAGCTGGGCGACGACCCGTGGGTGAACATCTCGCGTCGCTATCCGGTCGGCAGCCGCATCTTCGGCAAGGTCTCCAACGTCACCGATTACGGCTGCTTCGTCGAGATCGAGCCGGGCGTGGAAGGCCTGGTGCACGTGTCCGAGATGGACTGGACCAACAAGAACGTCAACCCGGCCAAGGTGGTGCAGGTCGGCGACGAGACCGAAGTGACCGTGCTGGACGTGGATGAAGAGCGTCGCCGCATTTCGCTGGGTATCAAGCAGACCCGCTCGAACCCGTGGGAAGCCTTCGCCGCCATGCACAAGAAGGGCGACAAGGTGTCGGGCCAGATCAAGTCGATCACCGATTTCGGCGTGTTCATCGGCCTGGAAGGCGGCATCGACGGCCTGGTGCACCTGTCCGACATCTCGTGGCAGGTGTCCGGCGAAGACCTCGTGCGCGACTTCAAGAAGGGCGAGGAGATCGAGGCGGTGGTGCTGGCCGTCGACCCGGAGCGCGAGCGCATCAGCCTCGGGATCAAGCAGATGGAGCAGGATCCGTTCGGCCAGTTCATGGCGGCCAACCCGCGTGGCACGATCGTCAACGGCACGGTCAAGGAAGTCGACGCCAAGGGTGCCGTGATCGACCTGGGCGAGGGCGTGGAGGGTTACCTGCGCGCCAACGACATAGCCAAGGAGCGCATCGACGACGCTACCCAGCACCTGAAGGTGGGCGACAAGGTCGAGGCCAAGTTCACCGGCATGGATCGCAAGGGTCGCCAGCTGGCGCTCTCGATTCGCGCCAAGGACGAGGAAGACGCCCCCGAAGCCGCGGTCGACTACTCTTCGGCCGCCAGTGGCACGACCAAGCTCGGCGCGTTGTTGAAGGAACAGTTCAACAAGGCCGACTGATCTCTCGTTGCAGGCACGACGCGGGGCGGCACGTCGCCGCCCCGCTGTTTCACGTCACGGACATTGGGGCCCATGACCAAATCCGAATTGATCGAAGCGCTGGCCAGGCGCCAGACCCACCTCGCGTTCGCCGACGTCGAGATGGCCGTCAAGAGCGTCATCGAACAGATGAGCCTGGCGCTGGCCCAGGGCGAACGCATCGAGGTGCGCGGCTTCGGCAGCTTTGCGTTGCACTACCGGCCGCCGCGGATGGGGCGCAACCCCAAGACCGGCGAAGCCGTGGCCCTGCCAGGCAAGCACGTTCCCCATTTCAAGCCGGGCAAGGAATTGCGCGAGCGCGTCAATCTTGACCTGGAGAACAGTGCCGGTTGAGTCCATCGACCGGAGAATGCGAGGCAGGCGGCGCGAGCCGGTCCTGCCTTCTTTTTGCCTGCAGGACGGCTGGCGGCGGCAGCGCCTGTGCCCGACTGCGCCAATCGGGTAAAGTTCGAGCATGCGATTGCTTGCCCTCATCATTCTGGCCATTTTCGTCGCCGCCGGCATCGTGCTTGGCGCGCTGAATGCAGAAATGGTCGGCTACGACTTCGGCTTTGCCCAACTGCAGTTGCCCAAGGGAGCCGCGTTGCTGGGCGCCCTGGTGGTGGGCTGGTTGCTGGGCGGGGTGACCGCGTGGCTCGGTGTGCGGCCACGGCGTTCGCGACGCACTACGGGCGCGGACAGGAAGCCGCCGGCCAAGCCATGAATCCCCTGTATGTGCTGGCCGCACTGCTCCCTGTCGCCTTCGTGCTGGGTTGGTGGGCTTCGCGCCTGGTGGTTGCGCGGCGGGCTGGCGTCGACGTCAGCACCTTGTCGTCGGATTATTTCCGCGGCCTGAACTACCTGCTCAACGAGGAGCAGGACAAGGCCATCGAAGTCTTCCTGAAACTCGCCGAATACAACCGCGACACGGTGGAGACGCACCTCGCCCTGGGCAACCTGTTTCGGCGTCGCGGCGAGGTGGATCGGGCGATCCGGCTGCACCAGCACCTGGTCTCGCGACCGGGCCTGTCCGACGCAATGAAGACCGTGGCCCTGCTGGAGCTCGGCGAGGACTACATGCGTTCGGGCCTGCTCGATCGTGCCGAGGCCTTGTTCGCCGACCTGGTGGCGATGAACTCGCACGCGCCCTCGGCGCTGCGCCATCTGATCTCGATCTACCAGCACGAGCGCGACTGGCACAAGGCGATCGAGCACGCGCGGCGGCTGGAGGTGATGACCGGCGACGACGAGGCGCCGATGATCGCCCAGTTCTACTGCGAGCTCGCCGAGCGCGCGCGTCAGCATGGCGCCCGTGCCGAGGCGCGGGAATACCTGCGCCAGGCATTCGAATGCCAGCCCGATTGCGTGCGCGCCTTCATGCTCACCGGACGCCTGCATGCCGAGGACGGGCAGCATGCCGAGGCCATCGACGCGCTGGAGGCGGCGATCAGGGCCGACAGCGCCTTCACTCCCGACATCCTGCCGCCGCTGCTCAACAGCTATGCCCGCGTGCGGCAGATGGACCGCGCCGAGACCTTCCTGCGCACCCTGATGGCGCGCTATCACGGCGTTTCGCCGATCCTGGCGCTGACCAACCTGTATCGCCAGCGCGACGGCGAGCGCGTGGCGGTCGACTTTCTCACCGCGCAGTTGCGCCAGCGGCCGTCGGTGCGCGGGCTGATGACCCTGCTCGACGCCACGATGGACAAGATCGAAGGCGAGGCGCGCGAGAATTTCCTGATCCTGCGCGATCTCACCCGCAAGCTGCTCGAAGGGCAGGCGATGTACCGCTGCAACCGTTGCGGGTTCGGGGCCAAGGCGCACCACTGGCAGTGCCCCAGTTGCAAGAGCTGGAGCACGATCCGGCCGATCCACGGGGTGGCCGGCGAGTGACATGGCCATGCTGATGACCATCGGATGGTTGCTGGCAGCCTTCCTGGTTACCGCACTGCTGGTACGCGCCGCGGTCGGTTACGCGCATCGGCGCGGCATGCTCGACCTGCCCGGACAACGCCGCTCGCATCAGGTGCCGACCCCGCGCGGCGGCGGCATCGGCATCGTCGTCGCCATGCTGGTGTGCCTGCCCGGCGTCGCCTGGAGCCTGCACGCGGCGGTTCCCGCGCCCGGGCTGCTCGGGTTGTCCTGCGTGGCCTTGCTGCTGGTGGCGCTGGCGGGCTGGTGGGACGACCATCATCCGCTTCCGGCCTGGCCGCGACTGGCCGTGCAATTGGTTGCCTGCGCCTTGCTGTGCGTCGGGCTGCAGGCCTGGTCGCCGGCCTGGTGGTGGTTGCCGTTGTTGCTGGTCGGCGGCGCGTGGAGCATCAACCTGCACAACTTCATGGATGGCATCGACGGTTTGCTGGCGCAGCAGGCGGCTTTCGTGGGCGGCGGCCTGGCCGTGCTGGCGTGGGCAGCGAACCTGCCTGCGCTGGCGCTGGCCGCGGCCTGTCTGGCGGCGTCGGCGCTGGCGTTCGGGTGGTTCAACTGGCCGCCGGCGCGGATCTTCCTGGGGGACGTGGGCAGCGGCAGCGTGGGCCTGCTGGTGTTCGCATTCAGTGCGATGCTGTGGCGGGCGAATCCGGCGTGGCTGTGGCCGGCGTTGATCCTGTCGTCGGCGTTCGTGGTGGATGCCAGCCTGACCCTGTTGACGCGGATGTGGCGGGGGCGTCGCTGGTACAGCGCCCACCGTGAACACCTGTATCAATGGCTGGCGCGCCGCGCCGGCAGCCATGCATCGGTGGATGCGGCCTACCTTGGCTGGAACCTGCTGGTAGCGGCCCCGATGACCTGGTTGGCCTGGAGTCATCTGCACGCCGCCTTGGCGATTACCATGGTCGTTTATGCAGGGGCAGCGATCATGTGGTTGTATCTGAAACGTCGCCTGGTGCGGCGCCACCCGAGCAAGGGCCTCCATGTCACTGCGTAAGCTTGTCGGCTTCATTCACCCGCGGGTAGCGGTCGTCGTCCACGATCTGCTGATGGCGGCGCTGACCTGGTGGATCGCCAAGTGGCTGCGCTACACGCTGCGCCCGGACGAGGTGTTCGGTTTCCAGCTGCTCGAGTTCCCGATTGTGCTGCTGGTGCAGGGGCTGATCTTCCGCTGGACCGGGCTGTACAAGAGCGTCTGGCGCTTCGCCAGCCTGCCGGATCTGGTGAACATCGTGCGTGCCGCGGTCATCGGCACGCTGGCGATCGGACTGTGCCTGTTTCTGTATGACCGCCTGCTGGGCGTACCGCGCTCGGTGTTCGTGTTGTATCCGGGGCTGCTCGCCGTGTTGCTGGGCGGTCCCCGGCTGGCCTATCGCTACTGGAAGGACAGCCGCGCCGATCTGTTCAAGGGGAGCGACGCCAAACGGGTGCTGATCGTGGGCGCCGACCGCGCCGGCGAAGTGCTGTCGCGCGATCTTCGCCGCGACAACCGCTATGCGGTGGTCGGCTTTGTCGACGACACGCCCAGCCTGCGTGGCGCCAGCATCAACGGTCGCCCGGTGCTGGGCCGGCTCGACGAGCTGCCCGAGCTGGTGCGCAGCGCGGCCGCCGACATGCTGCTGATCGCCATGCCCGGGGCCACGACGGCCGAGATGCGGCGCGTGGTGGCCCTGTGCGACAGCACCGATCTGCCCTACCGCACGGTGCCGCGCATCGAGGACATCGTGGCGGGCCGTGCCCAGCTGAACCAGATCAAGGAGGTGGCGATCGAGGATTTGCTCGGCCGCGACACGGTGGAACTGGACTGGACCGCGATCCGCGAGACCCTGAGCGGGCGGCGCGTGCTGATCACCGGTGGTGGTGGTTCGATCGGCTCGGAACTGTGCCGGCAGGTGGCGCGGCTCGGTGCACAGGCGCTGACCGTGGTGGAGGTGAGCGAGTACAACCTCTACCGGATCACCCAGGAGCTGCGCAACCATTTCCCGGAGCTGATCCTCGACGGCATCCTGGCCAATTGCTGCGACCAGGTGGCGATGCGCAAGGTGTTTGCGGAGGCGCAGCCGCAGGTGGTATTCCACGCCGCGGCGTACAAGCACGTGCCGATGCTGCAAGGCCAGCTGCGCGCCGCGTTCTGCAACAACGCGCTGGGTACCCGCACGGTGGCCGACGCGGCCTGTTCGGTCGGGGTGGCGTGTTTCGTGCTGATCTCCACCGACAAGGCGGTCAACCCCACCAGCGTGATGGGTGCCTGCAAGCGCGTGGCGGAAATCTACTGCCAGAACCTCGACGCGCAGACCGATACCCGCTTCATGACCGTGCGTTTCGGCAACGTGCTGGATTCGGCCGGCTCGGTGGTGCCGCTGTTCCGCCGGCAGATCCGCGACGGCGGCCCGGTCACCGTGACGCACCCGGAAATCTCGCGCTACTTCATGACCATTCCCGAGGCCTGCCAGCTGATCCTGCAGACCGCCAGCATTGGCAAGGGCGGCGAGATCTTCGCGCTCGACATGGGCGAGCCGGTGAAGATCCGCGACCTGGCCGAGCAGATGATCCGCCTCGCCGGCAAGAAGCCGGGCAGCGAGATCCCGATCGTCTACACCGGCCTGCGCGCGGGCGAGAAACTGTTCGAGGAGCTGTTCCATCCGCTGGAGAACTACAGCGCCACCACGCATGCCAAGATTTTCCTGGCGCAGCATCGCGAGGTGTCGTGGGAGTTGCTGCAGGCCCTGCTGCACAAGGCCGCCGAGGCGGCCGACATTTTCAATGAGGAAGAACTTCGCCGCTGCGTGTCCAGCCTGTTGCCCTCGTTCCGCTGGAGCGAAGCGGCGCAGCCTGACAACGTGGTGTCGATCCGCCGTGCCAACCCGGAGATCAATGAGTGAGCAAGCCCCTGCGCAAAGTGGTGTTTCCCGTAGCCGGACTCGGTACGCGCTTCCTGCCGGCGACCAAGGTGGTCGCCAAGGAAATGCTGCCGGTGCTCGACAAGCCGCTGATCCAGTACGCCGTCGACGAAGCGGTGGATGCAGGTGCCGACACCCTGGTGTTCGTCACCAACCGCTACAAGCACGCGATCGCCGACTACTTCGACAAGGCCTACGAGCTGGAATCGAAGCTGCACGAGAAGGGCAAGGCCGAGCTGCTGGCGCTGGTGCAAGGCACCTTGCCGCGGCACGTGCGGGCGATCTTCGTGACCCAGCCCGAGGCGCTCGGCCTGGGCCATGCCGTGCTGTGCGCCAAGCCGGTGGTCGGCGACGAGCCGTTCGGCGTGATCCTGCCTGACGACCTGATCTGGAACGGCGCCGGCAAGGGCGCGCTGCGGCAGATGGCGGAGCTCGCCGAGGCGCAGCAGGCCGGCGTGATCGCGGTGGAGGAAGTGCCGCACACCGACACTGACAAGTACGGCATCGTCGATGCCACACCGGTCGACGATCGCAGCGCCCTGATCCGCCACATGGTCGAGAAGCCCAAGCCGGCCAACGCACCGTCGAACCTGGCCGTGGTCGGCCGCTACGTGTTGCCTGGCCGCATCTTCCAGCTGCTGGAGCAGACCACGCCCGGTGCCGGCGGCGAGATCCAGCTTACTGACGCGATCGACGCGCTGCTGAAAGAGCAGGGCAAGGTGCTGGCCTACCGCTTCGAAGGCACCCGTTTCGATTGCGGCAACAAGGCCGGCCTGGTGCGCGCCACCATGCACATGGCGATGCAGGACCCGAAACTCGCGCTCACTGTGCGAGAGTTTCTCGGCCAGCTTTGAACCACGGCTGCCACGACGTCCTGGCATGAAGGATATGCTTGCCCGGTCACGGACACTGGTGCCGCCTGTCGCTGCAGCATGAAATCCCCCTCGCCCACGTCCTACTACCGCGCCACCGCCACGCCGTACCCGGCCTGGGAGCCGCTTCAGGGCAGCACGCACGCACGTGTTGCCGTGATCGGCGGCGGCTTTGCCGGCTTGAACACCGCGCTGGGCCTGGCCGAGCGCGGCGTGCGCGACGTGGTCCTGCTGGAACGTGAGCAGGTCGGGTTCGGCGCCTCCGGTCGCAATGGCGGTTTCGTCTTCGCCGGCTATTCGCTGGGCGAGCAGGCGCTGCTCGACCAGTTGGGCGAAGCGCGCGCGCAGGCCCTGTTCCAGCTGACCACCGCGGCGGTCGGGCGCATCCGACGACGTGTCGCCGACTACGCCATCCCCTGCGACGCGGTCGACGAAGGCGTGATCTGGGCCAACTGGTTCCGTGACCCCGCGGTGCTGCGCCGGCGCCAGCAACTGCTGGCCGAACACTACGACGTGAACTGGCAGTGGTTGCCCGAAGCGGAGTTGCGCGCACGCATCCGCAGCGAGCGTTATCACGACGGCCTGTACGAGCGTGATGCGCTGCACCTGCACCCGCTCAACTACGCGATCGGCTTGGCCGCGGCGGCGGCCGGGCAGGGTGTGCGCATCCACGAGCACAGCGGCGTGCGCCGCCTCGCGCGCGAAGGCCGGCAGTGGCGCCTGCGCACGGCGCGAGGTGAGCTGCTGGCCGATGAGGTCGTGCTGGCCTGCGGCGGCTACCTGGCCGGCCTGCAGAAGCCGATCGACCGGGCGATCCTGCCGATCGCCACCTACGTGATGGTGACCGAACCGCTCGGCGATCGACTGGACGAGTGCCTGCACACCCGCGCGGCGATCTACGACAGCCGCTTCGCGTTCGACTATTACCGCGCGCTGCCGGATACGCGACTGCTGTGGGGTGGGCGCATCTCGGTGCTCAACCGCTCGCCGCGCGGCGTGCAGCGCCTGCTGACGCGGGACCTGCTGCGGGTGTTCCCGCAACTGGCCGGCGTGCGGATCGAGCACGCCTGGTCGGGCCTGATGAGCTACGCACGGCACCAGATGCCGCAGATCGGCGGCAGCGGCGACGGCCTGTGGTGGGCGCAGGCGTTCGGCGGCCACGGCCTGGCCCCGACCTGCGCGGCCGGTGAACTGCTGGCGGCGGCGATTGCCGAGGGCGACGATGGCTGGAAACGCTTTGCCGACTATGGCCTGGGCAACACGCACCGCCCGTTCGGTTATCTGGCGGCGCAAGCCAGCTACTGGTGGCAGCAGAGCCGCGATTGTCTGAAGACGAGGCTGGAAGGATGAGCGCAGCGAATTGCCCCGAAATCAGCTGGGCCGATTTCGAGAAAGTGCTGGTCGTCGCCGGCACGGTGATCCGGGTCGAACCGTTTCCCGAAGCGCGCAAGCCGGCGTGGAAAGTGTGGGTGGATTTCGGCCCCTACGGCGAGAAGAAGACCAGCGCGCAGATCGCCGCGTTGTACCAGGCCGACGACCTGCTCGGCCGACAGGTCGTGGGCGTGATCAACTTCCCCGAAAAGCAGATCGGCCCGTTCCGCTCGCAATTCCTGCTCACCGGCTTTCCCACCGACGAGGGCGTGGTGCTCACCGCGGTCGAACGCCCGGTGCCGAACGGTACGCGGCTGGCCTGAGCGAGCCGCGCCCGCAATTTGCCAGCGATGCGCCCGCGCCAGCGCCGCGTCGTCGGCGAGCATGACGGCCTCGTCCCCACGGAATCCCCGGCATGAATCCATCTCTCCGCGCGCTATGGTTTGTTGTCACCTTGACGGTGGCGGGTTTCGCGCAAGCGGATGAGGCGCGCTGGAGTGCGCCGCAAAAGCCCTTCCACATTCATGGCAACAGCTGGTACGTGGGCACGCAGGGATTGAGCGCGATCCTGATCACCTCGCCGCAGGGCCATGTGCTGATTGACGGCACGCTGGAAGGCAACGTGCCGCAGATCGAGGCGAACATCCGCGCGCTCGGTTTCCGCTTGCGCGACGTGAAGCTGATCCTCAACTCGCATGCCCACTTCGACCACGCCGGTGGCATCGCGCGTTTGGCACGTGACAGCGGCGCCTCGGTGGCGGCCAGTGCGGCCGGGGCGAAGGAGCTGCGGTCCGGCGGCAACGACCCGGACGATCCGCAGTACGGCATGGCGACACGCTATCCGGCGGTGGCATCGGTGCAAGTGGTCGCCGATGGCGCGGCAGTGCGGGTGGGGCCGATCGCGGTCACGGCGCACTACACGCCCGGCCATACGCCTGGCAGCACGTCCTGGACCTGGCGCTCGTGCGAGCAGGGGCGCTGCCTTGCGCTGGCCTATGTCGACAGCCTCACCGCGCTCAGCCGCGACGGCTTCCGCTACAGCGACGACCCGGCGCGCGTGGCGGCTTTCCGCCGGTCCTTCGCGACCGTCGCCGCGCTGCCGTGCGACATCCTGATCACCCCGCATCCCGAAGCCAGCGGCTTCATGCAGAAGATTGCCGCACGCGATCGCGAGCACGACTCCGCGGCCCTGATCGACGCCGGTGCCTGCCGCGCCTATGCCGCGGGGGCGGAGCCGCGCTTCGAGGCGCGCCTGGCGCAGGAACGGCAGGGCGCACATGGAAAGTGAGGTATTGGCGACGGGCGTTCAGCGGCCCAGCCACACCTCCAGCCCCTGCGCGTTCAGCTCGATGTCCATGCCCAGCAACTGGCGCAGCGCGTCGCGTCCCTGCTGCCAGCCATGGGCCTGCGCGCGGGCGGCATAGAGCCCGGTGAGCGATTCCACCAGCACGGCATGCCGCTCGGGCGAGCCGTGCGCGGCGCGGGCGATGGCCACCATCGCGTCGATCTGCGCATGCAGGTCGGCGGCCAGCCGCTCGACGCTCTCCACCCGGCCGTAATGGGTGAGGTACATCGCCTCGGGTTTCAGCGCGAGCAGCCGCTCGATCGACGCATGCAGCGCCTCCGGATCGAACTGCACCGGCGAGGTGGTGGGCAGGATGAACGGACCGTTCGCGGTGTCGAAGTCGCGATAGGAAAGGCCGAATACGTCGCCAGTGAAAAAGACGTTGGCGCGTGCGTCGTGGATGGCGATGTGGTGGCGCGCATGGCCCGGCGTATCGAGGCAGCGCAGGGTGCGTCCGGCAAGGTCGACGACGTGGCCGTCCCCCGCCTCGACCACGCGCTCGGCAGGCACTGGCCGCAAGCGTCCATACGTCTGTTCCATCACCGACTCCCCGTACACCGCGCTGGCGCCGGCCCACAGCACACTGGGGTCGATCATGTGGCGTGCTCCGCGCGGATGCACCACCAGCTTCGCGTTCGGCAGTTGCGCGATCAGCTCGCCGGCGCCGCCGGCGTGGTCCAGGTGCACGTGGGTGAGGATCAGCCAGTCGACGTCCGCCGGCGCGATGCCGGCGTCGTCCAGTGCCGCCAGCATGCGCGGCACGGCGAAGTTGGTGCCGCAGTCGATGAAGGCGCCGCGGCCGTTCTCCACGATGAGGTAGGCCGCATCGAACCGCGGCCGCACGAAGCCGGTGTCGATGGTGTGGATGCCGTGGGTGGGTGTCATGTCTGCCTCGCGAACCGGACGATCCGACGAGGGTAGCAAGCCGCGGCGGCGCGGGCACCTGCACCATGGTCGAGCGCGGGAACCTTTGGGCAACCCGCCGCATCGGATCGAATGCTGCTCACTTCATCAACGTGCCAATCGGGGGAACGACATGCTGCTCTATGCGATTCTGGTTTTTGCGATCGCCGCCATCGGCGGCCTGGTGCTGGCTTCCAGCGTGCTGCGCGGCAAGCTGGCGCCGTGGGCAATTTCCTTGCTGCACGCGCTGCTGGGCGCCAGCGGCCTGGTGCTGTTGATCCTGGTGGTGCTGCAGGGTGCGGCGCCGGCGCGGCTCACCGCGGCGCTGGCCCTGCTGGTACTGGCCGCGCTGGGCGGTTTCTTCCTCGCCTCGTTCCATCTGCGCAAGCAGGTTGCGCCGAAGGCCGTGGTATTGGTGCACGCCGGCGTCGCGGTGGCGGGTTTCCTGACCCTGCTCAGCCTGCTGCTGGCCTGAGTCGCTGTCATGCGCCATCCGCTGCATCCGGCCCTGGTGCATTTCCCGATTGCCTGCTGGTCGCTGGCCACCGCGGCGGATCTGGCCAGCCTGGCCTGGGGCGAACCGGCGTGGCGCTTCGCCGGCATCCTGCTGCTGGCGGGGATCGGCTTCTCGATCCCCGCCATGCTGGCCGGCCTGCTCGAACTGGCCAAGGTCGCCGAAGACAACCCGGCGCTCAAGGACGTCAACCGCCACATGCTGATGGTGATGGGCGCGCTCTGCTGCTACGTGGCCAGCCTGCGCCTGCACGGCACGCATTTCATCGCGCCGGGCCTGCTGGCGATCGCTCTGAGCGTGTCGGGTTTCCTGTGCCTGGTCGTGGCCGGCTGGCTCGGCGGCAAGCTGGTGTACGGGCACCGGCTCGGCGTCAGCCCGCCCGACGAAACGTGAGATTGATGCGGGTCTCGCCCAGCAGCGGGTGATGATTCGGCTTCAACGGCAGCACGCCGTGATAGCGCAGCCGCGCCGGACCGCCCCACACGACCACGTCGCCGTGCGCCAGCGGCACGCGTTGCGGGCGATCCGCGCGCTGCAGGCCGCCGAACAGGAACACGGCCGGGATGCCCAGCGAGACCGACACGATCGGCTGGCCCAGGTCGCGTTCATCGCGGTCCTGGTGCAGGCTCAACCGGGCGCCGGCCTCGTAGCGGTTGAGCAGGCAGGCATCCGGCACGAAGCCGGTGAAACCGGCGTGCGCCGCCGCGGCATCGGCCAGTTGCAGGAAGACCGCCGGCATCGGTGGCCAGGGCCGGCCGCTGTCCGGGTCGATCGGGTCGTAGCGGTAGCCACGACGATCGCTGACCCAGCCCAGCGGCCCCGCATTGGTCATCGCCACCGACATGCGCAAGCCGCCGGGTGTGACCAGGTGGCGGAACGGTGCCTGCGCCGTGATCGCATCGAGCGCCTGCAGCAACACCGCCTCGCTGGCCAGGGCAAACCCGCGCAACACCATCGCGCCCTCGCACAATGGCTCGTCCCGGCGGGCAGGCGCAGGCGTGGCAGCGAACAGGTCGGCGCTGATCATGTGGCGTCGTGGAAGATGATGCCAAGCGTGTGGCGATGGCCGCGGCGCACGCGGCTGACGCCGTGGCGCATGTTCACCCGGTAGCTGCCGCGGGTACCTTGCAGCGGCCGCTGGTGCACCGCGAACAGCACCGCATCGCCCTGGCGCAGCGGCACCACCTCGATGCGCGACTGCATGCGCGGGCGCTGCTCGGTCAGCACGAACTCGCCGCCGCTGAAATCGCGTCCCGGCTCCGACAGCAGGATCGCCAGCTGCAGCGGAAACACGTGCTCGCCGTACAGGTCCTGGTGCAGGCAGTTGTAGTCGCCCGCGCCGTACTGCAGCAGCAACGGAGTGGGGCGGCGCTGGCCGGCAGCGTGGCAGCGTTCGATGAACTCGGCGTGCGTGGCGGGGTAGCGCGCGGGCAGTTCCATCGACGCGTTCCAGCGGTTCGCGATCGGCGCCAGCCGCGGATAGACCGCACCGCGCAGCCCGGCCACCAGCTCGGGCAGGGGGTAATCGAAATAGCGGTATTCGCCACGGCCGAAACCGTGGCGGCCCATCACCACGCGGCTGCGGAAACGTTCGTCGTCCGCGTACATGCTTGCCAGCTTCGCGCACTCCTGCGGCGACAGCAGGGCCTCCAGCATCCCGCAGCCGTGCGCGTCGAGTTCATCGCCGATGCCGGCCCAGTCGCATGCCTGCAGCCGCGCACCGGTGTCGGGGGCAGGGCGCAGTTGCGCGTTCATGCCTGCGCCTCGCGCTCCAGCAGCGCGCGTTTGCGCGGCACGCCCCAGCGGTAGCCGGACAGGTCGCCGTCGTTGCGCACCACGCGATGGCAGGGGATCGCCACCGCCAGCATGTTGCCGGCACATGCCTGCGCCACCGCCCGCGAAGCCTTGGGCGCGCCGATGCGCCGCGCGATCTCGCTGTAGCTGGCCGTGCTGCCGACCGGGATCTCGCGCAACGCCTGCCATACGCGCTGCTGGAACGCGGTGCCGCGCACGTCCAAGGGCAGATCCAGTCCCAGCGCAGGGGCTTCGACAAAGCCGACCACCTGCGCCACCAGGCGCTCGTAGTCGCGGTCGCCGCCGATCAGCCTGGCCTTTGGGAAACGGTCTTGCAGGTCGCGCGCCAGCGCGTCCGGATCGTCGCCGAGCAGGATCGCGCACACGCCGCGTTCGCTCTGCGCCACCAGGATCGCGCCGAGCGAGCAGGCGCCGATGGCGAAGCGGATCTCGCTGTCGGCACCGCCGGCGCGATAGCGCGAGGGCGTCATGCCCAGCACCTCGTTCGCCGTTTCGTAGAAGCGGCTACTGGCGTTGTAGCCCGCATCGAAGATCGCCTCGGTCACCGTGTGGCTGCGCTCCAGGCCGCTGCGCACGCGGCGGTTGCGATGCGCCGTGGCGTACTGCTTCGGGGTCACCCCGGCAACCGCCTTGAACACGCGGTGGAAGTGGAAGGGGCTGAGTCCGCTCGGTTGCGCCAACTGTTCGAGCGTGGGTACGGTCTCGGCCTGCTCGATCAGTCGGCAGGCGGCGGTGACCATCGCCGCCTGCTGCTCTGCGAGCGATGGCTGGTCGGGCCGGCAGCGCCTGCACGGGCGAAAGCCGGCGCGCTCCGCGTCGGCGGCGGTGGCGTGGAACGCCACGTTTTCCGGCCGCGCGGCGCGCGCGGCGCAGGAGGGGCGGCAGTACACGCCGGTGCTGCGCACCGAGTAGAAGAAGCTGCCGTCGGCACGCGCGTCGCGTGCCTGCACGGCGGCCCAGCGCGGGTCGGCGAGGGTGGCGGCACGTGCGGCCTGTTTCTCGGGAGTTTTCATGGCTGTTCCTTCCGTCGGATTATCGCTCAAGGCGAAATCTACGGACCGGCAGCCACCGCGGCACTCCGGGTCTTGCGATCGAATTGGAGCTGGCCGTGCCGGCGCCCGCCGGGGCGTCGGCACCGGGCGCCACTCGTGCCCGCATGCGCGAAGCTCAGGGCGCGGTATCGACCAGCACCAGCTCGGCGTCTTCCAGCGCGGTGACCTTCAGCGTCGACTCCTGGCGGATCGCGGCGCCGTCGCGGGCGTCCAGTTGCACGCCATTGAGGTCCACCTTGCCGGTGGCAGGTACCAGGTAGGCGTAGCGGCCGGGGGCCAGCAGGTACTCGGTGCTTTCGCCGGCCTTCAGCGTGGCGCCCAGCACGCGCGCATCGGTGCGCAGCGGCAGCGCCTCGGTGTCGTCCTTGAAGCCGCTGGCCAGTGCCACGAAGCGCCCGGAACGATCGCCCCTGGGAAACGGCCGCGCGCCCCACGACGGCGGCTGGCCGTTCTCGTCGGGGATGATCCAGATCTGGAAGATGCGCGTGGTCACATCCTCCCGGTTGTACTCGCTGTGGGTGATGCCGCTGCCGGCGCTCATCACCTGCACGTCGCCGGCCTCGGTGCGGCCGGCGTTGCCCAGGCTGTCCTGGTGGCTGATCGCGCCTTCGCGCACGTAGGTGATGATCTCCATGTCCGCGTGTGGGTGCGGCGGGAAGCCGGTCTGCGGCGCGATGGTGTCGTCGTTCCACACGCGCAGCGCGCCCCAGCCCATGCGATTCGCGTCGTGGTAGCTGGCGAAGGAGAAATGGTGTTTGGCGTTGAGCCAGCCGTGGTCGGCTCCGCCCAGGCGGTCGAAGGGTCTGCGTTCAATCACGGCGTTGCTCCTCATGCTTGATCGCGCCGGATGGCGCCTGTCCGCAAGATAAGGCTACGCAGTGCCGTCTGAAACCGGCGCGAAGGAAACGGATTGTCGTCGCCCCGGCACCAGTGGCTCACCAGTCGGTGGGGCGGTAGTCCTTCAGGAACTGGCCCCACACATGCTCGCCGGTGTTGATGCCGTGGATGATCGGGTCGACGATGCGTGCGGCGCCGTCGACGATGTCCAGCGGCGGGTGGAAGCGTTCCTCGCGCACTTTCTTCGCCGCCAGTTCGGCGGGGTCCTCGTCGGTCACCCAGCCGGTGTCGACGCTGTTCATGTGGATGCCGTCGTTGTGGTAATCGGTGGCCGCGGTGCGCGTCATCATGTTCAGCGCGGCCTTGGCCATGTTGGTGTGCGGGTGGCGGGTGGTCTTGAAGCTGCGGTAGAACTGGCCCTCCATCGCCGACACGTTGACGATGTGTTTGTCGCGCTCGGGCGTGCGCAGCATCAGCGGCTTCAGCCGCGCGTTGATGATGAACGGCGCGATCGCGTTGACCAACTGCACCTCCAGCAATTCGACCGACGGCACCTCGGCCATCAGCAGCCGCCACGAGTTGCGCTGGCGCAGGTCGACCTGCTGCAGGTCCTGGTCCAGTCGGCCCTCGGGAAACAGGTGGCTCTGCGCCAGCAGTTCTTCCGGCAGCAGCGGCAGCTGCGACAGCTCGGCGGCCCGGCTCAGCCCGGGCAGGTCGGCGCCGCGACTGGCCAGCGCGCTGCTGCCGGGCAGGATCTCCGCGCCGCGCAGGCCTTCGTAATGGCCGACCAGCCGGCGCACGTGCTCGGGCAGCTCGTGCAGCGCAGCGGTCTCGCCTTCCATCATGTGTGCGTAGAAATCCGGCGGGCGGCGCACGGTCTGGCAGGCGTTGTTGATGATGAAGTCCAGCCGCGGCCGGGTTGCCACCAGTTTCTGGCAGAACGCCTCGACGCTGGGCGTGTGGCGCAGGTCCAGGCCGTAGACCTGCAGGCGGTGGCCCCAGTCGGCGAAGTCCGGCTCGGCCGCGTAGCGCGCCGCCGAGTCGCGCGGGAAGCGCGTGGTGACGATCAGCTCGGCGCCGGCGCGCAGCAGCTTCAGGCCGGCCTGGTAACCGATCTTCACCCGGCCGCCGGTGAGCAGTGCCACGCGCCCGCGCAGGTCGGCCAGTTCGCTGCGCTTGGCGTAGTTGAACGCGGCGCACTCGGGGCACAGCTGGTCGTAGAAGAAATGGATGGTCGAGTACTTGCGCTTGCACACGTAGCAGTGCTTCGGCTCGACCGACTCGCGCGGCTGCGCGGCGTCGGCCGCGGGCGGCACGTCGTGCGGCAGGAAACCTTCCGGCGCGAACGCGTTCGGCGTGGTGAACACCGGCTTGCGGCGCAGGGCGCGGATGCCGGTCTGGTTCAGCACGGTGTCTTCGGCCTGGATGCGCGCGGCGTGGCGTTGTTTCTCCGCGGCCTTGAGGCGAATCCGGCGCGCGCCCGGTTCGGGGTGGTACATCCGCGCCACGGCCTGGTGCAGCTGTTGGCGTTCCGCGACGGGCAGCCGCTCGAGCAGCCCGCGGTCGTCGGCAATGGTCTGCAGCAGCCGGATGGCGGCACGCGCCTGCGCCAGCAGTTCGGCGTCCGTTTCGTCGGCAGGGGGCGGGCAGGTCGTGGTCATGAGGGCGTCGGTCGTGGTCGAACAGGGCATCGCCGGCGCGCTGCGGGCCGGGCCGCACGCGGGTTGCGCGGGAAGCGAGCCGCCCATGATGCCTGTTTTTGCGCCAATCGCGGTAATCGGGTGTCGACGGGATCAACCCCGGAATGAGCTCTGTGCCACATTTCATGCCTTCGACGTGTGCCATCGTGAGCGCGAGGCCGCCTGGTGAGGGCGGTCAGTCCATCAGATCCGGGGCATCGCGGCAGGACATTCGCATCAGCCCCGGCAAACAGGTCGGTTTGTGCGCAAGTCCAGTTCAGTTTTCCTCGCCCATTTCGGGCCATCGGTGATCGGCAACCCCGGGTCCCGCCTTCGTTTTCTTTTCCTGCCGGCGCGCGAGGCTTGCGACCGGCATGCGACTTACCACGGCCATCTGGTCAAGGCCGAAATCCTGCTCGACCGCATCGCCGCCGCCCAGACGGCCGGGTTGCGCGCGGTTGCGCCGGCACTGGACGATGCGGACGAAGCGCGCGCCACGGTCAAGCCGCCACGCGACCTGTTTTCCCCCACCACGCTCGAATATCGCCGCTGGTACACGCCGGATGGCAGCGCGCGGGCGCAACCGTTGACGCGTGAGGCACTGGCCGACCTGCTGGGCGCGGATGGCTTGTCGCCGCGCGAGGCACTCGACCGCGCCACCCACCGTTCGCATGCATTGCCTGCGGCGGATCAGGCATGGCTGATCCGCCGACGCAGCCTGCCGGTGCAGCAGCGTCCGCTGAATCG
>MKTU01000043.1 GCA_001898415.1 Rhodanobacter sp. 67-28 | reverse complement strand
GGGACAGTGACGAAGAGGCATTTTCAATGCCGAGCTTCAGCGTCCGGGAGTTGTTCAGCGTAAGCCACCAGCTCCGCAGAAACTGCTATTACTAGGCTTAATACAGTTACTTAGCTGCATTCCTGCGAAAATTTCTAGAATCCCGGCCGTACCTCAACAGCCGCTTTGCATTGCGCGAAAGCTTCTTCAAGTATTCGGGAGTCATGATGCCAATCTCCGTTGGATGCTTCCCTGTACTGACGCCCGCAATCAGCCAAAGCACCCGTGGTAGGTTTGGCGTGGAGTAAAACTAAACAGACGTGTACGTCCGACACCCATCGGGCTTCGCCACTGCGGGCGGCGCGGACTCGGCAATCCGCAGCTGGATAGTGCACTCAGACCTTGCACTGGTCAATTCCGTGTTACGGACGGCTTGGCTTTCTGTTTTCGGCGTAAGTCGGCCATCGAATTCGCGCCTGCCTGCGAGCGCCGGGTGTAGAGCTGCACCATCTCAGCACTTTTCCAGTTCCCGGCGTCCTGGATCTGGGCGGTGGTGTAGCCATTGTTGATGAGGTCGTTGGCGCTACCGACGCGCGTGGAGTGGCCCGAGATCGTGAACGCATGCGCGAGTCCGGCGGCGACGGCGCGCCGACGAAAGATGCGTGCCACTTCCTGGGCCCCGAGCGGGAGCACCGGGTCAGGTCGACCGTTCGCGCGGGCCTCGAGGACAGCGGCGCGCACGCGGCCGCCGATCGGTCGAAAGAGCACGCCCGTGGTGATGCCGGCGGCATCCTGCCAGCGCTGGATCGCCGCCCGGGTGTCGGCGTCGACGTGGCGGTAGTCCTCCTCCTCACCCGCCTGGTTGGTTTTGGAGAACGGCACCACGACCGTCCACGCGTCTTTGACCGCGTTGTACGCCAGGTGCTCGACCTCGACGCGAACCAGTTCGGACTCGCGCAGCAGGGTGTCCGACGCCAGTTGCAGCATCGCGGCATCGCGCAGGTCCCGAGGGCTGTTGCCCAGACCCGCCACGATCCGCGCGATGTCGGTGGCCACCAGCTCGCCGGCCTGGGTGCGCTGGTTGCCGCCACGGGTGCCGAGCTCTCGAATCAGCTTCTTCCACTTGCCCGGCCACCGGGCGTCCTTGACCGGGTTGGCCAGGCCCGCGGCATCATGCACGAGGCCGACGGTGTAGAGGTAGCGGTTGATGGTCGAGCGCTTGCGGCCACGCACGACGGCGTTGCGCAGGAAGGCCTCCAGCTGTTCGATCGACGCCGGCAATGGCGCTTGCCCGGTGCCTTCGCACCAGGCAATGTACTGGCTCCAGTCGGCCCGGACCGCGCGCACCGTGGCGGCGGATTGGCCACCGACAAAATCCGCCTGCCATTCGGCGAGGCGAGCCAGGATCCCCTGCAGCGACGGCGGTGTCGCGACGGTTTGCATCGCCTGTGGCGCGACGGGCGCCGCGCGCACCAGACCCTGCAGGCTGTCCACCACCAGCAAGTCGTTGGCCATGGGCGTCAGATCGCGCCGACCGGCGGGGTGCCGCCCGAACGGGCCGGGTCGTTGAGCCAGACCATCTGATCCTGCTCAAGTACGGTGCGCAGCAGCAGGTGGCCGGCGGGGCTGTCGAGCGACACCGGATCGCCATGCGCCCGCCATGCGGCACGCTTGCGCGGCGGGTCGTAAAGGACATAGGCCAGGTCCGCGTCGGCCTGCCGCGAGCGCCAGGAGAACCCGGGCAGGGCGATCGGAGGGTCATGGGCGAGGCATTGGAGCTGCGCTAGGCCGGCCATGGTGTGCGTTGTCTCGTAGATGGCTGTGCTCAGCTCGTGGTCCCATTTGGTGTTGAGCGGCGCATTGCCGAGCAGCACCACGTGCCGCCGGGCCGCCGGCTCCAGTCGAAGGACCTGACCTTCCTCCAGCAGCTCGACCTCTTGGAACGCATACTTGGCCAGCACCCGGCGATCAAGGAAGACCCCGCCGTCGTCGTCGGGCTCCACGTCGCGCAGGACGCTCTCCCAGAACGCCGAGCGCGCGGTCTCGGCGATGTACCAGGACGCGGCTGCGGTGCTTCCGGCCGGACAGTGGGCCTTGAGGGTCAGCCGGCCGGTGGCATACGGATTGGGCTGCAGCACATCGCCGTGCGCCGGCTCAAAGACCCGGCAATAGCGGCGCACGATCAGCGGCAGCAGTTTGACGCGATCGAGCACCTTAGTCGGCATGCGGCTGGCCCTCGGCATCCGTGTCCGGCTGGCCCGCCGCCGCGGCCTGCGCGGCCAACGCGATGACCGCGGCGGGATGATCCGCAAACACTTCCGCGGGCGTGCGCGCGCGCTCTTCCTCGGGATCGGCGGGGTCCGTGGGCTGATCGCCGCCGGCACTCGCCAAGGCCGCCCGGCTGAGGGAACGGAAGGGTTGGTATAGCCAGTACGCGCGGCGCCACCCGTTGGCGTCCGCGGTGGCCGTCCAGTCCGGATGGTTCGCCAGCGCGTCCAGTAAGGTCTTGATGTCGCCACGCAGGTGCCCGTCGCCGTCGAATTGGAAGGCGGGGTGACGGAAGGTGCGTCGGGTGCTGTCCCACACGCCGAGCAACTGGCCGGCATCGCGCTTGTCCTTGGCCCACTGCCCGGGATTGCTGGATTGCGTGCCGTTTTGCTGGCCCACTTCGGTCGACGTCGGCCAACCCTGGGCCAGCAGCGCCGTCCGTCGGGCCTCGGCCGGGTTGGTCCGGATCACCACCGTCGGTTCGGACGTTGTGGCCTTGACGGGCGGCGCCGAGAGCCCGACATCGAGGGTGTCGCGCAGCTCGTCCCAGGTTTCTGCCAGTGGCACGCGGTGATCGTGGCGCAGGAACTCGACGATCACGTCAGGATGGGCGGTCGAGGCATGCCATCGCTCACTCCACGCGTTCGCCACTTCCTGCGCGGCCGCGGCGGACACGGCGCGCAAGCGCTGGTCGGCCTCCGAGACAAAAAAGAGGCTCTGATCGGTCTGTCGGTTCCAGGTGCCTTCCACGACGCGTCGGGCGGACGCGTGTACGCCGCGCGCCAGGAGTCGATCGGCGAAGACCCGCAACCGCTGCATCAGGCTGTCGGTCAAGGCCGGCCCGCGAAACATCACGCGGAGCATGACGCGACGGCCTTGGGGTGCCGGCGCCCCGGCCAGCGCTCCAAGCGCGCCCGTGCGGTAGCTGAGTTCGGCGTGGGGCATCAGCTCCATCGACACCCACTGGTCCGGTTGATGCGCCATCGGGTTCATGTCGTTCTCCTCGTTGCTGGGCGCGGTGCGCCGCGCGCCGTGACCATGCGCCCATCGTGCGCCAATCTTATGCATCTTACAAGACCATCAAAAGCCAATAACTGTAATTATCAGCTAGCAAAAAAGGCCCCGTTTTCGACAAGGCTATGACGATACATAGTCTTTATGTCATACAGCCTTGACAGGTGATTATCGTCGGCGCACAGTGCGTGCCCAGCCTCACATGGATGCGGGTATTCAACCCGCACGACAGGAACGGCCGACATGTCCCGTACCAAACCCGCACCCTCGTGGTCAGAAGCGGTCTCTGCCGTCCTCGGCGACCGCGACCCCCACCGCGAGCAAGCTTTCGACACCGACGCCACCGTGGTGATTGCGGCCCTGAAGGCGCTGGTGGCCACCGGTCGCTGCGTCGCCACGGGACCCAATGCGGCGTTCCAGCCGATCCGCACCCTCAGAGTCGCCGCCCAAGACGAAGCCGGCGCGGCATTACGGCCCTCGACGAAGCGTACGGAGCGCGATTTCGCGCACTGGGCGATCGCCCTGGAAGGCGAACGCGGCAGCTGGATCGCCAACGTCACCGCCATGACCTATCTGCCCAGCCGGCGCGGCGCCCCCGCTGAGCGGGTGGTGTTCCACCTCGCCCTGGGCCGCGTTCTGGGCCACCCCTTCATCCATGACGCTCACCTGGCCGACCCGCAGCTGCAATTTGCCAGCGGCTGGCTGCTGCTGACCGAGGCGGATCTCGACGTGCCGTGGCTGCTCTCCGGCGTCGACCCGACCGATCTGGACAGCCTCGGCGAGGCGGTGATGGGCAAACCCCGGGCCAGCTTCGTGCCGGTCGAGGAACGCCGGCGCAAGGAGGAGGCGATCGCGGCCGTGCGCGCGGCGTACCTGGCTCACCGGGGGGACATGCCGCGCGCGTTGCGGCAGGATGACGTCGACGTCATCGTGCGCACCGGTCTGGATTATGGCCTGCTGATCAATCTCGATCTCGTCCACAGCGCGACCGGCGGCCGAGGCTCCCCCAACGCGGTCTATCCGAAACTCGCTGACGCGATGCAACGCCTCGCGCCGCGCCGCGCCTCCACGACCGACGTCGATCCGGCCCTGCTCGCGCTCTGGCAGCAGCTGGGTCAGGCGGCGACGGCCGCGGCCGAGGAGGCGCTGGTGCCGGCGCGGCACGCGCTGGAGGAAGAGCGCGCCGCCGTCGCCGCCGAACGCGCCCAGCTGCAGGCCGAACGCGCGCAGGACGAGCGTGCCACCGCGGAGCGTCAGCGTCACCTGGCCCATATGACGCAGGCGCTCGAGGAAGCCCACGCACGGATCGACTCGTTGGCCAACGTCGAGCGCGGCCAGCTGGTCGAGATCGAAGGTCTCAAGCACGACCGTACGTCCCTGCAACAGCAACTGACCGTCGCCAGCGACGAACTGACCGCCCTGCGCATCACCCATGCGCGGGTCGTCGAGGAACGGGATCGCGCCCGCACCGAGCTGACCCAGCGCGAACGCGCGCATGCGACCGAGCGTGAGCGGGCCGCCGACGAACAGGCCGCACTGGCCGCCGACTTGGCGCGCGAGGCCACGGCGGCCCGGGAGCGTCTGGCCGAAGTGACTGGCCTGCAGCAAGAGCTGACCACAACCCACGCCGCCCTGCAGGACAGTCTGGTCGCCCAACGCGCCGCGGAAGCGACATGCGTCGACCAAGCCGACCAGCTGGCGCGCTTGACCGCCGACAAGCTCGCCGCCGAAAAGGCCGCCACCGCGGCGAACCGTGAGCTGGCCACCTGGCGTCAACGGCACGATGAGGTTGCCGAGGCCCGCATCCACGCGTCGGGCGAATTGGCGAACCTGCGCGCCGAGCACCAGGCGGTGACACGCGAGCGTGATCGGCTGGATCGGTTGCTGGCGCGCCTGAGTCCCACCAAGCACCCCAAGGCGCGGTAAATGAGGCCGCCGCCCACCCGTTCCCCAACCCCTCCGTCACCCATCGCCCTTTTGAACATGATCACCCCATGAACACCTCGACCTCTGAAAACCCCCACGGACCCGCCCTGGCCCGCGACTTTGCCGCCCTGGACTCGGCCCTGAAGGAGGTCGCCCAGGTGAAGGCGGATCTCGCGTGGTTCGACAGCCTGGACGTGGCCGCGCTCGAGGCCACCATCGCCCACCGCCGGGCCACGCAGGCGCAGCTCCTGCAGCGGATCCAGACCGCCGAAGCCGCGCGCGCCGCGTTGCCGGCGCCGAACTCCGCCCCGTCCTCCACGGCCACCCTGCTGCTCGCGCTGTCGCCGGTGTTGGCGTGGGTTGGTGGCCACGCCAGCGCACAAGCCAGGGCGACCCGGCAAGCCGCCCACGACCGGAACGCGGAGTACCAGCGACTGACCGGCGTGATCGACGACTGCCGTGGCCGTCATGCCGCGCAGGCCGCGGCGCTGGCCACCGACCTCGACGCCCTCGCGCAGCACCAGGTCTTCGATCGCGCCGGCGCGGCGCGGTGCCTCACGCAAGCGCGCGCCGAGCGTGACGCCGCCGAACGTCAGCTCGAACAGACCATCCGCCACCACGCGAGCGCCGAGGCGCGGCTGGCCCCGATCGCCACCGGTCTACGCGAGGCGGAAGCGGCCGAGCGCGACTTGCGCAACCGGCTGTTCGAAGTGGAGGATTTGCAGCGCCAACTCGCCGCGGCCCCGACGCCGGCGGCACGCGCGCGGATTCATGGCGCCTGCACCACCCGGTTTGGCACCGGCCAGCCGGCCAAGGTCATCGAGCGTCTCCAGCCCCAATTGGACGGCGCCGCCCGAACGACGGAAAAGTGGCGCGAGCGCCTCGCGATCGCCACCGCCGATGCCTCGAACACGATCGACACGCTGGTGCTGGATGCCAGCAACCTGTGCTACCGCAACGTGGGGTCGAAGCGCGTCTTTCTTGGCCTGGCGGTGCTCGACGCCCTGGTGCCGGCACTCGCGACCCGCTATCGCGTCGCCGTGGTTTTCGACAAGTCCACGCAACGTCGACTGGATACCACACCGCGTGCACTGCAGGAGCGCTTTGGTGCGGCTGTCGAGGTGCACGTCGCGGCGGCCGCACGGGGTGCCGATCATACCTTCCTGCGGTATGCGGACGGCCCGACCAGTTATGTGGTCACCAACGATCGCCTGCGCGACTTCACCGACCTCGCAGTGGTCAAGGACGGGCGCGTGCTGCGTTACAACCTGCTCGACCGCATGATCGAGCTTCCGGCCCTCGATATCGCGACGCGCTTTCAAAATGACGGCGAACTGCCCACCTTGGAGCGGTAGCTCGGCGCGCCGCTAGCGGCAGGTGATGCCCCTCATGCCATGATGCTGGAGGTCGGCGGCGAGCCATGTACCTCGCTCGGTCGGCCGACCCACGCCAGTTCGCGGCCCTGACTTTGCAGCCGCTGGGCTGACTATCACGCTGCTGTGGGACGCGCCCAACCGAGGGGTACGCCAAGCGTTCATCGCTGTCAGAAGTACGCATCAAACCGATCCGAGAACCCTTCGCGGGCGGCACCAACGATCCCGTCCAGATCCAGCGGATCCACCACGACCACGGGAATGTTGAGCCGCGACACTTCCCCAGTGAGCGCTGCGGAACCCACATCGCTGCCGAAATAGAGTCGCCGTGGCGGCCGTGATGGTCTTGTGACCTTCAGCGACTGGAAGAAGCTTCGCGCCTCGATCTCGGAAAAATCCCGGTCCGCGGGTAGCAGGTGGAAGTTAAGCATGCAGGCGCTTCCCGCATCCATGAGCCCGAAGCCGGCCACCCCACAGGCGACGTCCTTCACCGGCATCGGGTCGTCGAACAGGCGAAATACGATCCACGCGTCATTCGGCGCGAACTGCTCCGGATACATCCCCGGACCTTGCGTCATCACCAGTGCGGCGATCCGCGCGAGGCCCAGCTTCTCGTAGAGGAAGTCGAGATCCAACGCCTCGCGCTGCTCCTGGTGGGCCAGCTGACGCTCGTTGCCCTCGTACAGGGCCAGCAGCTCCCGCACTCGCCCCTCGCCGCCCGGTTGCTTGAGCATCTGACGGGGTGTGGCCCCGTCGAACATCGGAATCGAGCGATCGGCGAAGTCTTCGTACAAGTGATGATACATAGCGGCCGCGATCGCACCGGCAGCCTCCTTCGGAGGGCGCGGGGCGTGTTGGGCCGCTGCAGCGAGGGCTGGAACCTTGGCCGCCTCGTACGGGTCCAGCGATTCACGTTCCACAAACGTCACCGCCGCGCCGACAAGCGATTCAAACCAAGGCCGATACCTCGAGGCGCGACCTTCGCTCTGGTAGAAGACGGTAACTTTTTCGGGCGCCTCTTCATCGAGGTTGATCGAGCAAACGGATCGGGTGCGGCCGTCCTCTCCGGGGACCATCAGTGACCATCCCATGTCACTACCCCCTTCCACTTGCGGATCGCTGGCCAGCCGATCGGCCAACACGTCCACCGCCGGGCAGCGGTACGTGTCCGTGATGAGCCAAAGCGGTTCACCACTCCCGGCCAGAACGACCTTCGGCATTGGCTGGTCAAATTGCTGGAACCATCCTGACCGAATGGTTCGGCTAATCGCACCGTCGCTGACGGACTGTCGCAGCTCTTCGGACACGCGCATACCAGCCAGTGGGTTGAAAGGAAAAATGCCGCCCGCCAGTTCCAACTGCTCACCATGGGCGATCACGCGCGCGCCAAGAAACGAGCCCACCAGATTGGGTTGACTTCCGGCCCGTTCCGACACCAGCAGCAACGCAGCCCCCGGCACCCCGACCGGGCGTAGCGTCAGCTGGTAGCCCGCGATCACGGACTCGACCATGTAGAGCCGAAGCGGCGTTGCCGCCACCGCTGTGAGGTAGGCCCGTTGTCTGGCATTCCAGGCAGGGCGGCTCGTCGAATGCAGCAGCAGATCGGCAACTTTCTCGTGGCGACCATTCTGCAGCACCGTCCCCTCGGCGATCACCCACTCTGCAAAACCGATGAGCGCCATCGTCTGGAAACCGGCTTCCGAAAGAACGCGTTGAACGAGCGTGGGGTCAGCAACTTCCAGGAGTTCGTGTTGCTCGAGCCGATGGAGTTCTTCACGATGGCGGGACAAGAGCCATGCCATGGCATCCTCGACGGGCGTGGTCGCGGCATGTGCCCGGCCCTCAATGCCTTCACGCAGCGACAACCCAAAGACATGCTCATCGACGCGATACTGGCGCGCCACAGAGGCAATGTTGGGAGGAGGTGTCGGGATGCCGGACAGTTTGCCGGCCTTCTCGGCAGCGACCACGGCCGCATACTTCTTGCCGTAGCACGCCAAGGCGATGGCGTCGTTCATGCGGCTCATGGTCAGGTGAATGCCGGCCGACGCAGCAGCGACCCGAACACATTTGGCGATGTCTTGAAAGGACATGGGTGAATCCCGGCGGCTATGGCGTGCGATCCGTTTAAGCACAGGCAGCCGCAAGGAGCAAAGGGGGAAAATGCTCAGCTGCTATGTGTGCTGTCGAGGTCGGATCGAGCCTGCCCGGCGGGGGCCAGCGCTTCGCGCTGCTGACGCGGATCATGGCACTGGCTTGAAATCATTTCAATCGTGGACTGACCGCGCCGTCGCGGTATTGGTCGCCCGGCGACTGTGAACTTCCTATACTCGACCGGGCTCGGCAGACATAGCGCGCCCCATTCATTTCGAAAAACCTGATTGAGGATGACCCATGGCACTGAAACTCGACGGCATGTCGCCGAAGGAACTGGAAACTCTGATCCGCGACGCGCAGGCCCGCATGGCGGCAGCGCAGGCCGAGCAGATTGCGTCAGTTCGGTCGAAGATCGACGGGCTCCTTCAATCGGCAGGACTGCAGCTCGCCGACGTCTATCCCGGCCGCGGCGGCAAGCCCGGCAAGCGCGCCGGTGCCGGCGTCGCCAAGTACCGCAATCCGGCGAACCCCGCCCAGACGTGGACGGGTCACGGCAAAAAGCCGGCGTGGTTCCTGGCGGCCCTGAAGAAGGCAGGCACGACGGAAGCGTCGCTTCGAATCGGCCCATCGGCTGCGCCCAGTCGAGCGGTCGCGTCCAAGAAGGCACCGGCCAAACGCACGGCCAAACGCACCGCCAAGAAGGCGCCAAAGTCGGCTTGAGTCCCGGCAGCTGCTCCGTGACCGGTCGGCGGCGCTTCTTGTACGTCGTCGACTCCGTGCTACGGTCGACGTGACGGCTGCTCAGAGACGCGCGAAACCCATGGATGCCCCGACCCCTTCCTACCTCCGACGCTGGCCCGGCCTCGCCGAGGCCGTCGCCGCCAGTCGGCCCCGGCGTGACCATGCGGCGCTGCTGGCCAGTCTGGCAAACGTGCCTGACCTCGACGGCGCTCGCGTGGCCACGTGGCGCGGCGATCGGTGGCTGCAGCGACGCAAGGTTTATCGGCCCGATGGGACGCTGGTGGCTGATGACCGCGACGTGTGGCTTGCCGCCGAGGTCGCATCCGACGGCGGCAACGCGCACACCACCTGGCTGCGACTGAAGGACGCCGGCTACCGGATCACGAAATGCGAGATCACTGACCTGTACCTGGTCGCCGGCGATCACGCGGGCGATCCGGCCGGCTTTATCCAAGGGGAGGTGGCGTTGGAGCATGAAATCCTCGAGCGCGAATTATTCGAGCCGCGGCCGTGGCGAGAACCGCTTGTTCTACGCGACCTCTTGAGGGACGACGGCCCGATGCTGCCGGCGGAGCAGATAGTTGCCGTGCGCCCCGACGCGTACCGGCTGCGGCGCTTCATTGATGTGAAGGCCTGGCTCGACGTGGCCGATGCGCTGGAGCAGGTTCGCCGAGAGGCGTTCCGGGAGCGACACTACCGGGTGACCAATTCCGAGGAACCGGGCCGCGAGTCCATTCAGACTGCAGATGAGGTCTTCCCAGGGTGGGATGCCTTCCCTGCCAAGCATCGCCGCTACTTTTCGGACTGGCAGCGGTCCAGCGCAGGTACCGCGCGCCTGTGCAATCACTGGATATTGGATCTGACCGACTGGACGGATGCCAAGGGTGAACGCACGCTCACCCTGATTCCGCAGTGGGCCTTCAATCGGCCGCTGGCCAAGGTCGACGCGAGCAAGGGCAGCGACTACGAGTTCTACGGTCGCCTGCAGAAGCTCGATCGCCGCGTTGGTGTGACCTTCGGATGGTTCTTCTATGCCCTGCACGGCAATCGCGTGAAAGGCGATGCCATTGAACGCGTCATTCGCGCGGCGGAAGCGGGCACGATCGTGCTTCCGGAACACGACTACCGTGTGCTGAAAGACTGGGAAGCGTCGCCATACGGATTCTGATTGCCTAAGACGCTGCACTTCGCCGGCAAGCAGGCTCTGCTACTCGTCGACAGCGACCACGAAAACGAGTGGCTGTTGCGCGACGCCCTCGACGTAGCCCAGGCTGGGGACATTGGCCAGGCTGTGGACATCGGCCGGGCGCTGCGTGGCCAGCGGGCGCGCAGCGGCTACGTGCAGCCTAACGAGCGGGCACGGAATGAGCGGTGACCGGGGCGGTATGTTCGACCTACCTCGCCCACCGCGGGCCGGTCCTCGGCGTGTTTGCGCCAAGAGCTTCGTCGATAGTAGCCATGGCGATCTCCTCAAGTAAATCGGTGGTCATTTCGCCCTCACGGAGCGACCGACGCGAGTGGCGCTACGCTGGCCCTCACGTTCCACGATGCCGCGCAAAATCGACCGGCTAGCCATCAACGGCAGCAATCTGTGCTGCGCCTGGCCCCCGCGGTACCCTGTCATGGCCGCCGCGGCGTTCCACGGAATGACATCACCACGGGAGGGTCATCGCGATGGTCGAACCGGACAGCCTACTTCAGGAGGCTCGCGACCTTTGTCAGGCCTGCGAGAGCCTAGCCGCCGCTACGTCAGCCGGAACGGCGGAGATGGAGGCCGTCTGCGCGCGCGCACGGGACTTGGGTTGTAGCTGGATGCTTACTGACGCTGACGGGCGCCCCCTGCAAAGCCAGATGCTTGGTGCATTTGGCATCTGGTTTGACCTCGAGACCGCCTTTCTGGCGGGAGTGCAGGATGTGGACGACGAGAAGGCATACGAGCGCGCCATGGAGGAGCTCGACTACGAGTCAACTACGGACGTCGTCGCGCAGATCAAGGAACGACTTCTGGTGGCAATACCGGCATTGGCAGATTGGTGCGACCGGCGCCAACGAACGGAGCATCTTCTAGGCGACTGGCTCTACCTCTGTGCAGAAGGCGACGAGCTGGTAGATGCCATCGCCTTCGTCGTGTCGGAAGATGCGGACATCGCGAGATGCGAAGACGGACCGTTCGAACTGCAGCTGCCGGCCCGCGACGTGGTCATTACCCACGAGTCCCTGTCAGGAGCGATCCGTAAGGCCCAGGAACTCATTAGAACGGGCCGAGCGCGGCCACCACGATAGCCACACCCGTATGCAACCTCACGACGTTCGGAGGCGGGATCCTCGGCGACCAGACCAGCCTCGCCACCGAATCTGACCAGTGTCGCCAGCCACGCTGACCAGCGCTCCCCAGTTCCGGCAATCTACTGACCACTTGGCCTTTCACCCCGTGCTGGATGATCGGGATCTGGAAGCCACCCTTTTCCAACGCCTTAGACCTCGGCGGCCATAGAACGCATCAAGGAGGGCGCCGCTGGCCGCTAAATCATCGTGTGGTTCGCCAAGATGGCGAATTGGTCGGCGTGGCACAGGAACCATTCCTGCGATGAGGGATCGGCCAATCCCGATGCACCCAGTTTCGTCAGGGTGCAGCAGAGATCCCGATTGATGATGGCGTGGTTCGGAAAATTTATGCCGTAGCGCCGTTTCAAGAATGTGAGCGGGTATTGCGGCAGAAGCAGGAACACCACGGGCTTGGTGATCTGCACATGGATCACGCCCGTCTGCAGGCCGGGTTGCTTGCCCCATCGTGCATATTGCTCAGCGCCTTGGTGGGTATCGCTGCACCACATGCCACAACGGAAGGAATCAAGCGATGCCCCGTGAGGAAAACACCCACCATGATAGAGGTCAGCGGGCGTCGTGGTGGTTGGCAAAGGCCTCAGCAAGGAAGTGAGATCGGTGAATGTGGCGCAATCGCACATGGAAACATCCTGGCCCTGGGTGGACTCATGGTAGCCCATGAATTGACGGCGCCCGAAGATTTGCGCCACCTTCGAGCGGCACTACACCACGGATGGTGGCCGCCCCGACGGCAAGCCATTGATAACGTCCGACAGAGAACGTCCCTGCGATCAGATGGCTGGCGGAGCTTGTCAGTTCTCTTGCCTGAAATGGTCCGTCGTTTTGGGAATGCATAGTTCGGTGGAAATACGCATCTACATGTCCGATCTGCACAGCACTCAAAGTCCGCGCCGACGCTGCGAAGGCCTCAAAGCGACGTAAGTTGTCTGCGAAGCGAGTTAGCTGGCAACGGCATGCGTTGGCATCTGGAACATCACAAGCCTGCCTTGAAGCCAAAAAAAAACCACGGGGAGCGCGAGGCTTCCCGTGGTTTGTGGTGGATGTGACATCTAGTCCGTGGTTGCGACCGCGAGGCTGAAGCTGCTGACCACCTTCGCCGCTTTGAAGAGCGGTTCGGAAGTCACCTTGGTGGGATCGATCCCCATCTCCGCGCAGCTGACCTTGAGCGGAATGGCAGGAAGCTGCGCCACTGCTGACGGCGGCTTCCAGGCACCAGTGAACGACAGTGCAGCCGTATAGTGCGCGTCACTTTTCATCATGGCTCGCACCTCCTTCCATAGACCGTGTAGTCGATTGGCCATCGTGTACCCACTCCTGTGCACCGTTCCACAACGCGATCGTGGCCACTTCGCTCCCCCTGATGAAAATGCCGCGTGAATCAGGGTTCGGAATGGCCCGTCCGTCTGTGGTGATATCACAGGATTGTGCGAGAAACAAATCGGGGTATGTACCGTGACGCGAGGTCGCGGATCCCGACTTAAAGATCCCGATGACCGTTGAGCCGGACTTCTTCTCGACGACGACCACGTGCGGGCCACCGGTGGTCAGCTCCAGGTACAGAGCATCCCATCCCTCAACGATCGAGGGTAGCGGCGCGAGCAACTGGCGGACGATCTTGCGACCACCGATCCGACGAGCGATCGTCGACACGATGATGTACGGCCACGCGACGACGTTGAATCGAACGGCCAGCGCAGCGAGATAACCTCCCACGATCGGTACCACAAAAATCGTGAGTCCCCACGCGACCGGCGATGCGACCAACTGCCGGATCAGATCCTGCGCTGTCTTGTTGTTGAGGATCGTGGACGGATGCTGCCCGATGTAGCTCTGGGCACCCCACGCGATCGCGAGGATGATCAGCGAGTGCAGCACGTACGACAGCAGGGAATGCTGCCAGTCATGCTCCTCCGCGAACACGCAAAACCGTCGCTTCGTCTTGGTGAAAATGTAGCCCGGGATCACCGTGAGAACGATGATCACCAGGGCCGAGATGGTAGTGAATTCCATAGTGAGCTCCTGGCCGGCAAGCCGGCATAAGAAACCCACGGGAACCCACCACCCCTGACGGGAAGGCGATTCCCGTGGGGGGTGAGTCCATGCCGAAGCATGGGATTGGTTATGGACGTGGGTCGGAGCCCTTGCCCATAGTGGCGAGAACCCGGTCGAAGGCGAACTTGAAGTCCTCTGCGAACGGGCCAACGATTTCTAACTTGGTGCAACGAGCCTGTCCGGTGAAGAACCAGGTCATGACCCGGAGGTCACGGATCTTCGTCTTCAGCCAAGCCAGATACTCCTCCCTGCTTCCCGCTGCTGACTCTGGCGGGGCAAAGGTGGCGTACATCCCGGTAGCGCCGGGAGTCGTATCAACTCGTGAGAAATCACGCAGCATGGCGATACCTCTCTGCGAGTTCGTGGTGGTTGAGTTCCCGCAAGACCTCTGCGAGGCGCAGGCGCCAGGCGCGGAACGCAGGATGTGCCCTGGCCCGCTCGACACCTTCGAGCATGACGACATCGTTCCAGTCGAGCGACCGCTTGCCTTCCTGGATCGCGTAGGGCGGCAACATCACCACCGCACGCCTACCTTCGGAACGAAGACGCTTGCACAGTGCAACCGCGGCGTGTTGACCGGCCTGGCCGCGATCGCGGTCAGCCCAAATCACCACCACCTGGACGTACTCCGGCACGACGACCTTCTCCAACAGCACGGAGTTCAAAGTCGACCACGCCGGCACGCCAAGGTTGCTGGTCAGCAGACGAACGCTCAGCGCGGATTCGAGCCCTTCAGCCAGTGACAAGACCGGGTGCTCAAAGCGATCCAGACGGATCGCAGCTCCGGCCAAGTCGACGGTCGACGGGCACTGCTCCTGCTTGCGCTGTTCCGGTACCGGCGCCTTCGACCGCCCATCCGACGTGAGCCACGCACGATGGATCGTCGCGGCCCGGCCATCCGGACACTGCACCAGTGACACGATCGCCGGCCAGTTTCCAAGGCGAACGAAGCGTCCCTTTTCGTTGTCGTGATCCCAATACGCCAGCGCCGGATGGCACTGAACGGACGGGAGGTTGAGGTTGGTACCCACGCCGCGCGATTCCAGCCAGTTGCGGGCCGGACGGGCTCGCGGATCCGACAGGGTGTAGGAGTCGGTCCATGCACGCTCGATCCGTTGCCGGATTTTCGCGTCCTTGGCAGCGATTTCCTTGAGGTTCGGCTCGCGGCGCCTCACGGGCGGCGGCAGGTGGTCGGTGGTGATCCGTCCGCCTAGCGCGTCGATGAGTAGCTGCTTCGCCTCCATGAACGAACAGTTCCTGGCATACATGATGACCTTGAACCCGTCCGTCATTTCCTTGTTGCATGTGCAGATGCAGCCGCCTGTGTCATTGAAGTTCTCGTGGATCCGAAAGTCGTTCTTTCCGCCGTGGAACGGGCATGTCACGTGCTTTCTCGGACCCGCTTGGATGGCATCCGACAGATCGGGAATCACATAGGCCATGACTCGCTCCCAGTGACCCTTGAGGTTGTCGTGCAGCTCTTTCGTGATGGCCCGCTCGCGTTCGAGAGCGTTCATGGAACCTCCTGAACTTGCGACTGTAAGCCGCGTCGATGGGCAAGAGCCCGGTTATGGATGTCGATTGAATCTTCATCCGCCGTGGCCTGCTGCAGTTGGGGAGGCCATCCCGTTTCGTCTGTGGTGATTGTGCGCATGGTGATGCCCTTCAAGAAGCGCGGTCATTCACCCTGAGGGGTGCTGAGACCCGCGGTGGGTGGATGGACGTCCGGGTGGACACCTGAGTGGGAACGGCCGTGAGGCCGGTGCTATGGGAGAAATGACCGCGTCCCCGTGCTTGACGGTGTTCGACATGCGCGCGCGAGACGATCGAGGCCGAAATCGAGGCTGGGATGAGCCCGTCGTTTGCATCCGCCATCCGCACAATCTCGGCGAGCGAGAAGACGGACGTCGTGATGCGGACGGCGCGCTGCTCTGCCAACCACGCGTTGGCCGCGTGTTCGGCAAAAGCCAGCATGGCCGTTGCGAGGTCGATGAGTTTGACGACGTCGGCGGCATCAGCCCGACGGCGGCAGTCGTATTGCACGATCACTGAGCCCGTACCGTTGATCACGATGGCCGGGCATTCGCGTTTGATCCATGTCGCGAGTCGACGTTCGTCGCGCGCCAGAAGGCGTTCGACCACCGTGCGCTGCGCGACGTGCCCGCGGACGACAGTTGCCAGCGGCCGTAGGAGGCCCGGAAGCAACTGGATACCCTCAAACCGATGGGCGATCACACCGTGCCTGGCGAATACTGCCCGTAGCTGGTCTTCGTGCGTGGGAGAAAGGTTCATAGTGGTGGCTCCTGGAAAAGGTGGAGCCACCCCATCGGGGAGGACTCCCCTGGTGGGTGGTTGACACTGTGTTCCGGGCTTGAGGTCCCGGGTACCTGTTCGTGCCGTGGCACGAGAAAACCCATGAGGAATGCGCATGCATTCCCGATGTGCTCTCAGGTTGCGAAAAAAGGGGTGGTGACCCCAAGGCGATGTTCTGCCTTGGGGTGCACCACCGTCGTGGTTAGGCTGCCTTTGCGAACAGGCGTTCGCGGAGCAGGCCGATCATCGTGTATGGCAGTTCAGCGACGCTCTTGATCGTGAGCCAGGTCGGAAACAATCCCTCGCCGGCGTTGACCTTGATGCCGAGACCGTAGATCTCGATTCCTGCAGCCTGCGCCGCGAGGATGGCAACTTCGGTTGCCGGACGAGAATCGGGCCGCCCGTCCGTGATCACAATGAGCATCTTTCGACGCTCCGGTGTCGCGGTCAGCATGCGCCTCGCCAGGGTGATGCCCTGTGCCATCGGTGTGCCACCGTGCGAGTCCAGGTTGAAGCGATCCCGAACCAAGCCCGACTTCACACCGAACGGCTTCACCACGTAGAACCCGGGGAACGTCGCCGCAGCGACATTCACGCCGTCGATGCCTTCCATGGCACGCGTGGTTGCGTAGAGCGCCTTCGACGCCAACTCGATCGGTTCACCATCCATCGAACCGGAAACGTCTTCGAGCAGGCAAACCGCCGTGTTGACCTCGACTTCTTCATCGACCGTTCGGAAGATCCGACCATCAGCGACACCCACGCGGGCAAGATGTCCACCGGACAAACGGCGTCCGCGTGTGCCTACGGTGACCTCGCCATCGGCGATCGACTGCATCTCCCTTACGAGTCGCATGCGAAGCTGTGCGGTTACCGACAGTGCCTCGGCCATGTCATAGCCCGGGGTCACCATCGGCAGATCCGACGACGTCGCTGCCACTTCTGCGTCCAGGTGCTCGCCAGTCATTTCGACGTGAGCGGCGGGCCCTTCTTCTTCCACTTGGCTAATGATGGCGTTCAGGGCCGCAGCAATGTCGCGGCTGCGATCCCCGTACCCCTTCTCCGTCTTGTCGGCATCGAGCGCCGCCTGAAGGTTTGTCGCCCGCTGCTCCTTCTCCTTGGTCGAAGCGTCCCCGTGGCCGTTGCCGGCACCGGATGACGCACCTCCCTGCGGATCGCCCTGAGACTCGTCCTGTTGCGACGGATCATCCTGGCCGGAGTCACTTTGAGCGGCACCGTCTTGCGACGCGTCGCCGGGTGTCGGGTTGCCGGCTTGCCCACCTTGCGATGGGGTGCCTTGCCCTTGCTGCGCGTCTTGTCCACCGGGCGGTGGCGTCGATGCTTCCTGCTGCGCCTTGTCGGCCTCGTCCATGAGCAGATCCGCGATATCACGGGCCAGCTCCATGGCATCAGCCGTACTCTCCAGGTCATCCATGCGCGGCAACACGGTCTCCAACCGCGCCACCAGGCCTTCCGGAAACGTCTGACGAACGGCGTCTTCGGCTTGCACCAGCATGTTCTCCACGGTGTGGTCGCCGCGGTACTCCCAGTAGAGGCGGTACAGCAGATACCCCGTGAGGATTGCCAACGGCCGTTCCTGGGGTGTCACGGGCGCGTAGTGCCCCGTGACCTGCAGTGCGGCTGCCAACCCATCGAGATACAGCTTGGAACCGGGATAGCGTGCGATGTGCACGTTCTCCTGGCGAACATCCTCGATGATGCCGACCAAGTGATCGACCAGAGCCGACGACCGGCGACCATCGTTGATCTCGGGATCGTCGAAGGTCGAGTCGTTGACATGGCCGATCTCGTGGTGGATGAGTCCGTAGGACAGCGCCAGCATCAGCACGAACGTGTCGATGTCGGAGGAGTCCTTCGGGATGGGCATGTCCATCATGTAGATCGTGTTGCCGTCCGTGGCACCCAGCGTATGGCCATGTTGCACGGCTACCGTTTTACCGGATGCCTTGGCCAGCGCGTTGGCGATGATGGGGAGCGAACCCAGCACAGCCTTGCAGCTCTTCGTCATGTCGCTCGGCGTGACCGCCTTGCCGACAAACTTGTCGCGAAGGTATGCCTTTATCTCGGTGATGTCATTCATGGAAGCTCCTTACATGCCCATCGACAGGCCGGCGAGTGCGGGCCGTGCGGACGGAATCGAGGTGGAGGCAGGCGGCACGAAGTCGGGCTCGTCTGCAAAGGAAAGCGCAGCCTGGTTGGACTGGCGTTGGGAGGTAGCGTCCGCGATGACGCCGACGCCGTGTTCGATGATGGTCTCCGGGCGAACAAGCTGCTCGAGGACCGCCACGCACATCGACGCATTGACTTCATTGAGCACGCCCGTGACGGGCATGTTTGCCAGCACCGCCTGCATGCCTGCGGTAGCGGGGCCGACGCGCGGATCGAGAAAAGCAAAGGCCTTGAGCTTGGCGACCAGCTTCCGGATGTTCTGGAGTTGGGGCTGCAGCATGCGGCTCTTGCCACGGTAGGTTTCGAGCAACCGACCGGCATCCTTGGCGACGGAATCCAGCAGAGCTGGAAACGCTTCGGACACCGTACTGCGGTACTGCCTTGACGCGATCGAGTTGGGGTCGTTATCGGGCGAGGCCATCCGGAAAACGTTCATTCCGAACTGGCACCGCTCCTTGACCTGCTGCGGCGTCAAACGGGCATCGACCAGGGCCTGCTTCCAGATCCCCGCCTTGTCCGCCATCTCCTGGTAGAACGTGTCCAGGTTTCGGCAGATGTCGTCGAGGGCCGTGTTGAAGTCCTGCTCGTACTTCGACAGCTGCGAGAGGAAGCGACGGCACTTCTCGGAGGTGACGGCGATACCGCAGCCGACGTAAGAGAAGCCTTCGTCCTTGAGGTCACGTTCGATCGACTTGCGCACACTCTCCAGACCCGCGAGGTGCTTGCTTTCGATCAGGGTCCAACGCCCGTCCGACGCGAGGGTCTTCGGAGGAAGTTCGTCCTTGATGGCGGCCAGATCGCTCTCGCGAGAGATCTTGACGGTGCCACTCCACACGCGGATGCGGTTGGACATGACGACCAGCTGCTCGGCGGGAATGGTGCCCTCGTTGATGTTGTTGCTCATGGTGATTTCCTTGAGGGGTGCGCAGCCCCTGATAGGTAGTAATCGCCCGGATACGCAAAGCCGGACGATGCCAGCACGTCATGCGAACCGAAGTTCGACACGAATGTGGGTGGCGGTGGTGAGTAAAGCGGTGGTGTGGCCTCGAACGAGGCGCAGGTGATTCCAGGCTGTGACCCCCTGGGTAGGTTGTGCAAGCAGACGCTTGCGGAAAATCGTCGGCGCCGAGGCGCAAGGGGCTTGGCGGTGGGCACGCTGGCTTGAACGGCATGTCCACTGAAAAGCTCCTTGGAACAAGGAGCGGGGGAAAGTCCCATCACGAGGCCCGTGAGGGCCTACGTGATGGGGATGCGACGTTACATCGCCAGGGCAAGGCCATGTCCTGAGGTGGACAGGCTTGAGATGTTGAACGGACGGCGCAGTATCCGGTGCTCGTAGAGGAGATCGACGACCTCCTCCTTGAACGCCTTCGCCTTGATTCCTTCGTTGAGGTAATCGTGTACCGACACCTCATCGTTCCCCGTGAACACCTTCGCGGTGGGAGACCACAGCAAGACGAACGCTGTGGCCAAGTAGCCGCGGGTATGCGAGGAACTGAAGGACAGCTTGCGCTGACCTACATCCGGTGCGGACGCTGACACAGTCACGCCGCCAATGGACCAACGCTTGCGGTCTGCAACCCCCGTTTTGGCAGGTTCAAGACCGAACGCGTTCTCCAGTTCCACCGAACGACTCGGATCGAAGGTAACCGGGCTGGTGGCCATGTGGACGATTGTTCCGCCAGTATCGGCGGTATTGGTCGCCATCTCATAGCCCTGTACGGCATAGCTCTGGATCACTTCCTGCACGAACTCCTCTACGGAGCCGAGCAAGTTGCTCTTCAGTGTCTCCTGCCGCTTCTTCTTCTTCGCGGTAGCGAGACCAGTTTCAACGACCATTCGATCATCGGTCTCACTGATCGTCACCACCCTCGTGCCACCGGGTACCTGCATCTGCAAGGTGATCATGACCGCGCCCTCACTGCGTCACGCCGAACGCCAGATCGAACAGATGCTCGACGGTGGCCTTCTCGTTGGCAGGCAGGACGTTGGTGTAGATCGGGCCGAGCGCGTACTTCGGGACACTGATGTGCTGATCCGCGAGGTAAGCGAACGAACCGGTCATGTCCACCCAGTCGATCAGGTTACGCCGCGAGAAGCCGAGGCTCACGCGGTGGACACTTCCTTGTAGCGACACGCCCGACCCGTCCGAGGACGCCGCCTTGCGCAGCATGCCCATGAAGGCACCGTAGCGGCCAGCATCTTCGTCGGACACGTCGGGGTACAACGCCTTCACGAACTTCGCTTGGGCTTCGTCGGAGGGCGCTTCCATCGTGTACTTGAAGAACCGATCCAGCACCGAGATGTTCTGGGAGCGGGTACCGGCAAAACCCCCGTGGCGATCTTCGGTGAAGCTGCTGTTGCAATTGGCGAACACGCAGAAGCCACGGCGTGCATTGATCACTTCACCCGTTTCCGGGATCGTGATCGTGCCGGTGTCGATGATCTCGTTGAGGGCGACCAGCTGAGCCGGACGCGCCACATCGATCTCCTCGATCACCACCGGGTAACCGCCTTCCGCCGCCAGCCACAGCACACCCTTTTCGATGGACACGTCGCCGCCGATCAGGGTCTTGCTGTAGATCAAATCGACCGCGTCCATTTCCGGGCGCCACGAGATGACGGCACACGGGATGCCCTGGCGGGCCAGACGCTGACGCAGGTACTGGGTTTTGCCGACACCCTTGTCACCCATGATGAGGATGCCACGGCGCGGATCACCTTCGGCCCTGCTCCACTCGCGCGCGATCGTGACGTTGATCAGACGATCGAGGTCGAGGTCGTCGAAATGGAACTTCGGGTTGATCGCCGCGAGGTGCGGGTGGTCTTCCGTGCCGATATAGGCCATGGAGACGCCGCGGAAATGCGGGGCGATGTTGAGCGTGGAGAGATCGGCCTTGGTGACCTGGTAGCGACGACCATCGACGTTTGCCGCCTGGACGGCCGGCAAGTCATCGTGGGCATCCTGGTCGTAGGTGAGGCCGTTGAGTGCTTCGTTGTAGGACATGGAGAATCTCCGTCGAATGAGAAATGACGGGAGCGTCTCCCCCTTGCGGGAGAGAACGACTCCCGCATGGGTGGTCAGGCGGCGAACGCAGCCTGGTTGGAAGGAAAGACCCGGTCGATGATCTCGTCGATCGCCTTTGACAGCGGATCGCTTGCGAACTGAACGACCGGCATGGGCAGCCGGAGCTGCTCTCGTGCATTCTCGGGATCGAACCCCAAGGAGTCACAACACGTCACGAACGACAACGGTGCCACGACGTCGGAGAGCACCCACTGGATGGCCTCTTCGTCACCCGCTTCAGCCTCGATGAGGCCTTGGCGTAGCACCTGCGCATGCGGCAGTTCCGCGCCGTATGCTTTCTTGATCCACTTGCGCGTCATCGTACGTAGAACTTCGGGATCCTGGGCGCCGATGCTTTCGCCATCGAATTCCAGGTTGAAGTACTTGCAACATGTTTCGAACGAGAACGGTTCCTGAGGAGCCGTACGTTCGATCCACGCCACGATTTCCGCGGCACGGACGGAGCGCTTCTCGCACAGATCCCTGAGCGTCTCCAGGCTCTCCTTCAACAACACGGAGTGAAGCCCGGCGATGGCGTCGGTGGACCAAGTGTAATCGTTGCTGCCGTCCTCCTTCGCAGCATGGCTGCGGAGGGCGATCTTGCGCGGCGTCAGGCGGGTCGGAATGTGGAGGCGATACTGCAGCCCCTTGATCCGCACCTGGCGACGCTTGACGCGTTGACGCTTGATCTTGCCGCCCTCCTCCGCAAACAGCAGCAACTGCTGGACGGAACCGAGGGCGATCTCTTCGGCGTTGGTGAAATCCGAGGTGGCATTCGCCGATGGAGTTTTCGCCGTCTTTCGAAAGGTTGAAGCAACCCGTTTCGCGCCAATAACGCACGGCAAACGGACGCGTGAAATCACGCGTAGAGCATGGGTAATCATGGGAAGGTTCCTCTGGGGTGCAAGAAAACCCGCCAGACGAACCCCCGACTCGGGAGTTTGTCCCGGACG
>MKTU01000042.1 GCA_001898415.1 Rhodanobacter sp. 67-28 | reverse complement strand
TGGCCGCGTCGACGGTCCAGCGGCCTTCGCCGGAGTCGACCACGTAGGGGGCGACGCCGTCCATCTGCGGGTTCTTCTTGAGCGCGTCGGCGGCCAGGTCCAGCAGCCAGGAGCGCACCACGCTGCCGTAGCGCCAGATCTCGGCGACCTGCGCGAGGTCCAGGCCGAACTCCTGCTTGTGCTTGAGGATCGAGAAGCCTTCGGCGTAGGCCTGCATCAGGCCGTATTCGATGCCGTTGTGGACCATCTTGGTGAAGTGGCCGGAGCCGGCCGGGCCGACGCGGCCCCAGCCCTGGTCCTTGCCGGGCGCCAGCGTCTCGAAGATCGGGCGCAGGGTTTCGACGACCTGCTCGTCGCCGCCGACCATCATGCTGTAGCCCTCGGCCAGGCCCCACACGCCGCCGCTGGTGCCGCAGTCGACGTAGTTGACGCCCTTGTCTTTGCACTTGGCCGCGTGGCCGAGCGAATCCTTGTAGTTGGAATTGCCGCCGTCGATCATCGTGTCGCCCTTGTCCAGCAGCGCCAGCAACGCGGCGACAGTGTCGTCGGTGACCTTGCCCGAGGGCACCATCAGCCACAGCACGCGCGGTGCGGGCAGCGCCTGCACCAGCGCCTCGAGTGACGCAGCCGAACCGCCGCCCTTGCCTTCCAGCTGCTTGCGCGCGTCCGCGTTGGGGTCGAAGCCGGTGACCTGGTGACCGCCGTTGAGCAGCCGCTGCGCCATGTTGGCGCCCATCTTGCCGAGACCGATCATGCCCAGTTGCATGGAAGCTCCTTGCGTGAAGTGGAGAGTGGGAATTCGCGATTCTAGGTGGTCGGGCGATAAGCGCGCGTGAGATGACCGCGCACGCTCAATGCGGCAGGCAGCGGCGCAGGCGCGCCAGCAGGCGGCCGCTCAGCCGGCGACGGTTGTACGCCATCGCGGCGAGGCGGATCGCCTCGGTCTTGGTCGGGTAGGCGTGGATCACTTTCGCCAGCGTGCGCAGGCCCACGCCGGCGACCATCGCCAGGGTGACCTGGCTGATCATGTCGCCGGCGTCGCGCGAGACGATGGTGGCGCCCAGGATGCGGTCGCTGCCTTCGCTGACGTGCAGCTTGACGAAGCCGTCCTGCTCGCTGTCGGTGATCGCGCGATCGACCTGGTGCATCGGGATGGTGTAGGTCATGATCGGGATGCCGCGCGCGTTCGCCTCGCGCACGTACAGGCCGACGTGGGCGATCTCCGGATCGGTATAAGTGCACCACGGCACCACCCGTTCGCTGAGCCGCTCGCGTCCGCCGAGCAGCGCGTTGCGCACGCCGATGCGCGCCGATTCCTCGGCGATGTCGGTGAACTTGGCTTCCAGGCAGACGTCGCCGGCGGCGAAGATGCGCCGGTTGCTGGTGCACAGGTGGTCGTCGACGGTGATGCCGGCGGTCTCGTCGTAGTCGATGCCGGCGGCCTCCAGCGCCAGCCCGTGCACGTTCGGGCGGCGCCCGACGCCGGCCAGGATGGCGTCGACGCGGATCGTGCTGTGGTAGTCGTCGGTGACCAGGTCGACCACCTTCTCCGCACCCTCGGTACGGATCGCGACCACCTCGGTGTTGAGGCGCACCTCGATGCCGTCGCGGGCAAACGCCTCGGACAGGGTCTGCGCCGCGTCGCGCTCCTCGTGCGGCAGGAACAGCGGCATGTTCTGCACGATGGTGACCTTGGCGCCGAAGCGCTCGAACGCCTGCGCCAGCTCGCAGCCCAGCGGGCCGCCGCCGATCACCAGCAGCCGCGGCGGCAGCTCGGTCAGGTCGAACACGGTGGCGTTGGTGAGGAAACCCGCCTGCTTGAGGCCGGGGAGATCGGGGATCTGCGGGCGCGCGCCGGTGGCGACCATGGCGCGGCGGAACCGCAACGGCTGGCCGTTGACGGCAAGGCTGTCCGACCCGGTGAACTGCGCATTGCCGAAGAACACGTCGACGCCGCGCTCGACCAGGTGGCGCACCGAGACGGTGCCGGCGAGGTGGCTGCGGATGCGCCGCAGGCGCGCCATCGCGGCGGCGAAATTCACCGTGATCGCGGCCGGCGCCTGCGCACCGTAGCGCGCGGCGTCGCGCATCTGCGCGTACACCGCGGCGCTGCGAAGCAGGCTCTTGGACGGCACGCAGCCGGTGTTGAAGCAGGTGCCGCCGAGCAGGTGGCGTTCGACCAGCGCCACACGCGCGCCCAGCGCGGCAGCCGCTTCCGCCGCGGCCAGTCCGGCCGAGCCGGCGCCGAGGATCACCAACTGGTACGGCGCGTCCGGCACGGGATTGACCCATGAGGTCGGCCCCGCCGCGGCGAGGCGTTCGCGTTCCCAGTCGTCATGCGGAGTAGTGATGCTGGCGTCGTAGCGAGTACTCATTGGCGGACTCCTCCGACCGGCGCGTCGAGCCAGCCGCCGCTGAAACCGGCCTTGCGCAGGCCGCTGGCGAGCGGGTGGCAGCCGCGCATCAGGCGCCAGATCGACTCGCTGCGGTGGTTCTCGATCATCATGAAGACGATGCCCTGGTCCAGCCCGTAATGCCCCGGCGAGATCCATGGCCTGCCATCGCCGCCGTCCACGCTGGCGTTGAAGCTGGTGGCCAGGCGATCGGCGCCGAGGATCTGCGGATGGCGCAGCAGCATGGTGCGCAGCGCGGTCAGCGCCGGCTGCGGCGCGAACGGCAGCGAGGCCAGCACCGCCGGCGGCGACAGGGTGCCGTCGTCCGGCCCGTACGGCACGCCGCGCGCGGCATAGCCGAACAGGTGGCGCTGCTCGTTGGCCACGTCGAGCTGTTCGTCGGTGGGGCCGTCGCAGGCGGACAGGCCCCAGCAGTTGCGGTCGTAGCCGATGAACCCTTGCGGGTTGAGTTCGGCGTAGCGGCGCTGCACGGCCACCGCGCGGCGGCTGTTCTCGAAATAGTCGGAATCTTTTTCGCGCATGAACCGGTCGCGCACGCCGCGCAGGTCCAGCCACGCCTGCGAGTAGTGGTGCACGAACAGCGGGCCGGCGTAGAGGAAGTCCTGGTCGTAGAGGTTCTCCCACTGGTAGGTCGCGGTCCAGCCGGCGTAGCAGTCGGCCGGGATCGGATGGGTGGGCGAGCCCAGCGCCAGCGCGTACAGCACGATCGCCTCGCTGTAGCCCTCCCAGCCGTAGTGCAGGTAGCCGCTCTCCGGTTTCCAGCCCTGGTAGATGGTGCGCGCGTCGTCCTGCGACCAGCGCCAGTCGACGCGCCGGTACAGCGCATCGGCCAGTTCGCGCAGCTCGGTTTCCTCCGCGCCGGGGCCGTCGAACGCGGTGGCGACGGTGAGCATGCCGGCGATCAGCAGCGCGCTGTCGATCATCGACAACTCCGATTGCCACACCCGCGCGCCGCTGTCGATGTCGAGGAAGTGGTAGTAGAAGCCCTTGTAGCCGGTGGCCGCGGGGCTGCCGCTCTGGTCGCTGTCGTGGAAGAAGCGCAGTGCCAGCAGGCTGCGGCGCACCGCCTCGGCGCGCTCGATCCAGCCGCGCGCGACCGCCGCGGGATAGCACGACAGCGCGAAGCCCACCACCGCGATGCTCACCGGCGAGTGCGGCCGCGAGGTGTCGGGGATCAGCCCGTTGCGCGGGTTCATCGTCTCCGTGAAGTAGCCGAACGCGGCGCGCTGCAAGCGGTCGAGCATGGCGTCATCGGAGAGCGAGCACAGCGTGGTCATCGGCGGCATCCTGGCAGCTGGGGTGGAACGGCAAACTGCCTGCCAGTGTGCGACGACAAGTGCGTGCGTGGCGTGTAGAGCGGCACTTTCACGTTGCATTGCCGACGCGCGCCGCAGGCTGGAGCGGTTTCGCCGAATGGCCTGGACGCGCGCCATGCCCGCGCAGGGCGGGAACCTTTCGCTTGCGCGGGACTGACCGGCTCGCAGGTTTTTGCGCTCATGCGCATGCCATTCGCCCCCTCGCCCGATCCGACTGCACCGCAGCCGCAGGAGCCGTCCGCATGTCCACCGATGCATCCCCACCGCCCCGCCACCTGCTCGGCAACGGTCGCCTCACCGCCATGCTGGGCCCCAACGGCGCCGGCTTCCTGCGCTGGCGCGAACTGGCGGTGACGCGTTGGCGCGAGGACCCGGTCACCGATCCCTGGGGCAGCTTTCTGCTGTTGCGCGACGAGGACGACGGCGCGGTGTGGTCGGTCACCGCGCAACCGCTGGGCGTGTCGCGTCCGGACGATGTGGTGCGCTTCGCGCCCGGGCTGGCGCACTACGCCGGCCGCCACCAGTTGCTGCACCACGAACTGGACGTGGCGGTGGCGGCGGATGCCGACATCGAACTGCGCCGGCTGGTGTTGAGCAACCACGGCGACCGCCATCGCCGCGTGTCGCTGACCAGCTACGCCGAACTGGTGCTCGGCCCGCGCGGCGACGACGACAGCCACCCGGCGTACTCCAAGATGTTCGTGCAGACCGACTGGGATGACGCGCGCCAACTGCTGCTGGCCACCCGGCGCAAGCGCAGCGACAGCCAGGCCACGGTATGGGCGGCGCAGGCCCTGCAACTGCTCGGCGACACCGCCGGCGCGCCCGAGCGCGAGACCGACCGCGCGCGCTTCCTCGGCCGCGGCCGCACGCTGCGCGATGCGTGCGCGATGGCTCCCGGCGTGGCGCTGTCCGGCACCACCGGCTGCGTGCTCGACCCGGTATGGGCGCTGCGCCGGAACTTCACCCTCGCGCCGGGCGCCCGCGTCGTACTGCTGCTGTGGACGCAGCTGGCCGACTCGCGCGAGGGCGCGCTCGCGCTGCACGCGCGCATGCAGGATGCGCAGGCCGCCGAGCAATTGTTCACCGATGCCGCAGCACGCGCCCGCGGGCAACGCCAGCAACTCGGCATCGACGATGCGCAGGCCGCGTGCTTCGCCCGCTGGCAGGATGCGCTGCTGGTCAGCGATGCGAGTCAGCGCGCCGCGCCGGACGATCGCGCGCGCGGTCACGGCGGCGCACCGGCGCTGTGGGGGCTGAGCATCTCCGGCGATCGCCCGATCGCACTGCTGCGCGCGGACGGTGCCGCGGCGCTGCAGCGGCTGGATGCGCTGCTGCTGGCGCAGCGCTGGTGGCGCGCGCAGCAACTGGCGGTGGACGTGGTGGTGCTCGATCGCCTCGGCGAGGACGACGCCACGCGCGCTGCCCTGGCGCCGCGCATCGACGCGCAGCAGGCGCAGCTGAAGGGCTGCGAAGGCTTGCCCAAGGTGGAGCTGTTCTGCCTGCGCGAGGATGCCATCGCCGCCGACCAGCGCGACGCCTTGCTCGCCGCCGCGCGCGTGGTGGTCGACGCCGACACCGTGGCCACCGCTGCACCCGCCGCCGCGACGCCAGCTGCCGCTGTGCCGATCCGCGCCGGGACGCCCGCCGCGGTCGTCGCACCGGACGAGCCGGTGCAGGAGTTTCCCAACGGCCACGGCGGTTTCATCGAGCATGGCCGTGCCTACCGCATCGAGCTGGATGACGCGCGCCCCACGCCTGCGCCGTGGACCAACGTGTTGGCCAACCCGCATTTCGGCTGCACCGTCACCGCCGATGGCGGCGGCTACAGCTGGTCGACCAACAGCCAGCAGAACGCGCTGACGCCGTGGCCGAACGACCCGGTCAGCGATCAACCGCACGACATCATCTACCTGCGCGACAGGGACAACGGCGAGCTGTGGAGCGCCGGCGCGCTGCCGATCCGCGTGCCCGGCGCGCGCTGCACGGCGACGCACGGCAAGGGCTGGACGCAACTCTGCAACGACGCCCACGGCATCGCGCTGGCCTTGACCGTGTGCGTGGCGCCGGACGATCCGGTCAAGCTGTCGCGGCTGCGCCTGGTCAACCGGTCCGGCCGCACGCGGCGGCTGTCGATCACCGGCTACGTGGAATGGGCGCTCGGCGCCAACGGCAGCACGCCGGCGCCGTTCGTGGCGACCGCGCGCGACGCGGCCAGCGGCGCGTTGTTCGCCCGCAACCGCTGGCGCGCCGATTTCGGCGAGCGCGTGGCGTTCTTCGACCTGGCCGGCGCGCAGCAGTCGCTCAGCGGCGACCGGGCGAGTTTCCTCGGCGCGCTGGGCAGCACCGCGCAGCCGGCGGCCTTGCATCACGACCACCCGCTGGACGGTCGCCTCGGCGCCGGACTCGACCCGTGCGGCGCGCTGCAGACGCGCGTGGAACTGCCGCCGGGCACGCAACTCGACCTGATCTTCCTGCTCGGCGAAGGCGGCGACGAGAACGCCGCGCGCGCGCTGGTGGCGAAGTACCGCCACGCCGATGTCGACGACCTGCTCGCCCGCATCGCGACGCAATGGAACGACCTGCTCGACACCGTGCAGGTCGGCACGCCCGACCGCGCGCTCGACATCCTGCTCAACGACTGGCTGCTGTACCAGGTCACCGCCTGCCGCCTGTGGGCGCGCACCGCGTACTACCAGGCCAGCGGCGCCTGGGGCTTCCGCGACCAGTTGCAGGACGTGATGGCGCTGTGCGTGAGCCGCCCCGACCTGGCGCGCGAGCACCTGCTGCGCGCCGCCGGGCGCCAGTTTCCCGAGGGCGACGTGCAGCACTGGTGGCTGCCGCCGCACGGCCAGGGCGTGCGCACGAAGATCCGCGACGATCGCGTGTGGCTGGCCTATGTGGCGATGCATTACGTCGAGGTCAGCGGCGACCGCGCGGTGCTGGACGAAAAGCTGCCGTTCCTGCAGGGCCAGGCGATCCCCGACGGCGCCACCGATGCCTTCTTCCAGCCCGAAGTGTCCGACCGGCAGGCGACGCTGTACGAGCACTGCGCGCTGGCGATCGACACCAGCCTCACTCGCGGCGCGCACGGCCTGCCGCTGATCGGCACCGGCGACTGGAACGACGGCATGAACGCGGTCGGCGCGGAGGGCCGTGGCGAAAGCAGCTGGCTGGGCTGGTTCGTGCTGGCCACCATCGACGCGCTGGCGCCGGTGGCCGCCGCACGCGGCGATGCGCGCGCGGCGCGCTGGCGCGATTGCGCCACGGCGCTGCGCGCGGCACTGGAGCAGTCCTGGGACGGCGCGTGGTATCGCCGCGGCTACTACGACGACGGCACGCCGCTGGGTTCGAAGGACAGCGAGCAATGCCGCATCGACACCATCGCGCAATCGTGGAGCGTGCTGGGCAAGGCAACCGACCGCGAACACACGGTGCAGGCGATGGATTCGGTCGACCGCCTGCTGATCGACCACGAGCACAAGCTCGCGCGACTGTTCACCCCGCCGTTCGACCAGGACGGCAAGAAGGACCCCGGCTACATCAAGGGCTACCCGCCCGGCGTGCGCGAGAACGGCGGGCAGTACACGCATGGCGCGATCTGGTCGATCTTCGCCTGGGCCAGGCTCGGCGACGGCGACCGTGCCGGCGGCCTGTTCGACCTGCTCAACCCGATCCGTCACAGCGACAGTCCCGAGGCCGTCGAACGCTACAAGGTCGAACCCTACGTCGCCTGTGCGGACGTCTATTCGGTGGCACCGTACATCGGCCGCGGCGGCTGGACCTGGTACACCGGCTCCGCCGCCTGGCTCTACCGCGCCGGGCTGGAGGCGCTGCTCGGCTTCCACCTGCGCGGCGACCGGCTGCGCGTGGAGCCGTGCATCCCGAAAGCATGGCCCGGCTTCCACGTCCGCTACCGCCACCGCGGCACGCTCCACGAGATCGAGGTGCAGAATCCAGACCACGTCTGTCGCGGCGTGCTGCGCGTCGAAATGGACGGCCAAACGCTGGACGCCGCCGAACCGGTCACCCTCGCCACCGATGGCGCGACGCATCACCTGCGCATCACCCTGGGCCACCCGCCCGCGTAGGAGCCCGCTCGCGGGCGATGGTTTTCCCGGATTCGCGATCCGCGAAAGCGGCGGGCAGTGCCCGCCCTACGTCACCGCTTCGAAGCCGCGCGTCGGCCCCGACCCGTCGACTTTGCCGCTGCGCGGCTACGCTCAGGATGAACGGCGAGAGGGGTTCCGTGTAGGGCGGGCACCGCCCGCCGGCCGCGGGCCAACTCAACGTCGCCGCGTGCGCGAGGCGCCGAGCTTGCGGGTCAGCGTGTTGCGTCCCACGCCGAGCGCCTGCGCCGCGTTCTGCCGATGCCCTTCGTGTGCCTGCAGCGCGGCCTGCAGCAGGGTCTGGTCGAGCGCTTCGCGGGCGCGGGCATGGATGTCCGCCTCGCCATCGGCCAGCGCCTGCGCGGCCCACTCGCGCAATGCGTCGGTCCATTCGCCGCCGCGTGCCGTGTCCGCAGCGTCGCCCAGGTCGCCGGGCAGGATTTCGCTGCCCGGCGCGATCACCGCCAGCCGGCGGCACAGGTTCTCCAGCTCGCGCACGTTGCCGGGATAGTCGCGCTGGGCGACGAGTTTCAGTGCGGCCCTGGAGAAGCGCTTCGGCGACAGTTTCAGTTCCTGCGCAGTGGCGGCCAGGAAGTGCTGCGCCAGCAGCGCGATGTCGCCGCGGCGGCTGCGCAGCGGCGGCAGTTCGATGCGCACCACGTCGAGCCGGTGCATCAGGTCGGCGCGGAATGCGCCGGCGGCGACGCGCGCGGAAAGATCCTGATGCGTGGCGGCGACGATGCGCACGTTGCAGCGGATCAGTTCGCGCCCGCCGACCCGGTAGAACTCGCCGCCGGCCAGTACGCGCAGCAACCGCGTCTGCAGGATCAGCGGCATGTCGCCGATCTCGTCGAGGAACAGCGTGCCGCCCTCGGCCTGCTCGAAACGGCCGGCGACGCGGCGGGTGGCGCCGGTGAACGCGCCGGCCTCGTGGCCGAACAGTTCGCTCTCCAGCAGCTCGCTGGGGATCGCGGCGGTGTTCAGTGCGATGAAGGGTTGCTCGCGGCGCGCGCTCTCCTCGTGCAGCGCGCGCGCCACCAGTTCCTTGCCGGTGCCGGTTTCGCCAGTGACCAGCACGTTGAGGTCGCTGGCGGCGACGCGGCCGATCAGCCGGAACACCTCGCGCATCGGCGCGCTGTCGCCGAGCAGGGCGTGGCGGGCGACCGGCGCGGCGGGAGCCGGCGCGGCCACGTTCGCCGCGCTGGCCAGCACGCGCTGCACCACGGCCACGGCGTGATCGAGGTCGAACGGCTTGGCCAGGTAATCCACCGCACCCGCGCGATAGGCTGCCGCCGTGGTGGCGACGTCGGTGTAGGCGCTCATCACGATCACCGGGCCGATCGCGCGTTGCTGCAGGTCGTGCAGCAGGCTCAGGCCGTCCTCGCCCGGCATGCGCACGTCGGTGAGCAGCAGCGCGGGGCGTTCGTCGCGCAACGCCGCGCGCGCCGCCTCGGCATCGCCGAACTCGCGCACCGCAAGGCCCGCATCGCGCAGCGCCTCGGCCAGCACGAAGCGCACGCCGCGGTCATCGTCGACGATCCAGATTTCCTGCAGGAGCGGACCTTGCGCGCGATGCTTGTCGTTGCGTGACGCAGGAGCATCGCGCACGAGGTGCGCTCCTGCAGGGATCTTCGTCCGGTCAGTCATGCGCGCTCCAGCGGCAGGTACAGCGTGAACACGGTCTCGCCGGGACGGCTGGCGCCGCGCAGTTCGCCGCCGTGTTCGCGGGCGATCTCGCGGGACAGCGCCAGGCCCAGGCCGGTGCCGTCGGCGCGGCCGGAGACCAGCGGCTCGAACAAGGTGTCGCGCAGCGCGGCCGGGATGCCGGCGCCGTCGTCGATCAGCTCCAGCCGCAGCGCCGTGCGCAGCATCCGCTCACCGAGGCGCACGCCGTGTTCGACGCGGGTGCGCAGGGTGAGCGTGCGGGCGCCGGCTTCCTGCGCGTTGCGCGCCAGGTTGAGCAGCAGCTGGTGCAGGCGATCGGCATCGCCGAGCAGGTCCGGCACGCTGGGGTCGTAGTCGTGGCGCCATTGCGGCGGCGCCGGCTCGGCCTGCAGCAGGTCGGCGAGGCGCTCCAGCAATTGGTGGATGTTGACCGGGCCGAGCCGCGCGGCGCCGTCGTGGTGCAGCAGGCGATTGGCCAGCGTGCCGAGCCGGTCGGCCTCGTCGATGATCATGCCGGCGAGCGCCTGCAGGTCGTCGTTGTCGACCCGTCGCTGCAGCAGTTGCGCAGCGCCGCGCAGGCCGGCCAGCGGGTTCTTCACCTCGTGCGCGAAACCGCGCAGGGTGGCCGACAGCGGCGAGCTCGCCGACAGTGGCTCGGCCAGCACGTGCACCTCCAGCAGCAGGCCATCGTCGAACGGCTGCAGCGCGATGTCCGCACGGATCTCGCGGCCGTTCGCGGCGGCCAGCGGCACCGCGCGCCACTGCGCCGGCCGCTGCGCGGCCAGCACCCGCGCCGCCCGCGCCACAGCCTCGTCACCGTCGGCAAACAGCAACGTCAGCGGCTGCCCCAACGGGTGGCGCACGCCCAGTTCCAGCCCTTCGACCAGCGCCGGATTGAGCCAGCGCAGGCGCAGCCGGGCGTCGACCAGCACGATGCCGGTTGCCAGCTGCTGTGCCCATGTCGGCCATGCGAGATCGTTCATTGCACCATCATGGGCAATGTATCCGTTTGGTGCAAATGCCGGGGACCGCCCCGCCGCGGGCACGACCTCCCGCAACCCGGCGGCACCGCCCGCTTCTTGCCGTCGAGCGCGGCGGGCCGTGCGCGCCCAGTGCGACGCTCAGCCGAACTGCACGCTCAGCATCGAGATCGAGCCGCCGTCCATGCCCTCGACCGGGAACGTCACCGCGTCGCCCTCGTCGCTGGCGCCGAGCACGTACAGGAGCGGCAGGTAGTGGTCGGGCGTGGGGATCGACAGCTCCGCGTCGCGACCCAGCGCCTCGTAGTCCACCAGCGCATGGTGATCGCCCTGCAGCATCAGCTCGCGCGCCTTCGCCTCGAAGCGCAGCGCCCAGTCGAACGGCTCGGCCGGATGCCGGCCCCAGGCATAGGCGTGCAGGTTGTGCACCACGTCGCCGCTGCCGATCAGCAGGATGCCCTCCTCGCGCAGCGGCCGCAGCAGGCGGCCCAGGCCGTAGTGGAACGCGGGCGGCTGCGACTCGTCGATGGACAGCTGCACCACCGGCACGTCGGCGTCGGGATAGACGTGGCGCAGCACCGACCAGGTGCCGTGGTCCAGCCCCCACGAGCGATCCTCGCCCACGTCCAGCGGCTGCAGCAGTTCGCGCACGCGGCGCACCAGGTCGAGGTCGCCCGGCGCCGGGTATTGCACCTCGAACAGCTCGCGCGGAAAGCCGCCGAAATCGTGGATCGTGCGCGGCCGGGCCATTGCGGTGAGCAGGGTCGCCGGCACGTACCAGTGCGCGGACACCGACAGCACCGCGCGCGGGCGCGGCAGGCGCCGGCCGAGCGCGGCCCAGCCGCGGCTCCAGTCGTTGTCCTGCAGCGCATTCATCGGATTGCCGTGGCCGAAGAAGATCGTCGGCAGGCGCGTCGAGGTGTTCCGCTCAGTCATCGGGGGACTCCTGCTGTGACGATTCGTATCCACGTACTGCTTACATTCGCGGCGTTAGTCTGGCCCGATCGCCGACGCGACGCCATCGACCATCAGCGCGATACCACCCCAGGGAGGCAAGCATGAACATCGCCCTGATCGGCGTCACCGGCCGCGTCGGCTCGCGCCTGCTGGCCGAACTGCTGCACCGCGGCCACCGCGTCACCGGCATCGCCCGCGACACCGGCAAGCTGGCCGGCCAGCCGGGCCTGGTCCTGAAGAACGCTGACGCCGACCAGCCCGCGCAACTGGCCCCGCTGCTGGCCGGCCACGACGCGGTGATCAGCGCGCTGAAGTTCGCCACCAGCGAAGCGGCCGTACTGCTCGCCGCGGTGAAACAGGCCGGGGTCAGGCGGCTGCTGGTGGTCGGCGGTGCCGCCACGCTGGAAGTGGCGCCGGGGCAGGTCCTGCTCGACACGCCCGGCTTTCCCGCGGCCTACCGGCCCGAGGCCGAGGGCGGTCGCCGCTTCCTCGACACCTTGCGTGGCGAGCACGACCTCGACTGGACCTTCCTGTCGCCGTCGGCCGAGTTCGCTCCCGGCGAACGCACCGGCAGCTTCCGCGTCGGCGACGACGCGCTGCTCACCGACGCCGGCGGCAAGAGCTGGATCTCGATGGAAGACTACGCGATCGCCCTCGTCGACGAACTGGAAACGCCGAAACATCTCCGGCAGCGGTTCACGGCGGGCTACTGAACCGCGCCCTCACCGCACGCGCCACGAGGACATCCCATGAGCAAGTACAAGGTTGGCTACATCGTCGGCAGCCTCGCCAAGGGCTCGATCAACCGCCAGCTGGCCCACGCGCTGGCAAAACTGGCAGCGCCGCAACTGGAGCTGGTGGAGATCCCGATGGGGACCTGCCGCTGTACAGCTACGACTACGACGCGGATTTCCCGGCGGTGGCGCGCGCGTTCAAGCAGGCGATCGCCGAGGTCGACGCGGTGCTGTTCGTCACGCCGGAATACAACCGCTCGATCCCCGGCGCGCTGAAGAACGCGATCGACTGGGCCAGCCGGCCGTGGGGCAAGAACTCGTTCGCGCGCAAGCCGTCCGCCGTGATCGGCACCTCGCCCGGCTCGATCGGCACCGCGGTCGCCCAGCAACAACTGCGCGGCGTGCTGTGCTTCTGCAACTCGCCGCTGATGAACACGATGGAGGCGTACCTCCAGTTCAAGCCGGGCCTGATCGACGAGGACGGCAACGTCACCAACCCGTCCACCGCCGAGTTCCTGACCAACTACATGAAGGAACTGCACGTGTTCATCGAACGCGTGCTCACCGTGCTGCCGCGGGAAAGCTGACTCCGGCACGACGACGGGCGCCGCGGCGCCCGTTGTTTTACCGCCTGGACGCCTCGCTCAGAGCGAGTAGTACATCTGGAACTCCAGCGGATGCGTGCTGGCGCGGTACTTGGTGACTTCCTTCATCTTCACCTCGATGTAGGCGTCGATGAAGTCGTCGGTGAACACGCCACCGGCCTTGAGGAACTCGCGGTCCTTGTCCAGCGCTTCCAGCGCGGCGTCGAGGCTGGAGCACACCTGCGGGATGTTTTTCTCCTCTTCCGGCGGCAGGTCGTAGAGGTCCTTGTCGGCCGGCGCGCCCGGGTCGATCTTGTTGAGGATGCCGTCGAGGCCGGCCATCATCAGCGCGGTGAACACCAGGTAGCCGGAGTTCATCGGGTCGGGGAAGCGCACCTCGATGCGGCGGCCCTTCGGGCTGGCCACGTAGGGGATGCGGCAGCTCGCGGAACGATTCCGCGCCGAGTACGCCAGCATCACCGGCGCCTCGAAGCCCGGCACCAGGCGCTTGTAGCTGTTGGTGGTGGAGTTGGCGAACGCGTTGATCGCGCGGGCGTGCTTGAAGATGCCGCCGATGTACCACAGTGCGGTCTGCGACAGGCCGCCGTACAGGTCGCCGGCGAACAGGTTCTCGCCGTTCTTGGCCAGCGACTGGTGCACGTGCATGCCGCTGCCGTTGTCGCCGACCAGCGGCTTGGGCATGAAGGTGACGGTCTTGCCGTTCTGGTGCGCCACGTTCTTGATGACGTACTTCATCGTCATCAGCTCGTCGGCCTTCTTCACCAGCGTGTTGAACTTCACGCCGATCTCGCACTGGCCCGCGTTCGCCACTTCGTGGTGATGCACTTCGACGGTCTGGCCCAGCGATTCGAGCACCTTGCACATGTCCGCGCGCAGGTCGCCCAGCGAGTCGACCGGGCTGACCGGGAAGTAGCCGCCCTTCACGCCGGGGCGGTGGCCGTGGTTCTCGCCGTCGTACTTGTAGCGCGAGGACCATGCCGCTTCCTCGGAACCGATTTCGTAGAACACGCGGCCCGGGTCGTTCTGCCAGCGCACCGAGTCGAAGATGAAGAACTCCGGCTCCGGACCGAAGAACGCGGTGTCGGCGATGCCGGTGGATTTCAGGTACGCCTCGCCGCGCTTGGCGATCGAGCGCGGGTCGCGGCCGTAGGCCTGCATGGTGCTCGGCTCCAGCACGTCGCAATGCAGGATCAGCTGCACGTGCGCGCTGAACGGATCGAGGTGGGCGGTGTCCGGATCGGGCAACAGGATCATGTCCGACTCGTTGATGCCCTTCCAGCCGGTGATCGAGGAGCCGTCGAACATCTTGCCGTCCTCGAACGTCGACTCGTCGATCGCGTGGGCCGGGAAGGTGACGTGGTGATGCACACCGAGCATGTCGGCGAAGCGCAGGTCGACGAACTCGACTTCGTGTTCCTGGATCAGGTCGAGCACTTTGTTGGCGGACATGGAGCAACCTCGATGGGGATGGATGAACTGGCGGAGCAAGGCGCGTGCCAGTGGGTGGAAGCGTTGCGCGGCAAGGGCTTGCGTGTTTCCAGGGACGGCCGGAGAGTTTCATGGTGGTGCAATCACTCATGTGATTGCACCAACCAGGGTCAATGCATGAAGGCCCGGCCGGCCGACTCACCCATCGTAGGCGCTTTCCCCGTGCGAGGTAATGTCCAGCCCCTCGCGCTCCGCCTCGTGCGGTACGCGCAGGCCGAACACCAGCTTGACGAGCAGCAAGGCCAGCACGGAAACCACGCCGCTCCACAGCACGGTGATGCCCACGCCCAGCGCCTGCACGCCAAGCTGGCGGAGGATCGGGAAGCCTGCCGCGCCGGTGCCGCCCAGCGCCGGCGCGGTGAACACGCCGGTGAGCAGCGCGCCCACGATGCCGCCGATGCCGTGCACGCCGAACACGTCCAGCGCGTCGTCCGCGCGCAGCAGCTTCTTCAGTCCGGTCACGCCCCACACGCAGCAGAGGCTGGCCAGCGCGCCGATCACGATCGCGCCCAGCGGACCCACCGTGCCGCAGGCCGGCGTGATGCCGACCAGCCCGGCCACCGCGCCGGAGGCGCCGCCGACCATCGACGCATGGCCGCGCAGGCTCGCCTCGACCGCCAGCCATGCCAGCGCCGCCGCGGCCGCGGCCAGCAAGGTGTTGAGGAAGGCCAGCGCCGCGCCCGCGTTCGCCTCCAGGTTGGAGCCGGCGTTGAAGCCGAACCAGCCCACCCACAGCAGCGCCGCGCCGATCATGGTGAAGGTCACGTTGTGCGGCTTCATCGGTTCGCGGCCGAAACCCAGCCGCGGCCCGACGAACCACGCGCCGACCAGGCCGGCCACGCCGGCGTTGATGTGCACCACCGTGCCGCCGGCAAAGTCCAGCGCGCCCTTCGCGTACAAAAAGCCGTCCGGCCCGGCCCACACCATGTGCGCGATCGGCAGGTAGGCGAAGGTGAACCACAGCGCCGCGAACAGCAGCACCGCGCGAAAGCGCATCCGCTCGGCGAGCGCGCCCACGATCAGCGCCCCGGTGATGCCGGCAAAAGTGGCCTGGAACGCCACGAACACGTACTCCGGCAGCGCCACGCCGGCGGTGAACGTGGCCGCCAGGCTGTCCTTCGTCACGCCGTGCAGGAACAGTTTGTCGAAGCCGCCGATCACCGCACCGCCGCCGAAGGCGAGGCTGTAGCCGTAGGCCACCCACAGCAACAGCAGCAGCGAGAACACCGTCAGCACCTGCATCAGCACCGACAGCACGTTCTTCGAACGCACCAGGCCGCCGTAGAACAGCGCCAGCCCCGGCACCGTCATCAGCAAGACCAACAATGTGGAGGTGAGCATCCACGCCACGTCGCCCTTGTCGACCGTCGGCACCGGTGTGGCGGCGTGCAGCAGCGGCGCGACCAGCAGCAGGGCCGCAACGAGGCCGCGACGGAACTTGAATGATTTCATCGAAAGCCTCGCGGGGTGGGGGTCAGGAGGATGGCGTTCGCCTGAAGGCCCTCGTCCCCGCGAAAGCGGGAATGACGAGAGCCGAAGATTCGGCACTCGAACCGGGTGATGGCCGGATCACAGCGCATCGGCATCGAGCTCGCCGGTGCGGATGCGGACTACCTGCTCGACGTCGGTGACGAAGACCTTGCCGTCGCCGACATTGCCGGTGCGCGCGGCGCGCTGGAGCTCGTCCAGCGCGGTGTCGAGCAGCGCGTCGGGCACCACCGCCTCGACCTTGAGCTTGGGCAGGAAATCGACCACGTACTCGGCGCCTCGATACAACTCGGTGTGGCCCTTCTGGCGGCCGAAGCCGCGCACTTCCGTCACGGTCATCCCGGACACGCCGGCACCCTCCAGCGCATCGCGGACCTCGTCGAGTTTGTGCGGACGGATGACACTGGTGATCAGTTTCATGGGTGGCTCCCGCGGAAATGTGTTCAGAACGACCGGGCCAGGCTCAGCACTGCCGCGGTGCGGCCCAGGTAGTGGCCGCGCGCATTGGTGTAGACGGAGCGGCGCGCGTTGGTGTCGTAGTAGCCCAGCGCCAGCGACCAGTTGCCGGCGAAGCTGCGCGTCACGCCCAGCCTCCAGTCGCTGTACGACGCGCCGGGCACGTTCGCCACCTGCTGGTGGCCGACGTGCGTGTTGAGCTGCCAGCCCGGCGCCAGCGGCTGGTTCCAGGACAGATCCAGGTAGCCGCTGCGCTCACTGTCGGCATAGCCGAACAAGGGGGTGAGTGCGCAGGAGTACTTCAGCGACAGGTTCTTCCAGGCGACCGCGACGTAGATCTCGCTGGTGTTCGGCAACGTGGCGCCCGCGGGATAGCTGCCCGGGTACTGATAGCGATACGCGCCCAGGTCGACGCTCCAGCCATCACCGAGACGGCCGCGCCAGCCGCCGTAGAGATCCAGCTCCACGCTGCTGGAAACCGGCGCGGCCGGAGTCGAGGTATCGGACAGCCAGCTGACGTTGCTGCCCCAGCCGCCGACGTACCAGCCGTCGGCGTGATCGAACTCGACGCCGGCCTGCACGGCTGGCTTGCGGTCGGTCTGCGAGATGCCGCGGAACAGGTAGTCGCTGACCACGCCGGCATTGCCGATCCACTGGCTGGCCGGCGCGTCGCCCGCCCGCAGCGGTGCCGGGCCGGTGGCGGCGCAGCACGACACGGCCACTGCCGCAAACATCCCGCTTCGCCTCATGGACCCGCCCTCGAACCGGTGGTGCCGTGGCGATGGCCGTCCAGACGTCCAGACGTCCATGCACCCACGACATGACCGCGCGACCGCGCGGCCTCACCAGACCCTCAGCAAGCCCCATGCCATGCACGGAAACCGTTGCCGTGAGGGTATCGGCGTCGCTGCGGCGCCGCGGACGCTCCTGCGTTCGCACCAACCACGGCGGTCGAGACGACCGGCTTGCACTGTTCCGGTGCGTGCGGGGTCATGCCGGCAAGCGGTTCAACCCGATCCGCCTCAGGACATCGGCTTCGGCTGCGCTCCCAGCTTCGGCGGCAGCGGGATGAACTCGTCGTGGTCCAGGTCCGGCAGTTTCATGCGCCCGGCGGCCCAGTCGGCGCGGGCCTGGTCGAGCCGCTCCGGCGAGGAGGAGACGAAGTTCCAGTCGATGTAGCGCGGCCCCACCGGCTCGCCGCCCAGCGCCATCACCACCGCGTCGTCCAGCGCGGCGACGGTGACGGACTTGCCGGGCGCCAGCACGGCCATGCTGCCGACCTCCACACGCTGGCCATCCACCTCGACCTCGCCACTGGCGACATAGACCGCGCGCTCGGCGTACTCCGCCGGCAGCGAGGTGCGCGAGCCCGCACGCAACGTCCAGTGCACGTAGAACTGCGGCGAATCCACCTTCACCGGCGACGCCACGCCCGCCAATCGCCCGGCAATCATCCGTCCCTTGACGCCGCCTTCGCCGAACACCGGCAACGCCTCGCTGGCGTAGTGCCAGAAGCCCGGTTCCATTTCCTCGCGTTCGACCGGCAGCGCCGCCCACAGCTGCACGCCATCGAGTGGCCCGCCCTCGCGGCGCAGGCGCTCGAAGCGCTCGGAGTGGGTGATGCCGCGGCCGGCGGTCATCCAGTTGACCTCGCCGGGGCGGATCGGCTGCTCCGAACCGAGGCTGTCGCGATGCGTGATCTCGCCGTGGAACAGATAGGTGATGGTCGACAGGCCGATGTGCGGGTGCGGGCGCACGTCCGCCTCGCGCGGCAGGCCGGGCGCCAGGTGCTTCGGGCCCATGCGGTCGAAGAAGATGTACGGGCCGACCATGCGGCGCTTGGCGAACGGCAGCACGCGGCCGACCTCGAAGCTGCCGAGGTCGCGACGGCGCTGGGGGATGACGAGTTCGATCATGACTGCCTCCGGAGAACTTGCGCGGGTCGAATGATGACCACTATCGCACCGTGGACGCGTTTTCGTCGTGCCACCTGCCGGCCAACCGCTTAAGCTAGGCCGCCCCCGGCGGCCGGCCGGCGCCCCTTCCGCAACGGAATCCACCCGTGACCGATCTGTTCCACGTCATCCTGCTTGGCATCATCGAAGGCATCACCGAGTTCCTGCCGATCTCCTCGACCGGCCACCTGCTGATCGCCGAGCAGTTCGGCCTGGGCGCGCGCTCGGACCTGTTCAACATCGGCATCCAGGCCGGCGCGATCCTGGCGGTGACGCTGATCTACTGGAAGCGGATCTGGCAACTGCTGACGCAGTGGCGCGACCCGGCCAGCCGCGACTACCTGCTGAAGCTGACGGTGGCCTTCCTGATCACCGCCGTGCTCGGCTTCATCGCGGTGAAGCTCGGCTTCAAGCTGCCCGAGAAGGTGACCCCGATCGCCTGGGCGCTGGTGATCGGCGGCTTCTGGATGATCGCCGCCGAACGGCTGGCGGCGCGCCAGCCCGAGCGCAGCGAGGTGACCTGGCGGGTGGCGATCCTGGTCGGCATCGCGCAGATGATCGCCGGCATCTTCCCCGGCACCTCGCGCTCGGCCGCGACGATCTTCGCGGCGATGCTGTTCGGCACCAGCAACCGCGCGGCAGCCACCGAGTTCGCCTTCCTGGTCGGCATCCCCACCATGTACGCCGCCACCGGCTACGAGCTGCTGAAGGTGCTGCACGGCGGCAGCGCGGTGCACGAGGACTGGACCGCGCTGGCGGTGGGTTTCGTGGTCTCGGCGATCACCGCCTTCGTCGCGGTGAAGTGGCTGCTCGGCTACATCGTCGGCCACCGCTTCACGCCGTTCGCGATCTATCGCATCGCCTTCGGCGTGGCGCTGCTGTTGCTGGTGCCCGCGGGGGGCTGATCGTCCCGCCGATGCACGCTCCGTCGCCGCACGCCCTGCCCGATGCGCTGGAGCACGACGCGGCACTGCGCTAACCCGACGCGCTGCGCGAGGATTTCGACGCCCGAATATCGCCAGCTTCGCGCGCGCGAGGCGATCCGCCCACGCTGTTCCGGCGACGGCGCCGGAGCCGCTCAGGCCACCAGCGACTCCAGCGGACGCGCACCGGCACCCGCAACCACCGCGGCTTTCGGCGCAGGCATGCCGGTGGCGCCATGTCCCGGCTGGTTGGTGCGGTCGAACAGCTCGCGCACCCACTCGATGAAGGCCTGCACGCGGGCGGACAGGTGCTTCTTCTGCGGATAGACGATCCACACCGGCTTGCCGGTCGAGGCGGTATCCGTCATCACCAGCTCCAGCATGCCCTTGTCCAGCATGCACGCGGCCAGCATGCGCGGCACCTGCGTGATGCCCAGGCCGGCGGCCACCGCCTGCAGCACCGATTCGCCGTCGTTGATCAGCATGTGCGCGTCGATGTCGACCTCCAGCGGGCCGCCGGGCGTGTCGAACTGCCACTGCCGCGGGCGGCCGTTCGGATACACGTAGTTGATGCAGCGGTGATGCTTCAGATCCTCGATGCTGCGCGGCGCGCCGTACTTGCGCAGGTACTCGGGCGAGGCGCACACGACGTTGCGCAGGTAGCCGATCTTGCGCGCGATCAGGCTGGAATCCTCCAGCTGGCCGACGCGGATCGCGCAATCCAGGCCCTCGCCGTTGAGGTCCGAGGCCGAGTCGCTCATCGACAGCTCCAGCCGGATGTCCGGGTAGCGCTGCTCGAACTCGGTCAGCCGGGGGATCACCGCGGCGCGCCCCACCGACAGCGAGATGCCCACGCGCAGCTTGCCGGTGGGTTTGCTGTTGGCGTAGTTGAGCGCCTCGGTGGCCTCGGCGAGATCGGCGAGGATCTCCTTGCAACGGGCATGGAACGCGGCCCCGTCGTCGGTCAGACGCAGCGACCGCGTGGAACGGAACAACAGCCGGGCACCGAGCTGGGTTTCCAGTCGGGTCACGGCCCGGCTGACGCCGGACGGGGTCATGCCCAACTGGCTGGCGGCGGCGGCGAAGCTCTTGGCCTCGACCACGCGGACGAAGGTCGAAATGGCGGAAAAGTCTTCCATTGTTTCAATTCCTCGTCGATTCGTGACTGCGGCGCACGAGTGTAGTGCGCAAGAAACGGATTTTCTATACTGGAAAGTACACCTATTCTCTCGACCCTTCGCCGGGTTCCCCCTCCCCGGCCAACAAGGTGTTGGGAGCGCAAGATGAAAAAACAATGGATGCTGGTCCCCCTGATCGCTGCCGGCGTGCTCGGCAGTTGGGTTCTCCTGCACGGCAACGACAGCCATGCGCAAAGCCCCGCCGGCGGGCCGCCGCCGGAAGTGACCGTGGCGCAGGCGCTGACCCGCAAGGTCAGCGACAGCGCCGAGTTCACCGGCCGGCTGGAAGCGGTCAACACGGTGCAGGTGCAGCCGCGGGTCGGCGGCTTCGTCGAATCGGTGCATTTCCAGGAAGGCGCGCTGGTGCACAAGGGCGACGTGCTGTTCCAGCTCGACGCCCGCCCGTACCAGGCCGAAGTCGACCGGCTGGTCGCCAACCAGGCGCGGGCCAGGGCCGAGCTGAGCCTGGCCGAGACCAACCAGCGCCGCGCCGAGATGCTGCTGGCCCAGCACGCGATCGCGCAGCAGGAAGCCGACCGCCAGGCCACCACCGCGCAGAGCGCGCGGGCGCAGCTCGGTGCCGCCACCGCCGCGCTGGCCGCGGCACGGCTGAACCTGGACTTCACCCAGGTGCGCTCGCCGATCGACGGCCGCGTCAGCAACGCCCGCGTCACCCCCGGCAACCTGGTCACCAGCAACGACGTGCTGACCAGCGTGGTCTCGGTCAACCCGGTCTATGTCTATTTCGACGTGGACGAGCAGACCTGGCTCAAGCTCGACCACCTGCGCGCCGACGCGAAGCAGGCCGGCCGCAACGCGCGGATCGAGGCCGCGATGGGCCTGGCCGACGAGACGGGCTACCCGCATGAAGGTCGCCTCGACTTCGTCGACAACCAGTTGCACACCGGCTCCGGCACGATGCGCCTGCGCGCGGTGTTCGACAACGCCGACGGCCTGTACACGCCCGGCCTGTACGCCCGCGTGCAGCTGCAGAGCGGCCAGGCCCGCCCGCGCGTGCTGGTCGACGACCGCGCGATCGGCACCGACCTCGGCAACCAGTTCGTCTACGTGGTCGACAAGGAGCACAAGGTGCAATACCGCAAGGTCGACACCGGTGCCTTGTTCCACGGCCTGCGCGTGATCGACAGCGGCCTGGCGCCGACCGACCTGGTGGTGGTGAACGGCCTGCAGCGCGTGCGCCCCGGGGTCGAGGTGAATCCGCAGAAGGTGGCCATGACCTACCGGCTGGATGCGACCGACAAGGCGCTGGTCGAGCGCGGCGATGCACCGAACGCCGATTCGCGCACCGCGCAGGCCAACACGGCGAGCCCAAAGACCCCGCAAGGCTGACCACACTCTCCCTCTCCCTGCCGTGCAGGGGGAGGAGCAAAGAAGACCGAGGCCGCGCAGCGGCTTCGTCGAGGATCTTTTGCATGAAAAACATCGCCCAGTTCTTCGTCGACCGGCCGATCATGGCCGCCGTGCTGTCGCTGCTGTTCGTGATCACCGGCTCCATCGCGGTGTTCCAGCTGCCGATCAGCGAATACCCGGAAGTGGTGCCGCCCACCGTGGTGGTGCACGCCAGCTATCCCGGTGCCAACCCGAAAGTGATCGCGCAAACCGTCGCCACGCCGCTGGAGGAACAGATCAACGGCGCCGAAGGCATGCTGTACACCTCCTCGCAGGCCACCAGCGACGGCAGCCTGACGCTGACCGTGACGTTCGCGCTGGGCACCGATCTCAACAACGCCCAGGTCGACGTGCAGAACCGCGTGGCGCAGGCCCTGCCGAAACTGCCGGAGGAAGTGCAGCGGCTCGGCGTGACCACGCAGAAGAGTTCGCCCGACCTGACCATGGTCGTGCATCTCACCTCGCCCGATCAGCGCTACGACATGCTGTACCTGTCGAACTACGCGCGATTGCACGTGAAGGACGTGCTGGGGCGGCTCGATGGCGTCGGCGACGTGCAGATCTTCGGCGCCGGCGAATACTCGATGCGCGTGTGGCTGGACCCGCAGAAGCTGGCGCAGCGCTCGCTCACCACCGGCGACGTGATCAACGCGATCCGCGAGCAGAACGTGCAGGTCGCCGCCGGCGCGCTGAATGCGCCGCCCGGCCCGAGCAACAATGCGTTCCAGCTCAACATCAACACCCGCGGCCGACTGGTCAGCGAGGACGATTTCCGCAACATCATCGTGCGCACCGACGCGAACGGCGGCGTGACGCATCTGAGTGATGTCGCCAAGGTCGACCTCGGCTCGAACAACTACGCGCTGCGCAGCCTGCTCGACAACAAGCCGGCGGTGGCGCTGCCGATCTTCGCGCGGCCGGGTTCCAACGCGATCCAGATCTCCGACGAAGTGCGCGCCACGATGGCGCAGCTGAAGCAGGATTTCCCGCAAGGCGTCGACTATTCGATCGTGTACGACCCGACCGTGTTCGTGCGCGGCTCGATCGAGGCGGTGGCGCACACGCTGCTGGAAGCGATCCTGCTGGTGGTGCTGGTGGTGATCCTGTTCCTGCAGACCTGGCGCGCCTCGATCATCCCGCTGGTGGCGGTGCCGGTATCGCTGATCGGCACCTTCGCGGTGATGCACCTGGCCGGCTTCTCGCTCAATGCCTTGAGCCTGTTCGGACTGGTGCTGGCGATCGGCATCGTGGTCGATGACGCGATCGTGGTGGTGGAGAACGTCGAGCGGCATATCGAACTGGGCGAGTCGCCACGCAACGCGACACGCAAGGCGATGCACGAAGTCACCGGCCCGATCGTGGCGACCGCGCTGGTGCTGTGCGCGGTGTTCATCCCGACCGCCTTCGTCAGCGGCCTCACCGGCCAGTTCTATCGCCAGTTCGCGCTGACCATCGCGATCTCCACGGTGATCTCCGCGTTCAATTCGCTGACCCTGAGCCCGGCGCTGGCCGCCGTGCTGCTGAAGCCGCATGACGCGCCGAAGGACCGCCTCACCCGCGGCATCGACCGTGCGTTCGGCTGGCTGTTCCGCCCGTTCAACCGGATGTTCCACCGCGGCTCGGAGCGCTACGTGGGCGGCGTCAAGCGCATCGTCGGCAAGGGCAAGCTGGCGCTGGTGGTCTATGCCGGCCTGATCGCGCTGACCTGGTTCGGCTTCTCGCACGTGCCGACCGGTTTCGTGCCGGGCCAGGACAAGCAGTACCTGGTGGCGTTCGCCCAGCTGCCCGACGCGGCGTCACTCGATCGTTCGGACGACGTCATCCGGCGCATGAGCGCAATCGCGCTGAAACAGCCGGGCGTGGAACACGCGGTGGCCTTCCCCGGCCTGTCGATCAACGGTTTCACCAACTCGACCAATTCCGGCATCGTGTTCGTCACGCTGAAGCCGTTCGAGGAACGCCGCAGCGCGGATCTCTCCGCCGGCGCGATCGCCGGCGCGCTGAACCAGAAGTTCGCCGCGATCCAGGATGCGTACATCGCGGTGTTCCCGCCGCCGCCGGTGATGGGGTTGGGCACGATCGGCGGCTTCCGCATGCAGATCGAGGACCGCGGCGACCGCGGCTTCGACGAGCTGTACAAGCAGACGCAGAACCTGATCGCCGCCAGCCGCAAGGACCCGGCACTCGCCGGCTTGTTCTCCAGCTTCCAGGTCAGCGTGCCGCAGGTGGATGCCGACGTGAACCGCGAGAAGGCCAAGGCCGAGGGCGTGAACCTGGGCGACGTCTACCAGACCATGCAGGCGTACATGGGCTCGCTCTATGTCAACGACTTCAACCGCTTCGGCCGCACCTACCAGGTAAACGTGTCGGCCGACCCCGCGTTCCGCCACACGCCGCAGGACATCCTGCAGCTGAAGACGCGCAACGCGCAGGGCCAGATGGTGCCGCTGGGTTCGTTCGTCACCGTGCAGCAGGGTGCCGGCCCGGACCGCGTGCAGCATTACAACGGCTACGCCACCGCCGAGATCAACGGCGGCCCCGCGGCCGGCTTCAGCTCCGGCCAGGCGCAGGCGGCGATGGAGAAACTGGCCAAGGACAACCTGCCCAACGGCATCAGCTTCGAATGGACCGAGTTGACCTACCAGCAGATCCTGGCCGGCAACACCGCGATCCTGGTGTTCCCGCTGTGCGTGCTGCTGGTGTTCCTGGTGCTGTCGTCGCTGTACGAGAGCTGGTCGCTGCCGCTGGCGGTGATCCTGATCGTGCCGATGGTGCTGTTGTCCGCGATCGCCGGCGTGTGGCTGTCCGGTGGCGACAACAACATCTTCACCCAGATCGGATTGATCGTCTTGGTCGGACTGGCGTGCAAGAACGCGATCCTGATCGTGGAGTTCGCCCGCGAACGCCAGCATGAAGGCATGGCGCGTCACGAGGCGGTGCTGGAAGCGGCGAAGCTGCGCCTGCGGCCGATCCTGATGACGTCGTTCGCCTTCATCATGGGCGTGGTACCGCTGGTCACCTCGCACGGCGCCGGTGCCGAGATGCGCCATGCGATGGGCGTGGCGGTGTTCTCCGGCATGCTCGGCGTGACCATCTTCGGGCTGATCTACACACCGCTGTTCTACGTATTGATTCGCGCCCTGGTCGAGCGCCGCGAGGCGCGCGCGGCCGAACGCGCCGCCGCGCATGTGCTGCCCGCGCTGGAGAACCACTGATGAAAACGATGCTCAAGGTGGCCGCGCTCGCCGCGGCCCTGGCCCTCGCCGGCTGTGCCAGCGTGGGACCGAACTATCACGCCGCGAAGATCGACGCGCCGCAATTGCAGGGCCTCGACGCTGCGCAGGAAAACAACGCGCAATTCCAGGCTGCATGGTGGAAGCAGTTCAACGACCCGACGCTGGATGCGTTGATCCAGCGCGCCGCGGCGAACAACCTCGACCTTCGCATCGCGGTGGCGCGGCTGCATGAATCGCGCGCACTGCTCAGCGGCAGCAAGGCCGCCCGGTTGCCGACGATCGACACGGACGTGAACTACACCCGCAGCCGCGGCCAGCAGCCGGGCTTCAGCGACCAGCGCCGCACCACGACGACCTACCAGGCCGGCTTCGATGCGTCGTGGGAGCTGGACCTGTTCGGCGGCATACGCCGCTCGGTGGAAGCGGCCGGTGCCGACCTCGGCGCCAGCGAGGCCGCGCTGCACGACGCGCAGGTCAGCCTGCTGGCCGAGGTCGCGCGCAATTATTTCGAGTTGCGCGGCAGCCAGTCGCGGCTCGACATCGCCCAGCGCGACATCGAGAACCAGCGACAGACCCTGCACCTGACCGAGGTGCGCCAGCAGCTCGGGGCCGGCTCCGAACAGGATGTGGCCAGCGCGAAAGCGCGCCTCAGCGCCGTGCAGGCGCAGCTGCCGGTGCTGCAGACCGCGGTGAGCGCCAGTGAATTCCGCCTGGCGGTGCTGCTGGGCGAGCGACCGGGCGAGCTCGACATCGACGTGTCGCCGAAGAGCTTCACGCCGATTGCAGCGACCTTGCCGATCGGCGACGCCGGCGACGTGCTCGCACGCCGTCCGGACGTCCAGATGGCCGAACGCGAATACGCCGCCGCCAATGCGCGCATCGGCGTGGCCAAGGCCGACTTCTTCCCGCACATCTCGCTGGGCGGCTTCCTCGGCTTCCTGTCCGGACGCAGCAACGACTTCGGCAGCCCGTCGACGCGCGCGTGGTCGCTGGCGCCCAGCATCAGCTGGGCCGGGCTCAACGTGCAGCGCGTGCGCGCGAACCTGCACGCCAGCGAAGCGCGCGCCGATGCGGCGCAGGCGAACTACCAGCGCACCGTGCTGGAAGCGATCGAGGACATCGACAACGCGGTCACCGGCTTCAACCAGCAACGCATCCGCGTGAACCACCTGATCGAACAGGGCACGCAGAGCAAGCGTGCCGCCGACCTGGCCCGCGTGCGCTACCAGGAAGGCGCCACCGGCTTCCTCGAACTGCTCGATGCCGAACGCACCCAGCTCGCCGCCGAGGACGACCTGGCCCAGGCCGAGGCGGCGATCAACACCCGCGCCGTCGCGCTGTACAAGGCGCTCGGCGGCGGCTGGCAGGCCTGCGGCGACGAGCGCTGCAGCGCGGTGGCACAGCGGGGCGCCGCCCCATGAGCCGGCCGGCCCGACGCGTGCCGGCGGCAACGCCGGCGATCACGCCGACCTATCGCGTGGCGCTGGTCAGCGGCGCCAACCGCGGCCTCGGCTTCGAGGTGGCGCGCCAGCTCAGCGAGCACGGCATGACCGTGCTGCTGGGCTCGCGCGATCCCGACAAGGGCCTGCACGCGGCGCGCCAGCTCGCCGGCGCGTCCGGCGAGGTGATCGCGGTACAGCTCGACGTCACGCAGCAGGAGCAGGTCGACACGCTGGCGCGCTGGATCGAGATCACCTACGGCCGGCTCGACGTGCTGGTCAACAACGCCGGCGGCTACTACGACCACGACGGGCTGGCCAGCGACGGCGACCTCACACTTGCATGGGGCGCGATGCAGACCCACCTGTTCGGCAGCTGGCGGCTGACCAGCGCGATGCTGCCGCTGATGCGCCGGCACGGCTACGGCCGCATCGTCAACGTGTCCAGCGGCTGCGGTGCCAGCAGTTCGAGCAGCAACCATTGCGTGGCCTATCGCACCTCCAAGTCCGCGCTCAACACCTATACGCGTACGCTGGCGGCGGAGCTGGAGGGCAGCGGCATCGCGGTCAACGCGGTGTGCCCGGGCTGGGTCGCCACTGAACTCGGTGGCCCCGGCGGCCGGCCGGTGAGCCTGGGCGCCGCCGGCATCGTGTGGGCCGCCAGCCTGCCGACGCCGGCGCCCACCGGTCGCTTCTTCCGCGATGGCGAACAAATCGCCTGGTGATCGTCCCTTTCCACGCTGGAGCTTTTCGCATGCCGCAAGACGCTTCGACCAATCGCCGCATCCTGCTCGCCTCCCGCCCGCACGGGTTGCCGACCGCGCAGGATTTCCGCCTCGACCATGCACCGCTCCCGGCGCCCGGCGACGGCGAGGTGTTGCTGCGCACGCTGTATCTCTCGCTCGATCCGTACATGCGCAACCTGATGGACGAGGCCGGCACCGAGTACGCGCCCGGTCTGGAACTGGGCCAGCCGATGATGGGCGGCACGGTGAGCCGCGTGGTCAGCTCGCGGCATGCCGGCTTCCACCCCGGCGAGCTGGTACTGGCCAGCGCCGGCTGGCAGGACTACGCCGTGGCCGCGGGCGACACGCTGACGGCGCTGGGCGACCTGGCGCAGCCTTCGCTCGCACTGGGCGGCCTGGGCATGACCGGTTTCACCGCCTATGTCGGCCTGCTCGACATCGGCCAACCGCGGCCGGGCGAGACCGTGGTGGTGGCCGCCGCGACCGGCGCGGTCGGTGCGGTGGTGGGACAGATCGCCCGGCTCAAGGGCGCACGGGTGGTCGGCATCGCCGGCGGCCCCGCCAAGTGCCGCCACGCGGTGGAGGAGCTGGGCTTCGACGCCTGCCTCGACCACCGCGCGCCGGATCTCGCCGGGCGCCTCGCCGCGGCCTGCCCGGACGGCATCGACGTGTACTTCGAGAACGTGGGCGGCGCGGTGTTCGACGCCGTGCTGCCGTTGCTCAACCACCATGCGCGGGTGCCGGTGTGCGGCATGATCGCGCACTACAACGACGCCGCGCCGCCGGCAGGGCCGGATCGCCGCCCGCAGCTGGTGGCCAGCGTGCTGCAGAAGCGCATCCGCATGCAGGGCTTCGTCATCCTCGACCACTACGCCGAGCGCTTCGCCGCTTTCCGCAGCGACATGCAGGCCTGGCTCGACGCGGGCCGGATCAAGCTGCGCGAGGATCGCGTCGAGGGCCTGGAAAACGCGCCGGCCGCCTTCATCGGCCTGCTCGAAGGGCGCAACTTCGGCAAGCTGGTGGTGCGCGTGGCCGACGATTGACGTTCCGCTGCGTCTCAGCGGCTGCCTACCGCGCTGTGCTGCGAGTACAGCGCATGCCAGCGGCCGCCCTGGTAGACGAAGATGTCGGAGGAGCGCACGCCGTTCTGCGGCCCCAGCTGCGGGTCGTAGAAGGTGATGATCGCGGTGTCGCCGCGGATCACCACCGATTTCCCCAGCGGGTTCGCCTTCAGCCACGCTGTCGCGGAAGGTCTGCAGGTAGGGAAACAGCTCGCCATTGACGAACTCGATCAGGTCCTTGCCGGTGAGCGCGGCGTTGAGATCAGGCGTGCCGTCGGCCGCCTTCGGCGCGGCCCAGGCTTGCCAGCGATACGGCTCGCGAGGATGGGGGTGTAGTCACGGCCTTCCAGAGCGGCCTCGTCTTCCCACTCCTTCTCCATATCGTCGATATCGTCGAGGTATTTGAGGAACAGCAGCCACGAGGTCTGTTCGGCATAGTCCAGCTCGGACGCCAGACCTTCGTCGTTCCGCATGACGCGGTCCATGTTGTTGAAGGCGTTTTCGAACATGCGGCGTCGTTGTTCCCAAGGTCTGATCGGCACGATGCCGCCGCGCGCGCACGGGCGCGACGACAGTCGCACCCGTACAAGGGTGACAGGTGGATGAAGGATGGTCGGCGGCACCATGGGGTTCGTCAAGCCACCCGTGCGCAGCGCTCCCCGCTAAACCATCCCGTCCCGTTTGCCAAGCGGTTCGCATTCCGGCCTTGATGGCGTCCGCAGTTCCGGCAACGCGGCGTGCGCAGCGGGCGCGGATCGCGCGATAAAGGCGGGGACGGCGGTCGCAGGGGGTGGCCGCGTCTGCCCGGTGGGGCTCTGCCATGAAGAAGATCGCCCTGGTCGTACTGACACTCGCCGCGTTCGCGCTGCCCAACGGTACGGCGCGAGCGGCGGAAGCGGCGGGCACGATGCGCGCGGCCGGCCACGGCGGCGCGGCCGCAGCGGGTGGCGATGTGTTCGAGGCGGCCATCGCCAGGTTCGACTGGCACCCGCGGGCCGGCGGCCTGCTGCTGTCGGTGGGGGCGGTGATCGACGCTATCCGGGTGGCCGCCATGGCCCACCCGCCCATCCCCGGCCGGAACGCATTGGGCGACGCCTGGGTCCAGGCGCGCATGCCCTCGCGGCGAGAACTGGCGGCGTATCTGGGCATCGGCTACCGCGCGGCCGACTCCGGCTTCTACGGGCAGGCCGGCGTGGCGGCGGCGACGGGCCTGGATGGCGAGCCCCGCCGCGCGCGGGAGCAGGCGGTCTACCCGGTGCTGGAGCTGGGCTGGTCGCGTCGCTTCTAGCCGGGAAGTGCGCGCCCGTGCCAAAAGACTCCCCACGAGCGTTGAAGTCGTTGGAAAGTCTGTCGTCGCCTGCGGCCTCGTCGGGCTGACCTGGCGCGCATGCACGGGGGACAACGGCAACAACCACGTCTGGCGCGTGTTGCGGGCGCCGTGGCGCGGCAAAACGCACGCCGTGATTCCGACCCGCAGGGCCGCTTCCTGCTCTACGCCGGCGACCAGGGCGATGCGCTGGGCCGCGCCGACATCTACATCGTGTTCCGCCAGCCCGACGGCAGCTGGGGCAGGCCCGCGCACCTGGGCGAGGGGATCAACAGCCGCACGCTGGAGAACGCGCCCTCGCTGGGGCCGGCGTTCGGCGAGCTGTTCGTGTCGAGCAACCGCCGCGACGAGGTGAACTTTCCCAAACCGCGCGACGACGCAGCCACCCTGCAACGGCGCCTGCAGTCACCATTGAACGGCTCGCGCAACCTCTGGCGCTTCGACATCTCCGCCGTGCTGCGGACGCACGGCATCACGCCGGCGACGGCCGGCACGGCATCGCCTTGAGGAACCTCGCGGGCCAACGATGGAGCGCGCCGGCGCGCTACACCCACACGTCGTCGGGTGCAGTACGAGCGCCACCGGCGTCGCCCGTGTTGACCACCCCGCGCGGCTCGACCAGCATCACGCTGCACTCCTCCGCGGCCACCGGGCGATGCTCCTCGCCCTTGCGCACCACGTACATTTCGCCGGCAACCAGCGGCACGGAGCGATCCCTGAACTCCAGCGTCAAGGCGCCCTGCAGCACGATGAAGACCTCGTCCGTATCCGCATGCGCGTGCCAGACGAACTCGCCCTTGAGCTTGGCCAGCTTGAACTGGTAGTCGTTCATCTCCGCGACGACGCGGGGCGACCAGTGCTCGCTGAACCGGGCCAGCTTGTCGCGCAGGTTGATCGCCCGATCGGTCATGGTGCATCCCCGGTGGTGTCGTTGTTCGGAAACTGCGGCGCCATGCGGCGGATCGCACCCTAGCGCGACACGATCAGCGCGAACCACTCCCAGCCCCGGATGCGCTCGCAGATCAGCTTGGCGCAGGTCAGCATCGGCACCGCCAGCAGAGCGCCGGGAATGCCCCACAGCCAGCCCCACACCAGCAGCCACAGCAGGATCGCGATCGGCGACAGGCGCATGCTGCGGCCCTGGATCAGCGGCGTGATCAGGTTGCCCTCCACGATGGTGATGGCGGCGAAGGTGAGTGCCGGCAGGAACACCTCCAGCTCGGCGTTCTTTGCGTACAGCATCGACACGAAGGCCAGCAGCAACGTGGTGAAAATCGCCCCCACGTACGGAATGAAGTTGGCGAACATCGCCACCGCGCCCCACAGCAGCGCATCGGGCACGCCGTACAACCACAGCATGCCGGCGGTGATCGCGCCCAGGCTGGTGTTGATCGACAGCGCAGTGAGCAGGTAGCGCGAGACCTCGCTCTGGAAACTGCGCACGATGCTGACCGCATGCCGCTTGTAGGAGAAGCTGGGTGTCAGCTCCACCAGCCGGCGCAGCATGGTGTCGCCGTAGACCAGGAAGAAGAACACCAGCAGCATCACGCTGAGCACCGCGGCGAGTACCTTCGGCGCGGTGGAGACGACGTCCCAGGCGCTGATCGACAGCGGCGCCGGCGGCGGCGCGGCGCTGCGCGAAGTGCCGCTGACCAGGGTCTGGGTGGCGCGGTTGGCCGCCTCCAGCGGCTTGGTCAGGTTGCGCACCTTGGGCACGAAGCTGCGGATCGCCGACGGCGCGCCGTGGAACCAGCCGAGCGCCGGTTGCGCCAGCAGGCCGACGCCGCTGCCGATGCCGACCACCAGGCCGATCATCAGCACCAGCGCGGTGAGCCAGCGCGGCAGGTGCAGGCGCGCGCCGGTGGCCACGATCGGGTTGAGCGCCAGCCCGATGAAGGCGGCCAGCACCAGCGGGATCAGCAGTGCGCGGGTCAGCGTGACGGTGTACAGCAACGCCAGCAGCAGCATCGCGTTGAGCAGCATGCGGATGGCGCGCAGGTGGCGGCGCGTGCCGCGCGCGCTGTGCAGCCGGCGCGCCAGCGGCCGCGGCAGGTTGCCGACCAGCAGCGGATCGGCCGGCATGTGCGAGAGCATCGCCGCGGAGGTCATCTCGCGCAGCGTGTCGTCCGCGTTCGGCGGCGGCTGCTGAGGCTCGGCGTTCACGGGGTCGGCGCGCCATCCGGCGCGGCGGCATCGGCAGTTGCAGCGGCGTGCGCCGCCACGCCCGCCACGGCCATCTCGGCCAGCAGGTGACTGCCCTGCGCCAGCACCTCGACCAGGCCGCCGCCGACCAGCGAGGCCAGCCCCGGTACCCGCAGCGGGTGCAGGTCGAGGCTGCCCAGCGCAAAGCCGGCGCCGGCAGCCACGCCCACCGTGGCGAGCGGGTATTCGCGCCCGCGCGCCAGCAGTGCGGCGGCCGGCTCGCCCACCTCGTGGCGCGCCCGCTCCATGCGCGCCTGCGCGAGGCGCACCTCGGCCAGTTGCTTCAATACTTTCATCGCCCTTCCTCGCCCCGCGCGGCATGCGACGGCGTGGCCGGCTCGTCGGCGACTTCCGCCTCGATCCTGCGCACGCCTGCGCGCATCATCGCACCCCATTGGCCGCGCGTGACAGGCAGGCTCATCCAATGCATGCAGCGGCGGAACAGCAGCACCGCGCCGAACAGGAACAGCAGCTGCAGCAGCGCCAGCAGCAGCAAGGCCCACACCCACGAACCCAGCCACTTGGCCAGCAGCACGCCGAGCAGGCCGAGCACGGTGAGGCCGAAGCCGACCCCCGCCACGGTGGCGGCCAGCCCGGCCACCAGCAGCCACGACACCGCGCTGCGCGCCAGGCCCAACTCCGCGGCCAGCAGATCCTTCTGCGCGCCGAACAGCCGCTTCAGCGCGGCGCCCAGGCGGGCGATCTCGTCGAACAGGCCAGACGACGACGGCGCCGGGTCCGGCGCCGTCTCGCGGGTGCTGTCACCCTGCTCGTGCATCAGTGGCTCAACGTCGCAGGATGCGGCCAAGCAGCCAGCCGGCCCCCAGCGCGATGGCGACCGATTGCATCGGCTTCTCGCGCACGTATTCGCGCGCCTGCTCAAGGAACTCGTCGGCGCGATCGCGGGTGTGCTCGTAGGCGGCGCGGCCCTGCTCGCCCACTTCGGCCGCCTTGTCGACGGTGCGGTGGGCCGCCGACGCCGTCTTGTCGGTGGCGTGGTGCAGGCCTTGCTCGACGCGCTCGGCGGCGCGGTCGACCTTGTCCTTGGTGCTGGCCACGGCCTGCGAGGTGGCCTGCTTGACGCGCTCGGCGCGCTCGTCGATGCGCTCGTCGACCGAGGGCTTGGGGGTTGGCTCTTTGGGGTTCATGACCTGCTCCGACATGGCAATCTCTTGGATGATAAGGGGGCTATCTGGCGCGGCGGAAGAACGCGATGATCGCGAGGATCAGGAAGATGACGAAAAGGATCTTCGCGATGCCGGCTGCGGCGCCGGCGATGCCGCCGAAGCCGAGAATCGCGGCGATGATCGCGATGACCAGGAAAACCAGTGCGTAGTGCAACATGGGGCATCCCTCGTGGTGGGTGGGTGCCATTCACCCACAGCACGCGCCATGCGGGCGTGAAGGATACCGCCAGCCGCCTGCACGCCGCGCCCACGCGCCCTCGTTCAGCCGGCCACCGCAGGGTTCAGGCTGTAGACGCCGGTGAGCGTGGCCTGATCCAGCACATGGCCGGCCATCGCCGCGCGCAACTGATCGCGCGAGTAGCCCTTGACCAGCGGCAGCGCGTCGACGTCGATCGCATGGATGGTGAAGTGGTAGTGGTGCAGCAACGTGTCGTTCCAGGGCGGGCACGGGCCGTCGTAGCCCAGGTATTCGCCGCCCATCTCGGCGTCGCCGGCAAACCAGCCGGTGTAGTCGTTCACCCCCTGCACGCTGCCCGGCGGCCCGTACGGCTCGCGCTTGCCGCGCGGCGTGACCTCGTCGCTGCAGGCGCCGGCGGCCAGTTCGCCGCACTCGACCGGGATATTCGCCATCAGCCAGTGCACGAACTCCACCCGCGGCAACGCCGCCGGCACCGTGCGGCCCGCCTGGTTCACGTCATCGCCGCGACTGGGCACGTCGGTGTCGATGCAGGTGAGCACGAACGAGCGCGTGGCCGGCGGGGCGTCGCGCCAGGCGAGGTGCGGGCTGTGGTTGTCCGACAGCGCGAAGGGATCGGCGATCTTGCCGAAGGCGAAGCGCGCGGGAATGCGCTGGCCGTTGTCGAAATTGTCGCTGCGCAGGTGCATGGATTTTCTCCGGGAATAGGGAATAGGGAATAGGGAATAGGGAATAGGGAATAGGGAATAGGGAATGGGGAATGGGGAATAGGGAATAGGGAATGGGGAATGGGGAGCAGAGAATGGGAAACGCCGGAAGCGCTCTTGCGATTCCCTATTCCCCATTCCCCATTCCCTGCTTGTACGTCACCCGGTACACCGCCCCCGCCAGGTCGTCACTGACCAGCACGCTGCCGTCGGGCAGGGGCTGCACGTCGACCGGGCGGCCCCAGGCGCTCTGGTTTTGCTGGAAACCGGTGATCAGCGGTTCGTAGGAGAGGACTTTGCTGCCGCTGAGGCGCACGGTCATCACGCGGTAGCCGGACTTCTCGGTGCGATTCCACGAGCCGTGCTCGGCGACCAGGATGGCGCCGCGGTAGCTGGCCGGGAACTGCTTGCCGGTGTAGAAGCGCATGCCCAGCGAGGCGACGTGGGCGCCGAGCTTGAGCACCGGCGGCACGTAGTTGCGGCAGGGGTGGCCGGCGCCGAATTCGGGGTCGGCCACGTCGCCCTGATGGCAATACGGATAACCGAAGTTCTGGCCGATGCGGGTGACCTCGTTCAACTCGTCGCTGGGCACGTCGTCGCCCAGCATGTCGCGGCCGTTGTCGGTGAACCACAGGTGTTTCGTACCCGGCTGCCAGTCGAAGCCGACGGTGTTGCGGATGCCGGTGGCGACGTCCTGCCAATCGCTGCCGTCCGGGTTCATGCGCATCAGCTTGGCGTAGTCGGGACCGGCGTTGCAGATGTTGCACGGCGCGCCGATCGGCACGTACAGCTTGCCGTCGGGGCCGAAGGCGAGGAAGCGGCCACCGTGATGGCCCTTGGTCGGCAACTTGTCGGTGACCAGCGCGGGTTCGGGCGGCGCGTCCAGGTGCTGCTCGATGTCGCGCAGCACGAGGATGCGGCTGATCGCCGATACGTACAGGTCGCCGTCGTGGAAGGCCACGCCGATCGGGTTGCGCAGGCCGCTGGCGACCACGCGCACTGTCTCGGCCACGCCGTCGCCGTTGGCGTCGGTGAGCGCGTAGACCTTGCCGGCGCCGCTGGACCCGACGAACACGGTGCCGTGCGTACCCAACGCGATCTCGCGCGCATTCGGCACCTGGTCGGAGTACACGGCGATGTGGAAACCTGCAGGCAGGGTCAGCCGATCCAGCCGGGGGGCCGCCAGCAGCGGCAGCGACAGGATCGCCAGCAGCACGGACAGCAACGCGCGCATGAGCAGTCTCCGGCAAGGCGAGGCCACCAATGTACCCCGGACCGCGCGAAGCCAGAAACAGCGCCGCCCGCTAAACTGGGCTCCTTTCAGGGGAGTGGCATGAGCGAACTGGACGACCTCACCACGCTGGTGCGCGCGGCAACGCCGCTGCTGGTCATCGAAACCGTGGACGAGCAGCGGGTGATCGACTGCTTCCGCCACGTGATCGCACAGGCGTTGCGCCCGCTGTGGCGCTGGACGCTGACCGACGGCCTGAGCCGCCTCGATTTTTCGCAGGACGGCGGCGCGGTGTCGCCGGACGCCACCGCCACGCTGGACGCGATCCGCGCCCAGACCGAAGCGGGCATCTACCTGCTGTTCGACTTCCATTCGCTGCTGGACTACGCGCGCAGCCTGCGCCAGCTGCGCGAGATCGTGCAGCGCCAGCGCTCGGCGGCGCACACCATCGTGCTCGTGGGCGCGAAGATCGAGCTGCCCGCGGGGCTGGAGGCGCTGGCCCTGCGCGTGCCGCTGTCGCTGCCGGACATCAAGGAGCTCGCCGGCATCCTGCGCGGCGAGGCTGCCGGCTGGCAGCGCGAACAGGGCCGCAAGATCGAGGTGGACAACGACGCCGCGCGCACCATCGTGCGCAACCTGCTCGGCCTGACCGCGCCGGACGCGCGGCGCATCGTGCGCAAGCTGATCTACGCCGACGGCGCGCTCGGCCCGAACGACCTGCCGGTGCTGATGCAGTCCAAGTTCAACCTGCTCAACCGCTCCGGCCTGCTGCATTACGAATACGCCACCGCCAGCTTCGCCGACATCGCCGGCGTCGCGCGCGTGCGCGAATGGGTGCAGCGCCGCCGCCCGGTGTTCCTCTCGCCCGAAACCGCGCCGCGACTGGACCCGCCCAAGGGCGTGCTGCTGCTGGGCGTGCAGGGTTGCGGCAAGAGCCTCGCGGCGAAGGCAATCGCCGGCGGCTTCGGCGTGCCGCTGGTGCGGCTGGATTTCGGCACGCTGTACAACAAGTACCAGGGCGAGACCGAGAAGAACCTGCGCGAGGCGCTGACCAGCACCGAGCTGCTGAGCCCCTGCGTGCTGTGGATCGACGAGATCGAGAAGGGCCTGGCCAGCGGCGGCGACGATGGCGGCGTGTCACGCCGCGTGCTCGGCTATCTGCTGACCTGGATGGCCGAACGCAAGGCCAAGGTGTTCACCGTGGCCACCGCCAACGCGGTGCAGGAGCTGCCCGCCGAGCTGCTGCGCAAGGGCCGCTTCGACGAGATCTTCTTCGTCGACCTGCCGAGCGAATCGGTGCGCGGGGAAATCTTCGCCCTGCACCTCAAGCGCCGCCAGCTCGACCCGGCGAACTTCGAGCTGCCCGCGCTGGCCGCCGCCAGCGAGGGTTTCTCCGGCGCCGAGATCGAGCAGTCCATCGTCAGCGCGCTGTACGACACCGCCGGCCAAGGCAATGGCCCGGACCAGGCCGCCCTGCTCCACGCCCTGCAACAGACCCGCCCGCTGTCGGTGCTGATGCGCGAACAGGTGGACACGCTGCGCGCGTGGGCGCAGGGGCGCTGCGTGGCGGCGGACTGAACACGGGCAGCAAATCGCCCTTGCAGAGAGCGCGCAACAGCCGGCCACGGCGGCTGTCTCCCTGTCGAGGGCGACGACACGGGGCGCGGGCCGGCTGCTGGCCGACCTGCCGGCCTGGTTCGCGCGCGAGGGGTTTCCGCCGGGGCAATGGGGGCGGTCGCTTGCGCTGGCGCTGGAGATCGACCACAACGGCCTGGCGGGTCCGCTCGATCCGTTGCGACGGCCGCCGCGCTGAGGACGTTTCGACTTATGCTGCCGGCGCCGCACGGCTGACGGGACCGACCCACCGGCATCTCCGCGGCAACCTTTCCGCGCCGGCCACGACGGGCCTGCACCGGATCGGCAACGTCGTGCATCCCGAGGCGCTCGATGAATTCCGGCAACTCCTCATTCCACGCCGCGGCGGACGCGCTGGCGAGCGACGGCTGGTGCGTCGTGCACGACCTGCTGGAGCCGGCGCAGATCCGCGCGCTGGCGGCCGAGTGCGCGGCGTTGCATGACGCCGGACAGCTGCAGCCTGCAGGCACCGGCATCGGGCAGCTCGACGCGGCGCGGCGCGGCGACCGCACGCGCTGGTTCGCCGAAGGCGCGATGAGCGCGCCGCAGCAGGCCTTCGCCGATCGCATCGACGTGTTGCGCGGCGTGCTCAACCGCGAGCTGATGTTGGGCCTGGTCGAGTACGAAGCGCACTACGCGGTGTATCGGCCGGGCGCGCGCTATGCGCGTCATCGCGACCGCCTGCGCCACAGCGACGCGCGGGTGGTGTCGGCGGTGTTCTATCTCAACGAGGATTGGCGGGAGGTCGACGGCGGGGCACTGCGGCTGTACCTGGCCGATGGTTCCTCGCGCGACATCCTTCCGCAGGCGGGCACCCTGCTGCTGTTCCTGTCGGCGCAGTTCGAGCACGAGGTGCTGCCTGCCAGCCGCGACCGCATGAGCATTGCGTGCTGGATGCGCCAGCGCGGCCTTGCCGCCACCAACCCGTAGATACCGTCTTGCCGTCCGTCAGGCAAGCGCGATGCTGGGGTCGAAATTCTTACCTGAGCGGATAACCCCCCAAGCGAGGTGGAGCAGCT
>MKTU01000041.1:101993-153580 GCA_001898415.1 Rhodanobacter sp. 67-28 | reverse complement strand
CCAGCAGCGTCAGCAGTGCTTCGTAGCGGATGTCGGCGGGTTCGCGCACGTTGGCTTCCATCCGGCGCAGCCATTCCAGCGTGCGGCGAGTCTGTTCGCGCTCCGCCTTCTGCGACAGGTCGAAGGTGACCGAATCGGCCACGTGGTGCAGCATCATCACGAAATCGCACGGCGCGCGGCAGGACTGCACCAGGCCGACGATCTGGAAGCCGATGTCCTGGACCTGCGACTTGATCGCGGTGCTGTCGCTGGTCCCGCCCAGCAGTTCCTGCGCCGCCTCGTCCAGGTAGACGTCCATGATCGCGTCGTTGGGGAAGGGCTCCCGCATGGCCTTCGCGACCTTGGCGGTGAGCGCGGGGTCGTCGGTCAATCGGCGGGTCAGGTTGCGCACGCGGGCGCGGACATGTTCGATGGCCTTGTTGATATCGGCGCGGTCGGCGACCAGGTTGATCACCGCGCCGTTGATCTCCTTCGCCACCCGCTCGGCGATCGCCTGGGCGCCGGTGCCGACGATGCGCTGCACCCGGCCCTTCAGCGGGTCGCGCAGCGCCTTCTCGATCGCCGGCCCGCTGCGGCCGTGCAGCTGGAACATGGCCGTCATGACGGAGGCCAGGATCGGCCGCAGTTGCTCGCCCCAGTGCAGCATGTGGCGGCGGTCCTCCACCGGCCCCTTGCTTGCCTTCGAGTTGACCGGGATCTTGGCGGCCTTGGTGCCCCAGGGCGGGCGACCGACGAAGGTGACCTCGCCGTCCTCGCCGACGGACATGCCGAACTCGCCGCCGTCTGTGTCTTCGTCATCGCCATCGGACATCGACTGTTCCCCGTTGTGCCTGCCACGCAATATAGCGGGGCAGCCCGGTGGGGTGCGCGCGGGGGTCGGGCGTTGCCGGCAGATGCGTGGGGAACCGGGGTCGGTAGCCGCTGCCCTCACGACTTCTTCTTGCCGCCACCATCGCGCTTGTTCACGGTGGCCCAGGCGATGCGCTCGGCCGTCTTCTCCGACTTGCCCTTTTTCTTTTCGCTTTCCTCGATGTGGGATGCTTCGCGCTTCTGCTTGGCGGTGTACGAGGATTTGTCGCCCTTGGACATGGGGGTGCTCCAGAGCCAGATGGACGTCCTGCGCCAGGTCCGGGCGGGTGAATGCCCGGTCGTCGATGGATCATCGCCGCGTCATGGCGTCGAGGGGCCGCCACCCGCGTGATCGTGGCGGCGGCAACTTTCCACCGCGCACTTCGCAGGAGGGCCGCCAGGCAGTCGTTCCGGCGCCGCAGGGCGCTGTGCTAGGCTCGAACGATGGGAGCAAGACTGCATCGGACAGCGATCGGCCGCACGCGTGAAGTGCGGGGGCCCGACGCGCTGGAACTCATTGCCGCTGGCGCGATCGTGGCAGCCGTGGTGGCGGTCGCCACGGGTTTCGGCAGCCGCGTGATGCTCATGGCGCAGACCCTGGACGCGGTCTCGCTGGCGTGGGCCCCGCAAGTCAACGCCCGGGTCTATCGCGCCGAACATGGTCGATGGCCCTCGGCGGGCGACCCGAACATCCTCGGCGACGCGCGCGCGGGGTCGCACGTCGAGAACCTCTCACTGGCGGAGGGTGGCGTCATCACGGCGCAGGTAGTGCTGGGCCAGTCGCTGCCGGCCGGCAACCGCAGCGGCGCGGTGGCGACAGGCGGTGTGCGGGGGCGGCTGTCGTTCCGCCCCGAGCTGATGGGGTCGGCCGAGGAGCCGACGGTTTCCTTCCTGTGCGGTTACGCCACGCCAGTGTCCGGAACGGTCGAGGCCACGGCCGCGAACCGGACCACCCTCCCCGTGGACTACCTCCCGCCCTCTTGCCGGTGATTGCGAATGGATGCCTCGAAGCTGGATGACTCCCGCGATTTCGTGACGCGCCAGTACGCGCATCTGCTCGCCAGCGGCCTGGACGAGCCGGCGGCGCATGCGCGGTTGCGCGAGGTGCTGGGCGCGGATGCCGTGGCGCTGCTCGGTGGCGGCGATGCGGCGGGCGGCCCGGCCCGCTTCGCCGATGCCGGCATGGGCCCGCGCCTGGCTGCGGCAGCGAAGGAACTTGGCGGCAGCGCGGCCGGCGTGCAAGCCGCGTTCATCCACTCGCTGGCCGAGGCGCGGCTGTTCGCGCTGGACTGGTGGCGGCCGGTGCGCACCTTTCTTTCGTACGTGCTGTTCCTGCTGGGCCTGGCGCTGGTGATCGCGCTCATCTACGCGACCTACGTGCTGCCGGCCTTCAGTCACCTCGACCGCACGCTGGGCGTGCACGGCGCCGCCGACTGGATCGCCGCGAACGGCGCCATCCGCCTGTTCGCGCCGCTGCTGGTGATGGCCATCATGCTGGTGCTGCTGGCGACGCGATGGCTGCGCATGCGTCGTCGCATGGCGCAGCTGCAACCGCTGGGGCGCGCCCGTGCCGGCTGGCTGGATGGCAAGGGCGCGGCCGCCTACCAGGTGCTGCGCTGCCTGGAGTTTGCCGCTGCGCTCAAGGCGGCAGGGGTGACGGATGCGGCGGTGCTGGAGCCGGCCCTGCGGGTGGCCGGCTGGCCAGCGGGGACGCCGCTCGCCGGCGAACTGGGCGAAAAGCTCGCGCAGGCCGAGCGCCTGGGCACGTTCGGCGTGGAACTGGAATGGCAGCGCCGCCTGCACTGGACCACCGCCCAGGCCCAACTCGAATCGTCGCGCGACCGCCTGATCCTGGCCTCGCGCGTGCTGTTCTACATCCTGATCGGCGTCATGGTCACGGTGCTTTACATCCCGATTTTTTCGGTCGCCAGCATGGTGGGAGTGCATTGAGGATGACACGCAAACGCGGATTCACGCTTATCGAACTGATGATCGTCGTGGCCATCATCGGCATCCTCGCGGCGATCGCGATCCCGGCGTACCAGAGCTACGTCATTCGCGCGCAGACCACCGAGGCGTTCTCGCTGGGCTCGTTCGTGCAGCCGAAGATCGTCGACTACTACCGCCAGTTCGGTCACTTCCCTGCGGACAACCACGCCAGCGGCGTGCCGTCGGCGGGGTCGATCATCGGCCATTACGTGGGCGCGGTGACCGTCGACGACGGCGTGATCAACATCCGTTTCCGCGACAGGAACATCAACAGCGCCCTGCAAGGCCAGGTGCTGAGCCTGCGGCCGCTGGTGGTGAAGGGCAGCCCGCACAGCCCGATTGCCTGGGCCTGCGGCGAATCGCCGGCACCGGAGGGCATGTCGGCCATCGGCACCAACCGCACCACGCTCAAGGCCGCCTACCTGCCGTCGAGCTGCCGCGCGCCATAGGCGCCCCGGCTTCGGCGCATCACGCCGCCGTTGTATCCACCGCGGCACCTCGGCAGCCCGCGCTCGCCATCACGATTCGACGAAACGCTGCAGCCGCGCCAGCGCCGCGCCCCACTGCGCGCTGATCGCGTCCAGCGCCTGGCGCGCCTCGTCCAGCCGCGCCGGCGTGAACTCCCACAGCCGCTCCCGGCCCTGGCGCAAGTCCTGCACCAGGCCGGCATCGGCAAGCACCTGCAAATGCTTGGTGACTGCCTGGCGGGTGATGGTGGTACCCGCGGTGAGCTGCGCAATCGACAGCGCGCCGCCGGCACACAGCGCGACGACCAGCCGCAGCCGGGTGGCATCGCCCAGCGCCGCGAACACCGGCGCGCTGGCGGACAACGCGGCGGCCTTGTGTCGGGAGCGTTCAGTGCGCGGCGACATATTTCTCGATATTGCCCATCTGCATGGCCCAGCCACCGGCGTTGGCGCGCAGTGCGGCGTCGCGGCGCGCGGCCGGCAACCGGTCGAAGCCGGACTCGGTGAGCCGCAGCATGATGCCCTCGGCCACCGCTTCGAGTTCGAAGGTGACCAGGGTGGTCGGCTCCTTGTCGTAGTCCATCTCCGCCTCGATCGCGTAGGGGTGCCAGCGCCAGGCGAACACGCGCATCGGTTCGATGCGCTCGACGTACAGCGTGAACGGCGTGCCGGCATGCGGCGCCTGCAACTTTGCGACGTCGGCGTCGACCTGGGTGGGCTGGATCGTGCCGGTGATCGGCTGCCCGGCGACGAAGGGGCCGTCCAGCGCCATGCCGAACCAGGCGCCGAATGCGCGGGCGTCGGTCAATGCGTGCCACACCCGTTCGAGCGGTGCACGGAGCAGGATGTGTTGTTCGATGCGATCGGTCGACGAACTCATGGGTCATCCTCAATGGCAACCTTGAGGTTGCATGATGCACGCGCCGCGCCTGATATGCAATCTTTCAGTTGCTCGATTGCTGCCGCCGGTTTCCGGTCGCCAGCACCTGTCGGGGAAGGCCTGCGATACTTCGCCGGCGTGGCGCGCAAGGGGGAAACGGCATGTCGTGGGGATGGACCTTGCTGGGAGTGTTCGGCCAGCTGCTGCTGGCGTATCTGCTGTTCATGCTGGTGGCATTTTCCGGCGGCGGCATGGCCAGCGGGCGTTCGCTGCGCCCGCGCCAGTTGCGGGTGCTGAACCTGTCGATCTTCGTGCTGCCCGGTGCCTGCCTGTGCAGCGCGCTCATCGTGCTGGGCCTGCAAGTGTGCGGTGGCGGCGCCGGTGCATACGCCTGGCATGCGCTGCCGCTGGTGGCCACCGTGCTGTATCTGGGCTATCTGCGCTGGCTGGTCCGGCACGGCTGAAGCGTCACGCACACCCTGTTACCGTGCGCGGGCATGTTCACCGGAGACAGGCCATGGAACCCGAATTCTGGCATCGGCGCTGGCGCGAGGGTCGCACCGGCTTTCATCAGGATCGACCCACGCCGTTGCTGCTCGCGCACTGGTCGGCGCTGGCACTGGCGCCGGACACCCGCGTGCTGGTGCCGCTGGCCGGCAAGTCGCTGGACATGGTCTGGCTGGCCGCGCAGGGGCATCGCGTGCTGGGCGTGGAGCTGTCGCCGCTGGCAGTGGAGCAGTTCTTCGCCGAACACGAACTGACGCCGCAGGTGTCCGCCTCGGCCTGTGGCCGTCGCCACGTGGCCGGCAACATCGAGCTGATCTGCGGCGACGTGTTCGGGCTCGATGCCGACCTCCTCGCCGATTGCTCGGCGGTGTACGACCGCGCCGCGCTGATCGCGCTGCCGCCGGAGCTGCGCCGTCGCTACGTGGACGAAGTGCATGCGCAGCTGCCTGCCGGCTGCCGCGGCCTGCTGATCACGCTCGACTATCCGCCGCACGAAAAGCAGGGCCCGCCGTTTGCCGTGTCCGAGGCCGAGGTGCGCGAGCGTTACGGCCGCGACTGGGTGGTGGAGTTGCTGGAGCGCCGCGACATCCTGGCCGAGCAGCCGGGCTTCGCCGCCGAAGGGGTGAGCGCACTGGAGACCGCCGCGTACCGGCTGCTGCGCAAGGCCTGATTCACCGCGCCGTTCGGTGCGTGCGAAAAGGTCTAGACTGGCCGCGTCAAACGTTCCCGCCTTGTGCGTGGAGGGTTCCGGCATGGTGGCCTGGATGCATGCGGCGATTCTGGCGTGGTCGGTGGTCACCGCGCCCGCCCCGGCCATGCCGCCGCCGGAGCCGATGCCTCCTCCCGAACAGGTCATGGCGATTCCGCCGGCCTTGCGCGCGCAACTGCAGCAGCAGGTCATCGGCGGCGGCGGGTCGGAGCGGCAGCGGCTGCAGCGCCTGGTGGCGTTCCTGTTCGATCCTTCCGGCCTGGGCATGACCTACGCCGCCGACGCCACCTTGACGGTGGCGCAGGCGTACCGGCTGCGCCAGGCCAACTGCCTCACCTTCACCCTGCTCACCGTGGCGCTGGCGCGCGAGGCCGGGCTGGAGGCCCGCGCGCAGGAGATCGACGACGTCGTGGCTTGGCGCGTGCAGGACAACGTGGTCTACCGCTTCAACCACGTCAATGCGCAAGTCGCCATCGGCCGCATGCGCTACACCGTCGACGTGGCCCGCGACGAGGTGCTGGCGCGGCACCAGCCCGAGCCGATTCCCGACCAGCGCCTGCTGGCGCTCTACTACAACAACCGCGCCGCCGAATTGCTGGCCGACGACGACCCGAAGGTCGCCGCCCCCTACATGGCGATGACGCTGCAGCTGGCGCCGCGCTATGCCAGCGGTCGGGCCAATGCCGGCGTGTTGCGGCTGCGCCTGGGGGACCTGCGCGGCGCCGAGCGCAACTATCTGCAGGCGCTGGCGCTGGACCCGACGCATGCAGGCGCGCTGTTCAACCTGGTCACGCTGTATCGCAGCCAGGGCGACGAGGCGCGCCGCGCCCGCTTCCAGCAGCGACTGGAAAAGGTGCAGCAGAAGGACCCGTACTTCCAGTTCCTGCTGGCCATGGACGACGAAAAACGGGGCGACTACGCCGGCGCGGTGCAGCACTACCGGCGCGCCATCCGGCTGTACCACGGCGACCCGCGTTTCTACCTCGGGCTGGCCCGGGTCTATCGGCAACTGGGCGAGGAGCGCCACGCGCGGCGGGCCCTGCAACGTGCCGACGTGCTCGGCCGCAACGCCGACGCGGACCACCGCGCGCGGGTGCCGCTGCGCAATTGAGGTCGGCGGGGATGATTTCCGGGCACTTTCAATTTTCACCTTTTTAGGTGAAAATGCCGAAACCATGAGCCTGCACCTGACCAGCCGCCAGTCCAACATCCTCGAGTTCATCCGCGCCCGCGTGGCACGGGATGGGCAGGCGCCCACGCTGGAGGAGATCGGCCAGGCGATGGGCCTGCCCCACGTCAGCGCGGTGCTCAAGCACGTGCGTTCGCTGGAGGCCAAGGGGCGGCTGGCGATCGAGCCGCACCGCTCGCGCGGCATCCGCCTTGTGGATGCGCCCGACGCGCTGGATGCCGATACCCTGGAGCTGCCGCTGGTCGGCCGCATCGCCGCCGGCGAGCCGCTGTTTTCCGAGTCGCGGATCGAGCGCAGCCTGCGGGTGTCGCGCTGGCTGTTCCGGCTCACGCCGGATTACCTGGTGCGGGTGGTCGGCGACTCGATGCGCGACGAGGGCATCCTCGACCAGGACCTGGTCGGCGTGCATGCCACGCCGGTGGCGCGGCACGGCCAGGTGGTGGCGGCGCGCGTCGGCGGCGACCGCTTCACGATCAAGCGGCTGTACTGGCAGGGCGAGGTGATCCGGCTGCTGCCGAACAGCCCCGGCTATCAGCCGATCGACCCCGACCCCACCGAGGATTTCGCCATCGAAGGCCTGTTCGCCGGCCTGCTGAGGGGCGGCTGATGGCGGCCGTGGTGCCACTGTCGAACCTGCTCGATGCGCGCCGGGTCTGGCGCGGCCGGGCCGAGCCGCCGCCGGCCGGCGAGCAGCCGACCGGCTGGGCCGCGCTGGATGCGGTGCTGCCCAGCGGCGGCTGGCCGGCGGCGGCGCTGTCGGAAATCCTGCTGCCGCTGGATGGCGTGGGCGAACTGCAACTGGTGCTGCCCACGCTGGCGCGCCTCAGCCAGGGTGCGCGGCCGGTGGTGCTGGTGGCGCCGCCGTATCTGCCCTGCGTGGCCGGTTGGCGCCAGCACGGCGTGGACATGCGTCGGGTCGAGATCGTCAACGCGACCGAGGCCGACGTGCTGTGGGCGACGGAGCAATGCCTGCGCTCGGGCAGCTGCGCGGCGGTGCTGGCGTGGCCGCGGCAGGCGGACGATCGCGCGCTGCGGCGCCTGCAGGTGGCGGCCGACGGCGGCCGCGCGCTGGCCTTCGCGTTCCGTGATCGCCGGCATCTCTCCAATGCCTCGCCGGCGGCGTTGCGGCTGGAGCTGGAGGCACGGCCGCAGGCGCGGGTATGGGTGCGCAAATGCCGGGGCGGCGCGGTGCCGGCGCAACCGCTGCCGCTGCCCACCGCGGCGCTGCATTGATGGTGGCCGCGCATGTTGTGGGCTTGCATCTTGTTGCCGCAGCTGGCACTGGACGGTGTCCTCCGCCGCCGCCCGGACGCGGGCCCGCTGGTGCTGGTGGCCGGCACCGGACATGCGCGCAGCATCGTGGCGGCGAACGCGGCCGCGCGCGACGCCGGCCTGCGCGTGGGTCAGCGGCTGAGCGCGGCGCAGGCGCTGCTGGCGCAATTCGAGGCGCTGCCGTACCAGCCTGAGCGGGTCGACCACTGGCATCGGTTCCTGGCCGCGGTGGCCTATCGCTACAGCGCCGAGGTGAGCCTGTTGCCGCACGCGATCGTGCTGGAGGTCAGCCGCAGCCTGAACCTGTTCGGCTCGTGGCCGCGGCTGGAAAGCCTGCTGCGTGCCGATCTCGATGCGCTGGGTTTCCGCCACCGGATCAGCGCCGCGCCCACGCCGCATGCGGCCCACGTGCTGACCGGTGTCGCCGACGGCCAAGTGGTGCTCACCGACGAGCAACTGCGCCACGCGCTGCAGCGCATCCCGCTGTCGCAGAGTCGCCTGCCTGCGGCGGCGGCCGACGCCTTGCCGGGCATGGGCATCCGCACGCTGGGCCAGTTGCTGGCGCTGCCGCGCGACGGCCTGCGCCGGCGCTTCGGTGCGGAGTTGCTGCTGGCGCTGGATCGGCTGACCGGCGCGGCCCCGGCCGGCCTGGAAGCGTATCGGCCACCCGACCGCTTCGACCTGCGCATCGAACTCACGCATGAAGTCGAAGCCATCGGCGCGCTGGTGTTTCCGCTGCGTCGGATGACGGCCGACCTGTCCGCCTACCTGGCCGGTCGCGACGGCGGCGTGCAGCGTTTCACGTTGCAGCTGGAACATCGCGAGGGACACACCGAGGTGAAGGTGGGCCTGCTCGCACCCGAGCGCGAGGCCGGCATGCTGTTCGAACTGGCACGCGGACGACTGGAGCAGGTGCAATTGCCGCAGCCGGTGCTGGCCATGCGCCTGATCGCGCGCGACCTGCCTGCGTTCGTGCCGGCCGGCCGCGACCTGTTCGACGAACGCCCCGCCAATGCGTTGCCGATCGAACAGTTGCGCGAACGCCTGCGCGCGCGGCTGGGCGATCGCGCCGTGCATCGGCTGGGCAGCACCACCGATCCGCGGCCCGAGCTGGCGCAGAAAGTGACGGCCCACGATGCCGGCTGGCAGGAACCCTCGCCGCGACCGACCTGGCTGTTCGAGCGGCCGATTCCCCTGCGCGGCCCCGCGCCACAGATCCTGGCCGGCCCCGAGCGGCTGGAAACCGGCTGGTGGGATGGCGGCGAGGTGTGCCGTGACTACTACGTGGTGGAAACCGCGCAAGGCCAACGCGGCTGGGCGTTCTGCACGCCGGGCGAGCGCGATGGCTGGATGCTGCACGGCTGGTTCGCATGAACGCGTATGCCGAGCTGCATTGCCTGTCGAACTTCTCGTTCGGCCGTGGCGCATCCAGCGCGCGTGAATTGTTCGAACGCGCGAAGGCTTGCGGCTACGAGGCGCTGGCGATCACCGACGAGTGTTCGCTGGCCGGCATCGTGCGCGCGCTGGAGGCTTCGCGCGCCACCGGCATGAAGCTGATCGTCGGCGCCGAATTCCAGCTCGACGACGGCCCCAAACTGGTGCTGCTGTGCGAGAACAAGGCCGGCTATACCGCACTGTGCAAACTGATCACCCTTGGCCGCCGCGCCGCGGCCAAGGGTACATACCGGTTGCAGCGCGCCGATCTCGCCGATGGCGTGCCGGGCACCTTTGCGCTGTGGCTGCCCGGGCGCGAGCCCGATGTCGCGCACGGTCGCTGGATGCGCGACACCTTCGCCGAGCGGGCGTGGCTGGCGGTGGAACTGCATCACGGGCCGGACGACGCGCAACGCCTGCGCGAGCTGCAGCGGCTCGGGCACAGCCTCGACCTGCCGCTGGTTGCCGCCGGCGACGTGCACATGCACGTGCGTCGCCGGCTGGCGTTGCAGAACACGCTGACCGCGATCCGCCATCGCGTGCCGCTGGCCGAAGCCGGCGCGCTGATCTTCCGCAACGGCGAGCGCCACCTGCGCCGGCGCGAGGCACTGGGTGCGATCTACCCTGCCGCGCTGATGCTCGAAAGCACCGCCATCGCCGCGCGCTGCACGTTCAGCCTCGACGAACTGGAATACCGCTACCCCGCCGAACTGGTGCCGGCCGGCCACAGCGCCAGCAGCTGGCTGCGCCATCTCACCGAACAAGGCATGCGCTGGCGCTGGCCGGATGGCGTGCCGGAGAAAGTCCGCGCACAGATCGAGCACGAGCTGGGCCTGATCGAATATCTGAAGTACGAGTCCTATTTCCTCACCGTGCACGACATCGTGCACTTCGCCCGCAGCAAGGGGATTCTCTGCCAGGGCCGCGGCTCGGCGGCCAACTCCGCCGTGTGTTTCGCGCTCGGCGTCACCGAGGTCGACCCGGCGCGGATGAACCTGCTGGTGGAGCGTTTCATCAGCAAGGAGCGCAACGAGCCGCCCGACATCGACGTGGATTTCGAGCACGAGCGGCGCGAGGAAGTGATCCAGTACATCTATGCCAAGTACGGTCGCGAGCGTGCCGCGCTGGCGGCCACGGTGATCTGCTATCGCGGCAGGAGCGCCGTGCGCGACGTGGCCAAGGCGCTGGGCCTGCCGCCGGACCAGGTGGACCAGCTGAGCGGCATCTTCGGCTGGCGCGGTGAGCAATCGCTGGACGAACGCCTGCGCGAACACGGTTTCGATCCACAGGGCGCGGTGCTGCGCCGGGTGCTGAAACTCACCGCCGAGTTGCGCGACATGCCGCGGCACCTGTCGCAGCACGTGGGCGGTTTCGTGATCAGCGACGCGCCACTGGCCGAGCTGGTGCCGGTGGAGAACGCGGCGATGCCCGATCGCACCATCATCCAGTGGGACAAGGACGACCTGGACACGATGCGCCTGCTCAAGGTCGATTGCCTGGCGCTGGGCATGCTCAGCTGCGTGCGCCGTTGCCTGGACCTGCTGCGCGCGCATCGCGGCCAGGATTACAGCCTGGCGACGCTGCCGGCCGAAGACCCGCAAACGTACGAGATGATCCAGCGTGCCGACACCGTCGGCGTGTTCCAGATCGAGAGTCGCGCGCAGATGGCGATGCTGCCGCGGCATCGCCCGGAAAATTTCTACGACCTGGTGATCCAGGTGGCGATCGTGCGGCCCGGCCCGATCCAGGGCGACATGGTGCATCCGTACCTGCGCCGCCGGCGCGGCGAGGAGCCGGTGGACTATCCGTCGGAGGATCTGAAGGCGGTGTTCGAACGCACCCTGGGCGTGCCGCTGTTCCAGGAGCAGGTGATGAAGCTGGCGATCGTGGCGGCCGGCTACACGGCCGGCGAGGCCGACCAGCTGCGCCGCGCGATGGCGGCGTGGAAACGTCACGGCGGCATGGAGCACCACCGCGAGCGGATCATCCGCGGCATGCTCGAACGCGGCTACACCGCCGAGTTCGCCGCGCGACTGTTCGAGCAGATCAAGGGCTTCGGCAGCTACGGTTTTCCCGAGAGCCACGCGGCCAGTTTCGCCGGCATCGTCTACGCCAGCTGCTGGCTGAAATGCCACGAACCGGCTGCGTTCGCCTGCGCCCTGCTCAACGCGCAGCCGATGGGTTTCTACGGGCCCAGCCAGATCGTGCAGGACGCGCAGCGCCACGGCATCGCGGTGCGGCCGGTCGACGTGCGCCACAGCGACTGGGACTGCACGCTGGAGGACGACGGGCGCGATCAGCCGGCGCTGCGGCTCGGGCTGCGCCAAGTGCGCGGTTTTCGCGAAGACGTCGCCGGGCGGATTTCGGCGGCGCGCGCCGTGCGTGCCTTCGTCGACGTGACGGAGCTGTGCGAGCGCACCGGCATCGACCGCCGCCAGCAGGAGCTGCTGGCCGAGGCGGGTGCCTTGCGCGGACTGGCCGGCCATCGGCATCGGGCGAAGTGGGCGGTGGCCGGGGTCGAGCCGCAATTGCCGTTGTTCGGGCGCGCCAGTCCGGCGGAAGAGGCCATCGTGCTGCCGGTGCCGTCGGTCGCGGAAAACCTGCAGTCGGACTATGCGCGCACCGGCCTCAGCCTCGGCCCGCACCCGCTGCAACTGATCCGCCCGCGCCTGCGCGCGGCGCGTTTCGCCGATTCGCGCAGCCTGCGCGGCCAGCCGCACCAGAGCCCGGTGCGCGCCGCCGGCCTGGTCACCCAGCGCCAGCGCCCGCAGACCGCCAGCGGGGTCACCTTCATCACCATCGAGGACGAACACGGCGCGATCAACGTGGTGGTGTGGAGCCAGGTGGCCGAGCGGCAGCGGCGCGCCTACCTGGAGGCGCGCCTGCTCGGCGTGGAAGGGCAGTGGGAATGCGTCGACGGCGTGGCCCACCTGATCGCCCGGCGGCTCACCGACATGAGTGCGTGGCTGGGCGAGCTGGACAGTCGCTCGCGCGATTTCCGCTGACTCCGGCGCTGCCGCCGCGCAGGGAATCGGTTAGGCTGGAGCCGCCGCCCGGCCAGGCATGGGGATGCCACCGGGCGGTTTTCCTTCCATCGCAATCCAGGGGATTTTATGGGTACTTCTACGTTTGCCGCCTTGGCCGGCATGGGCCTGTTCGCCATCTTGATCATGATCGTCGTGGGCATCGCGCTTGGCGCGCTGGTGCTGGCCGTGTCCTTTCGCCTGGTGGTCGGTTTCATGCCGTCCTACCTGCGTGCGTTGGGTGCCGTGGTGCTGACCTATGTCGGGGTGTTCGTGGTGACACTGATCCTCGGCATGGTGGTGCACAGCAGCGTGCTGTCGCTGATCGTGACCTTCCTCGTCGGTGCCGTCGTGGTGAACTACCTGTTGCTGGCCGCGGACGGCAGCCAGATCGGCTTCGGCAAGGCCTGCGTGGTCGAGCTGGTCAACATGGTGATCGGCATCGTGCTGGCGCTGATCATCGGTTTCATCTTCGCGATGGTGTTTGGCGCGGCGCTGTTCGGCCTGCACTGAGCCTCGATGCATGGCGGGGGCGCCGGCCGCCTCCGCCATGGGTCGAGGATCACACCAGCGTGGTGGCCACGCCGAAGCCGATCGCCATGCTCGCGGCCACCGCCATGCAGGCGCTGCCGGGGCGGATGCGGCGGGCGTCGATGCGCGGCACCAGCCGCCACAGCAGGACCGCGCCGAGCAGCATGTCCAGCACCAGCGCGACGCGCAGCAGGCCCGAGTGCAGCAGGCCGCCGTAGGGTGGATGCACCGCGCCTTCGCAGACGGCCACCAGGAACACCAGCAACAGTCCGAGCATCGTCCACAGCAGGCAGGCGAGGTAGACGCGGTTGAACACCACCGCGCAGCGCTCGGTCCAGCGCAGCACCGACCAGCCGATCAGCGCGAACACCAGCGCCGCCATGCTGCTGTAGAGCACCCACCAGAGCAGGGTGCTGGTCACGGCAAGTGCGGTATTCATGTGATCTGGCGGAGTCCCAGTTTGCGATAGAGCTTGGCCATCAGCCACGCCGGGCCGACCAGCAGGTAGGACAGATCGGTGAGGAAGCTGGGCTTGCGGCCTTCGTACTTGTGGCCGATGAACTGGCCGATCCAGGCCACCACGAACACGCCGACCGCCCACCACGCCAGCGCCGGCGCGCCCAGCCGCCAGTACAGGAAGTTGGTGAACAGGCCCAGCACGGCGAACGCGATCAGCAGGCCCGCCGCGAGCCGGTGCGAGCGCTTCCAGTACCAGTAGAACGCCAGCACCATCACCAGCACCGCCCACGAACCGGGGCGCAGCGCGGTGAACGGCACCGGGGCCGCCCACAGCAGCGCGATCACCGACCACACGATCGGCGGCACGCAGAACCAGTGGAACATCTGGTTGGTCGGGTTCTGGTGGTCGCTGCTGTAACTGTCGAGCCAGTCCTGCATGGTGCGCATGAGCGTTCCCCCTCGATGAAACCTCAGTCGAGCCGGATGCCGGCCAGCTTGTGCAGCGCCTCGGCATACTTGGCCGCGGTGCGTGCGATCACCTCGTCCGGGATCACCGGGCCGGGTGCGGTCTTGTTCCAGTGCTGCGTCTCCAGCCAGTCGCGCACGAACTGCTTGTCGTAGCTGGGCGGGCTGATGCCGGTGCGGTATTCGTCGGCCGGCCAGAAGCGGGAGGAATCCGGGGTGAGCATCTCGTCCATCACGTAGAGCTTGCCGCTCGCATCGGTGCCGAACTCGAACTTGGTGTCGGCGATGATGATGCCGCGCTCGGCCGCATAGGCGGCGGCCCAGCGGTAGATCGCCAGCGTGGCGTCGCGCACCTGCCCGGCGAGGTCGGCGCCGACCGCGTCCACCACGGCGTCAAAGCTGACGTTCTGGTCGTGGTCGCCCACCGCCGCCTTGGTCGAGGGCGTGAAGATCGGTTCGGGCAACTGCTGCGCCTGCTTCAGGCCGGTCGGCAGCGCGATGCCGCACAGCGCACCGCTGGCCTGGTAATCCTTCCAGCCCGAGCCGATCAGGTAGCCGCGCGCGATGCATTCCACCGGCACCGGTTTCAGCCGCCGCACCACCACCGCGCGCTTCTCGTACAGCTTGAGGTCGGTGCCGGGCGGCAGCACCTCGGCCAGCGGTACGTCGAGCAGGTGGTTCGGTACCAGGTGCGCGGTCTTGCCGAACCAGAAGTTGGAGATCTGGGTGAGCATCTCGCCCTTGCCCGGGATCGGGTTGGGCATCACCACGTCGAACGCCGACAACCGGTCGGTGGCCACCATCAGCAGCCGCTGATCATCCAGCGCGTAGACATCGCGCACCTTGCCGCGATGGATCAGCTCGAGGCCAGGCAGGTTCGATTGGGGCAGGGTGGTGGGCACGGCGGGTTCCACGAGGCGGCAAATGTCTATTGTAGCGACTGCCGGCACGGCGCAGGGAGCGTGCCGCCGGGCCGATCGGGCGCACTGCTAGAATTGGCATCCTTTGGCCCCATGTGTTGCCGATGCGAATATTCCTGATCGCGGCGCTTTGCCTGGCCGCCTCGCCCAGCCTTGCCCAATCTGCCTCCCGGCCCGGCCGGCTCGGCCTCTGCGCGGCCTGCCACGGCGAGACCGGGCAGGCGCACGTGCCCGGCGTGCCGAACCTGGCCGGGCAGCGGCTGGATTATCTGCGCGATGCGCTCAAGCAGTACCGCGACGGCCGCCGCGACGTGCCGGTGATGCGCGCGGCGATCGGCCCGCTGAACGCCGCCGAGCTCGATGCGCTGGCACGCTGGTACAGCGCGCAGGCAGCCGCGCCGGCGCAGGTGCAGCCATGAGTTTCACCTACACGATCTGGTTCGGCATCTTCGGCCTGCTGGTCGGCCACATGCCGGGCGCGGTGGTGGGCGCGGTGCTCGGTTTCATCTTCGACAACCTGCGCCACAGCCAGCGCCGCCAGGCCACGCCCGAGGCCGGCGGTTTCGTCGGCCCGCTGTTCACCCTGCTTGGCGCGGTGGCCAAGTCCGACGGTCGCGTGTCCGAGGCCGAGATCGCGGTGGCCGAGCGGCTGATGACGCGCATGGGCCTGACCGCCGAGCAGCGCGCGCAGGCCGTGGCCAGCTTCAATGCGGGCAAGCAGCCTGAGTTCGACGTCACCCGCACCATCGCCGAGCTGCGCAGCTGGGTCGGCCTGCGCCGCGACCACGCGTTCCCGGTGCTGGACGTGGTGATCGAGACGGTACTGTCCGAGGGCAACCCGGGGCCGGAGAAGATGTCGATCCTGCGCCAGCTCGCCTTCGCGCTGCGCGTCAGCGACATGGAGCTGATGGCGCTGATGGCGATGAAGGGCTACGCCTGGAACCAGGGCGCGGGCGGCCCGCGCGGCGGCCGCCAGCAGTACGGCAATGGCGGCGGCTACGTGCCGCCGCAACGCACGCCGCAAGGGCCCGATCCCTATGCCGTGCTGGGCATCGACCGCAACGCCGACGAGCGCGCCATCAAGCGCGCCTACCGCAAGCTGATCTCCGAGCACCACCCCGACCGCCTCGGCGACCTGCCCGAAGACATGCGCAAGCGCGCCGAGTCGCGCGCCAGCGAGATCAATGCCGCTTACGACCGCATCAAGGAAGCACGGGGATTCAAATGATGGGGCCGGGAATGGGGAATAGGGAATGGGGAATGGCAGAAGCGGCTTTGCGGTGGCATTTGCCGCGTCAGGCTTCATAATCTTCCCGATTCCCGATTCCCGATTCCCGATTCCCGATTCCCGATTCCCGGCTTATGAGCAAGCAAAGCGCCATCATCGCCCCGTCCATCCTCGCTGCCGATTTCGCCCGGCTGGGCGAGGACACCGCCGCGGCGCTCGCCGCGGGGGCGGACTGGGTGCATTTCGACGTGATGGACAACCACTACGTGCCGAACCTCACGATCGGGCCGATGGTGCTCGCCTCGTTGCGCAAGTACGGCATCACGGCGCCGATCGACGTGCACCTGATGGTCAAGCCGGTCGATCGCATCGTGCCGGATTTCGCCAAGGCCGGCGCCAGCCTGATCAGCTTCCATCCGGAAGCGAGCGAGCATGTCGACCGCACGCTGGGGCTGATCCGGGAATCCGGCTGCCAGGCCGGGCTGGTGTTCAACCCGGCCACGCCGCTGGACCATCTCGATTACGTGATGGACAAGCTGGACATGATCCTCATCATGTCGGTGAACCCCGGTTTCGGCGGGCAGAAGTTCATCCCTGGCACGCTGGAGAAGCTGCGCCAGGCGCGTGAGCGGATCGAAGCCAGCGGCCGGGCGATCCGGCTGGAAGTCGACGGCGGCGTCACCGCCGACAACATCGGCGCGATCGCCGCCGCCGGCGCCGACACCTTCGTGGCCGGCTCGGCGATCTTCCATGCGAAGGATTACCCGGCCGAGATCGCCGCCATGCGCAAGGCGATCGGGTGAGGATGCCCGCCGCCATGCGCAAGGCGATCGGTTGAGGATGCCCGCCGCCATGCGCAAGGCGATCGCCTGGCCAGACGGCACAAAGAAAAAATCCCGGCGCCAGGAGGGAGGCACCGGGATAAACGTCGTCGGGGACGCAAGGGGGAAAACACCATGGATTGGCGCGTGCCGGCGCGAAAGTCCGCCAGGGAGCTCGCAAACCTCGCACCGGCAGGTTCCACGGCAAAGAGGAACGCACGCCAATCATCAGGTCCGACCCGGTACCTGCCGATTGGTTCCCGCGGCGAGGCTCAATTTGCCAACTGTGTCGTTCAGGTTCGCTGTGCGGATCGCGGCCGCAGCCGGCTGGATCGAGCCTGCGCGCGCATGTTCAGCCATTGCGCCAGCGCGACCCGGGCGTGCAGCCACACCGCATCGAGGCCCAGTCCGGCGGCCAGCATCAGACTGCCGACCATCAACCAGTGACGCCATGTGCGCGAAAGCCGTATTGCTGCATGCATGTCGGTGTCCTCCTGTGGCCCGAGCCACGATGGCATTGCCGCACGCGTGAAGGTCGCGCGGGAGCCGCGCCGGCGGCGGCGTTCGGGCCAGTCGTGGCAAAGGGCGGGCAGCACGCGCACGAAAAATGCCCCTCGCAAGCGAGGGGCAAGCAACCACCAGGGGGAGGACCACGGTTACAGCGGTTGCCAGTCGGGATCGGTGTCGTCCCGGGCCGCACCCGGCGCGATTCCTTTCGCGCCGGGTGCGCGGACGACTTCCACCACGGCAAACGGATCGAGTCTGGACAGATGACGGGACATGGCGCGCCTCCTTCAGAAGAAGCCGACCAACAGGCCCAGCAGCAGGGCGCCCAGCGCCAAGCCGGTGCGCAGCGGCTCGAAGCCGTGCAGTTCGGCGCGGGGGTCGTGTTCGTTGCGGCGGGTGTCCATGAGTGACCTCGTGATGGAGTGCGTGGATCACATCAAAGCCTCCGTCGCGGCGCGTGCGCCGGCCGCTGCCGGGCGATTTGCCGCCGGCTTGTGGCAAATCGCTGGCAGCGCGCTGCGACCGCTTGCGCCCGCGCGGCGCGCATAGCACGCTGCAGCCATCATCCAAGGAGTGCGCCATGGGCCGCAGCATTGCCATCGTCGAGGACGAACCGCTGATCCGCGCCAACTACGTCGAGGCGCTGAACCGTTTCGGCTACGACGCGCGCGGCTACGGTTCGCGCCAGGAAGCGTCCAGCGCGTTCGCGATGAAGTTGCCCGAGCTGGTCATCATCGACATCGGCCTGGGCGACGAACCGGAGGGCGGCTTCGACCTGTGCCGCGAACTGCGCGCGAAATCGTCGACGCTGCCGCTGATCTTCCTCACCGCGCGCGATTCGGATTTCGACGTGATCTCCGGCTTGCGGCTGGGCGCGGACGACTACCTCAGCAAGGACACCAGCCTGCACCAGCTGGCCGCGCGCATTGCCGCGCTGTTCCGCCGGATCGAGTCGCTGAAGGCGCCCGCCTCCAGCGAGACGGTGCTCGAGCACGGCCCGCTGAAGCTGGAATCCGAGCGCATGCGCATCACCTGGAACGGCGCGGAAATCCCGCTCACCGTCACCGAGTTCTGGATGGTGCACACGCTGGTGCGCTTCCCCGGCCACGTGAAGAACCGCGACCAGCTGATGCGCGAGGCGGAGCTGGTGGTGGACGACGCCACCATCACCTCGCACATCAAGCGCATCCGCAAGAAGTTCGTGGCGGTGGCGCCCGAGTTCGACGCGATCGAGACGGTGCATGGCGTGGGCTACCGGTGGAAACCGTGAGCGCGCGTCTGTGCGTGGCGCTGGCGCTGTTGTTCTGCGCGGCGCTGACCTGGGCGACCGGTACCGACGACGACGTGCTGGCCCGCGGCGCCCGCGACGGCAACGCGCCGGCCTGGACGATCGCGGTGGCATCGCCGCCGGGCTGGACGCGCGACTGTTGCACCTACGCCCAGGCGATCGGCGTCAACGCGGTGCTGTACCAGGGCGAGTGGAGCGGCAAGCCGCAGCGGGTGATGGTGCTGAACGTGTGGCCGCGCGTGCTGAGCAGCCTGGCCGCCGAGGTGCAGGCCGACCGCACGCGCTATCTCCAGCTCGACCCCGCCGGCAAGGCCGCCAGCTTCGCCGTGCGCCATCCGCACATGTCCTGCGAGGCCAGCGTCTACGAAGGCAGCGACCACGTGGACGACGTGCTGGTGTTCTGCGACCCGGGCCAGGCCAGCGGCATCCGCTATAGCTGGTCGATGGCCTTCGATGACGGCGACCCCACGCGGCGCGCGCTGCTGGATGACTTCATGCGGGTGGTGATGGCCTCGCGCTACCAGCGTGCCACGGCACCGGCCGATGCCCGCTGAGCGACGGACCGGGGCGGCATGAGCCTGCGTCGCAAGCTGCTGCTGGTGGCGCTGTGCACGCTGGCGCTGCCGGTGGCCGGCTGGTTCGACGTGCGCCAGATGGAGTCGCTGCTGCGCGACGGCCAGGCCCAGGCCCTGGTGGCCTCGGCGCAGGTGGTGGCGCGCAGCCTGGTGGTGACCCGTGCGTTGCCGCCGGCCGACGGCCCGAGCTGGTACGTGCAGGAGGCGCCCACGCCGATCACCGTCGACGGCTACGGCGACGACTGGGCACCGCTGACGCCATGGAGCCAGCCGTTCGCGCGACGCGGCCAGCTGTTGCTGGCCGAGGATGCGGACGGCTTCTACCTGCACGCGCAGGTGGCCGACACCCACCGCACCCGCGCCGATGCCGAAGACGCGAACGCGCTGCTGGCCGACCATCTGATTCTCGCCCTCGGCAACGCCGCCGGCCAGCGGCGCTACCTGCTGGCCAGCGCGGCACCGGGGCCGCTGCAGGCATTGCCGCTGGACCCGCCGGTGCCCGGCCTGCCCGATCAGCTCGGCGCGAGCTGGCAGGAGGACGGCAGCGGCTACCAGGTCGAGCTGCGCCTGCCGAGGCAACCGGCGCCGAGCCGCCTGGGTATCGGCGCCTATGACGCCAGCAGCGGCGGCGATCGGCAGGCCGTCGAGTCGCGCCCATTGCGCCGCTACTCGGCGGTGCTGTCCGGCGAGCTGGCGCAGCTGGTGCCTACGGGTGTGCAAGCGCGCGTGCTGTCACCGGCCGGCTGGCTGCTGGCGCGCAGCGGCCGCCTGCATGGCAGCAGCGCGGCCGAGCGCGACCCGGGCTGGTTCGCCTCGCTGGTCTATCGCTCGCTGCTTGCCACTCGCCTGGACGACGCCAACCTGTGGGCACAGGACGTGCCGCGGCTGGATACCCGCGAAGTGGAGCAGGCGCGCGCCGGCCATGCGGTCAGCCGCTGGCGCCACGGCGAGGAGCGCGGCAGCGTGGTGCTCGCCGCGGCGGTGCCGATCGAGCGGGCCGGCCAGGTCGAGGGCGTGCTGCTGCTGGAGCAGTCCAGTCGCACCGTGCCGCTGCTGGCCAACCGCGCGCTGTTCGGCGTGCTGCTGACCAGCTTCGTCGTGCTGCTGCTGGCCGGCGGCATCCTGCTGGCGTTCGCCACCCGGCTCAGCCTGCGCCTGGCGCGGCTGCGCAATGCAGTCGAGCGGGCGCAGCGCAACGATGGACGTCTGGACGGCCAATTGAATCCGGACCGCTTCCCGATGATCGACGCGCCGGACGAGATCGGCGATCTCGCCCGCAGCTTCGAGAAGCTGTTCGTGGCCGTGGGCAGCTACACCGATTACCTGCGCACGCTCGCCTCGAAGCTGTCGCACGAGTTGAACACGCCGCTGGCGATCGTGAAGTCCTCGCTGGACAACCTGGAACACGCGCTGCAGCAGCACGCCGCGCTGCCGGAGCCGGCCAAGCCCTACCTGGAACGCGCCCGCGACGGGGTGGCGCGGCTGGGCGCATTGGTGCGGGCGATGAGCGAGTCGAGCCGGATGGAGCGCTCGATCGAAGCGGCCGAGCCCGAGGATGTCGACCTGTGCGACGTGGTGCGCGGCTGCGCCGACGGCTACCGCCCGCTGGTCGGCACGCGCCGGCTCGATTGCCGCCTGCCGGATGCGCCGCTGCCGCTGCACGGCGCGCCGGAACTGATCGCGCAGGCGCTGGACAAGCTGTTCGACAACGCCCTCTCGTTCACCCCCGCGCAAGGCTGGCTGCGGCTGAGCCTGCGTGCGCTCGACGGTGGCGCCGAGATCGAGCTGGCCAACCAGGGCCCGCCGCTGCCCGCGGCGATGCAGGGCCGCTTGTTCGATTCGCTGGTCAGCCTGCGCGACAAGGCAGTGCCCGGCGAGGCGCCGCACCTGGGCCTGGGCTTGTACGTGGTGCGCCTGGTCGCCGAGCGCCATGGCGGCAGCGTCAGCGCGCGCAATCTCGACGACGGCAGCGGCGTGGCGTTCACCCTCACCCTGCGCGGCATGCCGCGGCAGCGGCTGGGCGGTTAAAGCTTCGCCGCCGTGTGCCGCTATCCGGACATCTCGGCTTCCCGCGGAAATGTCGCCATGGATGTCCCCAATCTCAGCCGGCAACCCTATCGCCGCCCGCCGCTGTTGCGTGCCACCGATCCGCAACGCATGAACTGGCTGTGGCGACTGGTGTGCGAGCTGGCCGAGTTGCGTCCCGCGGATGTGGTCGAGGCGTTGCATGCCGCGCAGATCCCGGTCGACCTGGCGCGTGCGCGCAGCTGGGTGGTCAGCGACCGCGACGACGGTTTCTTCCCGATCTCGATCGCCGAGCTGGAACGCAACGTGCGTGCGCTGCTGGCCTTGCGCGAGGTGATGCGCGAGAACCAGGCCTTGCTCGCGCTCGCCGGTGGTGCGGAGGCGTCGGCAGACATGGCGGCGGATGCCGCGCCGGCAGTGGAGCCGGTGACCGAAACCGCCTGAGCTTCAGCCCCGCGCTGACGAGCCCGCCGCCGCGGGCGTGGTGGGCGTGGCCATCGCGCTGGCCGCATGCGCCGGCACGGCGCTGGCCGATGCAGCGGGCGCCGCGCTGGATGCCGCTGCCGGTGCCGCCGTGGTCGCGGCCGCCGCAGGCAAGGCCGCCGTGCCGCCGGAGGCCGGGACCGACGTCGCCGCCGCGGGCGTCGAACTGGCGCTTGCCGTCGGGGTGGACGCGGCCATGGCGGGCGCTGCCGCGGCCGAAGTCGCCGCTGCCGCTGCCGCTGCCGCGGTGGTGCTGTTCGCCGGCTGCGCATGGCCGACCGCTGCCGCCGGCGGGGAATCGTCGACGTGCGTATCGGCGCCCCAATTCAGATAGGCCCACGCGGCCACGCCGACGAGTGCCAGCAGCAGCAACATGCGACCCAGCCGCGAGCGTCGTGGCGGGTGGCTTGTGGTCTCGGCCGGCGGGGCGGCGACGTCGGCTTCGCCGACGGGCTCGTCCGACGACGGATTGACCAGGGCATCGTCTGTCGCCAGCTCGTCGCCAGGCACCGGCGGCTCGACGGCCGCGGGCGACGACGCGGTGGGCAATGGCGGCGGCAGGCCGGGCGACGCGCTCACGGCCGCGGGCGCAGGCGGTTCATCGTCGAGCGGCTCGGCGGGCGCCGCGGCGAAGGCTTCGTCGACGGGCGCGGCCATCACCTCGTCGAATGCCTGTGCCGGCGGGGGCGAGGACTCGTACTCCAGCGGCTCCGGCCAGATCTGCCATGCCATGCTGCCGTGCAGCCGATACGACTCGCCCGGCGCGATGAACGCGTCCAGCGCCGACCGCGGCAACGGCCCGCGGCTGCTGCCGTCGCGGTCGATGTACGCCAGTTCTTCGTCGCCGGGGAGCGCGCGGGCATCGACGTGCAGGCCTTGCAGCAACTGCGCGATGCGCTCGGCGCTGGAGCGGTCCAGTTGCTGGCGCACGATCCGCGGCAGCGCGGCGACCACGCGCCGGGAAAATTCGTCGTGCTCCATCCTCAGCGCGGCCGCCACCGGCGCCCACGTCGACGCCTCGTCCGACGCACCGGCCCGCAAGCCGCACACTACGACGCAATACTGATCCACGCACGGTCCCCTGTAGCCCGACCGTCGAGAGTAGACCGCCGCCACCAGCGTATCAAGCGCGCCGCGGCGGCGCCTGCGCTTGGCCTACAATGGTCGTTTCCCCTTCGTGACCACCCGGAACCGCGACCCGTGAGCTCTCCCGACCCCATCAGCCGAAACGAATTCGACGCGCTGGCCGCCCGCGGTCACACGCGCATCCCGCTGGTGCGCGAGGTGTTCTCCGACCTCGACACGCCGCTGTCGGTGTACCTGAAGCTCGCCGACGGTCCGTATACCTTCCTGTTCGAGTCGGTCGAGGGCGGCGCCACCTGGGGGCGTTATTCGATCATCGGCCTGCCGGCGAAGCGGGTGTTCCGCCTGCGCGGGCATGAGCTGGAAGTGGAGGATTCCGGCGAGATCACCGAGCGCCGCCATCTCGACGATCCGCTGGCGGAGATCGAGAAGCTGCGCGCGCAGTACGACGTGCCGCAGTTGCCGCAGCTGCCCGCATTCTCCGGCGGCCTGGTCGGCTACTTCGGTTTCGAGACGATCGGCTACATCGAGCCGCGGCTGGCGCAGTGGGACCGCCTCGACGAGCTGGGCACGCCCGACGTGCTGCTGATGCTGGCCGAGGAAGTGGCGGTGTTCGACAACCTCAAGGGCCGGCTGTACCTGATCGTGCATGCCGATCCGTCGCAGCCGCACGCCTACGCGCAGGCGCAGCGACGGCTCGATGCGCTGGTCCATCGGCTGCGCCAGGGCGGCGCCTCGTATCCGCAGCTGACCCAGTCGGTCGCGCTGGACGAGAGCGACTTCAAGTCCTCGTTCACCAGGGACGAGTTCGAGGCGATGGTCGAGCGCGCGAAGGAATACATTCGCGCCGGCGACATCTTCCAGGTGGTGCCGTCACAGCGCCTTTCCGTGCGCTTCAACGCGCGGCCGGTGGACGTGTACCGCGCGCTGCGCGCGATGAATCCCTCGCCCTACATGTACTTCGTCGATCTCGGCGACACCCAGATCGTGGGTTCCTCGCCGGAGATCCTGGCGCGGTTGAAGGGCGGCAAGGTGGTGGTGCGCCCGCTCGCCGGCACGCGCAAGCGCGGCGCCACGGAGGAAGAGGACCGCGCGCTGGAAGCGGAGTTGCTGGCCGATCCGAAGGAGCGCGCCGAACACGTGATGCTGATCGACCTCGGCCGCAACGACCTCGGCCGCATCAGCGAGACCGGCAGCGTGGAAGTGGGCGACTCGTTCGCGATCGAGCGCTACTCGCACGTGATGCACATCGTCTCGCAGGTGCAGGGTACGGTGCGCGAAGGCCTGAGCTACATGGACGTGCTCAAGGCGACCTTCCCGGCCGGCACGCTTTCCGGCGCGCCGAAGGTGCGCGCGCTGGAGATCATCCAGGAGCTGGAGCCGCACAAGCGCAACATCTACGGCGGCGCGATCGGCTGGATCGGCTGGTGGGGCGACGCCGACACCGCCATCGCGATCCGCACTGCGGTGATCCACGGCGGCCGCCTGCACGTGCAGGCCGGCGCAGGCATCGTGTTCGACTCCGACCCCGCCGCCGAGTGGGAGGAGACGATGAACAAGGGCCGCGCGTTGTTCCGCGCGGTGGCGCAGGCGGCGAAAGGCTTGTAGGGCGGTCCCGGCAAAAGTCCGCGGCGAACCGGACAGTCTCGCTCAGGGGGCGACGGCAGCCCGCGTTGCCGCCTGCACCGGGTGGCCGGCGAGCCGGGCCGCGTAGAGCGCGGCGCCGTAATGCGGCGCGTGCAACGGCGGCCGCAGGTCGAAATCCGTGCTTGCGGCGGCAAGCGCCTCGCGCAGCGGTGCCAGCAGCAGTTCGTCGGCATTGAAGGCGCCGCCGGAATGGGACACCGGTACGGTTTCGCCGGCTTCGAAGTGCAGGGCCAGTCGCAGTGCGTCGCAGATGCCGGCCAGCTCGTGGCCGGCGTCGCGGAAGATGGTGGCGGCCACGCCGTCGCCGGCCCGTGCCGCCTCGGCCACCTGGCGCGAGAGCTGCGCCAGGTCGCCGCGGGCGTAGGAGTTGCCGCCGTAGACATGGGCGCAGATGTCCAGGTCGTTGTCGAGCTGGAAGTGCGCGTTGAGGATCGCGTGCAGCGGGCCGCGGGGCAGGCGCCCGTCGCTCATGCGCGAGTAGGCGTTGAGTCCGCGCATGGCGATCCAGTAGGCCGAGCCTTCATCGGAGAACGCCTCGCCCCAGCCGCCGGCGCGGGCCGCGAGGCCCTGGCGTTGGCCATAGCCGATCGAACCGGTGCCGGCGACGATGTTGATGCCGTCGGCGCAGCCCAGCGAGCCGGCCCAGCCACACACCATGTCGTTGTCGCAGGTGTAGCGGTCGTGGCCGAGGATCGCCGCGGGGCACGCCTGCAACAGCGCGGTGGCGCGGCTGTCCTCGCCGTAGGCGGGCAGCCCGAAGAAGGCATGGCCGATGTCGGCCAGGGTCCGGCCGGCGGTGCCCAGCACCGCGGTCACGCCCTCGGCCAGGATGGCACGCACGCCGTCCAGCCCGACATGGGGATGGTAGGTCGTGCCGAGCTCCGCTTCGCCGAGCAGTCGGCCGTCAGCGTCGATCAGGGCGAAACGCGTTTTCGTTCCGCCGCCGTCCACGCCCAGGTAAGTCACCCGATTCATGCGCTCAGAGCGTACAGGCGCACGCCCTGCACGACGCGGTTCACCAGGCCCGCGGGGTTGGGATTGTCGGGCGTCACGCCGATGGCGCGCGAACGGAGGAAGGCGTGGATCTGCGCGATGGCGAGGTATGGCCACAGCAGATCCGCATCGACGGCATCGGCCATCGCCGGCACCACGATGGTGTCCGCGTCCGTGCCGGCGCGCGGCTGGGCGTTCACCTCGATGATGCGCGCCGCGCGGCCGTCGCGACGCAGCTCGTCCACCAGGTCGAGGTCGTAGCGGCGGGTCAGCGGGTCGTTGGACACGAAGACCATCACCAGGGCGTGTTCGGTGACGAAGGTCTTGGGCCCGTGGCGGAAACCCAGCGGCGACTCGAAGCAGGTCGCCACCGCGCCATTGGTGAGCTCGCCGAGCTTCAGCGCCGCCTCGCGGGCCAGCCCCTGCAAGACGCCGCTGCCGAGGTAGGCGACGCGGTCGTACTGGCCGCGCGCCAGCTCGTTCAGTGCCGGCAGCGATCCGGCGATGACCCGCGCGGTGGCATCGGCAATGGCGTCGATGCGCGCGTCCATGCTGCCGGTTGGCAACAACGCGGCCATGGCCGCGTACATCATGCAGCTGAAGCTGGAAGTCATGGCGAAGCCGGCGTCGTGCGTCTCGGCCGGCAGCAGCAGGGTCATCGAACGGGCAACCGGCGCCTTGCCCAGCGCACCGTCGGCATTGCAGATGATCGCCAGGTGGCGCACGTCGCGCACCAGGGACTCGGCGAGTTCCACCGCGGCCAGGCTTTCGGGGCTGTTGCCGGAACGGCCGAAGGAGACCAGCAGCAGTGGCTGTTCCGGCTCCAGATACAAGCGCGGGGCGCACACGATGTCGGTGGTCGGCACCGCGTCCACGCGGGCGGCCAGCCGGCGGTCCAGCAGCGGCGCCACGCACTGGCCGATATAGGACGAGCTGCCGGCGCCGGTCAGGATCACCCGCGCGGCAGGGTCGTCGATCAGCGGGCCGGCAAACGCCCGGATCTGCGCATGCAGCCCGGCCACCAGCGCGTGGGTCCGCTGCAGCATCCGTGGCTGCTGCTCGATCTCGCGTGCGGTGCAGAGCGCGCCCGCGGCGGTCAGCTCGGACTCGGACGCGCCCAGGTACTCAGTGGATGTCATGGTCATGGCAGGCATGGTGGTAGTCGTCGAGTGCGGCACTGATGTGTGCCATGGTCAGGGAGAGCGGGTCGTTGGTCGCGCCGCCGGTGCGCAGCGCGCGCAGCGCGTGCGGCAGGAACTGGCTGATCAGCGGCAGCGGCGGCGGGGTCGCGCGCAGGTTGTCGAACAGGCGCTGGCAGGCCTGCTCGATCACCGGGTCCGGCCAGTAATAGCGGATGCGGTCGCTGAGGCTGTATTGCAGGTCGATGGTCAGCGCGTGGCCCTCGCCGTGGTAGTAGCGTCGCCAGTAACCGGGCTGCTCGCGCATGCGCGCCAGGGTTACCTCGCGCAGGCGTGCCCGACGCGCATCCCCGATCCACTCCTGCTCGATCGCGTCCAGCGCCCACAGCGCCTCGCGCAGGGCGAAGGTCAGGCCGGGGCCGACCTTGAGGATGGCGAAATGATCGCGTACCAGCGCCGCCAGCGCGTCGCGGGTCTGGTAGTCGGTCGAGTGCGCCTCGAACACCATGCCCGGCACGCCAGTGATGGCGTGGCTCAGTTCGCGCGCTTTCGACGGGTCGTAATCCACCACGTCGTGGTGATCGAACTCCACGCCCGGTTGCACCACGGAGGCGATCACGCGTTGCCATGCGGCGTCCAGTCCCGCGGCGGCGAAGGCCTGGCGATGCGCCTCGATCGTGGCCAGCGCGGCTTGCGGCGTGGTCACGGCGAGGCCTTCGATGGCCTCGGTGGCACCGCCGGGCACCGGTACCTCGGTGCCGATCACGTACACCGGCGCCTCGCCGCCGGCCTGCGCGTGAGCGACCTCGGCGGCCCGGCACAGGCGTACCGCACGGCGCACGATCTCCGCCTCCGGCAGCGGCTCGGGATCGCCGCGGCAGGCCATCGAGCAGTCCAGGTGGATCTTGCGGAAGCCGGCGGCCACGTACGCGGCCACCATCACCTCGGCCTTGTCCATCGCCGCGTCCGCGTCCAGCGACGTCCACGGGTTGGGCCCCAGGTGATCGCCACCCAGCGCGATGCGCGCGCGGTCGAAGCCGACGCGGTCGGCGATCGCGTGCACGAAGGCGACGAAATCGGCCGGCTTCATCCCGGTGTAGCCGCCGTCCTGGTTGACCTGGTTGCAGGTGGCCTCGAACAGCACGAATGCCTGTCCCGTGCGTTGCGCGTGGCGCAGGCCGGCTTCGATCACGACGGGATGCGCCGAACAGATCGAGGTCACGCCACCGGCGTGTCCCTGCTTGTGACGGGCGATGAGCTCGGAGAGGACGTGCATGGGGACGGAGTCCATTCGGGGGAGGGGGTGGAAACGTCGGGATCGCCCTCGGCTTCGGCCACGGCCTCGGGTTCGAGTGCCAGCAGCAACGAGGCAATCAGGGCCAGCACCAGGCCGATCATTTTCAGCGGGCCCGGCACGATGCTGGCGAACACCAGCGCCAGCGCGGCGGTCACCAGCGGGGCACCGGCATTGGTCAGCGGCGCCACCACGATCGCCTTGCCGTGGCGGAAGGCGTAGACCAGGGTCAGCGCGCCGATGGCGTTGAGCAACTGGATCGCCGCGGTCATCCACGGGCCGTCGATGCCGGTGTTGATCGGCTGCGACCAGTCGGTCATCGCCAGCGCCACCGGCGCCAGCAGCAGGCCGCCCAGCATCATGTAGAAGAAGATGCTCTCGGCGCGCACGGTGTGGTTGGCCAGGCGCATGAAGTACGCCTGCACGCCCCAGGCCAGCATGATCAGCAGCGATTGCAGGAACCAGCCCAGTCCGCCGCCGGCGCCGCGGCCGAACGACAGGTCCAGCATCGGCAATGCCACCAGCGCCAGCACGATGCCCAGCGCGCCGCTCCAGCCGGTGCGCTCGCGCAGGAACGCAAAGGACAGGGCGATCGTCACCACCGGCGACAGCGAGATGATCGGAAACACGAAATACGCCGGCCCGATGGTCAGCGTGTGGAACAGCAGCATCTGCCCGCCGGCACCGAGCAGGCCGATGGCCATGCCGTAGCCGATCGCGCGCGGTGAATGCTCCAGCGTCCAGCCGCTGCGCCACAGGATGTACAGCGCCGGCGGGATCATGGTCAGCGCCCACACGCAGTACACCAGCGTTTCGGGAAAACCGTGCTCGGCCGACAGCGGCGACAGCGCGCCCCACACGCCCCACAGCGCGACGGTGGCGACGGCGAAAACCAGCCAGGGGCGACGGCGCGGCGCGGCGATCGCACTGGCGGCCAGGCTCATGCCGGCGTCCCCAGTGGTGTGGCCTGCAGCAGCACGAAGTGCCTGAACGCCACCGGCAGGTTCGCCGCAGTGGCCTCCACCTCGCCAAGGTCGACTTCGTTGAACAGGTCGCGCACCTTGTAGCGTCCGGCGCCAAGCCCGCGCAAGGGCACCTTGCCGTTGAACCGGTCGGCGTAGAAGGCGTAATACATCGCCCCGTCCTTGGCGATGGCGTGCGCCTCGGGCTTGTCGAAGCCGATGTCGTACAGCGTGCCCAGGTATTCGCCCTTGGGCAGCATGTGCTGTTTGTACAAGGCCACCCACTTGCGCCACAGCGCCTCCTTCTCCGCGTTGAGCACCAGGCCGCCCGGCGGCAGCGGCTCGGAGGGATGCTCGGTGTCCTTCGGCCAGGTGAACTTGGTGGAGGGAATCGCGCCGATGCCGACGGTGGAGGCGAAGTCGTCGCCGCGATCGGACAGTTCCACGTGATCGCCCGCATAGCTGCTGCGCGAGCCCATCAGCGCCTTCATGCTCTTGCCCTTGCTGCGGACCTGCCACGAAGAGGTCGGGTCGGACGCCGGGTACTGGTCGGTGGCCGGCAGGTTGTGGAAATCGAAAGCCGTGCCGCAGGGGCACAGCTCGACCACCGCCTGCGGGTTGGCCTCGTGCGCCGCCCGGTGGATGGCCTGCCAGAACGTGGCCAGGCCTTCGACCGAATCGCCCGGATGCGCATGCTTGTGCGCGGGGTTGTAGCAGGGCGCCACGGCGTTGAGGTGCTGGCCGTCGAACTTGATGCCCTCGAAGCCCCAGTCGCCGATGACCTTCTTCACCAGGGCCACGTAGAAGTCGACGGTGGGCTGGTAGGCCGGGCATTGCGTGAGCGCGTTCCACCAGGTCACCTTCTGAAACCCGCCGTCCTGGTCCAGCAGCAGCATGTCGGGATGGTCGTGCAGCACGTCGCTGCCCGGGTCGGCGGCCAGCGGCGCGATCCACAGGCGCGGGTGCATGCCCTGGCTGCGCACCTTGGCGGTGAAGTCGCGCATGTCGGCATCGCCGCGCGGGAACTTGCGCCTGTCGATGCGCCAGTCGCCTTCGTTGGTCTGCCAGCCGTCGTCCATCACCACCCAGCCGAAGCCCAGCTCGCGCGCTTTCGGCAGCGTGTCCAGGATCTGCTTGACGGTGAAGTCGCGGCCGTAGCCCCACGCGCACCACACCGGCGCAAAGGCCGATTCCGGAGCCCGCGGCGCCTCCAGGCCCTCGGCCTGCATGTATTGCCGGTACTGCAGCAGCGGCGCGAAATGATCGCCGGTGTGCACCGCCAGAAAAGTGCGTTCGGTGACCAGGGCCTGGCCCGGCGCCAGGGCGGATGCCTGCAGCGATTCGACCGCGATGTGCGCGCCGCGGTCGGTCTTGCGCACCGGCAGATCCAGCGGACGCACCACCGGCTCCACATGACCGACCGCCAGGCCGACGTCGCGGCGCCAGATGTTGGCCACCGGCGTGCCGCCGCCGTAGTCGGACGAATCCATCGCCAGCGTATTGCGCTGGTCGAACCCCGCGCGCAGCGGCTGCACCCAATCGCGGCGATCGGTGTGGGTGGTGCCGGAGAAGCTCCAGAAGCCGCCGGGCGCCTCGGCCAGTTCATGCGCGGCATTGCGCCAGCCGGCGACCTGCACGGCAGTGCTGCCCAGGTTGCGGTAGCGCGTCTGCAGCACGGCGAAGCCGGGAAGACCGTCGAAGAAGGTCAGCGCCACTTCCTTTTCCAGGTTGCCGGAACGGCCGGTGACGATCGACTGGTGACCGCTGCCGTGACGCGCGTCGGCGACCGGTTGTTCCCGGTGGCCGGTGATGGCGAAGTCGTCGACCGCGCCATCGGCCAACAGCAAGCTCTCGCTGGGTTGCCACGGCGTGAGCGGCTTGCCGCGGACCACCAGGCGCGTGTGCAGGCGGTGATCGAAGGCGATCGCCAGTACTGCATCGCCGGCGGTGGCGCCGGTGCCGCCATCGGTGCGGCCGGCACCGGGATAGCCAGGCCGGGATGCCGCCAGCGCCTTCGGCAGCATGAGCCACGCCGCGCCACCGGCCACGCTGCCGGCCACGAGCTTCAATACAGTGCGTCGTCCGATCGGGCGCATGGCGAATTCCTCTTGAGACGTCGTCCCGATTCTGCGTCACTCGTCGCTCTTGATGCAAGCGTTTCGTTTCGGTATGGTTCGAAAATGTTTCGTTATATTGCCGAGGTGGACCGATGAACACGATCTTCCGTCCCGCCGTCCTTGCCCTGTTGGCCATCGCGGCAGCCCTTTCCAGCGCCTGCGCGACGGCGAGCCGGCATGCCGCGGAAAGTTATTCGATGGCCGACTTCGGCCAGGTGCGCAAGTTCGACGCCCACGTCCACGCCAACACGCCCGATCCGGCATTCCTCGAACAGGCGCGCGCGGACGGTTTCGAGTTGCTGTCGATCAACGTCGACTATCCCGACTTCCCGAGCATCGCGCGGCAGCACGCGGCCGCCGCGGCCCTCGCGGCGAGGGATCCGGCGCATTTCCACTGGGCCACGACCTTCTCGATGAAGGGATTCGGCACGCCGGGCTGGACCGACCGGGTCGATGCGAAACTTGCCCGCGACGTGGCGGCGGGCGCCCTGGCGGTGAAGATATGGAAGAACGTGGGCCTGGCGGAGCGGAGCGCCGACGGCAAGCTGATCATGCTCGACGATCCGGGCCTGGCCCCCGTGGCCGAGCAGGTGCGCGCGCTCGGCGTGGCCTTGATCGACCACCAGGGCGAGCCGCAAAACTGCTGGTTGCCGCTGGACCAGATGACCACCGACAACGATCGCGAGTACTTCAGCAAGCATCCGGAGTACTACATGTACCTGCACCCGGAGATGCCGCGTTACGAGGATCTGATGGCGGCGCGTGACCGCTTCGTGGCCGCGCATCCGAAGCTGCGCTTCGTCGGCGCGCACCTGGCCAGCCTGGAGTATGACGTCGACCGCATCGCCGCCTTTCTCGACCGTTTCCCCAACGCCTCGGTGGACATGGCCGCGCGCATGAGCCAGGTGCAGTACCAGTCGGTGCGCGACCGCGAGAAGGTGCGCAACTTCTTCATCCGCTACCAGGATCGGGTGATGTACGGCACCGACCTGACCTACGGCCCCGATGCCGACCCCGCCGAGTTCCGCCGCGAGGCGCACGCGGCGTGGAGCTCCGACTGGCGCTACCTGGCCACCGGCGAGACGCAGCACGTGGACATGATCCACGCCGACGTGCCGGGCCTGGCGCTGCCGCGCGCGGTGATCGACAAGATCTACTACGGCAATGCGATGCGCGTGTTCGTCAGGCCGGGCACCTAGGAGCCCGCCTGCGGGCGATGCCTTTGAGCCGGGATAGGGCCCTTCGACAAGCTCGGGGCAGTGAATGGGGGATTGGGGATTTGCGGGAGCGTCAGGAGCATCGCCGGCGAGCGGGCTCCTGCGGCGGCGGCGCTCTCATGCTTTTGCGAATCCCGAATCCCTGCTCTCAGGCCAGCAACAACTCGAAACCGAGCTGATGGCTGGCCTGGATGATGTCCTCGGGTGCGCCGGTGTCCGTGATCAACACGTTCAACGCGGTGACGGGGATGATGCGGTGCAGGCAGACTTTGCCGAACTTCGAACTGTCGGTGATGGAAATGACCACGCGTGCGGCCTCCACCATCTTGCGGTTGAGCAGGGCCTCGGGCTCGTAATGGGTGGTGATGCCGCGCTCCAGGTCGAAACCGTCCACGCCGAGGAACAGCTTGTCCACGTGCAGCGCGTCCAGCGCCTCGACCGTCAGCCCGCCGTAGAACGCCATGTTGCGCCGGCGCAGTTCGCCGCCGAGCATGACGAGGTTGATGCTCGGCTTGGATGCCAGCGCGGTCAGCACGCCGTAGTCGTTGGTGACCACGGTGATGTCGATGTCCGGCAACGCCTTGGCCAGCTGGATGGCCGTGGTGCCCGAGTCGATGGCAACGGTGTCGCCGGGCTTGATCAGGGTCGCGGCGCGCACGCCGATGCGGCGCTTCTCGGCCAGGTAGCTGGTGATCTTCGCTTCGTAATTGGGTTCGGCGGGGCTGCCGTTGCCGATCACGCCGCTGTCGATCGCGCCGCCGTAGGCGCGCGCCATCACGCCGCGCTCGGCCAGGTAGCGCAGATCCTTGCGCACGGTCTGCGCGCTCACGCCGAAGCGGTCGGCGAGCCTGCTGACCTGGACGCTTCCTTGCTGGCGGACGAGTTCGCTGATCTGGAGGCGTCGTTGACTGGTATCGCGAGTAGCGGCCATTTGGGAGTTCCGACGGGTGGCGAAATTATGCCGTATTTCGTTGTATTTCGCTATTGATGCGAAACGAAACATGATATAGGCTCGGTTTCGTTGTTTAGATGTAAGGTCCGCCATCGCGCCCCCAGGAGAGAGCCTTTGAACGCCGCATCCTTTCACCGAAACACACTGTCTTGTGCCGTCGCGCTGGCGCTACTGATACCGGCGGCGGCGTTCTCCCAGACAGCGCCTGCCAGCGCCGCCACGACGCAGAGCCCGCAGGCGGTCCCGGTCGACCAGGGCACGCCGCGCGCCGCCACCGAGCTGGCCACCGTGGTGGTTACCGGCGAGCGGGGCAGCATGGCGCGCTCGACCGAACTCAAGCGCGATGCCGGCACCGTGCAGGATTCGATCAGTGCGCTCGAACTGGGCATGTTCCCCGACGACAACGTGGCCGACTCGCTCAGCCACATTACCGGCGTGGCCATCTCGCGCACGGCCGGCGGCGAGGGACAGAAGGTCAGCGTGCGCGGCCTCGGCCCGGAGTTCACGCTGACCACGTTCAACGGCCGCATCCTGGCGACTGATGGCGCCGGTCGCGACTTTGCCTTCGACGTCCTGCCCGCCGACGTGATCAGCGGTGCCGACGTGATCAAGGGCGCGCAGGCCTCGCTGACCGAAGGGGGCATCGGCGGCCTGATCAACCTGCGTTCGGCCAGCCCGTTCGACCGGCCCGGACAGCACGGCATCGTGCGCCTGGAGGGCGACCGCAACCAGATGTCCGAACTCAACGGACACAAGTTTTCGGCCGCCTACAGCAACACCTTCGCCAACGACACCGTCGGCGTGCTGCTGGGCGTGGTCAAGGCCAAGCGCAAGGATCGCACCGACGTCGCCGGCAACGACGGCGGCTGGACGCGCAACCCCGACCCCAGCGATCCCAATTGGTACGGCAACGCCTGGGGCGGCAACATCGACCTCAACGGCAACGGCGAACTGGACCCGGAAGATTACGGATTGATCGCCCCCGGCCAGTTCCGGGTCGGCTCGATCCTGGAGGACAAGAAGCGCAGCGCCTATTCCGGCAAGATCGAGTGGCGTCCGAACGACCGGGTGCGCATCGTGGTGGATGGGTTGAAGACGCGCCTGGATTCGCCGCAGGTGTCCTTCCAGCAGTCCTACTACCCGCTGTTCGCGCCGGGGCGCTGGTCCGACATCACCGTGCAGAACGGCATCGTCACCGGTTTCACCATGGACAACCCGGACCCGGAGCTGCGGCTCAATCCGGAACTGCTGAACCAGACCCAGTACCGCGTCGTCGATACCGCGCTGTACGGCATCAACGGCGAGTGGAAGGCCACCGACGACCTGACCCTGACCGGCGACCTGTACCGCTCCACCTCGGAGCGCCGCTCCGGCGGCCAGGACACCTACGTCGTGCTGCGCATGAACCAGCCCAACACGGCCCGCATCACCCTCGGCCCGTATGCGGTGCCCAACGTCGACGTCAAGTTCGACGACGGCCGCGACCTGATCTCGGGCCTCGCCAGCGGCCAGTTCAGCGATTCGGACTTCAACACGCACTACATGGAGTTGAGCGGCGACAACATCCGCGACGAGATCACCGGCGGCACCGTGGCCGGCAAGCTGTTCGTCGGCAAGTGGGGCGTGGACAACCTGCGCTTCGGCGTGACCCGCACCGAGCGCGAGAAGTCGCGCGACCTGGTCAACAACACACTCAACGGCGGCGCGGACTACTACTCCGAGGACAACGCCATCAACGTGGCCGACCTCGGCGGCAACGTGATCTCGCACTCCTTCCACCTGCCGCACTTCATGTCCGGCGTGGGCAGCAGCTTCCCACGCAGCTTCCTGGCCTTCGACGTGCCCAATTACCTGGCCCGGCTGCAGGCCTACAACGGCAACCTCCGCCCGGACGGCACGCCGTACGACTACGCGCTGGCCGGCCCGCAATGGAACCCGCTGCAGAGCTACCGCGTCAGCGAGAAGACCAACGCGTTCTACGTGCAGGCGGACATGTCCGGGGATCGCTGGGAAGGCGACGTCGGCGTGCGCCTGGTGCAGACCGATACCCGCGCCCAGGCCTGGGACGCCAAGATCCTGAGCATCACCGAGAACGGGCCTTTCAACTACACCGCCCAATACGACGCGCCGACGCCGGTCGTCCAGGACGCCCATTACAGCTATCTGCTGCCCTCGGCCAACTTCACCTGGCATTTCACCGATCAGTTGCAGTTGCGCGCCGGCGCGGCCAAGACCATGGCGCGTCCGGCAGTGAACCAGCTGGCGCCGACCAACACCACCGAAAGCGTGTCGTGGGGCGAGTTCACCCAGGTCTACGGCGGCAACGCGGACCTCAAGCCCTACAGTGCGGCTCAGGGCGACCTGTCGCTGGAGTGGTATTTCGCCGAGCACTCCGTCGCCAGCCTGGCGGTGTTCTACAAGCGCATCACCAACCAGATCACCACCAGTTGGGAAACCGGCCAGGACATCGGCGTGCCGGGTTACCTGTTCAACATCATGCGTCCGATCAATGGCGACCACGCCAGGGTGAAGGGCATGGAGATGAGCCTGCAGCACTTCTGGAACAACGGTTTCGGCGTGCGTGCGCAGTACACGCGCAACCTGTCCACGAGCTGGGTGGACGGCGAGCAGCGGCCGCTTGAAGGCATCGCCCCGGCGACCTATTCGCTGGGCGTGATGTACGAGAAGGGCAAGTGGTCGGTGGGCGCCAACGCCGACCGCACCAACGGCTTCGTCACCGCGATCAACGTGCTGGGTACCGGCTACAACGAGCAGGCCGACGCGATCACCTGGGTCACCGCGCACGTCTCCTACAAGTTCAACGACATGATCAGCGTCAGCCTGGACGGCCAGAACCTGCTGGACAAGGCGCAGACCTACAGCATCAACGGCAACCCGCTGCTGTCGCAGGGCTATTACCGCTATGGCCGTTCCGTCAACCTGGGGGTGGCGCTGCGCTTCTAGGGCGGCGCGCGCCGGCGTGCCCGACTTCCCGGGCACTGCGTGGCGCGTGGGTTTGATCTGCATGGCTTGATCCGCATCGGGAGGGGGCGAGTGTCGCGCCCTCCCGATGCGGCTTCCCGCAGGACGGGCTGCGCAAACGCAATTTCTTGCAGGCTTTCGCGTCGGCTTGGTACGTTATATCGTTGCGTTCCGATCTTTTCCTCAAGACGCGCACGCATGAAAACCCCGCGGTCCGATTGTCTGCTGGCACCGTCGCGATGACGGCCGCGATGATCAGACGGGCAGGCGGGTCGCTGCTGGCGGTCGTCGCGGTGCTGGCGATCGGCGGCTGCGCGGTGGGGCCGGATTTCCGGAAGCCGGCGGCACCGGATGTTGCCAGCGTGGCCGCCGGGCCGCTGCCGGAGCGCACCCCCGGTGCGAATGTCGCCGGCGGGCAGCCCCAGCGTTTCGTTTCCGGCGGCGACATTCCCGCGCAGTGGTGGACGCTGTTCCATTCGGCCGCGCTCGACGCGCTGATCGCACAGGCGCTGGCGCACAACCCCGATCTCAAGGCCGCACAGGCCGCACTGGCGGTGGCGCGCGAGAACACCCGCGCCGGACGCGGTGCGTACGCGCCAAGCGTCAGCGCCGGCTTCTCGGCCAGCCGCGAACAGGACCCGCCCGGCGCGCTGGCGCCGGTGCCCAGCAACAACGCGTACCTGTACAACCTGTTCACGCCGCAGGTCAGCGTGTCGTACGTGCCGGACGTGTTCGGCCTGAACCGGCGCAACGTGGAATCGCTCAAGGCGCAGCAGCAGGCGGTGCGGTTCCAGATGCTTGCCACGCGCATCACGCTCAGCGCCAACGTGGTGGTGGCGGCAGTGCAGCAAGCCTCGCTGCGCGCTCAGGTCGCCGCGACCCGCGAGCTGATCGCGACCAACGCGAAGATGGTCGAGCTGCTGCGCTACCAGCTCGTCAAGGGCTACGCGGGGCGGCTCGATCTCGCCGCGCAGGAATCCCAGCTGGCCCAGTTGCAGGCCACGCTGCCGCCGCTGCTGAACCAGCTGGACCAGCAGAACCATCTGCTGGCCGTGCTGGCCGGCGAACTGCCCGGCGAGGCGGCGCCGCAGGCGTTCGACCTGGCCAGCCTGCATCTGCCGCAGCAGCTTCCCGTGAGCCTGCCCTCGACCCTGGTGGCGCAGCGCCCCGACGTTCGCCAGGCAGAGGCCAACCTGCATGCGGCCAACGCGCAGATCGGCGTAGCCATCGCGAACCGGTTGCCCGACATCACGCTGACGGCAAATGCAGGCAGCAGCGCGCTGGCGATCAAGCAGTTGTTCAAGAGCGGCACCGGCTTCTGGAGCCTGGGCGCGGATCTGGCCGCCCCGATCTTCCAGGGCGGCAGCCTGCTGCATCAGGAGCGCGCGGCCAAGGCGGCCTACGTGCAGGCGGCCGAGGAATATCGCGGCACGGTGCTGACCGCGTTCCAGAACGTGGCCGACACGCTGGCCGCGCTGCAGCACGATGCCGAGGGCCTGCAGGCGGCGGCCAGGGCGGCGGACGCGGCCAAACTCGCGCTGGAAATCTCGCAGCGCCAGTACCAGGACGGCTACGCCAGCTACCTGTCGCTGCTGGGCGCGGAGCAGGCCGACCAGCAGGCGCGCATCGCGCTGGTGCAGGCGCAGGCGAGCCGCTATGTCGACACCGCCGCGCTGTTCCAGGCCATGGGCGGCGGCTGGTGGCACGACGCCGACACCCACTCCACCGATGCCGCTGCCACCCGGGATAGCGATGAAAAGTAGACCCTGCTCCGCACCGTTCTGGCGCATCGGCGTCCTGTGGTCCGTGCTTGCGCTGATCGTCGTGTCGACGCTGGCCGCCTGCTCGTCGAAGGCCGCACCCCAAGCCGCCGCCGACACGCCGCACAACGTGACGCTGACCGCGGCGCAGCGCCAGCACATCCATCTGCTGACCATCGAACGCAGCAGCTTCCATCGCAGTATCGAAACCAGCGGCGTGGTGGATTTCGACCATGACCGTGCCACGCAGGTGCTGGCGCCGTTCTCCGGTCCGGTGACCGAGGTGCTGGTGAACCCGGGTGACAAGGTCAAGGCGGGACAGCCGCTGGCGCGGGTGGATTCGCCCGACTTCGCCGCCGCCGTCGGCGCGTATCGCAAGGCGCTCGCCGCGGCGCATGCTGCCGACCAGCTGGCGGCGACCGATCGCGACCTGTATGCGCACCAGGCGATCTCGCAGCGCGAGCACGCGCAGGCGCAATCCGATGCGGCGGGGGCGGATGCCGATCGCGACGCCGCGTTGCAGGCGCTGCTGGCCCTGCATGTCGACCCGCAAACCATCGCGGCGATACGCGAAGGCAAGCCGGTGGCGCATGGCCAGGGCGTGATCCGCGCGCCGATCGCCGGCACCGTGGTGGAGAAGTCGATCGCGCCGGGCCAGTTGCTGGCGGCCGGTTCGACGCCCTGCTTCACCGTCGCCGACACGTCGAAAATGTGGGTGATGGCGCAGCTGTTCGGCGACGACCTGGCGGCGGTGAAGAACGGCGACGGACCAACGTCGGTGCCGTGGTCGATCCCGATACGCGCTCCGTCGGCGCCCGCGTGCTGGTCGACAACCCGGACGGCGTGCTCAAGCGGCAGATGTACGTGCGCGTGAAGATCCGCTCCGGCGACGCGCGCACGGGCTTGCTGTTGCCGGTGTCGGCGGTGCTGCGCGATGACGAGAACCTGCCGTTCGTGTACGTGGCGGCGGCCGACGGCGGCTACGCGCAGCGCACGATCACGCTGGGCGGACGCGTGGGCGATGCCTTCGAGATTCCCGACGGCCTGCACGCCGGCGACAAGGTCGTGGTGGACGGCGCGATCTTCCTGCATTTCATGCAGACCCAATGAGCGCGCAGACCCCACCCGAGGGGCTGCCGCCGCGCCCCGCCTCGCTGATCAACCGCATCGTCGCGTTCGCGCTGCAGCAGCGCATGCTGATGGTGCTGTTGGCGCTGGGCCTGGCCGCGGCCGGCGTGTGGTCCTACAACATCCTGCCGATGGATGCGTACCCGAACCTGTCGCCGCCGATGGTCGACATCGTCACGCAGTGGCCGGGGCATTCGGCCGAGGAAGTGGAGCGGCTGATCACGGTGCCGGTGGAGCTGGGCATGAATGCCATCCCCGGCATGGTGACCAAGCGCTCCGTGTCGCTGTACGGCCTGTCGGACGTCACGCTCGGCTTCGCCGACGGCACCGATCCGTATTTCGCGCGCCAGCGCGTGCGCAACCGCCTGCCGGATGTCGAACTGCCCGACGGCGTGTCCTCGTCGATGTCGCCGATGTCGCCGCCCTCGGGGCTGGTGTACCGCTACGTGCTGCAGAGCACCGACCGCTCGCCGATGGAGCTGAAGACGCTGAACGACTGGGTCGTCGCGCCGCAGTACCGCTCGGTGCCGGGCGTGGCCGACGACTCCGGTTTCGGCGGCGGCACCATGCAATACCAGGTGCTGCTCGATCCGGTGAAGATCGCCGCGCTGGGCATGTCGGTGGCGCAGGTCGAGGCCGCGCTGGCGGCCAACAACGGCAACGCCGGCGGCGGCTTCTACACCCAGGGCGGGCAGTTCTTCTACGTGCGCGGGCTGGGCCGGCTCGAGACCGTGCAGGACATCGGCGACGTGGTGCTGGCGGTGCACGACGGCACGCCGATCCTGGTGAAGAACGTGGGCACCGTGCAGGTCGGCATCGCGCCGCGGCTGGGCGAGTTCGGCTACATGGACCAGGACGACGCGGTGGAGGGCGTGGTGCTGGCGCTGACCGGCTCGAAGACCGAGAACGTGTTGCAGCGGGTCGAGGCGAAGACGCAGGAGCTCAACCGCGACGTGCTGCCCGACGACGTGAAGATCCACCCGTTCTACGACCTCACCGACCTGATCGGCCAGACCAAGGCGGTGGTGATGCACAACCTGCTGCTGGGCATGGCGCTGGTGATCGCGGTGCTGATCTTCTTCCTCTACGACGTGCGCGCGGGGCTGATCGTGGCGGTCACGATCCCGCTGGCGCTGCTGTTCGCCTTCGTGTGCCTGGACCTGAAGGGCGCCTCGGCCAACCTGCTGTCGATCGGCGCGGTGGATTTCGGCATCCTGGTCGATGGCGCGATCTTCATGGTCGAGAACATCTTCCGCGAGCTGGCCGCGCGGCAGGGCAGCGAGTTCAGCATCAGGGAAGTCATCCAGGGCGCCGCCTCGGAAGTGGACCGCCCGCTGGTCTACGCGGTGGCGGTGATCGTGGCCAGCTTCCTGCCGATCTACGTGCTGACCGGGCCTTCCGGCACGCTGTTCAAGCCGATGGCGGACACCATGATCTTCGCCCTGGTCGGCTCGCTGCTGGTCACGCTGACCCTGCTGCCGGTGCTCTGCGCGCTGTTCATGCGCCGTGGCGTGCGCGAGCGGCGCAACGCCATCTACGACAGGTTCAAGACGTGGTACGTGCGCGGACTGGAGCGCCTGCAGCAGCACGCGTGGCGCGTGACCGGGGCCTCCCTGCTGCTGCTGGTGATCGCGCTGGTGATGATGCGCGGCATCGGCGCCGAGTTCATGCCGCACCTGGACGAAGGCTCGCTGTGGGTGCGCGCCACCATGCCGTACACCATCTCCTTCGACGAGGCCTCGAAGATCTCGCCGCAGATCCGGCGCATCCTGCGCTCCTTCCCCGAGGTCACCACGGTCGGCTCCGAGCTGGGTCGCCCGGACGACGGCACCGATTCGACCGGCTTCTTCAACGACGAGTTCTTCGTCGGCCTGAAACCGTACTCGCAGTGGGACGGCAAGTACCGCAGCAAGGCCGACCTGATCGCGGCGATCGACAGGAAGCTGCAGGTGTTTCCCGGTATCCAGTTCAACTACACCCAGCCGGCCGAGGATGCGGTGGACGAGGCCGAGACCGGCCTGAAAAGCTCGCTCGCGGTGAAGATCTACGGCCCGGACCTGCACGTGCTGCAGGCCAAGGGCAAGGCGATCAAGCAGGCGATGGAAAAGGTGCGCGGCATCACCGACCTGACCCTGGTCCACGAGCTGGGGCAGCCGAACCTGTCGATAAAAATCGATCGCGCCAAGATCGCGCGCTACGGGATCAACGTCGAGGACATCAACAAGCTGATCGAGGCGGCGATCGGCGGCGACGTGGCCACCGAGGTAGCGCAGGGAGAAAAGCAGTTCGACCTGCTGGTGCGGCTGCAGCCGCAATACCGCGACAACCCGCAGCAGATCGGCGAGATCCCGGTAGCCACGCCCGGCGGCCAGCAGATTCCGCTGAAGGAGCTGGCCGACATCAGCATCGCCAACGGCGCCTCCTTCATCTATCGCGAGAACGGTTCGCGCTACATCGGCGTGCAGTTCTCGGTGAGCGGACGCGACCTGGCCGGTGCGGTGAACGAAGCGATCGCCCGGGTCGGCCGCGACGTGAAGCTGCCGCACGGCTATCGGCTGGAGTGGGGCGGCGAGTACAAGGAGTACACCGCCTCGCGCGCACAGATGAACGTGATCCTGCCGCTCACCCTGCTGCTGATCTTCGGCCTGCTGTTCGTGCTCTACGGCAATTTCAAGTTCCCGTTCATCACCGTGGCCGGCGTGCTGCTGTCCGCACCGTTCGGTGCGATCGTGGCGATGTGGCTCACCGGCACGCCGTTCTCGGTGTCCTCGGCGATCGGCTTCATCGTGCTTTTCGGCGTGTCGGTGCTGACCGGCGTGGTCTACATTTCCTGCGTCAACGAGCTGCGCCTGGGCGGCATGGACATCGCCAGGGCGGTGCACGAGGCGGCGATCCTGCGTCTGCGCCCGATCACCATGACCGCGCTGGTGGCTGCGCTCGGCCTGTTGCCGGCAGCCATCGCCAGCGGCGTCGGCACCGATTCGCAGCGCCCGTTCGCGCTGGTGATCGTGGCCGGCATGCTGTCGCGATTGCTGATCGGCATGTACCTGATGCCGGCGTTGTATGCGCTGGTGGCGCGGCCGAACGATCGGTTGCAGGTGTAGGCGACCGCGCGCGTTCTTCCTTGCGGTATCCACGCGGAAGAGCCGGCGGGCGGTGCCCGCCCTACGCCTCGCCGCCCCGGGTAGGGCGGGCACTGCCCGCCGCTTTCCGGCTGTCGAAAGATCTCAGCCGCCCGACTCGATCTGCTGCACGAGGTTCCAGAGGATGCGTGAGTCCTGCGGATCGAGTTCGTCGCCGCCGAGGCCGCGGTAGTGGTTGTGGAACGCGCGCACCGTGGCGGCGCGATCGTCCAGCGGGTAGCCGACCACGGCCAGCGCCATCCACGGGTCGAAGCCGGCCGGCGGGTCGACCAGCACGCCCTGCGGCCAGCGGCCGAAGCCCGCGGCGGCCAGTCGCTGCCAGGGAAACAGCGGGCCGGGATCGTTCTTGCGCGCAGGCGCGAGATCCTGGTGGCCGATGATCTGCTCGCGCGGGATCTGCAGGCGTTCGGTGAGGTCGGCGAGCAGGCGCAGCAGGCTGTCGATCTGCGCTTGCGCGAACGGGCTGTGGCCGTCGTTGTCCAGCTCGATGCCGATCGAGGCGGAGTTGAGGTCGGTGATCGTGCCCCAGCGCCCGCCGCCGGCATGCCAGGCGCGCAGCTGGTCGGACACCAGCTGGTAGAGATGCCCGTCGGCGCCGATCAGGTAGTGCGCGCTGACCGGACCGCCACTGTTGGCCGTGCGCAAGGTTTCCAGGCTCTGCCGAACCGATTGCTGGTCGGTGAAATGCAGCACGATCAGCACCGGCCGGCGGATGTCGTGGTTCGGCGAGGGCACCCAGGTCGCCAGCGGATTGCGCGGCGGCAGCGGGGCGCAGGCGGCGAGCAGGGCGAGCGCAAGCAGCACGGAGGCGGCGCGCAGCAGGCGGGGTATCGGGAATGCGCGCATCGCGGTGGGTCTCATGGTTTCGCGTTCTTTCTCGTCATTCCGGCGTTCGCTGGAATGACGGTGATGGGTGATGGCGGTGATCAACGCAACCACGGCCGGGCGATCTCCAGCGCGGTGCGGTACGGCTCCGGCTCGTTGCGGTTGCTGAGCAGGATCACGGTGAGGCGCTGCTTCGGCCAGCGCACGATCACGTTGCGGAAACCGATGCTTTCGCCGGAGTGCCACAGCGTGTCGCCGGTGATGCGCCAGCCATAACCGTAGCTGGCCTCGTACGGTTCGCCGGTGACCTTCACGTGCGGGCTGAAGGCGAGCTTGCGCGAGGCGTCGCTGAGCAGGCGGTCGTCGTACAGCGCGGCGTCCCACTTCGCCAGGTCCTCGGCCGAGGAATAGATGCCGCCGTCGCCGCGGGTGGCGCTGGTGACGCTCTGGTCGGTGCGCGTCCACTGGCCGCCCACCTCGCTGTAGCCGTAGGCGCGGTCGTCCACGTCGGGGCCGCCCTTCTCGTACAGCAGCGTGTGATTCATGCCCAGCGGCTGGAAAATCTGCTGCTTGAGGTACAGCGGCAGGCTGTAGCCCGAGGCGCGCTCGACCACCAGGCCGAGCAGCACGTAGCCGGTGTTGCTGTAGCGGTAGGCGGTGCCGGGCGCGAAGTAGGTTTTCGGGGTGGCGGAGAGCATGCGCAGCACGTCGTTGTCGCTGACCTGCCCGGTGGTGCCGGGCGGGATCAGGTCTTCGTAGTCGACCAGGCCGCCGGTGTGGTCGAGCAGCTGGCGCAGGGTGACGGCGGAGGTCGTCTGCGGCAGCGAGGGCAGCCAGCGGCGTATCGGATCGTCCAGCGTGAGTCGACCCTGTTCGGCCAGCAGCAGGATCGCCGCGGCGGTGAACTGCTTGCTCACCGAGGCCAGCCGGTAGTTGGTGGCCGGCGTGGCCTTGTCGTCGTCCTCGAGGTTGGCCAGGCCGTAGCTGCGATCGACGACGGCCTTGCCGTCCTTGATGACCAGCAGCGAGGCGCCGGGCACGTCGCCGGCGTAGGGCGCCATCAGCGCGTCGACCGGATCGACCGGCTTGGTTCCGCCGCAGCCGGCGAGCAGGATGGCAGCGGCGAGGCCGATGAAGAGTCTGTGCATGGCGGATCTCCCCTCGTTGATCGTGCCTCGTAGGGCGGGCACTGCCCGCCGCATTTGCGAAGCGCGTTGCGCCGCGCCGAAGAGCCGGCGGGCAGTGCCCGCCCTACGGGTATCGGCGCATGGTTGCTCCGGGCCGGTCATTGCACCGGCACGTCGTAGATCGTGTGTGGGGTCGGCTCCGGTTCGAGGGTGTAATGCCACCACTCCATCGGGTAATTGCGGAAGCCTTCGCGTTGCATGGCGTCGCGCAGCACCACGCGGTTGGCGTGCTGCTGCGCGGTCACCTCGGGCGAGTCGGTGTGCGCGCGCACGTCGAAGAAATCGAAATCGGTGCCCATGTCCAGCGGCGTGCAATGCGTGCCGTCGTCGGCGCACTGCTGCATGGTCAGGTCGATGGTGGCGCCGCGGCTGTGACCCGAGCTTTCCGCGATGTAGCCGTGCAGGAGTTCGGACTTGTCCAGCCGCGGGTAGTGCTGCGGCTTGGTGCGCTGGTCGGAAAGGTCGTGCGCCCAGCGCACGAAGTGCGCCACCGCGCGGGCGGGGCGGTAGCAGTCCCAGATCTTCAGGCGCCGGTGCTGCGCGCGCAGCTCGTGCTCGACCTTCGCCAGCGCCTCGGCGACCGGGCGCAGCAGCAGGCAGGCCGGCGCGCGATAGCCGTCCGCCGGCGTGCCCATAAAGTTGTCGCTGCCGGCGTACTTGATGTCCTCGGCGATGTCCGGCACCAGCGTGCGGATGTCGACCAGGGTCGCCGCGGCGGCAGTCGTCGCCGGCGACAGCGCCGGCGGCTGGTCCGCGTGGGTGATGCCGCTGACGGCGACGAGCAGGGCAAACGCGATCAGATGCCCGGCTTTCGCAGGAGCCCACTTGCGGGCGATGCCTTTTCTTCCGCCAGGCACGGGAGCATCGCCCGCAAGCGGGCTCCTGCCGGCGGTGATGGGCGACGGGTTGGTCATGGGTGGCAGCTCCCGACGCGCTGGAAATCGAGGTCCTCGTAGTCGGAACTGAAGTCGCCCAGCGGGTCGAGCTTGGCCATGCGCAGGGTGATCGGCTGGCTGGCGGTGGCCGCATGGAAATCCAGCCAGGCATCCAGGTCGGCCGAATCGTCCCAGTGCACGAAATAACGCTTGCCCAGGCGCATCACCGTGCCGGCCAGCGTCGGCGACTTCGCGGCGGCGAAATGCATTTTTCCGTCGCGCGGGCACAGCGTGACGTCGCCGAACCACGGGTCGCGATACTGCCCGCTCCAGCGCGCCAGTTCGGCGGTGCTGGCTGGCCGCTGCGTCGAGGTGTCCGGGGCGGACGAGGACGGCGACCGCTGCTTCGCCTGCTGCTTCAGCGCGTCGGCGTACCAGCTCACGTCGCGGCTGGAGTCGGGCGCGGTGAAATGCTTCATAAGCACCTCGCCGAGCACGGTGCGTGCGTCGTCCGCCTCGCCGTTGATCATGAACACGAAGCCGCTCTTGCGGTCCGGCAGCAGGGCCAGCATCGAGTACATGCCGTTCAGCGTGCCGGTGTGCCACACGCTCCACTGGCCGTCGACGTCGGCCATGCGCCAGCCGTAGCCGTAGGCCATGATGTGGCTGTTGTCCCAGGCGCGGCGCTGTGCGGAAACCGGGATCAGCATGTGCGGCGCCTGCAGCACGTCGCGCTGCACCGACGACAGCCACTGCAGTTGTGCGTGGGTCGGCACCAGCCAGTTGCGCGCCCAGCTCAGCATGTCGGTGAGGTCGCAGCGGATGCCGCCGGCGGCGGCCGAGGTGATCGCGGGAATCGCCGCGGCTTCGGGGATCGGCGCGTTGCGGCCGCCGTCGCGGCGATGCGGCGTGGCCACGTCGCCGACCGTGTCGCGGTTCCACGCGCCGACCTGGCAGCGGTCCAGGTGCAGCGGCTCGAACACTTCGCGCCGCATCAGCGTTTCGTACGGCGCACCGCCCGCGGCGGCGGCGACTTCGCCGGCCACCACGTAGAGCAGGTTGTCGTACTGGTATTGCGAGCGGAAGCTGTAGCCGGGCTTGATGAAGGCGAGGCCGTGGATGATGTCGGCGCGGGTGAACGCGTTCGGCTCCGGCCACAGCATCAGGTCGCCGCCGCCCTCGGGCAGGCCGCTGGAATGGGTGAGCAGGTCGGCCACGCGCATGTTCGCGGTGACCCACGGATCGTGCATGCGGAACTGCGGCAGGTACTTCGTCACCGGATCGTCCCAGCGCAGCTTGCCCTGGTCGACCAGCCGGCCGAGCAGGGCGGTGGTCATCGCCTTGCTGTTGGAGGCGATCTTGAACAGCGTCTGCGGGGTGATCGGCTGGCCCGAGCCGGCGATGGTTTCGCCCACGGTGCGCGTGTAGACGACCTGCCCGTTCTCGATCACGCCCACGGCGATGCCTGGCAGGTGGTAGCGGGCGACGGTGGCGTCGACGATCTTGTCGAGGGCAGCGGTTTCCGCCCCGGGCGTGGCCGCGTGGACGAGCGTGCAGCCCAGCCCGAGTGCCGCGGCCAGCAGCAGGCGCGGCTTAATGACGATCAGCATGGCGCTCGACCTCGCCCCACACGCGCAGCAGGTTGCCGCCCCACAGCTTGGCGATGTCCTCGTCGCTGAAGCCGGCCTTGCGCAGCGCGGCGGTGACGTTGCGTGTCTCGCTGGCGTCCTTCCAGCCGGTGATGCCGCCGCCGCCGTCGAAGTCGGAGGCGATGCCGACGTGGTCGATGCCGGCCACCTTCACCATGTGGCGGATCTGCTTCACGTAGTCGTCCAGGGTGGCCAGCGGGTATTGCTTCTGGATCGCGGCCATGCCCGCTTCCATCTCGGGACGGTAGTCGTCGTTGTCGCTGTCGTATTCCTTCTCGCCGGCCTGCTTGGCGATGGCGTTCTGCAGTTTCTTTTCGGCGGCCTCGCGGCCCGGGTCCTTCTTCAGGAATTCCTTGTAGGCCACGGCGTCGATCACGCCGCCCTTGGCGGCGATCGCGCGCAGCAGGTCGTCGGGCAGGTTGCGCGGGTGGTCGAGCACGGCGCGGGCGCCGGAGTGCGAGGCGATGATCGGCGTGCTGGATGCCTTCAGCGCATCGCGCACGCAGTTGTCCGAGGCGTGCGAGATGTCGACCAGCATGCCGAGTTCGTTCGCGCGCTTCACCACGGCGCGGCCGAAGTCGCTCATGCCCTTGTCGCCGGCGCTGTTCATCGCCGGCTCGCCGTGTTCGGTGTCGGGCAGCGAGCTGGTGCACAGGTCGTTGTTGCCGACGTGGACCAGGCCGACCGAGCGCGCGCCGCGATCGAAGGCGGCGTCGAGGCGGTGGATGTCGTGGCCGAGCGAGTAGGCGTTCTCGATCTCGATCGTCGCCGAAAGCAGGCCGGCCTTGCGGTTGGCGAGCAGCTGTTCGGGCGTGGTGGCCAGGCGGATGCGGTCGGGATACATCATCAGCATGCGGCCGATGCCGTCGTATTTCTGGCTGGCCTGTTTCACCGCCTTGGCGTAGCCGGCGGCGTCGAGCTTGTGCTGCGGCACCCAGACCACGAAGAACGCCGCGTTCAGGCCGCCGCGCTCCATCTTGCCCAGGTCGACCAGCAATCGGGTGTCGTGCCCGACGTCGAAGCGCGGCTCGCCCATGTAGTTGAACGGGATGTCGACGTGGGTGTCGATGGTGACCGGCGGATCCTGCTGTGCCTGCGCGGGCAGCGCGGCAGCCAGGCTCAAGGCGGCGAGGAGGGCGAGGCGGACAGTCGTGTTCATGGCGTTTCCCAGTTCCGGGCCGGCTGTTCGCCGGCGATCATTTCCTCGAAATGCTGCCGCCGCCGCACGACGGCGTAGCGGCCCCGCTGCAGCAGTACCTCGGCGGCCAGCGGCCGCGAGTTGTAGGTGGAGGCCATCGACGTACCGTACGCGCCGGTGGCCTTGATCAGCAACAGGTCGCCGGCGGCGCATTCGGGCAGTTCGCGTGCGCGGGCGAAGGTATCGCCGGTCTCGCACACCGGGCCGACGATGTCGTAGGTGGTCATCGGGCGCGGCTCGTCCGCTACCGGCACGATGTCGTGCCAGGCGTCGTACAGGCTGGGCCGCTGCAGGTCGTTCATCGCCGCGTCCAGCACCAGGAACGTGCGCTCGATGCCGGGCTTGACGCGGATCACCCGGGTCAGCAGCACGCCCGCCTCGGCGACCAGGTAGCGGCCCGGTTCCAGCAGCAGGCGGCCGCGAAAACCGGCCAGCGCCTCGCGGATCACGCCTGCGTAATCGGCGGCGGCCACCGGCCGGTCCACGCCGGCGCGATAGCACACGCCCAGTCCGCCGCCGACGTCGATGCTGTTGACCGGGTGGCCGGCCTGCTCGAGTTCGCGCCAGAACGCGGCGACCCGCTGCAGCGCGAGCCGGAACGGTTCGACGCTGAGGATCTGCGAACCGATGTGCACGTGCAGGCCGTCGAGCTGCACGTGGTCGAACGACTTGCGTTGGGCGAACCAGCGGCGCGCCTCATCGATGCTCACGCCGAACTTGTTCTCCGACTTGCCGGTGGAGATCTTCGCGTGGGTCTGCGCGTCCACGTCGGGGTTGATGCGCACGGCGGCGCGCGCGGTCACTTCCTGAGCGTTCGCGACCCGTTGCAGGGTATGCAGTTCGTCCAGCGATTCGACGTTGAAGCGCATGATGCCGACGTTCAGCGCGCCGGCGATCTCGTCGGCGCTCTTGCCGACACCGGAGAACACGATGCGCTCGGCCGGCATGCCGGCGTTGAGCGCGCGGCGCAGTTCGCCGACCGAGACGATGTCGGCGCCGACGCCGGCTTGCGCCATCAGCTGCAGGATGGCGAGGTTGGGGTTGGCCTTGACCGCGAAGCAGATGGTGGCGTCGAGGCCGGCCAGCGCGGTTTTCAGCGCGTCGATGCGCTGGTGGATCGCGCTGGCGGAATAGGCGTGAAAGGGGGTGGGGATGCGTTCGGCCAGCCGCTGCAGGTCGACGCCATCGAGCCAGCGCGGCGCCGGCGTACCGGCGGCCGCGAGGTTGCCGGGCATGGCGGCTGGCGTGGCGTGGAGGTGGTTCATGGGCAGTGGCGGGCCATTGTCGGTCGCCCGCAGGGCGGGCAAAAAAAGGGCGACCCACCATTCCGTGTGGGTCGCCGCCAGGGGAGTACGTTCAGAAGTCCACGCTGAGGGTGAGTTGGGTGAAGCGCGGCGCCTGGAAGCTGATGCCGTCGCCGAAGGTGTCGCTGGTGCCGTTGCCGATGGTGGTCTGCAGGTCCTGGTCCACGTTCAGCGTCTGCTGGGTGTTGAACAGGTTGTATACCGCCAGCTTGGCCTTGAAGCGGCCGGTGTCGCCGATCGGCAGGATGTAGCTCACGCTGGCGCCGACGTTGTAGGTCCACGGCGTGCGGCCGTACTTTCCGCGCGGCGAGTTCACATAGACGCGGTCGGCGGAGAACTCCGAATCGCAGTTCTGCACGCAGGTGTAGTAGCTGTGGTAGTTGGACGCGTCGAACGGGTTGCCCACGCCGAAGCCGGTGATCGGCGTGCCGGACAGCGCCTGCAGGTCGGCGCCGAGCTGCCAGTGCGGAGTCAGCGCGTAGGTGCCGCGCAGCTTGAACTGGTGACGCCGGTCGTTGGGCAGGTAGCCGTCGCCGCCGAAGTTCACCCACGGGTCATCGAAGTTCTCGGTGCGGCCGGTGTCGTCGAAGTTGGTGTCCGAGTTGACCGGGCCTTCTGCGTTGCCGCGGCTCCACGACAGCGTGTAGGAGGCGTTGAACGCCCACTGGTCGTCCCACGCGCGGTTGATCTGGAACTCCACCGCGGTATAGCTGCGCTTGGGCTTCACCCAGCCGCGCTGGCCGATGTAGGTCATGATCGGGTCGCCGTCGGCGTCGACGCCATCCTGGCGGTACATCGCCCAGCCTTCTTTGGAGGTGTCCACGGTGATGTAGCCGTCGGGCGTGCCGTCGCAGTTGGAGTCGCCCCACACCTGCACCTTGGAGCCGGGGTTGGCCATCACCCAGCCGATGTAGCCATCCTCGCCGCACTGCGCGGTGGCGCTGATCTCCATGTCGTCGATCGCGTTGTGCAGGCGGCGATAGGTGCCGCTGACGCCCCACGACCACTTGTCGTCGATCATCTGCTGGAAGCCGAGGATCGCCTCGTCCTGGTAGACCTGGTCCATGTCGTGGTCGACCTCCGAGCGCAGGTCGCCGACGGTGCCGTCGCCCTGCGAGGTGTCGACGCCGCCCAGTTGCGGGCCGAGGATCGGCATGGCGTACTGCGAGCCGTTGCGGTCCTCGATCTGCCAGCCGCCGAAGGCGTAGTAGGTGCGTTCGTCGAGCAGGCCGCCGGCCTGCTTGATGTTGATCACGTTGGCCACCGGCAGGTAGTAGCGGCCGAGGTTGCCGAACAGCTTGGTGCTGCCGTCGCCCTTCATGTCCCACGAGAAGCCAACGCGCGGCGCGATCATGTTGTCCATCTTGATGTAGCTCTTGCCGTCGCCGCCCTTGTTGTCGAAGCCGTCGCTGCGGATGCCGGCGTTCAGCAGCAGGTTGGAGGTGACCTGCCAGTTGTCCTCGATGTAGTACGCCGAGTTGGTGGTCTCGAAGTTGCCGGCGATCTCGTAGCGGCGCGCGCGCACGTAGCCGGTGTAGCCGGGCGGGATCACGCCGCCGCCGTTGGGGTTGGAGATCGAGGAGCCCGGGTCGGCCTTGTACACGTTGTAGTAGATCGCGCCGGGGCCGGGGTAGTAGCGCTCGTAGTCGGAGGTGTTCTGCTCGTGGTCGAAGCCGAAGCGCAGCAGGTGGTCGCCCAGCGTCCACTCGAAGTCCGCGCGCGCCTGCTTGCGCACGTCGTTGCGATGGCTCACCGATGAATTGGTGGTGCAGCCGAGCGCGACACCGGGCAGGGCGATCTTGCCGTCGCTGGCCACGCGGTTGCATTCCACGTCGCTGAGCCCGCGGTTGAACGACTCGCGGTCGTTGCGGCCGTACATCAGCTTCATCGACAGGTCGTTGGTGAGGTAGCTGGTCCAGGTGAGGTTCCAGTTCCTGCCGCCGGTGTCGGTGTAGATCTCGTTGGTCTTGTTGCCGGTGATGTCGCCGGTGTAGGTGTAGTCGTAGACGTCGCCCACGTTGCTGTTCTTGTCCGAGAAGGCCATGAACTCAAGCAGGTTGGCGTCGGTGATGTGCCAGTCGATCTTGGTGCCCCAGAAGCCGGTGTCGGCGCTGTTCTTGGTCAGCGTGGTGCCGGCGTCGTTGGTGTTCTCCGGCGAGGAGTCGCGCGCCTCGTACATGGCGAAGAAGAACAGCTTGTCCTTCACGATCGGGCCGGACGCGTAGACGTTGAGCTTGGCCAGCGCGTCGCGGTCGCGGCTGGCGGTGAGGTAGCGCGTGCCGTCGGCGCGGTAGTGGTCGTCGGCGCGCGAGTGCCAGCTGGCCGGCTCCATGGTGAGCTCGGCGCCGTACTTGAACTGGTTGGTGCCCGAGCGCGTCACCGCGTTGATCACGCCGCCGGTGGTGCGGCCGAACTCGACCGAGTAGCCGCCGGTCTTGACCTGGAACTCCTGGTAGAACGCGAACGGCGCCGAGGAGAAGCCGTTGCGGTTGTAGAAGTCGGTGACGTTGA
>MKTU01000041.1:62184-101946 GCA_001898415.1 Rhodanobacter sp. 67-28 | reverse complement strand
GATCCACCGGCAGCCGCGCCAGTTGCTCGCGGGTGACGTTGGTGGCCGACTCGGTGGAGGTGACGTCGACGCCGGGGAGGACCGAGCCGCTGACCGTGACCGCGCTCAGTTCGGTCGCGGTCGGAGCCGAGCCGACGTTGACGGTGGTGGTGTTGCCCAGGCTCACCGTGACGTTGATCGGCTCGCTCGCGGCACCGCCGCCGCTGCTCTGCAAGGTGTAGGTGCCGACCGGCAGGAACGGGAAGCGGTAGTTGCCCTTGGCATCGGCGGTGACGCTGCGGGTGAGGCCGGTGTCGGTGCTGGTCACCGTGACCACCGCGCCCGCCGCGGTGTGGCCGACCACGGCGCCGTCGTTGCTGCCGGCAAAGGCGGCAGGCACGGCCAGCGAGGCCAGGCCCATGCCAAGCGCCATGCAAAGTACGGTTCTGCGCAAGCTGCGACTGTTGCTCATTTCCCCATCTCCCCATCGACGCCGTCGATGCCAGTTTTTGTGAATAGCTGCCGGTTAGTTGCCGCCGCGTCCGTGCTCCGCTGGCAGCACCTGCCAGTCGAAGTCGTAGTCCAGTTGATCGAAGTACACGTTGCCGCCGTCCCACTCGGCCTCGCCGCGCTGCGAATCCACGTCGTCGGAACGGAAGTGGTGCTTGGGCGGCTCGAAGCGGCGCCCGTAGTCGGCATTGAAGGCGATGCGCCAATTGTCGAGCCCGCCGAGGTAGAACCACTCCAGCGCCGGGTCGTCGCCCGCGGCCGGATGCAGGCGGCCGGTGGTGACGTCCATCGGCACCCAGCCGTACGGCGCGAGGTACAGGAAGCCCCAGTCGTGGATGTTGCTGTAGCCGCTGCCGTCGGCGGCGAACACCATGCCGGACTGCCAGCGCGCGGGGATGCCGTTGAGGCGCAGCAGGGTCATCAGCAGCAGGGTCTGCTGGCCGCAGTCGGCGTGGCCGGCGTGCAGCGCGTAGTCGCTGATGTTGGAGATCGTCGAATACTCGCGCGCGCCGGCCCAGGGAATCCGGTCCACCGCGGCGAACAGTTTCTGCGCGATGCGGTACGGGTTCTTCTCCTCGCCCACGACCTTGCGCGAGAACGCGCGCATGGCGTCGGTGAACACGATGTGCGGCGCGCGCTCGGCCACGAACGGGGCCAGCTCCGGGGTGATGGTTTCCGCTTGCACCCTGGCCGGGTCGATCGCGTGGTATTGCGCCAGCAAGGTCAGTTCGTAGGTGACCGAGAACACGGTCTTCTGCCCGGCCACGGCGGGCTTTTCCAGGTACACCGTGCGCTGCGGCGCCGATTTCGGCGCGATGTCGTGCTTCGCCGGCACGCTGGCGACGTAGCGGATGTCTTCCTGCTGGCCGGGGATCGCCTGCGGGTAGGGAATCCACGCACGCACGATCTTGCCCGCGGGCACCGCATCGGCGTCGACGGTGAGTGTCTGCGTCATGCGCAGGCGCTGCGGCAGCACGCTGGCGCGATGCTGGTCGAGCGCGGCGTGGAAGATCGCGCGCTGGTGGTCGTTGAGCGATTCCATCGGGCCGTCGGTGATCGGTGCCTGCACCGCGCGCCGCGCCACCGCCTCGGGGCTGAGCCGGAACAGATTGCCGGGCGAACGCTTGAAGTACAGCGTGCGGCCGTCGATGACCTGATGTTCGAACAGGCCGGCGGCGTTCCACTTCGCGAACTCGGCGTCGGTGAGGTCGGGGATCTGCTTGCGCACGCGCGCCTCGACCTCGTCCGCGCTCAGGGTGAAGTCGAGCAGGATGCGGCGCATGCGCTCGCGCTGGAACAGCAGTGCCTGGCGCTGCTCGGCCGACACGCCCGGCTGCGCCAGCGCGGTCTCGATCGCCGCCTGCGCCGCCTTGAAATGGCCGGCGTCGATCTGGGCAATGACGGGATTCAGCGGTGAGCCACCCACGCTCGCCCCCGCCGGCAGGCCGGCGGACAGCGCCAGCGCGGCCACCAGCAACAGGCGCGCGGCCCGGGCATGGCGTCGTATTCTCGTGGTGGCAGGCAATGGTGTATCCATCGAGCGGCGTCTCCGCATCCGATCCCCTGAAATGGCTGTGTAACACGCTTGCAAATGCTGGTCAATAATTTATGCTTCAAACCAATTCGACTCGAATCAGCTATTCCTTGCCGACACGACAGCGAGGCTGGCACTGGCCCGCGCACGAACCACGAGGGGACGCATGTGATCCAAACGGTCTGGCCCTACCTGGCGGTGATGTTGCTGGCCGCCGGGGTGTTTCCGGCGATCGAGCGCCGCTACGGCTGGAAGGTCTTCTCGGGGTTGCCGCCGATCGTGCTGACCTATCTGCTGGTGACCGCGTTGGCCGTGTCGGGGCTGTGGCAGGTCAACGACGAGATCCATGCGGCGCAGACGATGCTGGTCTCGCACCTGGTGCCGGCGCTGTTGTTCCTGCTGATGATCAACTGCGACCTGCGCGCGATCTGGCGGCTGGGGCCGCGCGTGCTGGCCGTGTTCGCCTGCACCTCGGTGAGCCTGTTCGTGGCCTTCATCGGCGCGTTCCTGATCTACCGGCACTGGCTGCCGGGCGACCAGTGGCAACCGCTGGCCGCGCTGTCCGGCAGCTGGGTCGGCGGCACCGCCAACATGATCGCGGTGAAGCAGGCGATCGACATGTCCGACCAGTTGCTGGCGATGTCGCTGCTGACCGACGCGCTGTGCTACTCGATGTGGGTGGTGGTGCTGTTTTCGGTGGCGCGGCTGGCGCCGGCGTTCAACCGCTGGACGCGGGCCAAGTCCAGCGGCGACATCCCGCTGGCGGAAACGAAACCCACCGGCCCGACCACGCCCGACAGCGTGCTGCTGTGGCTGGGCATGGCCTTGCTGGCGGCCGCGCTGGCTGGCTGGGTGGCGACGAAACTGCCGACCTCCAGCATGTTGAGCGCGACCACCTGGACGATCCTGCTGGCCACCGGCGCAGGGCTGGTGGTGGCGCATACGCCGCTGGCGCGTTATCCGGGCGCCAGCACGATCTCCGGCGCCCTGCTGATCAGCGTGGTGGCGGTGCTGGCCTCGCAGAGCAACTTCCACGGCATCGCCGCGGCACCGCTGTACCTGCTGTGCGGCGTTACCGTCATCGCGATCCACGCGCTGCTGCTGATCGGCTTCGCCAAGCTGTTCCGTTTCGACCTCTACCTGTGCGGCATCTCCTCGCTGGCGCATATTGGCGGCGTGGCCGCCACGCCGATCCTGGCGGCCAGCTATTCGGCCGCGCTGGTGCCGGTGGGTATCCTGCTGGCCTTGCTCGGCTACATCCTCGGCACCGGTTTCGGCCTGGTGGTGGCGTCGATCCTGAAGCAGCTGGCCCTTCCGTGATGCGTTCTTGCGACAGGACACGATGATGCGATTTCCCCTGCTTGCCACTCTCCTGCTTGCGCCCCTGCTCGCCGCGGCGGCGCCGCAGGCCCGCGGCGCCGACGACGCGCTGGTCGTGCCGCCCTCCGGCGTGCTCGGCGTGGGCGAGGCGCAGCTGACGCCGCAGTTCTGGGTGGAGCGGCTGGCGCAGCCCGATGCGCCGGTGATGGATCGCGCGGCGATCGCGGCGCAGAACGCCAGGCTGCTGAAGATCGACCCGTCGATGCACGATCTGCGCGCGTTGCCTTCGACGCTGGACCGCGCCCGCGTCGAAGGCTGGATCAAGGATCTGTCGCAGCGGCCGGATCGACCGCTGTTCGACGTCGAGGGCAAATCGGTGAGCGCGGCCACGCTCGACGCGGTGGTCGCCAACCTCGCACTGGATGCGATTCCCGCGCAGCAGAAGACGCGCTACGGCCTGGTGGTGCGCCGCGCTGCGCTGCGCACGTTCCCCACCACGCTGCGCGTGTTCAATGAAAAGGGCGACACCGACATCGACCGCTTCCAGGAGACCGCCGAATTTCCCGGCACGCCGGTGGCGATCGTGCATGCGAGCGCCGACGGCCAGTGGCTGTTCGTGGTCAGCCCGCGCTATGCGGCGTGGACGGAAAAGGACAACGTGGCCGAAGGCAGCGCGGCCGAGGTGTTCGGCTACGTTGACAGGACGCCGTACCGGGTGATCACCGGCGCGGTCGAACGCACCGTGTTCACCCGCGAGGTGCCGGCCGTCTCGCAGCTGCCGCTGGACATGGGCACGCGCCTGCCGCTGGCGACCGATCTGCCGCCGGACCAGCCGGTGAACGGGCAGACGCCGTACGCCGCGCACGTGCTCGACCTGCCGCTGCGCAAGGCCGACGGCACGCTGGGCTTCACCCCGGCGCTGCTGCAGAAGAACACCGACACGGCTGCCGACTACCTGCCGCTGACCCGCGCCAACATCATCCGCCAGGCGTTCAAGTTCCTCGGCGAACGCTACGGCTGGGGCCACGCGTACGATGGCCGCGACTGCTCGGGCTTCGTCTCCGACGTGTACCGCAGCATGGGCGTGCAGATGCCGCGCAACACCAGCAGGCAGGCGATCAGCCCGGCATTGGAGCACCGCGCGTTCACCGCCAAGGACAGCCGCGAGACGCGCCTCAAGGCCGCGCAGGCGCTGGAGGTCGGCGACCTGGTCTACATCCCCGGCCACGTGATGATGGTGATCGGCCAGTACCAGGGCCAGCCCTGGGTGATCCACGACGTCGGCGGCATGAGTTACCGCAAGGCCGACGGCAGCCGCGTGCACATCAAGCTCAACGCGGTGTCGGTGACCCCGCTGCTGCCGCTGCTCTACAACGACAAGCAGACCTATGTCGACCGCATGACCAGCATCGTGCGCATCCGCCGCTGAGCCCGCCGGCACCAAAAAGAAAACAGGACACGGATTCCATGAAGGCCTTCCCATGAAAATCACCGACATCCAGTTCGGCATGCTGCGGGTACCGCTGAAGACCCCGTTCAAGACCGCGCTGCGCACCGTCAACACGGTGGACGACATCGTGGTGATGATGCATACCGACACCGGCGAGGTCGGCTACGGCGAGGCGCCCGCCACCGCGGTGATCACCGGCGACACCCATGGCTCGATCATCGACGCGATCCGCCACTACATCTCCCCGCGGCTGATCGGCCAGGAGATTGCCAACCTCAACCAGATCACCCAGCTGATCCAGTCCTCGATGGAGAAGAACACCAGCGCCAAGGCGGCGGTGGAGATCGCGGTGTACGACCTGTGGGGCCAGCTCTACGGCGCGCCGCTGTACAAGCTGCTCGGCGGCGGCGATCCGGTGATCACCACCGACATCACCATCAGCGTCGACTACATCGACAAGATGGTGGCCGATTCGGTCTCCGCGGTGGAGCGCGGTTTCGAGTCGCTGAAGATCAAGGTCGGCAAGGACATCGGCGTCGACATCGAGCGGGTCAAGGCGATCTACGCCGCGGTGGAAGGGCGCGCCCTGCTGCGCCTGGATGCCAACCAGGGCTGGACGGCCAAACAGGCGGTGTATGCGCTGCAGACGCTGGAGGAGGCCGGCATCAAGCTCGAGCTGATCGAGCAGCCGGTCAAGGCCAACGACCTGGCCGGCATGCGCTACGTCACCGAGCGCGTGCACACGCCGGTGATGGCCGACGAGAGCGTGTTCGGCCCGATGGAGGTGATCGAGCTGATTCGCCTGCGCGCGGCCGACATCATCAACATCAAGCTGATGAAGACCGGCGGCATCTCCAATGCGATCCGCATCGCCGACATCGCCGGCATGCACGGCATCGAGTGCATGATCGGCTGCATGCTGGAAACCTCGATCAGCGTGGCGGCCGCGGTGCACGTGGCGGTGGCCAAGTCCAACGCGATCACCAAGATCGACCTGGACGGCCCCTCGCTGTGCCAGTTCAACCCGGTCGACGGTGGGGTAATCTTCAACGAATCGGAGATCTCGGTAACGGACGCGCCCGGCCTGGGCATTCGGGAGATACGCGGCCTGGAGAGGATCGAGAACTGATGTCGCCGCTGGTCAAAATCCGTTCGGAACGCGACCAGATGTCCGCGGTGGAGCGGCGCATCGCCGATTTCGTGCTGGAGAACGCGCACCTGCTGCGCGACTACTCTTCGCAGCAATTGGCCAATGCGCTGGGCATCAGCCAGTCCAGCGTGGTCAAGTTCACCCAGAAGCTCGGCTTCAAAGGCTACCCCGACCTCAAGTATTCCGTGGGCGAGGCGATCGCCCGTGCCGACAACGGCGACACCTTGCACGTCCAGCCGGCCGCGGACGGCACTGGCGCCGGTGCGTTCGCCGGCAACCTGTGGCGGCGCAAGTCCGAGGCGGAGGAGGCCACCCGGCTGATCAATCCGCCGGAAATGCTCGACGCGGTGGCCGATGCCATCGGCCAGGCCGGCCGCGCCGGCAAGGTGTTCATCATCGGCCTGGGCGAGGACGACATCTATGCGCGCAATTTCGCGTTGCGGCTGTCGCTGCTGGGCATCCTCACCGTGCACAACTTCGACACCGCGCGGATGACCGCCAACGTCTCCGCCGCCGGCGCCGGCGACGTGCTCATCATGTTCTCCGAACACGGCAACCACCCGGCGCTGTGCAAGATCGCCCGCTATTTCCGCGAACGCCGCGGGCAGCTGATCACGGTGACGCGGCACACCGCCAATCCGCTGCGCACGCTGGCCGACATCGCGCTGGTGGTGTCCGCCCATGACGAGCTGCCCTACATCCAGCCGCTGCTGTACCAGTCCGCCCTGCAGCACCTGCTCGACGGCGTATTCGTGCAGCTGTGCGAAAGCCACGACGATCGCCGTGCCCTGCTGCTGGGCAACCTCGACCGGATCCAGCAGATGCTGGAGCCATGAGGACGGGAATTAGGGAATTGGGAATAGGGAATCGCAGGAGCCCGCTCGCGGGCGATGCTTTCGTAGGGCGGGCACTGCCCGCCGGCTTTTCGATACGTCGTCCGTGTGGCTTCACGAAGGCGGCGGGCGGTGCCCGCCCTACGAGGTCAAGCATCTTCACCATGCGGAACGAAAGCTGATGACTGTTCACTGCCGCCCCCTTGCCTTGCTGACCTTCGCCGTCGTGCTTGCCGGCGTCGCGCACGCGGACGCCGCAGATGTGCCGTGGCGGAACGCCGGCCAGATGATCCTGGTCACCACCGCCGACTGGAACGTCGACCACGGCACCCTGCGCACCTTCGTGCGCGAAGGCGACGGCTGGCGCGAGGTGCGTACCTCCACGCCGGTGACCATCGGCAAGAACGGTTCCGGTTGGGGGCTGGGCCTGAATGCGCCGCAGACCGCTGCAGGCGGTCCGGTCAAACGCGAAGGCGACAACCGCAGCCCGGCCGGGGTGTTCCGTATCGGCGACTCGTTCGGTTATGCGGCCAGCGTCGATACCGCGATGCCGTACCTCGCGCTCAACGCCACCGAGTACTGCGTCGATGTCAGCGGCGCGAAGCACTACAACCGCATCGTCGACGCGAACTTGGTCGGCCTGGACGCGGTGAAGGGTTCCACCGAGCCGATGCGGCGCGACCTGCACGCGAACGGCGACCAGCGCTACCGCATGGGCTTCGTGATCGAGCAGAACCCGCGCAACGTGCCACAGGCGGGCAGCTGCATCTTCGCCCACCTGTGGAAGTCGCCCACCGACGCCACCGCCGGCTGCACCGCGATGACGCCGGCGGTGATGCAGTCGCTGCTGGCGTGGCTGAAGCCGCAGGAGCACCCGGTATTCGTGCTGCTGCCGCAGGCCGAGTACGAGCGCCTGCGCAACACCTGGCAGTTGCCCGTCCTCCACGCGGACGGCGCGCGATGAGCGCCACCGCGCGCGTGCTCACCGGCCTGGCCGCCGGCGCGGTGATCGGCCTGCTGCTGGCCGGCTGGGATCAATCCGTGGCGCTGCAGGTGGCCAACGCGGTGCACCCGGTCGGCAAGCTGTGGTTGAACGCGCTGCAGATGACGGTGGTGCCGCTGGTGCTGGCGCTGGTGGTGGTGGGCGTCAACACCGCCACCGACGCGGCGGCCTCGGGTCGCATCGCGCGCCGCGCGATCGTGGTGTTCATCGTGATCCTCACCGGCGGCGCGCTGTTCGCCGCGCTGGCTGCGCCGCTGGTGTTCTCGCTGTTTCCGCACAATCCCGAGCTGGTCGCCGCGCTCGACCACGCCAGCGCGCCGGCGGTGTCGGTGGCGCCGGTGCAGTGGGTCGACACGCTGGTGGCGATCGTGCCCAGCAACGCGATCATGGCCGCGGCGCAGAGCGCGATGCTGCCGCTGGTGGTGTTCGCGCTGTTCCTCGGTTTCGCGCTGACCCGCATCGCACCGGCGCGGCGCGCGATGCTGGTGGAGTTTTTCCAGGCGATTGCCGACGCGATGATCGTGATCGTGCGCTGGGTACTGTGGGTGGCTCCGCTGGGCGTGTTCGCGCTGATCCTCTCGGTGTGCGCGCGCTCCGGACTGGGCATGCTCAGTGCGCTGGGCGTGTACGTGTTGACCGAGTGCCTGCTGTATCTCGCCGTCACCGCGATGATGCTGCCGGTGGCGCTGGTGTTCGGCGGCGAGCGGCTGCGCCGCTTCGTGCCCGCGCTGGTGCCGGCGCAGGCGGTGGCGATCAGCACGCAGTCCTCGCTGGCCTCGCTGCCGGCGATGCTGGAAAGCGCCGACCGCCGCCTCGGCTATCCCAAGCAGGTCGCCGCGCTGGTGCTGCCGATGGCGGTGAGCCTGTTCCGGCTGACCAGCCCGGTGCAGTACATGACGTCGGCGGCGTTCATCGCGTGGGCCTATGGCGTGGATCTGTCCACTGCACAGCTGCTGGCCGGTGCGCTGCTGGCGGTCGTGGTCAGCCTCGGTTCGGTGGGATTGCCGGGCCAGGTCACCTTCGTCGCCACCAACCTGCCGGTGGCGCAGGCGATGGGCCTGCCGCTGTCCCCGCTGGGCCTGATGCTGGCGGTGGATACGGTGCCCGACGCCCTCGCCACGCTGGGCAACGTCACCGCCGACCTAACCGCCACCAGCGTGGTGGCGAAACAAACCAGGGAGTAGGGAATGGGGAATAGCGAATAGCCAAGAGCCAAGAGCCAAGAGCCAAGAGCCAAGAGCCAAGAGCAGTGCTCTCTGCTTTTGCGATTCCCCATTCCCGATTCCCTATTCCCTTCTCAACGAAAGAACTGATGATGGAACGGATCGAAACCGATGTGATCGTGATTGGCGCCGGCATGGCCGGCGCGTCGGTCGCGTATTTCCTCGCACCGCATGCGCGGGTGCTGGTGCTGGAGCGCGAGGCGCATGCCGGGGTGCACTCGACCGGACGCTCGGCCGCGCTGTTCAGCGAAACCTACGGTTCGCCACAGGTGCGCGCACTGACCCGTGCCGCGCGTCCGTTCCTGGCGGCGCCACCGGCGGGATTCTCGGCCGAGCCGATCCTGAGTCCGCGTGGCGCCACCATCATCGCCGGTGCGGAACGCCGCGACGACGTGCGCGCGTTGTACGAGGCCATCGTGCCGTTCAGCCGCGACATCGAGCTGCACGACGCGGCCCGCGTGCAGGCCGCGGTGCCGGTGCTGCGGCCGGAGTTCGCGCAGATCGGCCTGCACGAGCCGGGCGCGGCCGACATCGACGTCAACGAATTGCATCTCGGCTTTCTGCGCGGTTTGCGCGCGCATGGCGGTGAGTTGCGCGTGGACGTCGCCATCGACGCGATCGAGCGCGAGGCGGGCGGCTGGCGGGTGCACAGCGGGGCGCAGTCGTTCCGCGCGCCGCTGCTGCTCAACGCGGCCGGCGCCTGGGTCGACCACGTGGCGGCGCTGGCCGGCGTGGCGCCGCTGGGCATCGTGCCGAAGCGCCGCTCCGCCTTCGTGTTCGAGCCGCCCGAAGGCGTGGCCACGGCACGCTGGCCGTTCGTCACCGACTTCAGCGAGAGGTTCTATTTCAAGCCCGACGCCGGCCTGCTGCTGGGCTCGTGCGCGAATGCCGACCCGGTCGAACCGCACGACGTGCAGCCGGAGGAATACGACATCGCGCTGGGCATCCACCGTATCGAGGAAGCCACCACGATGACGATCCGCCGACCCCGGCGCACGTGGGCCGGCCTGCGCTCGTTCGTCGCCGACGGCGACCTGATCGGCGGCTTCGATCCCGATGCGCCGGGTTTCTTCTGGGTCGCCGCGCAGGGCGGCTACGGCATCCAGACCAGCGCGGCGATGGGCGAAACCTGCGCCAACCTGGCGCTGGGCCGACCGCTGCCGCAGCGCCTGGTCGATGCCGGGCTGTCGATGGAGATGTTGAGCCCGGCACGCCTGCGGCGCTGAAGCTCCTTGGCCGTCATTCCAGCGAAAGCTGGAATCCGGCGCCTCGTCAGCCAGCCGCCGCGACGCTTCGCGGCCGCTTCACCACGCGCAGTTTGCCGCTGTGGCCGCCGCCGCAATAGAACACGGCCTGGCCGTCTTCGGCGGCGAGCCCCGAGATGCCGGCGCCGGGCGGCATGTCGAGTTGCTCCAGCACTTCGCCGGTCGTCGGATCGATGTGCCGCAAGGCGCTCTCGTCGTTTTCCCAGGTGCCGTGCCAGCACTCGCCGTCGACCCAGGTGACGCCGGTGACGAAGCGGTCGGATTCGATGGTGCGCAGGATCGCGCCGGTCGCCGGATCGATCTGCTGGATCTTGCGCCCGCGATACTGGCCCACCCACAGCGTGCCCTCGGCCCACGCCAGGCCCGAGCTGCTGTCGCCCGGCGCGGGAATGGTGGCCAGCACCTCGCCCGTCTGCGGATCGATCCGGTGGATGCGGTCCTCGGCGATCTGGAACAGGTGGCGGCCGTCGAACGCGGTGCCGGCGTGCGCGGCGATGTCGATGCTGCGCAACACGCGGGCGCTGGCCGGGTCCCACACGTTCAACCGTGTGCCGGAGGCGAACCACACGTGTTCGCCATCGCAGGTGACGCCATGCACGCCATCGGTGCCGGGGTAGGGGCCGTGTTCGGCGACGATGTCGGCTTTGCTTCGTTTCATGTCCGGACTCCTTGGGGATGGAAGACGCGGGCCATGCTATTCAAACGACAGCGGCGCCGGGAGTAACAAGGTCGTCGCGAATCCCGGCGCCAGCGGCGTCATCCAGCGGCGCGCGCGACCGTGCCCGGCGCACTGCACGCTGCCGGCTGCCGCCAGCGTTTCGAGTGCCCGCTGCACGCTGCGCTGGCTGCGCCCCAGCGCGAGCGCCAGCGCCGAGCTGGACCACGATTCGCCGTCGCCGAGCAGGGCCAGCACCGCCGCGTGCGCGGACTCGACCGGCCACGCCAGCACGCCGACCTGGTCCGCGCGATGCGCCAGCAAGGCGTAGCCGTGCGGGGTGGCATGCACCTCGGCCAACCCGCTCAGCGCGCGGCGCAGGCGCCCGAGTTCCACCCGCAAGCGTGCGCGATACGACTCGTCGGCGTGCCTGGCGCGGAACGCGCGGGCGACCAGCGCGTCGCGCGGCACGTCATGCGGCCACGCCTCGGCCAGTTGCCGCATCAGCGCGAACAACACCGGACGACTGGCCAGCGGAACCGTCTTGCCACGGTGCCGCACGGCATGGCGGCAGGCATCGACGACGAAGGTCTCCGACGCCAGCAGGGCTTCGACATCGCGCAGCTGCAACAGGCGTTCCTCGCCGCCGGCCAGCCAGCGTGCGGCGGGCGCGTGCAGGGTGCGCGTGGCGGCGTCCACCTCCGCCATCAGCGCGGGGATGCCTGCGCGTTGCGCGGCGCGGGCGGCGCGAGCGAGCGCATCACGTGCCGCCGTCGCGCGCAGGCGGCGCATCGCGACGCCCGCCGCGACCAGTTCGTGCACCGCCAGCAGTGCGGGCGGAAGCGGCGTGCCGGCTACCGCGGCCAGCGCCTGTTCGGTTTCGTCGAGGCGCCCGAGCAGGAGCAGGCGGCGGATGCCGAGGTAGCGCGCGTGCGCCGCGTTGACGTGGTCGCCGTGCGCGTCGAGCGTGGCGCGCGCTGCGTCGAGGGTGGCGGTGGCACCGGCCAGCTCGCGCGAGGCCAGCGCGATCTCGGCCTCGGCCACCACGCAGCGTGCGCGCGCTGTCGCCTCGCGCGGGCCGAACGCGCGTGCCGCGCGCCGCAGCAGCAGCGTCGCGCGCGTGAAGTCGCCGAGCTGGGCCATCGCCAGGCCGCGCAACGCCAGCGCCGGCGCATCCTCGCGCAGGGCGACCCGCGTCATCGCACCGAGCGGGTCGCCCGCCGCCAGCGCCTGCGCCGCGGCGGTGATCAGCGCATCCATCGCGGCGGCCTCGTCGCGGCGGGTTCGGGCAGTCGCGCCACGTGTTCACTCCGGCCTTCGTGGTTCGGCTGCCTAATCTAGCGCAGGCCACCCACCGGACGGCGCCGCGGAGGTCAGTACCCGGCGGCGAGCCCCGCGGGACGACGCGGGTCGTTGGCGCCTTCCAGCAAACCGGTCTTCGGATTGATCAGGATCGCCTCGACCGCGCCGCCGCTGAACTGCTTGAACGTGTAGCCCATCGCTTCCAGGGTTTTCTGCGACTCGGGCGTGAGCAGCCCCTGGCCGGCGTAGACCACGTCCGGATACCACTGCTGGTGCAGGCGTGGCGCGTTGACGGCCTGCTGCATGTTCATGCCGAAGTCGACCACGTTGATGATGCTGGCCAGCGTGGACGAGATGATGGTGGCGCTGCCGGGGCTGCCGGTGAGCATGAACGGCTTGCCGTCGCGCAGCACGATCGTCGGCGTCATCGAGCTCAGCGGACGCTTGCCCGGTTCGACCTGGTTGATCACGCCCTGCACCAGGCCGGCGCCGTTGGCCACGCCGGGCTTGGAGGTGAAATCGTCCATCTCGTCGTTGAGGAAGAAACCGGTGTTGCCGGCGATCTGCTTGTTGCCGAACAGGAAGTTGACGGTGTAGGTGACGGCGACGGCGTTGCCGTCCTTGTCGACCACCGAGTAATGCGTGGTGTGGTTGCCTTCGGGGGCGCCGAGGCTGCCCTCGACCTCGGAGGACGGCGTGGCCCGGTCCGGCTGGATGGTGGCGCGAAGCCTGGCCGCGTGTTCGGCCGAGAGCAGCTCGTCGATCGGGTTGTGCACGAAGGCCGGGTCGCCGAGGTAGGTGTTGCGGTCGGCAAAGGCGCGGCGTTCGGCCTCGACGATGTAGTGCACGCTGTTGACCGAGCCGTAACCCCACCTGGCCAGCGGGTAGGGTTCGATGATCTGCAGGATCAGGCACAGCGTGGTGCCGCCCGAACTCGGCGGGGGCGCCGAGACGACGGCGTAGCCGCGGTACTTGCACTGGATCGGTTTTTCCCACTGCGCGGTGTAATTGGCGAAATCGCGCATCGACAGGATGCCGCCGTTGGCGTCGCTGGCCTTGACCACGGCCTCGGCGATCGGGCCCTTGTAGAACGCGTCGATGCCCTTGTCGGCGATCAGCTCCAGGGTGTTGGCCAGGTCCTTCTGCACCAGCCGCTCGCCGACCTTGTACGGCTTGCCGTGGTTGAGGAAGATCGCCGCCACGTTGGCGTGTTTGGCGAAATCCTCGGTGCGCGATTCGAGGCTGTCGACGTCGCCCTGCTTGAGGATGTAGCCCTCGCGCGCCAGCTTGATCGCCGGCTCGATCACCTGCTTCAGCGACATCGTGCCGTAGGCCTTCAGCGCGGTGTCGAAACCCATCACCGTGCCCGGCACGCCCACGCCGAGGTAGCTGTCGGTGCTGCGGCCCTCGACCACGTTGCCGTCGGCGTCCTGGAACATCGTCGGCGTGGCTTTCAGCGGCGCTTTCTCGCGGAAGTTGAGGAACAGGTTGCGACCATCCCTGAGGTGGATGGTCATGAACCCGCCGCCGCCGATGTTGCCGCAGCACGGGTGCACCACGGCTTCGGCAAAACCCACCGCCACGGCGGCGTCCACCGCATTGCCGCCGCGCTTGAGGATGTCCACGCCCACCAGCGTGGCCAGGTGCTGCGCGCTGACCACCATGGCGTGTTTGGCGGTGACCGGTTTGGCCTTCTCCAGCGCCATGCGGGTGATGACCGGCTCGCGGCCGGTCGAATCGGGATTGACGTCCTGCGCCCACGCCAGCGCGCTGCACGCGGTCAGCGCCAGCGCCAGCGCGGCTTGCCGCCAGCGCGCGGCGCGCGCGCGGTGCGCCTGGCGGACATCGGCGCGCGCGGTGTTGCGATCGGACATGGGTTCACCCTCCACGATTGTCGGATCGAGCATAGTCGCCGGCGTGCGCCAGCCACCAATGAAAAGACGATCAGCTGGCATAACCGGCGGTTGTGGCGCGGCGCTCAGCCACCCCAGAAGCCGGACAAGGGCGGCAGCAGCGAGCCGCCGTCCAGTTGCACGCCGTCCGGATGGTCGTGCTGCAGCCAGAACGGCCCGTCCAGGTCGACGAAGGCCGCCTCGCGCGCCAGTTCCAGCGCCGGCGCGATGCCCAGCGACGAGCACACCATGCAGCCGACCATCACCTTGAAGCCCTCGCGGCGCGCGGCGCGCAGCAGGTGCCACGCCTCGGTGAGGCCGCCGGTCTTGTCGAGCTTGATGTTGATCGCCTGGTAGCGCCCGCGCATGCGCGGCAGGTCGCGCGTCTCGTGGCAGGCCTCGTCCGCGCAGATCGGGATGCTGCCGGAGAAATCCAGCAGTGCATCGTCCGCATCGGCGGGCAGCGGCTGTTCCAGCAGGTCGACGCCGGCGCGCGCCAGCGGCTGCTGCATCTCGCGCAGCAGCTCGATGCTCCAGCTCTCGTTGGGGTCGACGATGAGCCGGTCATGCGGTGCGGCGCGGCGCACGGCGTCGATGCGTGCGGCCGGATCGTCGGCGTCGACCTTGATCTTGATCAGCCCGGTGCCGGCGATGCGCGCGGCGGCCGCGCCCATGCGTTCGGGCGTGTCGATGCCGATGGTCAGCGCGGTCACCAGCGCGGCGCGTTGCGGCCGCGCCAGGCGCAGCCAGACCGGCACGCCGCTCAGTTGCGATTCGAGGTCCCACAGCGCCGCGTCCAGGGCGTTGCGCGCGGCGCCGGCCGGCAACCGTGCCTGCAGTTCGTCGCGGCCCATGCCGGCGACCAGTTGCGGGCGCAGTTGCTCCATCTGCTCGATCACCGACGCGGCGGATTCCCCGTAGCGCGCGTAGGGCACCGCTTCGCCGCGCCCGCACTTGTCGCCCTGGCGCATGGCGACGGTGACCACGTCGGCGTTGTGCTTGACCCCGCGCGAGATGCGGAAAGGCGCGGCGAGCGGGAAACGGCGCTCCTCGATGATCAGTTGGCGCAGCATGCGAGCAGGTTGTCCACGATCGCTTCGACGCCCATCGTCACCGGGTCCTGGCAAGGCAGTTCGAGCAATCCGCTGATGCGGCGGCAGGCGGTCGCGGCGTCGGCGGCGGAGAGGTTGGAGGTGTTCACCGCCACGCCCACCGCCTTCACCGCCGGGTTGGTCAGCTGCGCGGCAACCAGGTTGGCATGCAGGCAGCGCTTGAGTTCCGGCAGCGGGTAGTCGGGCAGGCCGCGCATGTGCTGCCGGGTGGGCTCGTGGCACAGCACCAGCGCGTCGGCTTGCGATCCATGCAGCAGGCCCAGCGACACGCCGGCGTAGGAGGGATGGAACAGCGAGCCCTGGCCTTCGATCAGGTCCCAGCCGCCGTCGAGGCGTGCCGGCGAAATCTTCTCGGCGGCGCCGGAGATGAAGTCGGCGACCACCGCGTCGATCGGGATGCCGGAGCCGGCAACCAGGATGCCGGTTTGTCCGGTGGCGCGGAAGTCGGCGGCGAGTCCGCGCCGGCGCATGGAGCGTTCGATCGCCAGCGTGGTGTACATCTTGCCGACCGAGCAATCCGTGCCCACGGTGAGCAGGCGCCGGCCGGCGCGCGGGCGGCCGTTGCCGACCGGCAGGCCCGGCATCGGATCGCGCGCATCGAACAGTTCGCGGCCGTGGCGTCGCGCCGCGGCGACGATGTCCGGGTTGTCGCGCAGCTTCTGGTGCAGCCCCGCGGCCACGTGCAGGCCGGCCTCCAGCGCGGCGATGGCATCGGCCACGATGTGCGAGGACATCACGCCGCCGGCATTGGCCGCGCCGATCACCATGGTGTTGGCGCCGGCCTTGCGCGCTTCGCCGACGCTCATCTCCGGCAGGCCCAGCGTCGGCTTGCAGTCGCCGCGCCGCAGCTGGCCCACGCACCAGTCCGGGCGCCAGTAGGCCAGGCCCCGGGCGGTCTTGATCGCCAGGTCGTCGGCGGCGCTGCCGAGGTACAGCAGGTAGGGCGGGCCCCAGTGACCGGGCTCGGCGGCGTTGCTTGGATCGGACATGGTGCGCGTACTCCCGCGGGCATCCGGTAGCCCGTCACGACACGGCGTCGAGCATAGTGATCGGCCACGGCGCGGCACCAATGAAAAGACCGACACCTGGCATAACTGCGGGTTGTGGAAACCGGTCGACGGGAGTTGCCCGGCGGCACCGGCTGTGCTGCACTTCGAAGGCAGCGCCGCCGCGGCCACAGGGTGAACTCTCGACATGCGTCTTCGCTACATCGAACTGTTCCATGCCGTGATGACCACCAACAGCCTGACCGGCGCGGCGAATCTGTTGAACATTTCGCAGCCGGCGGCGAGCAAGGCGCTGCAGCAGGCGGAGCACCAGCTCGGGTTCACCCTGTTCCATCGCGTGCGCGGGCGGCTGCATCCCACCGAGCAGGCGCTGCTGCTGCGTCCGCGCGTGGAGAAAATCATCCGCGACCTGCACGACCTGCAACGGCTCACCGCGAATTTCGCGCGGCCGGAGAGCGAACCGCTGCGGGTGACCTGCACGCCCACCCTGGCGCAGTCGCTGGTGCCGGACGCGACCACCTTGCTGCGCAAGGCCTGGCCCGCCGCGACCGCGGAGCTGTCCACGCGGCACTCGGCCGAGATGTGCGAGTCGCTGACCCTGCGCGAAACCGACATCGGCCTCACCCTGCAGGACGCCAGCCACCCCGAGTTGCGCCAGGAGCCGCTGTGCCAGGGCCGCGTGATGGTGATCGCGCCGCCGGGCCGCTGGTCGCCCGCGGAACTGGCGCAGCCGCTGCCGGTGACGGCGCTGGCCGGCGAGCCGATGATCGGCATCGCCGTGCAGGATGCGCTGGGCAGCCTGCTGCAAAGCCACCTGATGCATGTCGACCCGCCGCCGCAGATCTCGGTGTGGGTGCAGACCTATCAACTCGCCTGCGCACTGGTGGCACAAGGTGCCGGGCTGGCGCTGGTCGACCCCTTCACCGCCTCCCAGGGCGACGGCGACGTGGTGCAGACGCGGCCGTTGGCGCTGGAGCTGGACGTGGTGCTGTACGCGGTGTACCGGCTGGACAGCCAGCTGAATCCCTTGCAGGAACACTTCATCGAACTGGTGCGCCAGCTGGCGCGGCAGACGCTTGCGCCGGGCTGATCGCGCCCACGCTCACGGGCATCTACAACTTTCGGTTATGCCAGGTGCCGGTCTTTTCATTGGTGGCTGGCGGCGGCTTGTGACTATGCTCGACCAGACGTTGCGGAGCGTGCCTTCGGGCCCGGCCTGAATACGCTTGTTCTCGGGGACATCGCCAACGCCTTGCCGGTGCGGAGACGCCCGGATACATCGCTTGACTGAAGTGGACCAAGCAATCGCCGGGGGCAGGGCGGTTCCGGTGCAATCCTAACGTTGGGGGTCTCTGATGAACGAGCGTTTCGGCCGAATCATTCCCAGGCTGTTGTCCGTATCGGTGGCGCTGGTGCTGGCGGGCACCGCTGCCGCGCAGGAAACCGCGCCGGCACCCGCCGCGCCGGCGGACGCGGCATCATCGAGCCAGCAAAAGCAGAAGAAGGATGCCGTCAACCTGTCGCAGGTGATCGTGACCGGCACGCGCACCAGCGACCGCACGCAATCCAGTTCGCTGGTGCCGGTGGACGTGATCCCCGCGCAGGTGCTGAACGACTCCGGCGCGGTGAGCCTGGGCAACGCGCTCGACCTCGCCGTCCCCTCGCTGAATTTCCCGCTGGCCTCGATGTCCGACACGTTCGCCTTCGTGCGGCCGTTCCAGATGCGCGGCCTCAACAGCGACCAGGTGCTGATCCTGGTCGACGGCAAGCGCTGGCACTCGAGCGCGCTGATGCTCACCCTGGGCCAGGTCGGCCAGGGCTCGCAGGGCGTCAACATCAACACCATCCCGGTCGGCGCCATCGACCACATCGAGGTGCTGCGCGACGGCGCCTCGGCGCAGTACGGCTCCGACGCGCTGGCCGGCGTCATCAACATCATCCTGAAAAAGGGCGGCGAGGGCGGCGAGGTGCAGGGCGACTACGGCAAGTACTCGGCCGGTGACGGTGCGAGTTCGCGGCTGCAGAGCAGCCTCGGCTTCGCGCTGGGCGACAAGGGCTGGATGCGGCTTTCCGCGCAGGTCGGCAAGCAGGACCCGACCAACCGCGCCGGGCTGGACAACCGCCCCGGCTTCACCGAGCTGGGCCGCAAGTACCACGTCGGCATCCCCAATTCCAACAACTACAACACCTTCCTCAACTGGCAGTACGACTTCACGCCGAAGGTGCATCTGTACGGCTACGGCCACTATGGCCGGCTGATGGCCGAGCCGATGGCGTTCTACCGCTACGGCACCAACGCGCCGGAGCCGAAGAACGACCTGATGCAGTACCTGTTCCCGGACGGCGACGGCTTCAACCCGGTCGAGCATGGCGTGTCGCGCGACAAGTCCTTCGTGATGGGCGTGCGCGGCGAGACGGAGTCGGGCTGGGACTGGGACACCGCGGCCACCTGGGGCGCCAACCGCGTGTCCTACGGCACCTTCAACACGGTGAACTTCGCCTTCTGGAACGACTTCGGCTACACCCCGACCGACATCCACGACGGCACCCTGACCGCCTCGCAGGCCACCCTCGATTTCTCGATGGGCAAGTCGCTCAACGACTACTGGCACCTGGGCTTCGGCGCGCAGTACCTGCACCAGGGCTACAAGATCGTGGCCGGCGACCTCGCCTCGTACTACGTGGGCACCTCGGGCGTCACCGGCGGCGCGCAAGGTTTTGCCGGCTGGGGCCCGGAGGACGCCAGCAACAGCACGCGGCATTCGGTGGCCGAGTACGCGCAACTGGAAGGCAACATCACCGACCGGCTGAGTACCTCGATCGCGGCGCGCCACGAGGACTACTCCGACTTCGGCACCAACCTCTCCTACGCGTTGTCCGGCCGCTACGACTTCGACCACGGCTTTGCCTTGCGCGGCACCTATTCCACCGGCTTCCGCGCGCCGGGCCTGGGCCAGCAGCACGCCTCGGTGACCACCTCGGTGTCCTACCCCGCCGGCAACTCGCTGGGCTTGCCCGAGGGCATCTACCTGCGCGGCCTGGTGCCGCCGGACAACAAGACCGCGCAGCTGCTGGGCAGCGAGCCGCTGAAGCCGGAGACCACCCGCAGCATCACCGTCGGCGCAGTGTGGGCGCCCACGCGCGCCTTCACCACCACGGTGGACCTGTACGACATCCGGCTGAAAAACCGCATCCTGATGTCAAGCTCGATGTCGCTGGTGACCCAGTCGGTCAAGGACTACCTGGCCGCCAACGGCGTGGTCAATTCCGAGTACGTGGCGCTGGCCTACTTCACCAACGCGGCCGAGATGCGCATCAAGGGCATCGGCGTGGTCACCAACTACATCAAGGAGCTTGCCGACGGCGGCTCGTTCCAGACCACGGTCAACTGGTCGTACCACAAGAACAAGGTGACCAAGGTGCTGCCCAACCCCGCGGTGCTCGACGCGCTGGGCAATGTCGGTTTCCAGCGCATCACGCGCAGCCAGGCCAAGGGCCTGCTGGCCGACCAGATGCCGCGCTCCAAGTTCATCTGGACCAACACCTGGAAGACCGGCCACTGGGGCTTCACCGGCACCGCGGTGCGTTACGGCGGGGTCACCGAGTACAGCTCGACCAGCTACATCTACGACGATGTCTACCCGTCCCGGTGGATCTTCAATCTCGCCGCCAACTACTACCACGATCGCTGGACCTTCACCCTTGGCTCGGACAACGTGTTCGACACCTATCCGCAGAAGGCACCGGACGGCAGCAACTTCCACGGCATCTTCCCGTATCCGAGCAGCTCGCCGTTCGGTGCCCAGGGTGCCTACGTGTACGGCAAGGTCGCCTATCGCTGGTGATGCCCGTGCGCCGGGCGGCAGCTTGCCGCCCGGCGTCGACCACGTCGCACGGCGACGGCCGTGGCCGCGGCGTCGCGCGCATCGCGGCGATGCTTGATCCCGCCACCTCCGGAATCGCTCTTGAACAGCCGCACATGCTGCGCGCGGTCGGGCGCTGGCAACTGGTCGGGCTGTCGGTCAACGACGTGATCGGCAGCGGCATCTACCTGCTGCCGGCGGCGGCTGCCGCGCTGCTGGGGCCGGCCAGCCTGTGGGCGGTGCTGCTGGCGGGCATCGCGGTGAGCCTGCTGGTGCTGTGCTATGCGCAGGCCGCCAGCTACTTCGACCAGGCCGGCGGCAGCTATCTCTATGCGCGCGAGGCGTTCGGGCGCTTCGCCGGATTCGAGGTGGGCTGGATGCTGCTGCTGACTCGCATCGCCAGCGCCGCGGCGCTGAGCAACGGCCTGGCCGATGCGGTCACGCATTTCTGGCCGGCGGCGGGCGACGGCAATGTGCGCGTGCTGATCGTGGTCGGCTCGCTGGCGGCGCTGACCGGCATCAACGTGATCGGCGTGCGTGCCGCGGCGCGCACCGGGGTGACCCTGGCGATCGCCAAGTTCCTGCCGCTGGCGATGTTCGTGCTCATTGGTGCGTTTTTCGTCGACCTGGGCCAGGCCTCGCCGCTGGCTGTGGACTCGATCCCGATGGACGACCTGGCCAAGGGCGCCCTGTTGTTGCTGTTCGCCTATGCCGGGTTCGAGAACATGCCCGCGGCAGCCGCCGAATATCGCAACCCGCAGCGCGACGTGCCGTTCGCGATGCTGACCATGATCGCGATCGTCACCGCGACCTACGTGGCGGTGCAGTGGGTGGCGCTGGGTACGCTGCCGGGGCTGGCCGCGTCCAGCACGCCGCTGGCCGATGCCTCGGCGCGCTTCGGCGGCATGTGGCTGGCGCTGGTACTGACCGTCGGCGCGGCCGTTTCCATTCTCGGTACCAACAGCAACACGATCATGTTCGGCCCGCGCTACCTGCTCGCGCTCGCCGACGACGGCGTGGGTCCGGCCGCGCTCACGCGCATCCATCCGCGCTTCCGCACGCCGGCGGTGGCCATCGTCACGGTGGGCGTGCTGTCGGTGATCCTGGCGCTGTCCGGCTCGTTCGTGCAGCTGGCGCTGCTCTCCGTGGTGGCGCGGCTGTTCGGCTATCTCGCCACGGCGGTCGCGGTGCTGGTGCTGCGCAGGCGCCACGGCCAGCGCGAGGGCGCCATGCGCCTGCCCGGCGGGCCGCTGATCCCGCTCGCCGCGACGGCGTTGTCGCTGGGCCTGCTGGCCAGCGCCGGCGTTGCCAACCTGGTCGCCGCCGCCATCGCGCTGCTGATCGGCGCGCTGATCTACCGCTTCTGGCGGCGGCCACGGCGCGAGGCGGGCTGATGGGTCGCCGCGCCATCGCGATGGCACTCGGCTTGCTGGCCTGCCTGCCGGCATTCGGTCAGCAGCGCGACCTGCGTGACTACGGCGTCGCCATCGGCGTGCTGCCGCCCGGCGCCCTGAACGCCATCACCGACGTGCCCGGCGTCGAAGTGGGCCAGAAGACGCTGATCCGTGGCGACGACGTGCGCACCGGCGTCACCGCGATCCTGCCGCACGCGGGCAACCTCTTCCAGCACAAGGTGCCGGCGGCGGTGTACGTGGGCAACGGTTTCGGCAAGCTCGCCGGCAGCACCCAGATCGACGAACTCGGCAACCTCGAAACGCCGATCGTGCTGACCAACACGCTGAGCGTGCCGGTGGCCGCTGCGGCGCTGATCGAGCACGCGCTCGCCAACCCCGAAAATCGCGAGGTGCTGTCGGTCAATCCGGTGGTGGGGGAAACCAACGACGGCTATCTCAACGACATCCGCGGTCGCCACGTCGCCGTGCGCGACGTGCTGCAGGCGATCGCATCGGCAAGCGGCGGCAAGGTCGCGCAGGGCAACGTCGGCGCCGGCACCGGCACCGTCGCGTTCGGCTTCAAGGGCGGCATCGGCACCTCCTCGCGCAAGCTGCCTGACCGTCTGGGCGGCTATGCCGTCGGCGTGCTGGTGCAGACCAACTTCGGCGGCACCCTGACCGTGGCCGGCGTCCCGGTCGGCAAGCTGCTGCACAAGTATTACCTCAGCGACGCATTGAACGACTCGCCCGACGGCTCGTGCATGATCGTGGTGGCCACCGACGCCCCGCTGGATGCGCGCAACCTGAAACGGCTGGCGAAACGCGCGATCCTCGGCCTCGCCCGCAGCGGCGGCATCGCCTCCAACGGCAGCGGCGACTACGTGATCGCCTTCTCCACCTACGCGGCGAACCGCGTGCCGTACGCCGCCGAACAGTCCGTGCGCCAGGTTGCCGTGCTGCGCAACGACGCCATGTCGCCGCTGTTCATGGCCGCCATCGAGGCGACCGAAGAAGCCATCATCAACTCCCTGTTCCACGCCGGCGACATGCGCGGCTGGCAAGGCCACCAGGTGCAGGCACTGCCCGTAGATGGGGTGCTGCGCCTGCTGCGGGAGCACGGCTATCCGCTCTCGCACCCCGCTCCGGCGCCGACCGACGCGCATCCGCGCTGACCGGCCGCGGTTGTCCCGCTATCATGGGCGTCTCTGGGTATGTCCGCGGCGGCAGAGCACACCATGCTCCTGATGATCGACAACTATGACAGCTTCACCTTCAACCTCGTGCAGTACCTGGGCGAGCTGGGCCAGGAGGTGAGGGTGGTGCGCAACGATGCGCTCACCGTGGCCGGCATCCGCGCGCTGAAGCCCTCGCACATCATGATTTCCCCGGGGCCGGGCACGCCGGACGATGCGGGCGTGTCGCTGGACGTGCTGCGCGAGCTGGCCGGGGAGATCCCGGTGTTCGGGGTATGCCTGGGCCACCAGGCGATCGGCCAGGCGTTCGGCGGCAAGGTGATTCGCGCGAAGAAGATCATGCACGGCAAGACCTCGCCGATGATCCATCGCGGCCAGGGCGTGTTCGCCGGCCTGCCCAATCCGTTCGAGGCCACGCGCTACCACTCGCTGGTGGTGGAGCAGTCCTCGCTGCCGGATTGCCTTGAAGTCACCGCGTGGACGGAAAACCCGGACGGCTCGATCGACGAGATCATGGGCCTGCGCCACAGGACGCTGCCGGTGGAGGGCGTGCAGTTCCATCCCGAATCGATCCTGACCCGGCACGGCCACGACCTGCTGGCCAACTTCCTCGGCCTGCCGCGGCGGAAGCTGGCGGCATGAGCATGGTCGGCATCACGCCGCAGGAAGCGCTGCAGCGCACGATCGAGCACCGCGAGATCTTCCACGACGAGATGATCTCGCTGATGCGCCAGATCATGCGCGGCGAGGTGAGCCCGCTGATGACCGCGGCGATCATCACCGGCCTGCGCGTGAAAAAGGAAACCGTGGGCGAGATCACCGGCGCGGCGCGGGTGATGCGCGAGCTGGCTGCGCCGGTGCCGGTGATCGGCGACGATGCGCACCTGCTCGACATCGTCGGCACCGGTGGCGACGGCGCGTGCAGCTTCAACATTTCCACCGCGTCGATGTTCGTGGCCGCGGCGGCCGGTGCGCGCATCGCCAAGCACGGCGGGCGCAGCGTGTCGTCGAAGTCCGGCAGCGCCGACGTGCTGGAGGCGCTGGGCGCGTCGATCGACCTGGCGCCGGCGCAGGTCGCCGCGTGCCTGGCCGAGACCGGCATCGGCTTCATGTTCGCGCCCAACCACCATCCGGCGATGAAGGTGGTGGCGCCGGTGCGCGGCGAGATGGGCGTGCGCACGCTGTTCAACATCCTCGGCCCGCTGACCAATCCGGCCGGCGCGCCGAACATCCTGATGGGCGTGTTCCACCCGGACCTGGTCGGCATCCAGATCCGCGTGCTGCAGGCGCTGGGCGCGCGCAGGGCGCTGGTGGTGTGGGGCCGCGACGGCATGGACGAGATTTCGCTGGGCGCGGCCACCATGGTCGGCGAACTGCGCGACGGCGTGGTGCGCGAGTACGAGGTGGAGCCGGAGGATTTCGGCCTGGCGATGGCCTCCAGCCGCAACCTGCGGGTGGAGGACGCCGGCGAATCGAAGGCGATGCTGCTGGGTGCGCTGCACGGCGAACCCGGCGTGCCGCACGACATCGTGTGCCTGAACGCCGGCGCGGCCTTGTATGCTGCCGACGTGGTCGAGGACATCGGCGCCGGCATCGAACGCGCCCGTGCGGCGATCGCCAGCGGCGCCGCGCATGCGAAAATGCAGGCCTTCGTGGCCGCCACGCGACGCCTGGCGGGAGTCCCGTAAACACGGTGCGGTTACACCACGCGTCGTGGCCGACTACGATGCACCCGTCACCCCACCCGAGCGAGATGCCATGACCGACATCCTCAATCGCATCCTGGCGCGCAAGGCCGAAGAAGTCGCCGAGCGCCGCAGCAAGGTCCCGCTGGCCGAGCTGAGCGCGCGCATCGCCGACCTGCCGGACACGCGCGGCTTCGCCGCTGCCATCGAGGCGAAGATCGAGGCTGGCTTGCCCGCGGTGATCGCCGAGGTGAAGAAGGCCAGCCCCAGCAAGGGCGTGATCCGCGCCGATTTCGATCCCGCCGCGATCGCGCGCAGTTACGAGAAGGCCGGCGCGGCCTGCCTGTCGGTGCTCACCGACGCCGATTTCTTCCAGGGCAGCGAGGCGTTCCTGCAGCAGGCGCGCAAGGCCTGTTCGCTGCCGCTGCTGCGCAAGGATTTCATCATCGACCCCTACCAGGTGCACGAGGCGCGCGCGATCGGCGCCGACTGCATCCTGCTGATCGTCTCCGCGCTGGACGACGACGAGCTGCTGCCGTTGGCGCTGCTCGCCGCCGAGCTCGACCTGGACGTGCTGTGCGAAGTGCACGACGAGGACGAGATGGAGCGCGCGCTGGCGCTGCCGGTGCCGCTGATCGGCGTCAACAACCGCAACCTGCGCAATTTCGAGACCGCGCTGGAAACCTCGCTGGCGCTGCAGGAACTGATCGAATACGACCGCGTGCTGGTTGCCGAATCCGGCATCCACACGCCCGAAGACGTGGCTCGCCTGCGCGCGGGCGGCGTGCAGGCGTTCCTGGTCGGCGAGGCGTTCATGCGCGCCGAGGACCCGGGCCGCGAACTGCGACGGTTGTTCGCCAACGCATGAGCGCCCCCGTCGAACCCGCCACGGCCGCGCCGGGGGATGACGCGGTCGCCGCGCCGTGCGAGAACACGCCGCGCGTGGTGCTGTTCGACTTCGATGGGGTGCTGATCCACGGCGATTCCTTCGCCCTGTTCGTGCGCAGCCGCTATGCCGGCTCGGCATGGCGCAAGGGCGTGGCCTTGCTGGCCTCGCCGTTGTTGCTGCTGACGTGGCCGCTGTCGCGCCGCCTGCCGCTGTACCTGCTGGTGCGGATCGCCTTGCTGGGCCTGCGCGAGCCGCGATACCGGGTGGCCGCCGATGCCTTCGCTGGCGTGCTGGCGCGACGCCCGAAGCAATTCTGCCGCGAAGGACTGAGCCGGCTGCGCCGGCATCAGGCGCAAGGCGATCGGGTGATCGTGGTGACCGGCTGCGAAGAGACGCTGGCGACCGGCATCCTGCGCGAACTGGGGCTGGCCGGCGTGGAAGTGGTCGCCTCGCAACTGCGCCCCGGCTGGCTGGGCCTGCGCCCGCGCCGGCACAACGTGGGCCGGCGCAAGGTGCAGTCGCTGGCCGAGCACGGCGTCGCCGCCTGGCACGTGGCCTACGGCGATTCGATGCACGATGTGGCGATGCTCAGGCAGGCCACCGAGGCGGTGCTGGTCAACGGCACGCCGAAACTGTGCAAGAAGGTGGAGAAGGCACTCGGCCGCACGCTGACCCGCGTCGAGTGGTTGTGAAGGCCGGAGTTCGGCGCGCGTAGGGCGGGCACCGCCCGCCGGCTCGTGCTCAATGGGATGAAACATGGCGGGCGGTGCCCGCCCTACGCGTGCAGCAGCTGCACCAGGCTGATCGCCACGATCAAGGTGCCCACCGCGGCCATCACCGCGCGTTCGGGCAGGTGGCGCACCAGCCAGGCGGCAAACGGCGCGGCCAGGACGCCGCCGGTGAGCAGGCCGAGCACGATCGGCCAGTGGCCGATGCCGACGTGCCACACCAGGGTGGCGGAGATCGACGTGGTCACCACGAACTCCGCCGCGTTGACCGAGCCGATCGTCCGGCGCACGCCACCGCCGCGGGCGATCAGCGTGCTGGTGGCCAGTGGCCCCCAGCCGCCGCCACCGATCGCGTCGAGCAGGCCGGCGAAGAAGCCAAGCACGCCGGTGTGCTGCACCCGGTGCCGGCTCAGCCGCTTGCCGAACGCGCGCAACAGGACCATCGCGCCGAGAACCAGCAGGTAGGCGTTGATGAACGGGCGGATCGTCTCGCCGGGCACGCTGGCGAGGAAGGTGGCGCCGAGCACGCCGCCGATCGCCCCGGGTATCGCCAACTGCCAGAACAGCGGCCAGCGCACGTTGCCGAACCATGCGTGCGAGGCGCCGGAAGCGCAGGTGGTGGCGATCTCGGCGGTGTGCACGGTGGCGCTGGCGACCGCCGGCGGCAGCCCCAGCGCCAGCAGGATCGAATTGGATACCAGCCCGTAGGCCATGCCCAGCGCCCCGTCCACCACCTGGGCGAGCAGACCGATGCCGACGAAGAGGAAGAACTGATCGAAATCCAAGCGCCGTCTCGCAGCCGGGGCGGGAGACCATGCTCGACTGGCGGCCGTAAAAACCCGGTTCAGGCGAACCGGTGGCGGTGCCGGCCGGGCGTGGTCAGCGGGTGCCGCGGATCACGATGGTCTTGCCGGAGACGTCGATCATGCGCTGCTCTTCGAGCTGCTTGAGCACGCGGCCGACCATCTCGCGCGAGCAGCCCACGATGCGGCTCACTTCCTGGCGCGAGATGCGGATCTGCGTGCCGTCCGGGTGGGTCATCGCGTCGGGTTCGTCGCACAGGTCGAGCAGGGTGCGCGAGATGCGGTTGGTGACGTCCATGAACGCCATGCGGCTGACCTGGCGCGAGGTGCGCAGCAGGCGATTGGTGAGTTGGGCACCGATCGCGAACAGGATCTTGGGGCACTCCTCGCGCAGCGGGCCTTCCATCAGCTGGAACAGCCGCTCGTAGCTGACCTCGGCCATCTCGCACGGCGTGCGCGAGCGCACCACCGACTCGCGCTGGGCCTGCTCCACGAACAGGCCCATCTCGCCGATGAACTGGCCGCGGCTGATGTAGGCGAGGATCAATTCGCGGCCCTGCTCGTCCTCGGTGCATACCGCCAGCGAGCCCTCGACCACGTAGTACAGCGTGTTGGCCGGATCGCCGGGGCGGATGATCGCGGTCTTGCCGGGGTAGCGCCGGCGGTGGCAGAGCGCCAGGAAGCGCTCCATCGAGGCGGGGTCGGGGGCGAAGCCCAGCGGGGCCTGCGAGCGTTCGAAGGCCTGTTGCAACTGGTATTTCAGGTGTGGGGCCACGTCGACTCCTCAGGTCAGGCAAGGTTCTGCGGCGCTTGTCGCCTCCGCGGCAAGCGTGACCGCAATCACGTCAGCTTGTCCCGCATTATGGCAAACATGCCGATTGGCTGCAGGTTCATTTCCTGACGCGTTTGCCGCATACTTCGCGGTCTTTCGACAGCGGCAACGTCGAGAGCATGCCACCAACCAAGGGTCGCAGGCACCAGCCTGTGCTTCACACCAATCGCGGGGACCCTTGTCGCTAACCCGCCTCTACAGCCGGCCGCCATGGCCCATGGAGAGTCGCTCGTGGTCAAACCGCTTCCCCGTCTTCGCCTGCAGGGTTTCAACAACCTGACCAAGGCGCTGAGTTTCAACATCTACGACATCTGCTATGCGGTGTCCGAAGAGCAGCGCCAGCGCTACATCGAATACATCGACGAGCAGTACGACGCCGACCGCCTGACCCAGATCCTCACCGACGTGGCCGAGATCATCGGCGCGAACATCCTCAACATCGCGCGCCAGGACTACGATCCGCAGGGCGCGTCGGTGACCATCCTCATTTCCGAGGAGCCGGTGGTGGAGAAGCTCGGCCGTGATTCGATCGCCGGCGCGGTGGTGGCGCACATGGACAAGAGCCACATCACCGTCCACACCTATCCGGAGACGCATCCGCACAACGGCATCGCCACCTTCCGCGCGGACATCGACGTGGCCACCTGCGGCGTGATCTCGCCGCTGAAGGCGCTGAACTACCTGATCGACAGCTTCGAGTCGGACATCGTGGTGTGCGACTACCGCGTGCGCGGCTTCACCCGCGACGTGAAGGGCAAGAAGCACTTCATCGACCACAAGATCAATTCGGTGCAGGACTACCTGGCGCGGCACATCCGGCAGAAGTACGAGATGTTCGACGTCAACGTGTACCAGGAGAACATGTTCCACACCAAGATGCACATCAAGGACTTCGACCTGGACACCTACCTGTTCGAGTCGCACGCGGACGACCTGTCGTTCAAGGAACGCCAGCGGATCGAGTCGCTGCTCCGGCGCGAGATCGAGGAACTGTTCCACGGCCGCAACCTGATGTGAACCAAGAAAACCCGCCGGAAGGCGGGTTTTTCGTATCAGGCCCGTTTGGGAGGTGCGAGCCGAAGATCCCTTCTCCCTTCGGGAGAAGGTGGCGCGCAGCGCCGGATGAGGGTGCGGGGCGCCGCGTTGAATACCACAAGGAACGCTGCCGCAGCGCGCTCCGCCCGTACCCTCTCCCCAACCCCTCTCCCACGGGGAGAGGGGCTTCCCTCAGACCTGTTCCAGCCAGCCCCACTTGTCGTGGGTGCGGCCGTCGAACAGGCCGAAGAACAGCTCCTGCAGGCGCAGTGTGACGCGACCGGCCTTGCCGGCGCCGACCTGCTTGCCGTCGACCGAGCGGATCGGGGTGATCTCGGCGGCGGTGCCGCACATCAGCACCTCGTCGGCCAGGTACAGGTACTCGCGCGGGATGTCGCGCTCGACCACCTCGATGCCGTCCTCGCGGGCCAGCGTCTTGAGCGTGTCGCGGGTGATGCCGGCAAGGATCGAGGCGCTGGCCGGCGTGGTGTGCAGCACGCCGTCGAAGACCAGGAACAGGTTCTCGCCGGCGCCTTCGCTGAGCAGGCCGCTGGAGGAGAGCGCGATGCCTTCGCCGAAGCCGAGCCGGCGCGCCTCGCGCGCGATCAGCTGGCCGGAAAGATAATTGCCGCCGGCCTTGGCGCCGGCCGGGATGGTGTTCGGGGCGAAGCGCTGCCAGCTCGACACGCAGGCGTCGATGCCGTTCTGCAGCGCTTCCGGCCCGAGGTACGGGCCCATCGGCCAGGCGGCCACGGCCATGTCGATCGGCGTTTCGGCGGACAGGCCGAAGCCGCCCAGGCCGCGATACGCCACCGGGCGCAGGTAGGACGCGCCGAGCCCGTTCTTGCGGATCACCTCGCGGCAGGCGGCGGCCAGCTCCTCGAACGAGTGCGGCAGCTGCATGTCGTAGATCTTGGCCGACAGGAACAGCCGGTTCAGGTGGTCGGTGAGGCGGAAGATCGCCGCGCCGTCGGGCGTGGCGTAACTGCGGATGCCTTCGAACACCGACGAACCGTAATGCAGCGCGTGCGACATCACGTGGGTAGTGGCTTCGGCCCACGGCTTGATGTGGCCGTTCTGCCAGATCCATTCGGGGTACTGCTGCGCCATGTTCGGTTCTCCATGAAGACTGCACATGATAGCGCGTCGCTGCGGGGGCGGCGTTTACGGCGCGTTGCGCAGCCACAGGCAGCCGGCCCGGCGCACGATGTCGAAACGCCAGGTGGAACCCGCGCCGTCGGCGCCGGCGGTGTGCAGTACCAGTTGATCGGGCGCGGCGGTTGCCGCCGGAGCAGGGTCGCCGGCGAGGGGCGGCCAGTTGTCCGGCAGCGCCGCGGCGGATGCCGCGGGAGCGGGCAGGTCGACCTGCAGCAGCGATTGTTCCATCAGCGCGGTCAGCGCGCGGATGTCGGCAATCGCCGCACCGCGGCCGTAACCGTCCCACAGGATCAGCCCGCCCATGCGGACGCTGTCGCGCCGCGCGAACGCATCGATCACGCTCTGGCGCAGCTCCTCGATGTTGGCGGCACACAGCACCGGCGGCGGCCCGCTCGGCGCGGGGGTATCGGTGGGCGTCGCGGGGTTGACCGGCGTGGCGCGCAGCGCGGCGCACGGCTGGTCGGTGAACACCGCGCCGCCGTTGGCGCCGATGCAACGATGGATCGGCGTCTGCGCCGCCGCGGGGGCGGCGCACGCAAGCAAGGCCAGGCTGAGCAGGGCGACCAGGCGCAACATCCGGTCAGCATAGCCGTCCCGCGGCGCCACGAACGACTTTCCGTTGGCGCATCACCATCGCAGTAGCCTGCTTGCGGGCGATGCTCTTGCTTGCAAATCCCCGCCTCAAGGCATCGCCCGCCAGCGGGCTCCTGCGGGAGGTTGTGCGCGGTGGTGGTTTCAGGCCAGCTGCTGCAACACCGCCTGCGTGGCGCGGGCGCGGTTGAGCGTGTAGAAGTGCAGCCCCGGCGCGCCGCCGTCGAGCAGGCGACGGCACAGTTGCGCCACCACCTCGGCGCCGAGCTCACGCACCGCATCCGCATCGTCGCCGTGGGCCTGCATGCGCTTGGCGATCCAGCGGGGGATTTCCGCGCCGCACATTTCCGAGAAGCGCCTGAGCTGGCTGTAGTTGGAGATCGGCATGATGCCCGGCACGATCGGCACGTTCACGCCAAGTTTGCGCACGTCGTCGACGAAGCGGAAATACGCATCCGGGTTGAAGAAATACTGGGTGATCGCGCCGTTGGCGCCGGCGTCGATCTTGGCCTTGAAGTGCATGAGGTCGCGCAGCGCGTCGTCGGCCTGCGGATGCGTCTCCGGGTAGGCCGCCACCTCGATGTGGAAATGGTCGCCGCAGTGCCGGCGGATGAAGGCCACCAGTTCGGCGGCGTAGCGGAAGTCGCCCGCCGTGGCCATGCCCGAGGGCATGTCGCCGCGCAACGCCACGATGCGCCGATAGCCCGCCGCGCGGTAGCCGTCGAGCAGCGCGGCGATCTCCGCCCGGGTGCCGCCCATGCACGACAGGTGCGGCGCCACGTTGAGCCCGTGCTGCGTATGCAGCCGCGCCACCGTGTCGCCGGTGTAGCTCAGCGTGGAACCGCCGGCGCCGAAGGTGACCGAGGCGTATTCGGGCTGGTGCGCCTTCAGCGCCTGCGCCGCGCGGTCGAGCTGCGCGCGCTGGTCGTCGGTCTTGGGCGGAAAGAATTCGAAGCTGATCGACGGCATCGCAAGGGTTCCGGGGTCACGGTGCCCGGCAGTATATATCTTCGATTCGCGATGGAGCGATATATGCCGTCCGGGTTCAGTTTGCCGGCGGCTCGTTCGGCGCGGCGGCCGGCGGTACCGGCGCCTCGCTGGGGCCGTGGTGGCGCCCGGTGCGGTGGGTGGCGATGCGCCACGCGCTGGACAGGCCTGGCAGCGGATCGTCGAAACGGAACGTGTGGTAATGCGCGCGCGCCCACTGCCGCAGGATCTTCGACCACGGCTCGCGGGCCTGCCGCGACTGGCCGCGCACGGCGTTGATGTCGCGCTGCAGGTTCACGCAACCGGCGCCGACCACGTAATCCGGCGCGGCGGCATCGACCGGCAGGCCCAGCGCGTCCTGCCAGGCCATTTCGCACACGTTGACGCCGCAGCGCGCGGCGAACTCGACATAGGTCCAGGCGCGCGTGTTCACCTCGAGGATGCGGAACTGGCCGTCGCGCGCGTCGCGCTTGAACTCGGCGCTGAAGATGCCGCGGTAATCCACCTTCGCCAGCAGCGCGGTCAGGTTGGTCGCCGCCGGCTCGACCTGGGCCAGCGGGATGCTCTCGCAGTACGAGCTGTTGCCGAAGTCGGCCGGGTGGATGCGGAAGCGTCGCCGCGCGAACAGGCCGGTGAAACGTCCCTGCGCGTCGCGGAAGCCGTCCACGAAATAATGGTCGGCGGCGGTGCCGGGCACGTACTCCTGCGCCATCAGGCGGAAGCCCAGGCCGTGCAGGCGCTGCCAGGTTTCCAGCAGCTCCTCGCGGCTGTGTACCCACACGCCCTTGATGCCCAGCACGTCGCTGAACTTCTGCGAGTTGACCGGCTTGATGAAGACGCGGTCGAGCCGCTCGAACGGCATCGCCGCGATGTCCGCCGCGCTGTCGATGCGGTAGGTCGGCGGGTGCGGCATGCCGGTTTCGGCCAGCAGCGCGGCGAAGCGCGACTTGTCCTGCAGCAGTTCCTGCGTCTGCCGCGAGCAGGTGCTGGTGCGGAAGCGCTGGCCCAGCTCGCTCTGCGGCAGGTCGGCCAGCCACAGTGCGGCGTCGTCGGCGCCGGCGATCAGCACCGCCTCGTCCAACGGCAAGTCACGCAGGTGGTCCAGTGCCTGCGGACCGGGCACGCCATCCCACGCCGTCGGTCCGGGCGTGGGCCGGAACCAGCGCGAGCGCGTCACCTGGTCGCCCGCGCGGCAGGCCACGTAGGTCGGGATGCCGGCCAGTTTCAGACAACGCAGGATGCCCAACGCTGTGGGGCCGCAGCCCATCACGATCGCCGGCACGTGCCGCCCGTCCCGCTTGCCCATGGATGTTTCCCCTGATCGCCGCATGCGTGCGCTCGACGCCGCGCCTGTGCGGCCATGCTAGCACCCGCGATGGCCACCGGGCCGCCGCGCGTGGGGGTTCAACGGTGCAGGTGGCGCCACCACCTGCGCAGCCGCGAACCGCGCAGCCGGCTCTTGGCTCGCAGCCAGTGCATCGGTGCGGAATCGCCCACGCGCACCTCGACCAGGGTCACGCCGGGCGCCTCGATCGCCGCGGCCAGGGTGGCCTGCGCATCGCCTTGCAGGCGTACGTGCGTGGCACCGACGGCCGCGGCCAGGGCGGCGACGTCGACGCTGTCGAACTCGGTGCCGTACGCATGGCCCGAGCCGGCCAGTTGCTGCATGCGGATCAGGCCGTAGGCACCGTCGACGAACACGATCACGGTCAGCCGCAGCCGTTCGCGCACTGCGGTGAGCAGCTCCAGCCCGGACATCGCCAGGCCGCCGTCGCCGACCAGCGCCACCACAGGCCGCGCCGGATCGGCCAGGCAGGCGCCGATCGCGGCGCCGATGCCGAAGCCCATCGACTGCAGGTTGGTCGGCACGATCAGGCCGCGCGGGCACAGCACCGGGAAGTGGCGGCGCGCCAGCCCCTGGTGCTGGCCGGAGTCGGTGAGCAGGCAGCCGTGCCGTGGCAGCGCCTGGCGCAGCGCGGCGAAGAACGCCTGCGGCTGGCCGCCGTCCACGCCGTGGATGCGCGGCTCGACCCGCCGCCGGTCGCGCTCGTCGTCGGCGCGCCGCCGCCACTGCGCGATCTCGTCGTGGCTGAAGCCGGCATGGCCAGGCTTGGTCTGCAGCCGTTGCAGGAGGGCGGCCAGGAAGGTCGCCGCGTCCGCGCATATCGCGTGGCGCGCGGGATAGTTGGCGCCCAGCACGGCGGCACTGGCGTCGACGTGGATGAGTTTTTCCGGCGGCAGCCGCAGCTCGAAGCCGCGGCTGCCGTTGTGCGAGAACTTGCAGCCGATCGCCAGCACCGCGCCGCTGGCCTCGACCAGCGCGTTCAGCGTGCCGCACTCGTTGCCGGCGAACGCGAAGCCGAGCGACAGCGGGTGATCCTCGGCCACCACGCCGCGCCCCGAGGTGGTGGTGACCACCGCGGCGGACAGCGTTTCGGCCAGCTGCGTGGCCAACCCGGCCGCGGCGGCGCAGCCCTGGCCGAGCAGCAGCATGCAGCGACCGGCCTGGCGCAGCGTGGCCAGCACGGCGTCGAGTGCGGCCTCGTCGAGCGGTGGCGGCGAAGGAGGCGCGACATCTGCCAGCGGCGCCGCTTCGCGCAATGCATCGCTCGCGAACTGCACCAGCACCGGACCGGGTTCGCCGGCGCCGGCCTGTGCGTGTGCCGCGAGCAACGCGGGGGCGATCCCGGTGGCATGGTCGACGTGGTACTGGCCCTTGCTCAGCGGGCCGGCGATCGCCGCCTGGTCCAGCGCCTGCAGCTGGAACTGCTGTCCGGGCGAGCGTGCCGGCTGCATGGTGAGGTGCAGCAGCGCGGCCGAATCGAGCGCCGCCTCCGCCAGCCCGGTCAGTGCCCAGGTGAAGCCCGGGCCGGGAATCGTCAGCAAGGCGGCGATCCGCCCCGAGGCGCGGTAGTAGCCGTTGGCCATCATCGCTGCCGACAACTCGTGGGTGGCCACGACACTGCGCAGCGGCGCGCGGCGCAGCGCCTCGTACAGACCCGTGGTCTGCGTGCCGGGCAGGCCGAACACGCAATCGACGCCGGCGCGCGTCAGCGTGGCGCAGACCAGTTCGGCCCCGGAAACCACGGGCTCGCTCATTCGGCCATGCCGGTGGAGCGGCGCAGGGCACGGTGCACGCCGCGGCGGGCGCGCTGCGGCAGCGTGGTTGCCCAGTCGCCGAGGCGGAAGCGGATGTCGTCGGCGCGCGGGACCTCCAGGCACAGCGACAGCTCGCCGCCCATCTGCGACTTGAACGTCGTGACGGGGTTGAGTTCGGCGTCGGTCAGGTCGTTGGCGCGGTAGCCCTCGGCGGCCAGGTGTTCCAGCGCGCGCCAGCGCAGGAACGCCGACGCGCCCAGGCTCAGCAACGCAGCCTCGGCGCCGGCGCAGACGGTGTGGCTGACCGGGTGCGGCCCGGTCAGCACCAGCTGGCTGGCGGCCACGCGGCCGTCGGGCATCCGTGCGTGGTAGAGCCGGCCCAGGTTGCGTTCGCGCAGGGTTTTCACGAAGCGGCGGAACGCCTCGCGCGGCAGGTACAGCGGCGCACCCTTGCGCTCGTGGGTCTGCAGGTGCAGGTGGTGGAAGGCGTCGAAGTCGTCGTCCATGCTCAGTTGCAGGCCCTGCTCGGTGCAGCGCCCGATCAGCCGGCGATGGTTCTTGTCCACCCGCGTCCATGCGCTGGCGAGGTCGCTGATGTCTACCACATAAGTGTAGGTCGGCTGCACGCTCCAGCCGCGCGACTGGAACGTGCGCAGGTCGGTGCAGGTGGAGCGGCTCTTGAAGCGCAGCCGCCCCAGCGGCAGGCGCGCAAGCGCGTGCTCCAGCGCATCCATGGTCTGCAGCCGGCGCGAGGTGGCAGTGGCCGGGCAGCTGCAGGCATGCGGCACCAGCACCAGGCCGTTGTAGTAGAGCAGCCGCCGCGGCGACACGAAGGCGCCGCGGCGGTCGCTGCATTCGAACAGCGCGATGCCGCCCACGATGTGGTCGTCGCGCTCGGCGGCGAGCACGCGGAAGCGGCCGCCGGTGGCGGCGCACAGCGCGTCGAGATACTCGGGCAGCGAATACACGCTGCCATCGGGGGAGGCGGCGACCGCGGCGACCCAGCGCGGATAATCCGCGGGATCGAGTATGCGGGTTGTCGGTAGCGTGGCCATCGTCGCGCGTCCTTTTCGCTGGAGAGAGCGTCAGCGAGGCGCCTGCCGAGGCGCCGTTCCACCGTTGAGGGTTCCCCTGCGAACCTCCCGGCGGCTGTCTGCTCGCCCGCCGGTGCGCCATCCTAGGCCACCGCACGGCTTGCGTGCAAAGCCCTCCGGCAGCCGGCTGCGCCGCCATGCGCGTACGGTGCCAACAAGAGAGCGGCCCGAAGGCCGCTTGAAGGGTGGGGTGCAGGGAGTTGCCGAATCAGCTCTTGCCACCGAAACCCCAGTACCCGTTCCTTTCGGAATTCGGCTATCTGCCGGAGTAAGCCGGACCGCGCAATACCACTCCCGGCAGCGCGTCCGTCATCTTGCCGCCATCGATCACCGGGACCCCGTTGACCAGCACATATTGCATCCCGACCGACAGCTGGTTCGGGTCGGTGAAGGTGGCGACATCGCGGATCGCAGCCGGGTCGAACACGACGATGTCTGCCCACATGCCTTGCTTGAGCACGCCGCGATCCGGCAGATGCACACCCTGGGCCGCCAATGCGCTGAACTTGCGGATGGCGTCCGGAAGCGTGAGCAGCTTCTGCTCGCGCACGTACCTGGCGAGAATGCGCGGAAAGGTGCCGTAGGCGCGTGGGTGCGGACGATCCTTGCCGAGCAGGCCATCGGGCGAGGTTCCCTCATAGTCCGTGTCGATCGAAACCCACGGCTGCTTCAGCGCCAGCTCGACATCGGACTCCTGCATGCCGAACACCACCGAACTGGTGGCGGCGTTGTCCTTGATCAGGAAGTCGCAGATCGTGTCGATCGGATCCTCGTGCCACTCCGCTGCAATCTCACTGACCCGCTTGCCGACGTACTTCTGCAACGCCTTGTTGTTGACGCTGCCGATCATGATGCCGTGCGCCTGCTCGATGGCCGCGAGCCACTCATTGTCCCAGGCATCGCCGGGAGTGAGCATGTCCTTGCGGATGCGCGCACGCGTGGCCGGATTCTTCAGGCGTTCGATCAGCTTCAGGTTGCCGCCGTCATGGGCCCAGGGCGGGATGAAGGCCGACAGATCGTTCTGCCACGCGGTATAGGCGTAGGTGTCCGCCGCCACGTCGACGCCGCTGGCACGAGCCGCGTCGATGCGCGCGATCACCCGTGCCATCTTGCCCTTGAGATTGCCGGTGGCCTTGAGATGGAAAATCTCCACCGGAATATCCGCCTCGCGGCCGATCCGGAAGGTTTCGTCCAGCGCAGCCATCTCGGCATCGCCCTCGTTGCGCATGTGGGTCGCGTAAATGCCGCCATGGCGTGCGGCAACCTTCGCCAGGGCGATCAACTCGTCGGTTCCGGCGTAAGGCGCCGGCGTGTACTCCAGCGCCGTGGACAGCCCCAGCGCACCTTGCTTCATCGCTTCCGCGACCAGCGCCTGCATCTTCTTCAACTCGTCCGGCGTGGGTGCGCGATTCTCGTAGCCAATGACCATCTCGCGCACTGAAGTGGCGCCCACGTACGTGCCTACGTTGATACCCATGCCTTGCTTTTGCAGGCGCGCGAAATATTGTTCGAACGTGCGCCAGTCCGGCATTATCCGATAATGCGCGTACGCCGCCTGGCGTTGCTTGATCATCTCGGCGTCGAGCGGCGCCACCGATTCGCCTTCTCCGGTGATCTCGGTGGTGATGCCCTGGAAGATCTTCGACGGCACATGCGGATCGACCAGCATGGTGATTTCCGATTGACCAAGCATGTCGATGAATCCCGGCGCCACGACCAGGCCGTGGACGTCGATCATCTGCCTGGCATGCGCGTCGGCGAGGTTGCCGATCGCGGCGATGCGACCATCCTTCACGGCGATATCGGCCGCGTACCAGGGCGAACCCGTACCGTCGATGATGTGGCCGTTGCGGATGATGGTGTCGTACTCGACGCCGGCAGCCGCAGATGGCATCGCTGTCGACAGCCCGATGGCCGCGACAATCGACATGCAAGCGGTGCGAATGAAGACGGGCATGAACCACTCCCCTCAAAGGGCCATCTGTCGGCGAGGCGTTGCCCGCCATCGGGCGGGCGACGAAAAGCCCTGGCCGACGCCAGGGCTTTCGTCCGGTGCGGCAATCGACCGCTCGACTAGAAATCCTGCTTGAAGCTGATGCCGAACGTGCGCGGCTGGCTGAAGCCCGTGTACACCTGTCCATTCGGGTATTCCGGCACCACGCCGTGCGCACCGCAAACCGTTACCGCACACTCGGAGAACTTGTACAGCGCGGCGCGCTTGTCGAACGCGTTGTTGATATAGGCACTCACCGACCAGTTGTCCCCCTGGAGACCGGCGGAGAGGTCGACCGAATTGTAGGCAGGCAGTCCGCCATAGAGGCTGCGATCGAGCAGGAGCAGGCTCGTCGTGCGGTCCCCCACATGCGTCAATGCGCCCTGGACGAAGCCACTCTTGCTGCCGACATCAAAGGTATAACGCGCGATGAGGTTGCCCTTGAACCGTGGCGTGATGGGCAGGCGGGTGCCCGTTGGTGCCAGCGGCCCGTCCACCGTGTCGCCCGTTTGTGTATTGATCGAGCCGGCCGGACAGTCGGTGACGGGGCGGTTGTTGTTGTCGGTGAATCCGCAGTAGTTGGCGGTCAACTTGGCGTCATACAACGCGATGCCGGCGCTCAGCTGCAGGTTGTAGGTCGCCTGCCAGTTCAGCTGCGACTCCAGTCCGTCGATGCGGGCCGAATTGGCATTGAGGATTTCGGAAATACCGTTCGGACCCGTGATGTCGAACTGGAAATTATCCCAGGTCTCGCGGAACACGGCCCCGTTGAAGGTCAGCCGATTGTCGAACCACGAGGTCTTCCAGCCGAGTTCGAGGTTGGTCAGGAAATCCGCCTGATAGGGCGGCAGCGACGCGTTGCGATTGATGCCACCCGGGCGATAGCCCTCGGACCGGGTGAAATAGACCATGGCATGGGGTGTGGCATGCCAGGTCAGGTTGACCTTGTTGAGCGACCCGCTTTGCTTCACCCGCTTGTTGAAGTCCAGACAGGGCGCGCCCTCGAATGGCTCGGGCGAGATGCAGCCGGCCTCGCCGTAACTCGAGCCGGGGAAATAGCCCTCGCTGAAACCGAAGAAGCCGTAAAAGCTGCCGCTGTCGCGGTAATAGCGCTCGCCGATCGTGCCCGTGAGGACATCGGGGATGAAGTCCCACGACAGTTCGCCGTACACCGACTGGTCGCGATCGTAGCGGACCTGCCGGCTCAGATAGAGGGTGTCCGGCCAGCCGGTAACCGTCAGCGAATCGGCCAGGCCGCTGATCTTGTACTGGTACTGGATATCGTGTTTCAGCTTCTGCCAGAACGCGCCAGCGACCAGACGCAGGCGATCGTCGCTGGGCGAGACAAGACGCAGTTCGTGGCTGTTGTTGGTGTAGTGATCGCGGAAAAACGGATGCTGCGACGGATCGATCAGGTCTCCGCCGTTATCGTAAAAATAGACACCGGAGCCGTACAGGGTGTCGTACCAGAATGAGTAGTCCGTGTAGTCGGACTCCTGCTCCTGGTTGCGCTTGAGGTGCGCGTAGGCATAGGTCGCATCGAAATTGCCGATCTTGCCTTGCACGGTCAGCGCGCCCTGCCACCAGCGATCGTTGTTGCGTTCGGGAAAGAAGTGCGTGACGGCGAGATCGCCCACGCTCGGATCGCTGGAAGATGAACCGTGGGAGATCGTCTGTTGCCCCATCAGCGTCGGGCTGATCGACCAGTTGTCGTTCAGGTCCACTTTCAGCGCGGCGCGTGCGCCCTGGGTGTCGGCGTCGTTGTAGTGCTTGCGGGCGCGTCCGTGGCATTGCAGCAGCACGCCGGGGGTGCAGTCGTCGGCGTTGCTGATGGTAATGCCGGAAGACGGGTAGGTACGCGTGCCGGCCTTGTTGTCGATGTAGCCCGCATCGTGTTCGCGCCAACCCACGAGGCGAATGGCGGCACTCTTGCTGAGCGGAATGTTGACCATGCCCTCGACGGTGGAGCCGATGCCACCGTGTGCAACCTTGTTGGCGCCGAGCGTGTAGTTTGCCGCGAAAGCGGCGGGGTCGGGCGTGTTGGTGATGATGCGCAACGCACCGGCTTCGGCGCTGGCGCCATACAACGTACCCTGGGGTCCGGCCAGCACCTCGATGCGGGCGATGTCGTACATGTGGATATCGACCGGCCCCTGGATCGTGGTGATCGGCTGGTTGTCGAG